>PBSL01000026.1 GCA_002726205.1 Planctomycetaceae bacterium | reverse complement strand
GTCGAAGGCGGTCACTCCGTCGGCTCCGGCAAATCCGTCGCCGTCGGCTCCGGTCAGCGCCACCGCGTTGATCTCGGTTCCCTCGAGCGTGTCGGCACCAGCCTGGCCGTCGGCGGTTCCCGTCAGCACCGCGTCGATGTCGAATTCATCATCGTTGCCACCACCATTGAGGTTGAACGCATTGGCGAAGGTCACGTTGAACGTGTCCTCGCCGCTATCGCCCTGCAGCGTGGCGAACCCGGAGTGGTTCAGTACCTGGGCACCGTTGAAGTATGTTGGTGTCGCACTCAGCGTCCAGACGCTGTCGACCGCCTGGCCGGTCAGCGTGCCCCCGGTACCGGTCAGGGTGACGATGTGGTCGAAGTTACCCGTGATGTTTGGCTCGGTTCCCGCATAACCGTTGGCGTCGGCTCCGGTCAGCACCACCGCGTCAATCCCGGTCCCCAGGAGCACGTCGTTGCCGGCCTTGCCGTCGATCGCTCCCCCGAGGCTGCCCGCGGCGGTCACGTCATACGTGTCGGCCTGGGTGCCGCCGGTGAGATTTTCGAGGTTCGCAAAATCGGTCACGCCAGCACCGCCCAGGTTGCCGGCATTCGCGGCGGTAACCGCATAGAGCATCGCGGCCGTATCCGGGCCAATCAACTCGTCGCTTCCGCCCTCACCATCAATGTCGATGTGAATCGAGGCTGCCCCTTGCAGGCCAAGTCCCTGCGAGTCATCGATCGTGATCGAATCCGCATCGTCGCCAAGGTTGACAGCAATCGTTCCAGCCGTCGCCACAGCAATCGTCTGAGTGCCGGCACCGGGATCGAAGTCCGTTGCATCGGCGTAGGCACCAGTGGCATTCGGATTACCCGACAGGTTGTGCGTCAGGAACCCGCCAGCGTTTTGCCCCAGGACCAGGGCGTTGGCGTCGGCCCCCCCGGTGATCGTCGCCGAGGTCGCCGCGAAAGCTGTGACGTCAATCGTCAACAGCGTCCGGTCCTCCAACAACTCCACCATTGCGGCGGCCGGCTGTTCCGATCGTTTCTGCAAAGACTTGCTGCGGTCCTTGCGGACGGAACGGGAACGAAGACGATTGCCCAACGTGCGGAGCCAAGGCGTAAAAAACATCGAGTCACATCCTTCGAGAATCGAAACTCAGTGGATTAGTTGGATCTACAAAAAAAAGAACCACGCCCACGACCCGACCGTCCGCAGGACTTACCTGCGCAACGGCGGACTGCAGATGCAGTTCCTCGGTTTCCAGAAGTCAGCGTCATCAATAGTCAGTCAATCAGCAATTGGGATTTCGAGTAACCAGTTTTCAAACGACAGACACCTGTCTCCCACCGTGGAAAAATCTGAGTCGTCCACCCTGATGACCCAACGACCGCCACCACCCTGGAAGAAAAAGATCCTCCCGGTCGTGCCAGCCAAACATCCCAACCAACCATATTGCCACGAATAAAGGGTTTACGCAAGATAGGTAAATTGCGATTCGTCAATAATTTGGGAATTTTTCAACGAACACAAAGAATAAGTAGTTACACGTTTCGGGTCCTTATCGGGTCGCTGAGGTGCGGCCGCCAGTCGGTCTCGAACAACACGAGACCTCCTCACGGTTGCTTTGAAGCTTCGCCCGATGCTCTGGCCAGCAGGCCAGGATCTGAGGTACATTTTCCCGTCCCTGGGCGTGTCAGAAATCTTCCATGAAGACACCAGGGCACATGCTGCCATGAAAGTCCCTGAGGGACAAGATGAGTTACTTCGGTTTCTTCGGCACTTCCTGGCGCAGACATGGGCTGGAGCATCCTGTCAGAGCCCTTTTCGCAGGAAAGCGCTGCATTTTTTGAGAGCGATTGAGATCTCGCTGTCCTGTTTCAGATAACTTCACGAAAAACTCTACGCTGGCGCCACTCGTGTGACCGATACAGACGGGCAATGGCGCTTTCGTGCATCCTTTGCACAATCGATACAATCCTCCCAAAAACTCACTGTCGGAAAAGAAGAGGTTGCCCATGCGTCCCACCGCATTCCGCACGGCACTTGGCGTGGCACTGTTGTTCAGCATCCTGGCGTCGGCGGACTTGGGAGCCGCGGAGCAAGAGAACATCAATTCGACTGCTCCGAAGAAAAAGACCAGCGTGGCAGCTGCGGTGAAGGGATTCTTTGCGAAATTCCGTCCCGGTCCCAAGAAGGCCAGTTCTTCACTGACCAAGGCCGATAAGCATGCCGGGACAACCACGCTGCAGAAGGCGGAGACGCCCGACCAGGACGTTCTGGTCAAAAAGGCCAAGAAAGCCATTTTTCGACCAGCCGTGGCAAAAACCTCATCGACCCCACCGGTCCCACCGACCCAGCCACGATCGACGACCGACGACCTCCTGATTCCTCCCCCGCTGGAAGCGGCCGCCCACCGGGGGCTTGGCCGACCGGTAGTCTACGAGGCCGACACCGTGCGACTGCTCGACGACGAGAATTGTGTCCCCGCCGGCGATTGCGACCCCTCGGGCCGCGGCGTTCGGCAAAACCACCGCAGCGGCCTTATCGGCGAGTTCTTGTACCTGCAGGCTCGCAGTGTCGACATTCCCTACGCAACTCCGACCGACGGCCTGGGAACAAACGCCGTCCCCATCGGGGCCACACTCTATGCTGACCCGATGTTTCAGCCCGGATTCCGGGTGGGATTGACCAGCAACCTGACTGACGAATCCAGTCTTTCGGGCAACTACTGGTTCTACCAGAGCCAGTTGCACCGCAGCGCCTCGCTTCCCGGCGGTACCGGCTACTTTGATCCGATCACGATGCACCCGAACACGCTCTCGGTGATCAGTGACAACCTGGCGACCTCCGCCGAATTCGACCTCGACTTCGACGTCGTGGATGCCCACTACCGCAGCACCGTCTACGACGGCGACCTCTACTATCTTGACCTGACCGTCGGGGCCCGGTACACGCGGATCGACGAGGATTTCCATGCCAGTTACTCGGTCCTGGGAACGACCGACGTCGATACCGCTCTTGGCTTCGACGGATGCGGGCCTCGCCTGGGCCTGGAACTCGAACGCCCCTTCGACGGTCGCATGCACCTGTTCGTGCGGAGTGCCCTCTCGATGCTGCTGGGGCACGTCACCGCCGAATACGTCCAGACGAATTCCTTCGGCGGATCCACGACACCCCAGGCCACGGCCGAGATTGACGACAGTCGTTTCGTCCCGGTCACCGAACTCGAGGTCGGGATCGGTTGGGACAGCCCCAACGGCAACTGGCGATTCTCGGGGGCCTACTATGTCGCCACCTATCACAACACGCTGACGACCGGTCGCTTCATCCAGGGGGTTCAGGACAACAACCTCTACAAGCTCGACGACTCGCTGACCTTCGACGGTCTGCAGGCTCGAATCGAAATTCACTGGTAGAGCGGCGATCGTCGGCCTTCCGGATTTCCCATGCCTCAATGCCCCGGTCCCGCCACAACGGTGGCAACCGGGGCCTTGTCGTTGGCCACCGGGTCTTCTGGCTCGACCCGTTCCCCACTCAATCGCTACGATTATCAGCACGTTTGACGGCAGGAGGGGGCGTAGCTCAGTTGGCAGAGCAACGGACTTTTAATCCGTAGGTCACAGGTTCGAATCCTGTCGCCCTCATTTCCTCCTCGCTCCGGCTTCCGGCACGGCCGCCGGAAGGCTCTTCGGGAAACCGCCGCCACCGGCCCGACAGGCGTCCTACCTTTGACTCGACTGGCCCGATTGGGGCACACTGGTCGCGCCGCCTGTTTCCACACTCGGAGTACGACGTGAGCATCCCCTCGTCCCAGGCCCGCTCCTGGTCATTGCAAGACCTGCATCACCTCGGGCTGACCGTCGCCGACATCGACCAGTCGATCCACTTCTATCGCGACCTGCTGGGCATGGAACTGATCGGCCGCCGCCCCGAGGTTCGCGAAGACTACGTGAGCCGACAGACCGGTTACGAGAACGTCGAACTCAACGTCGCCTCGTTTCGGGTCAACCCCGACAGCCGCCAGACAATGGAGGTTGTCCAGTACATGAACCACACCGGCGCGGCGGCTTCGACGGCAACCAACCAGCCCGGCAACTCCCACCTCTGTCTGCTCGTCGACGACCTGGCTGCCGCCGTCAACGACCTCAAGGATCGTGGGGTCCGGTTCAAATCCGACCCGATCGAAATCACCGCCGGCCCCAACCGCGGAGGGTTGGTCATCTACCTACTCGACCCCGACGACTACATGCTTGAACTTTTCCAGCCGGCTGCCGCCGGGGAGACGGACCGATGAGCCTGTTCGGCCTGGAGGGACGGGTGGCGCTGTTGACCGGTGGTGCCCGCGGCCTGGGCGAGGCCTCGGCCGCCGCACTTGCCCGCCTCGGTGCCATCGTCGTTCTCTCTGACATTGATGCCGCCGCGGCCGAGGAAACCGCGGCACGGCTCTCCAGCGAGACCGGGGCGGAGATTGTCGGCCGCGGCTGCGACGTGACCGATGCCGCGGCCGTCGAATCTCTGGTCGCCGCCGTTGTCGCGGATTTTTCGAGAATCGACATCCTGGTCAACAACGCGGGCATTCATCGCCGTGTCGACCCGCTGGATTACGACCCCGCCGACGTCGAGGCGATTCTCGACGTCAACCTGCGTGGTGCCTTTCAGGTCGCCTCCCGTGTCGGACGCGTGATGGTCTCCCAGAACGGCGGCAGCATCATCAATGTCTCGGCACTGGGCGGCGGCATCGCCGGACTGGGCAGGGCCGGAACGATCTACTGCATGACCAAGGGCGGCCTGGTGTCGCTGACCCGCGAGCTGGCCGCCGAGTGGGGTCATGCCGGTGTCCGGGTCAATGCGTTGGCGCCGGGCTGGATCCGCACGCCGATGACCACCGCGTTACAGAACAACCCGCAACGCTCGGCACTGGTCACCGGTCGCGTGCCGCTGGGACGCTGGGGTGAGGCCGGCGACGTGGCCGGAGCGGTCGCCTTCCTGGCCGGCGACGCGGCCGCCTACATCACCGGGCACACGATTCCCATAGACGGGGGAGTGGCCAACGTGATCCAACTGGACGACAACACGCCATGAACAGCGCCGCCACGATCCAGGGTGTGGAGATTCCCACCGAGAGATTCGGACACCTGGCCGACTTTCCCGGCTCGGCCTCCGACACGGCGTTGCTCAAGCAGCACCTCAACGACCACGGCTACGTACTGCTGCGGGATGTGCTGGATGTCGACCTGGTGACCGCGGCCAGGTCGGAGGTGTTTGGCCGCCTGGCCGAACAGGGCGAGATTGCCGACCCGCCCGGCGGCGGCGTCGCCACGGGAACCAGCCGGCGAATCGATCCCGCCGACGACGACGGGGCGTTCTGGACATCAGTCAGCGAGGGGGAGGCGCTGAGACGGTTAACACACGGTCCCGGCATGATGGCGATCATGCAGGCGACCCTGGAAGAACCGGCGCGAGCCTTCGACCTGATCTATCTCCGACCCACGTGCGTCGGCAAGGCCACCGCGATGCACTACGACTACCCGTTCTTCGCCGGCAGTGCCCAGCCGATGTTCAACGCCTGGATCCCCGTCGGCGATGTCCCGATCCAGGACGGGCCGCTGGTGCTGGTCGAAGGATCGCATCGGTTTGATGACCTGATTGCACCGTTCCTGTCCATCGACTACGCCGCCGACCGCTCCGACTCCGTCGTCCAGCAGGCCGCCTACGCGGGATCGGGCCAATCCGACCCGATCCACCTGATCGAAGACCGCGACACCCGCCTGCTGACGGCCGACTTCCGTACCGGTGACATGCTGATTATCAGCATGTTCATTCTGCACGGATCTCTCGACAACGTCTCGCCGACCAACCGGGTCCGTCTCTCCTGCGATGTCCGCTACCAGCCGGCCAGTCAACCGGCCGACGACGGGAGGTATTTCGGAGCGATTCCCAGCGGTTCCAAGGGAGGTGGTTACGGTGACATGCGGGGCGCGCAGCCGTTGAACTAGGCTACATTAGGCAGAACGCGGGATTGGGACTAAAACCGGAACCGGGAATGCGGTCTAATAAGGTAGTTATGAACATCGCAGCTTCTCTCCATCACTCCCGGCGTCACCTGCTCGAGATCGGGGGCCTGTCACTGCTGGGACTGGGCACCGGCGATCTGCTCGGGCTGAGAAGGCTGGCCGCCGCCGGTCGCGGCGTCCCCGCGGCACCCCGGGCCCGTTCGTGCGTCTTCGTGTTCCTTTTCGGTGGCCCCAGCCACATCGATCTCTGGGATATGAAGCCCGAGGCCCCCGTCGAGGTCCGCGGAGAATTCCGCGGGGTCTCGACGTCGGTGGCCGGCATCCGTCTCTGCGAACACCTGCCGCGACTGGCCCAGCGGATCGACAAGCTCTGCCTGCTGCGTTCGATGACACACGACATGAACGTGCACGGGCCGGCGATGAGCGAACTTTACACCGGCCGCCCTTACCCGTTTCCTCCTACGACCGATCAATCCCGTCCCGAGGACTGGCCCTCGATGAGTTCGCTGGCGATGCGGTTCGGACAGCCGCGCAACGGTCTGCCACCCTCGATCGTTCTCCCCTGGTACCTGCAGTTTCCCGGACAAAGCCGGTTGATTGCGGGACAGACCGCCGGACGGATGGGACGGCACCACGACGCCGTGCTGGCCGACGGCGACCCCAGCCGTGACGATTTCCACGTGAAGGGTTTCGAGCTGGCCGAGGAGGTTTCGACCGACCGGTTCCGGCAACGTCGACAACTGCTGCAGCAGGTCGAACGGCTCGGAACGGTCCCCACCGACCGCAACCTGGATGTCGTCAACCGTCAACGCGACACGGGGCGGGCCTTTGACTTTCTCGAGCGACAGGCCGGCCGGGCCTTCAATCTCGCCCGCGAACCGCAAGCGGTCCGCGACGCCTACGGCGACACGCGGATCGGCCAGAGCCTGTTGCTGACACGGCGATTGATCGAGGCCGGCGTGCCGCTGGTGACGGTCAACTGGCTCGACCCGACGATGACCGACGGGGTCAACACCTGCTGGGACACGCACCAGCGGAACTTCCCGAAACTCACCAAGCTGCTGTGTCCGATGTTCGACCGCTGCTTCCCGGCTTTCCTGGACGACCTCGAGCAGCGGGGCCTGCTGGAGACCACGCTCGTGGTCGCCGTCGGGGAATTCGGCCGCACACCGAAGATGGGCGAGGTGACCCAGAGCAACAACACGAAATCGACCGGTCGCGACCACTGGCCACACGCCTTCACGGCGCTGCTTGCCGGTGGCGGTGTCGGTGGCGGACAAGTCTACGGCGCCACGACCCGCAACGGGGGTCACGTGGCCGACAAGCCCGTCAGCCCCTCGGATCTGCACGCGACGATCTACCATCACCTCGGCATTGATACCAGGCAGAAGTACTTCGATGAATTCCAGGGGATCTCGCGGCGGATCTGCGAAGGCCGTCGCGTCCGCGACCTGTAGCGTCGGGCAGGGAATCCCCCCTTGCCCCGCGCCGTTCGCACCGGCACAATCACCGATCCTCGCGGTTCCCGTTTTTCAGCAGACAACCGGAGCGAAACCGATGACGCAACGTATCCATCGCCGTGACCTGTTGAAGTCGGCTGCCGCGGTGGGCACCGGCTTGTTCCTGGGCGGCGCCCCCGCCACCGCCCCGGCGGCTGCCAACGAGAAGATCAACCTGGCGTTTGTCGGGATCGGGGGACGTGGTCGCGCCAACCTGAATTCGCTGCACCGCGTCGGCGAAAACGTGGTCGCCCTGTGTGACGTCGACGACGTCCGGGCCGGCAAGGCCTACCAGCAGCACGGCAAGGCCAGGAAGTTCAAGGACTTCCGCCGCATGTTCGACGCGATGGAAAAGCAGATCGACGCGGTCGTCGTCAGCACGCCCGACCACACGCACTTCCACCCGTCGATGACCGCGCTGACGATGGGCAAGCACCTCTACTGCGAAAAGCCGATGGCCCATTCGATCTGGGAAGTGAGACAGATGACCGAGCTGGCCCGCCGGCAGAAGGTGGCCACGCAACTGGGGGTCCAGCGACACACGATTTCCAACGTCCACCGGGTGGTCGAACTGGTCAAGGCCGGGACAATCGGAACGATCAAGGAGGTGCATTCCTGGATCGGCGGGAATCGCGGCATGCCCAAGGTCCCCGCCCAACGGCCCGAAGTTCCCGCCCACCTCGACTGGGATCTCTGGCAGGGTCCGGTGGCTTCACGCCCCTATCACCCCACCTACTGCCCCTACGGCTGGCGGTTCTGGTGGGACTACGGCACCGGTGAAACCGGCAACTGGGGCTGCCACATCCTCGACATTCCCTTCTGGGCTCTCGATCTCGATCACCCGGACCACGTCTCCGCCTCGGGACCACCCGTTCACGGCCTGACCACTCCGCGATCGATGGCAACCCACTTGCGGTTTCCCGCCAGGGGACAGCGACCGGAAGTCCTGCTGCACTGGTACCATGCCGCCCGGGGCCCCGAGATTCTTCGCCAGCACGGGCTCAGTCCCAAGGGGGCCAACACGCTGTTTGTGGGAAGCGACGGCATGCTGCTGTGCGGTTTTGGAATGAGAAAACTTCTGCCGGAATCACGTTTTGCCGACGCCAAGCCAGTCTCGAAGAGCATCCCCGATTCACCGGGATTTTACCGCGAGTGGACCGCGGCAATCCGCGGCGGTCGCCCGGCGACCTGTCACTTCGACTATTCCGGCCCGTTGACCGAGACGGTCTTGTTGGGCAACGTGGCCTACCGCGCCGGCGGCAAGGGTTTTGCCTGGGATCACCGCACGCTGGGTGTCTCGGGCAACTCCAGGGCCGGGGAGTTGATCAAGCCGACCTTCCGGACCGGCTGGCAGGTGTGAAGGCCGGCTCGCCGGACCGGCGCCCTAGGCAAACAGCGAGGTCCTGACCTCGCCGTGGATGTCGGTCAGCCGGAATTCCCGGCCCTCGTAACGGTAGGTCAGTCGTTCGTGGTCCAGCCCCAGGGCGTGCAGGATCGTCGCCTGCAGGTCATAGACGTGCCAACTCTCATCGACTGGCAGGCACCCCAGGTCGTTGGTGTTTCCGATGACCTGGCCGGGTTTCACACCGCCGCCGGCAAACCACATCGTGAAGGCCTCGATCTGGTGATCGCGGCCGACCCGGGCCTTGGCGTTCATCGGCTTCTGGGCAACCGGCGTGCGTCCCAGTTCCCCCCCCCACACGACCAGCGTGTCGTCGAGCAATCCCCGCCGTGCCAGGTCCACGACCAGCGCCGCCGAGGCCTGGTCGGTCAACCGGCACTGTTGCGGCAACCCGGTTGCGATGTTGGTGTGATGGTCCCAGTCACCGTGGAAGACCTGGACGAAGCGAACACCCTTCTCGACCAGTCGGCGTGCCAGCAGGCAGTTGCGGGCAAACGAAGGGCGGGCGGGATCCTCGATCCCGTAGAGCCGGAGTGTCTCGGCGGTCTCATCAGAAAGCGACAGCAAACGGGGTGCCGACGACTGCATCCGAAAGGCCATCTCGTAGCTGGCGATCCGGGCTGCGATCTCGTCGTCCCCGGACTGTTGGAGCCGCAGGCGATTCAGGGCATTGATCGCGTCGATCGACAACCGTTGACGCTTCGGCGTGATCCCGGCGGGGTTGGCCAGGTTGAGGATCGGGGCGCCGGCATCGCGGAGAACCGTTCCCTGGTACCGCGACGGCAGAAAGCCGTTGCCGTAGTTGGCGCTTTTGCTGCGGGGCTTCGACCCCAGCACAAGGAAGGCCGGCATCTCCTGCGACTGGCTGCCCAGCCCGTAGCTGACCCAGCTTCCCAGGCTCGGACGTCCGAATCGTCGCCAGCCGGTGTTGATCAGCAACTCGGCGAACATGTGGTTGGTGTCATCGGTCTTGAGCGTCCTGACGATCGTCAGCCGATCAACGATCCGTGCCGTGTGCGGCGCCAGTTCCGAGACCCAGGCACCGCTGAGGCCGTGACGGCGAAACCGGTAGGGTGAACCCATCAGCCGGGGACGCTTCTCCTGGATCTGGGCAAACGTCAACTGCTTGAGCAACGACTCGGGCAACTCCTGGCCGTCACGCCGATTGACCTCCGGCTTGGGATCGAACAGGTCCAGTTGGCTGGGCCCGCCGACCTGGAAGAGAAAGATGACCGAGCGGGCACGCGGAGGCAGGTGCGGCCGGATTGGCGGCAACAGGCCGTCGGCAACCGGCGTCTCGGCCCGCAACATCTCCGCCAGCGAAATCGAGGCCAATCCCAAACCGCTGCTGCCGAAAAAGGCCCGCCGCGTGACGGCCTGCCTGGTGTAGCAATCTGCCTGCACGCCTACTCCCGGGTGATGAATTCGTCGAGGTTGAGAACGACGCGCGCGACGAGCACCCACGCCGCGCGTTCGACCAGGTCGGTTGATCCGGTCCGGACTTTTTCCGGGGGCTCAAGCCCAAGCAGTTGCCGGCAGGCGAGCGGTTCGCCGGCCAGCGTGGCTCGTTGCCGTGATAGCAGTTGCAGCACCAGCCCGGTCTCTGGCCTGGTCGGACTTCGGCCCAGGCAACGGAAAAAAATGGCGTTGACCCGCCTGTCGTCCGATTCACGCCTGTGCCAGGCCCAGCCGCCCAGGCCACGGGCCGCCTCGAAAAACGCTCCGTCGTTGAGCAGGGCCAGCGCCTGCACGGGCACGTTGGATCGGTCACGTCGCGTGCAGGCGGTGACCCCGTCGGGGGCATCGAACAACGGCAGCAGCGGATGAGGTGTCAGTCGCCAGTGCCAGGTGTACAGCCCCCGTCGCAGACGATCCTCCCCACGGCTGGCAATCCACTTTGCCGGTGTGGCACGGGCATCGAGAACACCCGCGGCCTGGTCGGGAAAGACACTCGGCCCGCCCATCTTCTCCGACAACAACCCTCCCGCCTGTAGGCAGACATCCCGAATCACCTCGGTCTCGAGCCGCAGCCGGCGTTGACGACCAACGAGACGGTTGCCCGCATCGATCGCGTCGAGTTCATCACGGCGGGCACTTGATTGCCGGTAGGTTTCCGAGTGCACGATCAGCCGGATCAGTTTCTTGAGACTGCGACGGCCGTGTCGAAATTCCACGGCCAGGAAATCCAGCAGTTCCGGGTGCAACGGCGGAGCCGTCTGGATGCCGAAATCGTTCTCGGTTTCGACCAGCCCGCTCCCGAACAACCTCTGCCAGACCCGGTTGACCGTCACCCGATCGGTCAGCGGGTTGTCGTACGAGAGAATCCAGCGGGCCAGGTCGATTCGCGTCGGCGGTGTCTTCGCGGCGCCGGCGTCATCGGCCCGCCAGCGAATCTTCAGGAAGGCAGGAAAACCCGTGGTGACTTTTTCTCCTGGCTGACGGGGGTCGCCCTGCAGCAGCACGTGCGTGGGCTGCGGGGCCGCCTTGACCACGAGCGTGGCCGGCCCGCTCGGTACGGCCGGTTTCTTGCCGTCGGCGTCAGGCCGCCGGATGGTCCCGTCGCGATATCCGGCATCGAAGCCCGGCAGCGGCAGTCGCTCGATCACTGACCCGTTGAAAAAGGCAAAAAGCCGGTAGAACTCCTCGTGCGAGACCGGGTCGGTCTTGTGTTCATGGCATTGTGCACAGCCAAGAGTCAGTCCCAGGAAGACGGCACCGGTCGTCTGCACCTGGTCGACAATCGCCTCGTAGCGGACGCCCCCGTCGAGCATCACGTTGCAGGCGAAGCCGGTGGCGATTCGCTGCGACAGGCCGGCGCCGGGCAGCAGGTCGCCGGCAAGTTGTTCGGTGACGAACCGGTCAAACGTCATGTCCGCGTTCAAGGCGGCAATCACCCAGTCGCGGTAGGGCCAGATCTGGCGAGGGGCGTCGCTCTCGTATCCGGCACTGTCAGCATAGCGGGCCAGGTCCAACCAGTGTCGGCCCCAGCGTTCGCCGAAATGAGGAGAGGCCAGTAATCGATCGACAAGCCGTTCCCAGCGATCCGGTCGCTGTTGAGCCAGGCCATCCACGGCAGGCAGCAATCCGGTCAGATCCAGGGTCACTCGCCGAACCTGGACCGATTCCGTTGCCGCGGGTGAGGGCTTCAGCCCGCGAGCAGCCAATCGTGCACGGATGAAACGGTCGATCGGTGAACCGCCGTTTGCCGCCGGAACAACCGGTCGCTCGATCGGCCGAAAGGCCCAGTGCCCGTCGGTCTCGGCGGCGACACCACGTGCCGCCATTGCCAGCACGACGCCGCAGCAGACACAGCCAACCAGACGTAGAAAACTGCTCCCCATGAGTGGCCAGTTTAATCGCCGACCGCGGCCTCGCGACAGCCCAACCGGTCGCGATCAGTCTCGGCTGCTTGCCGCTGAAACCCTGGCCGCTGCCTGGTGTTCGGCCAGGCGCGTCAACCCTTCTCCGACCGGCGCGGCCAGGAAGAACACTCCCAGCAGATCGTCGCCGCTGTTGCTGATCTCGTGCTCGGTGTCGGGTGGAATGTAGATGACGTCTCCGACGGCAATCGAAGAACTCTCGCCTCCAATGTTTGCTGTGCCCGTTCCGCGGGTGACGATGACCAGTTCCTCGGCGTCGGGATGGATGTGCAGTTCCTCGACATGCCGACCGCCGGGTGGAATCAACATGTGCTGGACGCACTGGATCGTCTGCAGGCACATCCGCTCCGGCGGCGCATCGGTCTCGTAGATCCGCCGCACCGGGGCCGGCAGTTCACTTCGTTCCTGTCGCTGGCCGCGCTCATTGAGGACGAGCATCCGGATCACGCGGTGCGGGTTGGCAAACAACAGGCTCTGGACCAGGTTGTACGACTGGGTCTTCCAGTTGGCGATCGGCATCGCGTGCTCCATGGGGCAAGAAGAACCGGAACGACCGGGGGACCGCGTATTGAAGCCGTCGACCGCCCGCGGAGCAAACCAAAACCGTGCTGCGAATTGGCAAACCATGCCCGAGTCGATTTACACTGGGCCGGTTGGTTCAAACCGTGAGGATCCCCCTGACATGACAGAGCAAGCGATTGACTACCGGGACTGTGACCGGCTGATCTGGGAAGAGGAACTGGCCGACTTCGTCCCCGACAGGATCCTGGATGCACACATCCACTGTTACTGGCACTCGAACCACCCGGACCCGGCCGGAGGCGGTCGTCCCGAGGACACGCTGGAAACTCTCAACTCGTGGGCCGAGGTGCTCTATCCCGGCCGACGAATGCAGTACCTGATCCTGGGCACCCCTTACCCGGGCACCGACGTGGCCCGGCACGTCGAGTCGGTGCGGCAGGAAATCCAGGGTGTCCCCGGCATTCGGCACAACCGCATGGTCACGCCCGCCTGCCGTCTCGAGGACATCCAGAGGGACCTGCAGAACCCACAGTTCGTGGGGCTGAAACCCTACCGCTCGTATTCGGTGACCGGCGACATCGCTCAGTGCCGCATCCACGAGTTTTTGCCCCATGAGCAATTGGAGCTGGCCAACCAGCACGGTTGGTGGGTCACCATGCACCTGTCCCGGTTCGACGGTTGTGCCGACAAGCACAACCTCGACGATCTCGAGGAATACACGACGCGTCGCTACCCCAACATCCGCTGGATCCTGGCCCACTGCGCCCGCAGTTTCACCTACTGGCCGATCAGGACCGCCGTCGAGCGACTGCGGGACATGCCCAACATTCATTACGACACGTCGGCGGTCACCGACATTCGCCCTTACGTGACCTTGCTGACCAGGGAAGATCCCGGCCGGATCTTCTGGGGATCCGACGGCGTCGGGGCAGCATTTTTCCACGGACACTATGCGGCCCTGGGCCGTGCCTGGCAGCACTTCGATGCCGACCTGGCCGGCCTGCAGTTCCCGCACTGCGACGGTCGTCCGATCCTCTCGGTTTACGAGCAATTGATGGCGTTGAAGTTCGCCGTCGAGGTGGCCGGACTCTCGCGCGAACAGGTCGAGGGAATCTTCTGGAAAAACGCGGCGACGGCGCTGGGCATCGGCGAAGACGAGGGTGGCGCCAACGGTCGCTGACGGCGTTCCCGACCAGGCCGGCTAGACCAGGCCGGCAATCGTCTTGCCAGCCTCGAGCATCCGGGTCGGTCGGCCGGCTGGATCCTCGAACGCCGTGTCGGGCGTGATGCCCAGGACGTGGAACACGGTGGCCATCAGATCCTGCGGCGTGACCAGTCCCGTCCGCGGCACCTCGGCCTTGGGCGACGACTGGCCGATCACCTGGCCGACCTTCAAGCCGCCCCCCGCCAGCGCCAGGGTACTCAGCGGACCCCAGTGGTCCCGCCCGGCATTCTTGTTGATTCGCGGTGTCCGGCCAAACTCGCCGGAAATCACCAGCAGGATCTTGCGGTCCAGGCCCTGCTGGTAAATGTCCTCGACGAATGCGGAAACGGCACGATCGACCTTGGGACCGAGATTGTTGATCCCGCCGGCGACCTTGCTGTGCATGTCCCAGCCCTGCAACGAGACCGCGACAAAGCCGCAGCCGACTTCGCACAACCGGCGTGCCATCAACAGCGACTGGCCGAGGCCGCCCCCGTAACTGGCCACGACCCGCTTGTCTTCCCTGGCGAGGTCAAAAGCCTGGGTCGCCTGGCCAAGAATCAGGCTGAAGGCCTGCTGGTTCAACCCGTCGATGCCGGCCATCACGCCGTTGGCATCGACATCGTGGCGCATCTGGTCCAGGCCCTTCAACAGCGAACGACGGTCCTCGAGCCGCGAGACCTGGGTCGTCAGGTTCATGTTCTCCCGCGCCGGGCCACTGGGACTGAATGGTGCATAGGCCTTGCCCAGCCAGGCCGGACCGGGAATCAGCGGCGCGGCGGTATTGAAACCGATCCGCCCCATCTGCAGATAGGTCGGCATGCCGGTCAGCGGATGATTGGGCCCACGCGCGCGGGAGGTGATCGATCCCAGCGACGGCCGGTTGGCATTGGATCCATGGCCGGTGTTCACCCAGTAGGCCCCCACGTTGTGGCTGCTGGAGGGAATGCGAAATGAACGGACAAACGCCATCTTGTCGGCCTGTTTGGCCAGCCCGCCGAAATTTCCTCCCAGCGTCACGCCGGGCAGCACGGTCTTGACCTCGCCGGTCACGCTGCGGAATTCCACCGGCGCGGTCATCTTCGGATCGAAGGTCTCGATATGAGTCGGGCCACCGTTGAGCCACAGCCAGACGACCGACGTGTCCCTGGTCACACCCGGTTTTTCAGCCGCCCGCGCTGCCAACAGGTTCGAGAGCGTCAACCCTCCAAAACCCAGGCCACCCGCCTGCAAGACGTTGCGGCGTGTCACGCCCTGGCAATTCTTTTCCCTGCGCCCGAACTCAATATTCAACATGACCTGGTTCCTTCCTCGGTTTTGCTCCGACCTCCCTGCCGACCGCGGTCATCACCGGGAAGAGTCCCGGGAAGTTGCCCGACTAGGATTTGAACCTAGACTAAGTGATTCAGAGTCACTCGTGCTACCGTTACACTATCGGGCAATCACGCGGTCCCAGAGTATAATCGGCCTTGTCGCCGGCGCGAATCCAATCCGAAGGCGATCGCTTGGGTTTCCCTTGGCGGGATGTCTAGAATCGACAGCTTGCGGTTTTCCCCCGGCCGATCGTCGGTCGCTCGCCCTCTCCCTCCGCCAGCCCACCGCAGGACAATCGTGCCGACGCTACTGATCTATTGTGTTCTGATCACTGCCGTCTCGTTGCTTGGTGGCTCGTTGCCCCGGGTCATTCGATTCACGCACGTGCGACTGCACGCACTGATGAGCCTGGTCGCCGGTTTCATGCTCGGTGTCGCCTGCTTCCACATGCTGCCACATTCGGTCGAACACGGTGGATCACTCGACTTGTCGATGACCTACATGATGATCGGCCTGCTCGCCATGTTCTTTCTCGTGCGTGCCCTGCACTTCCACCAGCACGGGTCGGTCGAGTCGATCGACAACGGGGATGCCGCCTGTGACCACGACCACGACGACAGTCATGCTCACCACCACGGCAACCAGCATCGGCTGAGTTGGACCGGGGTCTTTGTCGGCTTGACGATCCACACGCTGATCGATGGCCTGGCCCTGGCGACTGCCGTGGCGGCATCCTTGACCGAAGAAACCGGCGTCCTCCTGGCCGGCGTGGGAACATTCCTGGCCATCGCCTTGCACAAGCCACTCGACTCGATGTCGATCACCACGCTGATGGCCGCCGGTGGCTGGTCAGACTCCGCCCAACGCCGAATCAACATCGCCTTCGCCGCCGTCTGCCCCCTGTCCGCGTTGGTGTTCTATCTCCTGCTCGACAGCAGCTCGGGTCCGACAGCCGGGCAGTTCATTCCGGCCGCGCTGGCATTTTCCGCCGGTGTGTTTCTCTGCATCGCCCTGGGCGACCTGCTGCCCGAGATCCAGTTCCATTCGCACGACCGCGTCAAGTACTCTGCCTGCCTGGTCATCGGCGTATTGCTGGCCTGGGGAATCCGTTTCATCGAACCCGCCCACCTGCACGATCACGAGCACGATCACTCCCGGCGGATCCCGCTCCCGGCCACTTCGGTCGTGATCGGCGACGAGACCCATCCCGGCCCGCGGTTCACTTGGCCGCGTAGCCCCCATCGACCATCAGGCACTCGGCGGTGATGAACGACGCTTCGTCAGACGCCAGGAAACAGACCGCGTTGGCGATCTCGCGAGGCTCGGCCAGGCGGCACAGCATGTGAGCGCCCCCGAAGTCCGCGTGCGTCTCGGCCGCATCGCGATCGAGCCCCTTGTCGCGGGCCATCTGTTCGACGACGGGTGTCCAGACGGTCCCGGGACAGACGGCGTTGACACGGATCCCGTGGGGCGCGACATCCAGTGCCAGGCAACGGGTCATGGCGGCAATCGCCGCTTTCGATGCGTTGTAGGTCACGAATTCCGGCTGGGCGAGAAAACTGGAGATCGATCCCATGTTGACGATCGCACCGCTTCCGGCGTCCTGCATCACCGGCACGACGGCCCGCGCCATCCGCGCCGCGCCCATCACGTTGACCTCCAGGCTCCGCCGCCACTCCTCGTCGCTGGCATCGATTCCTCTCAGCACAAACACCGCGGCGTTGTTGACCAGGATGTCGATTCCACCACATTCGTCGATCACCTGCGCGACCAGCGTCTGGACACTCTGCTCGCAGGTCACGTCGGTGGCGACGAAACGCGCTGCCGGAATCGTCTCGGCCACCGCCTGGCCGGTTTCCTCGTTGATTTCCGCCACGAACACGCGGGCCCCGGCCTCGCCCAGTCGTCGACACGTCGCCGCTCCGATTCCCGACCCCCCCCCGGTCACGATCGCCACCTTGCCGTCCAGATTTCCCATGCGACCCTCTTATTTTCCCGTGTCCAACCCGAACCGAGCATTCTCACCAGGCGGCGGATGACCGACCTCCCCGGTGAGTGTAGCGACCGTGTCGGCGGCCGGATATCATCACCGCAGTGATCCCCTGACTGGAGACCCCACGTGATGCGCCTGCCCGTCGCCACGCTCTCGATCCTTTCACTGCTCACCCTGGGACCCACCGCGAGCCGGGGCGCCGACGCCCCCCCCCTTTCCAGCGAGACCCGAAAGACGATAAAGACGATGAAGGAGACCTGGGAAAAACAGGTGAAGCAGCTCACCTCGCAGATCAAGGACCAACCTGACCGCGTCGGGTTCTATTCCCGGCGGGCCGATGCCCTGTTTTATCTCGGCCGGTTCGACGCGGCCGTGACCGACTACGAGAAGATGGTCGAACTCGACAAGAAACTCGACGCGCCGCACTGGCGACGGGGAATCGCCTGGTTCTATGCGGGGACGTTCAAGAAAGCCGCTCACCAGTTCGAGATCTACAACTCGTTTGACGATGTCGATCGGGAAAACGGCATCTGGCGGTTCTTCTCACAGGCCCGCGCTTACGGACTGGCAAGAGCACGACAGGGGTTGCTGAAGTACAAGAAGGATGACCGCGAGCCGTTTCCGTCGGTCTACCGGCTCTTCGCCGGAAAGACCACTCCCGAGAAGATCCTGGCGTCGATCACCTCGGCAAAGATCGACAAGACCGAGCGGGAAAAACGGTTGTTCTATGCCCAGCTCTACATCGGGCTCGACCACGCCATCCATGACCGCGACCAAAAGGCGCTCGCCCACCTCCGCGAGGCTGTCGCCAACACCTGGGGCCCTCGCTCCGGCTTCGGCCCTCACTACATGTGGCAGGTCGGCCGACTGCACTACGAGTTGCTGGCGGCAAAGGCGAAAAAGAAGGCCGAAAAACCCAAGCCCGGCAAAAGCAGCTAGACGGCGGCCCGGCTTCTTTCAGTCCGACTGCAGATGGCCAACCGACGACTGGAAGAACTTGCGGCGACGCCTGCTGGCGGTGTCGTCGCTGGCGGCCGACTCCGAAGCGTCCCGCAGATCCTCGAGATTCGCCGCGCAGTACCGGCAGCCCACCACCCTCAAGTGAAAATCCAGGTACGCGGCCACCGTCTCGGTCGCGGCCCCCAGCAGGAAACTGCCCAGCTCGGCGCGGCTCGGACAACTCAGGTGGCGGCGGCGCCAGATGGCCCCCACCGAATGTTGGCCGGGATTCTGCCGCCGGACGGCTCCGGCAAGGCGGTGCTGCAACTTCTCGTCATCCCGCAACGCCTGCTCGATCTCCGCCATCCGCTCGGCGGGCAACTGCTCGTCGAGAAAGGCAACCAGTTCTTCGGTGGTCGGTGAAATCACTTCGTCGAGATCTCCTGCTGCGACCGTCGTGGTCGGCTTCGATCGGCCGCGGCCTTCACGGGAAGCCGCTGCAGGCTGTAGTGACCGGTGGCCGGCCACAGTTGGGCACCGCCGCTGCCGATCCTAGCACAGGTCACCTCGTAAACGTGCCGTTTCTTGAGTCCCTCGACGGCCAGCAGCACGCTGCGTCCGTCCCCGGCCACGGTGGCCTGGCGAACCGTCGCCTTGTGACGCCCGGAATCGGTCGTGGTGTATCCCCCCTTCCAGACCCTCGTGTAGCCCGACACCGAATACGATTGAGCCAGGCCGGCGGTCTTTCGATCGACGGCCGATGCAAATTTCAACAGGAATCCCCCGGGCACCGCCGTCAGTTCGCGGAGGCCGTTGGGCCGGTTCCGACTTTGCCTGAGCCGGGTGATCGTGCCGGTGTTGCGTCCGCCCAGCCATCCGCTGTCGAAGATGTTCCCGACGTAAATGTCACCATCCGGGCTGACCGCACTGCACAGTGGACCGACGAAGTTCTTTCCACCGGCACCGACGCCGGGACGACTGAAGTGATAAACGGCCCCCTGCATCTCGCCCCCGACCTCCTGCAAGGTGAACCGGACCAGGAACCGGTTGTCGTACTCGCAACCGATCCCGTGGTTGATCATCGATGGATCCCCGAAGTCTCCCGGCAGAAACACCAGGCCATTGACACTGCGCGACCAGGGATGCGGCACGTGAATCGCCGGTGGCACGGCCGCCGAGGCGTGTTTCTCTTCGAACCGACTCGGCACCCCGTAGTTGCGACCGGTCACCAGGTGGTTGATCTCGTTGAACGTGTTCTGCACGCCCTGGTTGTCACTGACAAAGATCCGTCCCGCGGCATCGATCGCCAGTCCGGTCGGGTAACGAAACGAATGACCAACCGGTTCGACGCGGCCGCCAGACGAGATTCTCAGCACCTTGCCGCGCCAGCGACTGGTTGCTCCGACGCGGTTGCGCTGGGAGTAGTTGCTGCCCAGTCCAACGTACAGGCGTCCCTTGCCGTCCCGCACGATGCCGCACGTCCAGTCATGATAGTCGTCGCTGTAGCCCCATCCGGTCGCCAGGACTTCGCGAACATCAGCCCGCCCATCCTTGTCGGTGTCCCGCAGTCGCAGGACCTCGGGTTTGTGCGCCACGATCAGGTCATCGCCGTCGGCCAGGATCCCATAGGGCGCGGCCAGTCCTTCCTCGAACAGCTCGAGGCGATCCTCGAGTCCATCCCCGTCGGTATCGCGGGCGAGATAGACGTGTCCCTTCAGCGAGGTCATCGCCAGTGTGCCATCCGGTCTCCAGGTGATCCCCGTGGGCATGATCGACCGCGGCAGAGCCAATCTCACGCCCTCGAACCCGGGCACCGTCGTCACCGGCTCGGGCCGCAGCGGATCGATCTTCGGCGATTTCAACGGCAGTCGCTTGGCCTCCAGCTTGCAGGTGTACCGCAGCAGGATTCTTTGGGAGGTCGCTGCCGCCAGGCGGATGAACTGCTGGGCCCCCTGTTTGGGCAGTGACCGCCAGTCCCGGCGGCCACGAAGCCGTGCTGAATTGCCGGATTTTTCCCAGGCGGTGACCGTCGCCTGTCCCAGTGTTGCAGCGGCGGTCGGCCGCCCGACATAAACGGCCAGTCCGGCGAAAAACCCGGCCGGCGTCTGGCGGCCCCGCGGCGGATCGGGTCGCACCGACACGTCCCGCTCCCAGCCGGTGGTCCCCTCGGCCGATTCCTTTGGGTCGATCGGCTTGAGCGTCTCGCGAACCCGGATTCTCCTGTCCTTCCCCCTGGCTCGAAACCGCAGCCGGTACTCCACGACCACCGCCCCGGCGTTGTCCTGCCGGTAGCCGATCAGCTGGGCGGCCGTCACGGGGTCTTTTTCAGGGCGGTGGACTCGGACCGGCTCTCCCTGCCCATCGACTGCGACCAGCACCAGGTCCGAACGAAGTTGACCGCCGCTGATTACCGGCGTCCCGGCCATGTCCCAGAACCAGCTCTTGCCCTGGGTTCGCTGGCGAGCAAAATCGCCAAAGGTCCACGACGTCATGTTCGCACGATCGAGATCCAGCAGCACGTTGTGTCCGTTGGGAAAACCGATCGCCAGTGCACGGGCCACCGACCCACCGCCGTTGGACTTGGGATTGGTGAACACGTCGCGCACAATCCGCGGCGACTGGCCCTCGGAGACGACCAGGTACTGTTCGACGGCCGTCGGGTTCGTCGGCGGCTGGAAGCGGCTGTCGTTGAGAGCATCCCAGGTGGCGGCCAGTTGACGGTCGGCATCATCACCAAGCACCCCGGGAACCGCCTTGATGTAGGACGGCATTTCCATCCCGGGAACGATCCTCAACGGCGACCGGCACCAGCGGAGGAAGTACTCGCGCCGCAACCAACCGGCCAGGCCCATCAAGTCCGATCCCCGCGTTCCCAGCGCCACGTTTCTGGGTTGATAATTCCCCACCCGGTGACAGGCGATACAACTGAAGCCCTTGGCTCCGATCAGTTCCTGTCCTTCGACCAGCACCCGCTCGTCCTGTTTTCTCGAAGCCACGACCGGGACTTCCGGTGGAGAATCCGGGATTCGATCATGGGCAACCAGGTAGTCTCGCAGGGCCTGTTGATCTTCAGCCGCGTGGACAAACTGCGGCATCCGGATCCGTAGCCACGGCATTCTCACCGTCTTCTGCCGGCCGGCAATTGCCGCCTCGAGAGCCTTGTCGATCAGCTTGTCCCCGACGGCTGTCAACGACGGCGGCATCAGGGCCGGGCTTTGGCCTTTCAGTTCCTTGATCTCTTGCGAAACGGTCCCGGCCAACGCGGCGTTGCCCCGGCCGGTTCCCCGTTCGTGGCAGGACAGACAATTCCGTGCTCTCAGCACCCGCTGACCCCGTTCGAATGACGAGGCCACCGAGAGTTTCGGGCCGGTACGTGAGGCGAGAAACGCGAGAATCGCCAGGCGATCGGCCTTGTTCAACGCCGGACCGTAGGCGGGCCGCCGTTTCTTGAGATCGACCGTCTCGCCCAGGCAACTCGACCGCCAGTCCCTGGCCGGACCCGACAGGTCCGCGATTCGCTCCACCGCCGTCGCGTTTTCGAGCGGGAGACGGTGACAACGGGCACACATCGCCGCGCGGACGACCGCTTCGCCTCGTTTGACCGCAGCGGCGGTCGGGCTGTTTGTCTTTGCCCGGAACGGTCCGCCCAGGGAGGCCAGTGCCAGGACCAGTTGAGATCGTTCGAGATCGTTCATCGCGATGACTGGCATCCGGTGATCGCGGTTCAATCGCGCCGGATCCTTCAACCACGTCCACAGCCAGGCCGGCGAACGTCGTCGCCCGACTTCTGAAAGTTCCGGCCCCGGGTGAGCGACTCGGCCACCGCGTTTCCCGACTCGGTGACAGGCCAGGCAACCAGACGATTGCAACAGGAGATGCCCGCTGGCCAGAAACGACTTGCGATCCTTCTGTTTGATCTGCGGACCGGCCAACAGTGCGACGCGTCGTCCGCGGGCGGACAGCCAGGCAACCACCGCGGCGGCGTCGGCCGGCGAGACACCCAGCCGGGGCATGCGGGCGTGATCCGTCGATCGTGTCTCGCCGACGATCCGTGTCACCAGCGCGGCCGGATCGGTCGCCGTGGTGGCAGCGGTCAGGTCCGGCCCCGGTGCCGAGACGATCTCATTTTCCCGCTGATGACAGCGATTGCAGCGATGGGCCGTGAACAGCCCGCGACCAACTTCGACACGGTCCAGATCGTCTCGCGGGGCCGGCCGAAACAGCAGGTGTGCCGGGATCGGTTCGAGCGGAAACTTGTCCGACGACCAGCAAAGCATCACACGGGCCGTCGTGGCGGTCTTGACGAACTCGACGGACAGCTGTTTTTCACCAAATGCCAGCTCAAAAGCGGCACCACTGTGCCATCCCGGCTTGTCGGCCTCGGCTCGAAGGACCTCGCGGTCGCCGATCCGGACGCTGATCTTCCCACGGATGAAGGCGTGCAGGCGATAACGCCCCGGTTGCCGAACCAGCAACTGGCCATTCCAGCGGGCCGAAAATTTTCCGGTCGACAATCGCTGGTCGGCTGCCGACGGGCCCCAGTCAAAGGAGATGTCATCATCGATCCGTTCGACGGTGCGCGTTCCTGCGGTGTAGGCAGCCACCAGGCCGGGCCGAAACTCGCCATCGGACTCCTCGGCAGGTTCGGCTTCGGCTCGACCAACCAGGCCCACCAACAGCACAACCAGAATCCAGGCAACGTTGATCCAACCGCTTCGCATGTGTCCCACCTCGATGATTGAACGCGCCGATGATTATAGCGAAACCAGCCTCCACTGTTCCCGCCCTTGACATCCCTTCGGGTCTTGGCAAGAACCACTTCGTTGACAACTCCGACGAGGACCCCCTGAACGTGAGCGATCGCCCGACACCGTCCGAGACCTCCCGGACCCGGTTGCTGTCGGCCATCAAGGTCGCCATGGCCGACTCGGATCTTCTCGGCGTCGTCGCCACGGTCAACCAACACGTCGGACGAGCAACCAGCTGGGTTCTCACCGAACAGCCCCGCGAATTGACCAGTCCCGAGATCGAACAACTCGAGTCGCAGGGCAACCAGGCCCAGGCATGGTCGTCGGTGTTTGTTGGCAGCAACTTCACGCCTGGACACGTTCGCAACAACCGTTTCCTGGGCCGCGTCGTTCTCGGCAGCTTCTCCGGCACCCCACGGACACTCGACGGGGGACCGACGCTGCCGACTGGCGTTTACGACGCGACATTGCAGGACTGCGAGATCGGTGACGAAGCGGTCGTCAGCCGTGTCGGCCTCATCTCCGGTACGCTGCTTGCCCGTGAAGCCGCAATCCTTCAGACCGCCAGTGTCACCGGCGGCGGTTCGTCATCACGTTACGGCTGCGACCTGAAACTGCCGGTCGATGGTGAGACAGCTGACAGGGAAATCGGTGTCTATGCCGAGCTGACAGCCGCGATTGCCGGGGAACTGGTCGATTGTCTCGACGAGCGGGGCTTGGGGGAGGACTACCAGGAATTGGTGGAGGACTATCTCCGGGGGATCGACGCCCCGGTGACGATCATCGACGAGGGGGCGGTGATCAGGGACGCCGGGCGGATCGTCGACTCTTACATTGGCCGATCGGCCGTGGTGCGTGGTGCCCAGTTAATCGAAAACAGCTCGCTGCTTTCAACCGCAAAACAGCCCACGCTGGCAACCGACGGGGCGTGCATCAGCGGTTCTGTCCTGCAATGGGGCAGCCGCGTTTCCACCCGAGCGGTGGTCAGCAGTTCGGTCCTGGGCGAGGCAACCGTCGTCGAGAACAATGCCTCGGTCGTTCGATCGATCCTGGGCACCAATTCCAGTGTCTCGCAGGGCGAGGTGACCGCATCGCTGCTGGGATCATTCGTGGCGGCCCATCACCGCTCGCTGTTGATTGCGGCAACCTGGACCGGGGGACGGGGCAACATCGCCGCCGGGGCCCAGGTTGGATCCAATCACACCGGCCGCGCCCCCGACCAGTCGATCCGCTGTGGCGAGGGCCTGTTCTTCGGCCTTGGTTGCCTCGTCAAGTTCCCCGCCGATTTCACAGGCAGTCCCTACTCGATCATCGCCGCCGGCGTCACCACGCTGCCGCAACGCGTTGAATTCCCCTTCTCCCTGATCAACACACCATCGGCGGTCGTCGCCGGCCGGTCACCGGCCATCAACGAGTTGTTTCCGGGCTGGGTCCTGTTACACAACATCTACATGGTCAAACGAAACGAGGAAAAACACCGGCAACGGGACCGGACGAAACGGTCCGACGCCTCGCTCGACGTCTTCCGCCCCGAGACGGTCGGGTTGATGCAGGTCGCCCTCGGGCGACTGCAACAGGCCACGGTCCAGGATCTCTATTTCGACCACGACATCGAGGGCCTGGGAAAGAACCGCATGTCACGCTCGGCGGTCGACGATGGTGTGAAGGCCTACGGCTTCTACATCGAGTGGTACGCTTTGCGGGGCCTGAAACAGCAGCTCGAGACAACCGGGTTGACCGCGCGTTGTCCCGCGGCGAGTGCGTTGCTCGAGGAACCCTCCGATGACCCGCGGTGGGAACACCAGCGGCAGATCCTCGTCGGCCGAACCGATATCGCCGCAATGCTTTCCGACCTGCAGGATCGCGAACGCAAGATCGCCGAGGATGTTTTCCTCTCCAAGAGCAGAGACGACCAGCGGGGCGAGAGAATCCTCGAAGGCTACGCCGACACTCACGTCCCCGCCGCAGAGGATCCGTTCGTCCAGGGAACCCGCGCCGCGCTGGATTGCCTCTGCCGCGAAATCGAGACACTCCTGGAATAAGAATGAACCACAATTGTGAGCCGTCAGCATGCCCCACCGAACCCCTTCCCTGACAGCCCCGATCGATCAGATCCCCTCGATCAACGACCCTGAAATCTCGGTTGTCGACGTCCCACTGGTACCGGCGACGGCCGAGTCATTGACCGGACTGGCAAGCCTGGCTCCGTCGTTTGAGACCGCCGATGTCGAAATCGTGACCTGGCCAACGGCAGGCTGGCGACCGGTCGTCGCCGGAACCGGCGACCAGGGCGGCGTGACGAGCGGGGAATTCGAGGTGTACCGCCAGGGACAACTGGTCCTGGGCCGCAACCACGCCGTCGACGGTTATTACATCACCGGCTGGTTCGGGGATCCGGCGGCGGCATCCGGGGACATCGAGCCAACCGATGTCTCGCGGGTGCTGGTGTGCGAGGCGAACTACCACCCCGACGGTGGGCAGGTGTTTTTCCCACGAGACGGAGCCCCGTACGTGGCCCTGCTGGCCCCGGCCGGCGACGACGTGACTCCCGCAGATTTCATCGCCTACTACTGCGACGGAACCTTCGGCGTCAACCTGCATCCGGGCACCTGGCACCAACCGCTGTACCCGGTCGGCGACCGGGTGGTCTTCGATGACAAGCAGGGCCGGGTGCACGCCTGCATCGCCATCAATTTTGCCGTCGAGTTCGGCGTCTTTCTCTCGGTACCACTCACGGAACCGGCCGCCGAGAATTCGTAACGCCCAGCGTCAGCGTGATGCGGCCGCCCGGTTCCCGATGCAGTAGAGGAGCTCCTGTCGTTGGCCGGCCTTGAGATGAGCGACCCGGGTGTAAAGACGGCCGCCGCAGATCGACGGCGAGGCAAAAACCGAATCCCCCAGTTGATTTCCGCTCACCTGGGTGTACTTCGACGGCGAGGCCTTGAAGACATACGTCATGCCCCGTTCGTTGCTGATGTAGATGTTCCCGGCGGCGAGAATCGGGGAGGCACTGACGGGACCGCGCAGGCGGTGCTTCCACATCTCCTGGCCATCGGTCGCCCGCCAGCAGAAAACGATCCCGCCATCGTTCATCGCGTAGACATGACCGTCGTGAACGATCATCGACTGTTCATAACACTTCTGCTGGTTCTTCCAGACAATCTTGCCCGACCCGTCGGCACGAATACAGACCGTCTCGGCCTTGGGGAAGCCGCCACTGGCAAAGACCAGGTCGTTGTGCCAGACCATGGTGCCGCTGGTGGCCATCGTGGTCGCAGCGACGGCCCACAACCGCTTGCCCGTGTCCGGATCAAAGCCGGCCACCTTGTCGCATCCGGGAATCAACACCTGGCTGCGACCGGCGACCCTTGCCAGCACCGGCGAGGAATAGCTGATCCGCGAGGGCCGGGGCGTTCGCCAGTTCTGTTTTCCACTGACCCGGTCCAACGAGACCATGTAACTGGTGCCGTCGCACTCGGCCAGGACGATCAGCGTCGATCCATGAACGATCGGCGAGGCGGCATAGCCGTTCTTGTACTGGTCGGGCACGAACGGACCGATCTGTTTCTGCCAGAGAATCTTCCCGGCCATGTCCAGCGCGGTGACGTGAATCGACTTGTGGTGAAAGGCCACGGCGAACAACCGGCTTCCGTCGGCAGCCACGGTGGTCGACGCGTGGGTGTTCTTGCGATTGATGCGTTCGGGGAAACCGCCGGAGTTGATCCGCGTCTGCCAGGCCCGGCGACCCGAGGCCCGATCGAAGGCGATCACTGACTGGGTCTGCTTGGTCTCGTCGGCTGTCTGCATCACGACCAGTGACCCGATGATCGTCGGTGACGAATGGCCACGACCGGGAACCGGGGACTTCCAGAGCACGTTTTCCTTGGCCGACCACTTCACCGGCGCGGCCCGGTCGGCGGCGACACCGTCCCGCGAGGGACCTCGCCACCACGGCCAGTCGTGGGGACCGATCTTCCCCGCTCCCGGTTCAGCGGCAACGACGCTTGACAGGCCGATTGCACAGAGAAAAAGGCCCTGGACAACGGACGCGGCGGAAAAACGCATGAGTCTCTCTCTTTCCTGGATCTCGCGGAGGACCTGGTTGATCGGCAACCCACGGTCGGCATCCTACCGATTCGACAGTCGTTCGGCGACTGACTGACGCCACGAGACCGGGTGGGGTATGCTGGTCGGCTCGCCCAGACCAACCCAACGAGGAGACCTCCAGCCCGATGCATCCATTTCTCGAGAAGATCCAGAGCGGCCGACTCTGCCTGGGAACCTGTATCAGTCTTTCCGATGCCCAGGCAACCGAGGCACTGGGCCCAGACGTCGATGTCCTCTGGATCGACCTGGAACACACGTCACTGTCACTGGCTGACGTGAAGGCCGGGATGATGGCCCTCAAGGGCACCGACACCGCCGCGCTGGTCCGCGTGCCCTGGAACGACCCGGTCCGGGTCAAGCCGGTGCTGGACCTGGGAGCCGACGGCGTGATTTTCCCGATGGCGAAAACCGCCGACGACGTCCGCCGGGCCGTTTCGGCCTGCCGTTACCCCCCCCACGGCGAACGCGGGTTCGGCCCCTTGCGGCCACTCGACTACGGACGCCGCAACGCGATCGAGTTCTGCGACGAGGCCGACGCGAACATCATGGTGGTCGTACAGGTCGAGCAGGCCGAGGCGGTGGAGAACATCGACGAGATCCTGGCCGTCCCGGGACTGACCAGCCTGGCATTTGGACCGATGGATCTGTCGGCCTCGCTGGGTCATCGGGGCCAACCGGGACATCCCGAAGTTGAAGCGGCGGTTCGCCATGTGGTGGAACGCGCCAAGGCCGCGGGCATCCCGACCGGCGTCTCGATCGGGTCGGCCCCGGCGACCGTCTGCCAATGGGCCGACTACGGCCTGGACTGGATCTGCTATGGCGTGGATGTCACGCTGATGATCCAGTCATTCAATGATGTCGCCGGAAAGGTCCGCGACCACGTTGGCCGGTCCGGTTGAACGTTCGGTTGAAACCAGCGAGCCGGTCTCCATCCACTCTCCGGGAATCCCCCGTCATGCGCACCGTCTTGTCGCTGTTGCTGCTGGCGAGTTGCTGGCCCGGGGTCGAAGCCGCTGGGGCCGAACCCGGATTTGCCGTCCGGGTCGTCAAGGACACCTCGACCGGTGATTTCCGCAAGATGCGACAAAAGATCACCGGTGCGGGTGTCAACCAACACCCCGCCTATCCCGGCTGCACCGGGTTTGTCGGCTGGGAATCGGTGATCCGGCTCGGCAACGGTGACCTGGTCTGCAGTTTCAGTGCCGGCTACTGGCACGTATCGTTCCCCACGCCGATCGACATCAAGCCCGATCTGTTGAAGAGTTACATCCAGGGAGGGTTCCCCGAGAAAATCGATGCGCCGACCGGGGGCCGGGCCCTGTGGTGCCGGTCGCGTGACGGGGGAAGAACCTGGACCCGTCCGACCACGCTCGTGGACACTCCCGGTGACGACCGACACCCGTGCCTGGTCGAACTCGATGACGGCACGCTCGTTTGCACATTCTTCGTGATCGACAACTGGTACGGTTACGACAAGCCACCGGCGGGCCGCAACAAGAACAGCCGCGTCGCCTCGATTCGCTCGACCAACGGTGGCCGGAGCTGGAGTCGTCCGACCTACATGCCATCACCGTTCGCTTACTACGACCGCATGTGCGGCAAGCCGGTGGTGCTGCCAGGGGGCCGTATCCTGCTGAGCACCTACGGCAAGGAAACCTGGACCAGCCACGAACAACTGGGGGTCTATCGCAGCGACGACCGCGGAAAGACATGGCAATTCGTCTCGCGGCTGAAAGGAACCAGCGGCGCCCTGGACGAGCCGGCGATCACCCGGACCCGCAACGGACGGATCGTGATGATCGCTCGCCCGAACGGAGAACTGGCATTCTCCGACGACGAGGGCCGGCACTGGACTCGTCCCGTCGACACCGGCATCAAGATGGTTGCCCCCTGCCTGCTGACACTCGCCGACGGCACGATCGTCTGCATCTTCGGCTGGCACGCAACCGGGGGTCTGCAGATCACCTGGAGTGACGACAACGGTCGCACCTGGACGGTCCCCAAGGCCGATCGCGGCTTCCCGATCGACAACTCCGTCTACCTCTACGGCATCGGAACCGAGTTGCCCGACTCCACGATCTACATGGTCTACTACGACCCCCGGGGCAAGCAGCAGAAAACCGCCATCTGGGGCATGAGACTGCGAATCCGCAAGGACCGGCAGGGCATCGACCTGCTCGAGCCGAACAAGTAGCCAGCGACCGATCGCGGGAGTTTGACCGGACAGACCGCTTCGAAGAGCCTTCATGATGACCAGCCCACTGCGTCGATTCGGATTCCTGGCCCTCGCCGTTGCCCTGCTTGCACCGACAGCCCCCGCTTCACCGCCGAACATCATCCTGTTCGTTGCCGACGACCTGGGCTGGACCGACCTGGCCTGCTTTGGCAGCGGTTACTACCGCACGCCGAATATCGACCGCCTGGCAAGAACCGGCATCCGTTTCACCGCCGCCTACACCTGCGGCCCCAACTGTGCCCCGACGCGGGCCTGCCTGATGAGCGGGCAGTACTCGCCCCGTCACGGCATCTACACGGTCAGCACGGGAGCGCGCGGCCAGGCGAAGTTCCGCAAGCTGATCCCGGTGGTCAACAGGACCGTTCTCGACACAGGCATTCTCACGCTGGCCGAGCGATTGCAGTCGGCCGGTTACGCGACCGCCCACTTCGGCAAGTGGCATCTCGGTCCGCCGCCGCAAGCCGGACCACGGCAGCAGGGATTCGACATCAACTTCGGGGGCAACAAGACCGGCTCGCCCCGCGGCGGCTATTTTTCCCCCTACAAGAACCCTCAACTCAAGGACGGTCCCCCGGGCGAAAATCTGACCGACCGCCTCGCCACCGAGGCGGCCAACGTGATCCGGCAACACGTCAGGCATTTTCCCCGCAAGCCGTTCTTCGTCTACCTGCCCTTCTATGCCGTCCACACGCCAATCCAGGCCAAGCAGAAACTGGCCGCCGAGTACGCGAAGCGAAAACCCGCCGGTGGGCACGGCAATCCGAAGTATGCGGCAATGGTCGAGACGATGGATGCTGGCGTCGGCCGTGTCCTGGCCACAATCGATGAGCTGAAACTCACCGGGGAAACCGTCGTGATCTTCACCTCCGACAACGGTGGCCTGGGCGGCTACGGGGCACTGGGAGGATCGACCGGACGCAGCATCACCGACAACGCCCCGTTGCGAGGTGGCAAGGGAATGCTCTACGAGGGAGGAATCCGCGTCCCGTTGATCGCCCGCTGGCCCGGCCAGACCCGTGCCGGTGCCACCTGTTCGACACCGATCATCACGGTCGATTTCTACCCGACGCTCGCCGAGATCGCCGGGACGACCCTGCCCGCCGACCAGGTCGCCGACGGTGTCAGTTTCACGCCGTTGTTGCGTGGAGGGTCCCTTCCGGACCGATCGCTCTTCTGGCATTTTCCCGGCTACCTGCAAGCCAATGCCCGCAAGGGAACCTGGCGGACGACGCCGGCCGGAGCAGTCCGCTCGGGCGACTGGAAACTGATCGAGTTCTTCGAGGATGGTCGCCGCGAGCTCTACCACACCGGGCGTGATATCGGTGAGACCCGCGACCTGGCCGCCGACCAGCCCGACGTCGCAAACAGTCTCTTCGCGACGTTGCAGGCATGGCGAACCCGGGTAAAAGCTCCGCTGCCGACCCGGTCGCGACGTTAGCAGCGAGTCCCTCCCGCGGAGACCTGATCGATGAAAATCACCGACGTCCAGTTGTTCCCCTACCGGGTCACCCGCCGCTACGCGACCCAAATCGCCCGGGAAGGTGGCGGTGCCCGTGACGTCGTCGAAGATTCGCCGTTTCTGTTCATCCGGGCCACGACCGACGACGGCCACGTCGGTTGGGGAGAAATCTCGGACATCGAACCCGACGAGGTGCCCGGGACGGCCGACTGGCAGCAACGCGTGGCCGCGGCCCTGGTCGGTCGCGATCCGATCGAAATCGCACGATTGCACGCGGACTGGGCCCAGCTGTTTCCCGAACCAGCCGACCAGGCGGGTGCCTCGCTCAACCGCCTGACCCGCGCCGGCCTCGACATGGTCTGCTACGACCTGGCCAGCCATGCCACCAACACGCCGGTCTGCGGTCTGCTGGGTGGCCGCTGGCGCGACCGGATCCGGATCTCGTGGGTGGCCTTCATCCGTGACGACCTGGGATTGTTGCGCGAGGAGATTGCCGGGAAGTGCGGCGAGGGTTTCACGGCCTTCAAGCTGAAAGTCGGAGTCGACATCGACCTCGACGAGCAACGCCTGGCCGTGATGCGCGAGACGGCTGGGCCACGAGCCAGCATCAAGATCGACCCCAATGGGGGTTGGAACCGCGACCAGGCGGTCGCCAACATCGCTCGCCTGGCCCGTTTCGACATTGCCGGAGTCGAAACGCCCGTCGGTGGCCGGGATGCCGCCGAGATCGCCTCGGTACGGCGCGAGGTCGACGTGCCCCTGATCGAACACGTGGTGACCCCCGACGACGCCCTGGACTACATCCGGCACGACTCACTCGACTACTTCAACATTGCCACGACCGGTTGCGGCGGCATCCACCCGGCCCGTCAAATCGCCCAGATGGCCGAAACCGCCGGCGTGGGCCTGCTGCTGGGAAGTACCGTCGAGATGGGGCCGGGAACACTCGCGCAGATCCAGCTGGCCGCCTCGATCCGTGGCTTGACCCTCCCCAGCGACCTGGTCGGCCCGGGGCTCTACGCCGACGACGTCCTCGCGCAGCCACTGACCTACATCGACGGTCATCTCGCCGTGCCCGGGACGATCGGTTTTGGCCCGGACATCACACTCTAGCAGTCCGCGGCCCGCCGGCAGACACCATGCAGCGCCCGCCAGTTGATGTCGTCACCGAGTTGGCGTTGCGAGAGAAGAGGATGGTGATCTCGACTCCCCGGTTGGCTGCTGCACGATGGCCCGACCGATGTCGGGGTCGCCGATACAGGCCATCTCGATGTAGATGCTGGTCCGGGTCCTAGTTTTCGGTGACCAGTCCGGCGAGTGTCGTCTGGTCAATCAGATCCCGTTGCGCCTGGCGAAGCCGGGCCAGCAATGCGGAACCGGTTCCAGCGTCCCCGTAATCGACAAGCCGAAAAGCGATTTCCAGCAACTGGACACCACTGATCTGGTCGGGGGATCGTGCCAGCGTGACAGTGTCGGTGGGGCCCTCGAGGCGGTGGACCAGGTTTTCCATGGCCAGCCCCGACAACATCTTGGAAACGGCCACCTCGGGCAACCCGGTCCGTTCACACAACTGGACCAACGACGACGACTGGCCGAGCATGAACCGCTCGCCGATCACCTCCATCACGCCCATGACGGCCGCCGGATCCACCAGGGCTTCGGCCTTGCGTTCTCGTTCAAGTTCCTCCAGTCGCCGCCCCGGCAACGCCTGCAGGATCGCGGCGACTTCAAGGCCAAACAGCACGGCCAGCCACATCAGGTAGACCCAGAACATGAACAACGGAATCAGCCCCAGTGATCCGTAAAGCTGGCCAATCGTGAAGGCGTTGTTCAGGTAGGCACCAAATCCTCGCAAGCCGATCACCAACAGCATCGCCGACACGGCCGCTCCAATAGCGGCCGGTTTCCACTGGGGCGAACTACTGGGCATCAGCGTGTAGACGGCCAGCATCAGCAGCCAGGCCCCGAGAAGGTTCCAGCCAAGCAAGACCAGGTACAACAGCCAGTTCCAGGTTTCGACCGATGCGATCCATGTATCAAACCAACCGTTGACCGAATACCAGGCGAAGACCGCCAACGGACTGACGGTCAGTACAAACCAGTACAGCGGCACGCGACGGGTCCAGCGGCGGCCAACGGGCGCGCGGACGATGACATTGAAGCAGTTCTCGATCGTGACCAGCAGCGAGATGGCCGCATACACCATCACGGCAACACCGACCCAGC
>PBSL01000025.1 GCA_002726205.1 Planctomycetaceae bacterium | reverse complement strand
GCCGCTTCCTCGGTGGCCGCTTCCTCGGTGGCCGCTTCCTCGGTGGCCGCTTCCTCGGTGGCCGCTTCCTCAGTGGCTGGTTCTTCCGGTGGTGGCAGTTCTTTCGGGGCGGTCAACGGCGGCGGCTCGTTGGCGGTACCGAACCGGTTCGTCTTGACCTTGTCGATCAGCACGGCGACTCTGTCGCTTGGCTGGGCACCGACGGAAACCCAGTAGTCGATGCGTTCCATGTTGAGTGTCACGCGTTGTGACTTGTCCTTGACCATCGGATCGTAGTGTCCGACATCCTCGATCGTCCGTCCGTCACGGGGCGAGCGGCTGTCAATGACCGCGACACGGTAAAAGGGGCGATGTCGTCGTCCCAGTCGTTTCAGTCGAATTCGAACGGCCACGCGATTCTCCTCTGTCGTTGTCCGCAAGTTGTGCGAGTGGTATTTCTTGGGGCAGGTTTCTGTTGTTGATCAGTGACTCTCTAGTGTGACAGGTCGCCGACTCAACGGCGATTCCGTTTTCGAGCTTTCCGGGCGTTCTTTCTCTGTTGACGTTTACGATTGCGGACCTGGTCTCGATCGACGGAGCCCCGTTTGCTGCGAGTTTTCTCTTTTCGCACCTGGGCGCCTGGGTCGAGCATCCCTCCTTCGGACATTTCCTTGACGGCCCGCATCCGGTCTTTGACTCCCATTCCTGCCATCTGCTGCATCATGCCCGACATGGCGTCGAATTGCTTGAGCAGGTTGTTGACTTCTGAAGGCGGGTTTCCGCTGCCCTTGGCAATTCGGTTCCGTCGGGATCGGTCGATCCGTTCGGGGTTATTGCGCTCGTGGGGTGTCATCGAATCGATCATTCCTTCGATCCGTCTCAGGTCTTCTTCGGGGTTTTCCATGTCCGGGTTGTCGTCGACCATGCCACCAACGCCGGGGATCATCTTCATGATTTCACGCATCGGCCCCATCTTCCGCATCATTCGCATCTGTTTGCGGAAGTCCTCGAGCGTGAACTTGCCGTCCATCATCTTCTGCTGTTGAGCCAACGCCTCGTCGGTGTCGATCTGTTCCTGGGCTCTTTGGACGAGACCGACGACATCGCCCATTCCCAGGATCCGGTCGGCCATTCCCTCGGGACGAAACTCCTCGAGCCGGTCCAACTGTTCCCCGACGCCGATGAACTTGATCGGGACACCGGTGACCGCCTTGACCGACAACGCCGCACCGCCGCGGGTGTCGCCGTCGAGCTTGGTCAGGATCACTCCATCGACTTCCAACGCGTCGTTGAAAGCCTTGGCGCTGTTGACGGCGTCCTGGCCAGTCATGGCATCGCAGACGAGCAGGACCTGGTGCGGCTGGATGCGGCGGTCGAGTTGTTCCAGCTCCCCCATCAATTCGTCATCGACGTGCAATCGGCCTGCGGTATCGAGGATGACGACACCGATCTCGGGGTTCCGTTTTGCTTCCTTCAGTCCATTCTGGCAGACCGAGAGTGGGGTGCTGGTGGCAGGTTCGGTGTAGCAGGGGACTGCGATCTGTTCGGCGATGACCTGCAATTGGTCGATGGCGGCGGGTCGTTGCAGGTCGGCTGCGACGAGCATCGGCAGGTGGCCCTGTTCCTTGAGCATCCGTGCCAGCTTGCCGCAAGTGGTCGTCTTGCCGCTGCCCTGCAGTCCGCAGAGCATCAGCACTGTCAGCCCGTCACGTTGGATTGGCAACGACGCATCGACCGGCCCCATCAGCTCGACGAGTTCCTGGTGAACGATGCCGACGATCTGCTCGCTGGGTCGGATCGACTTGAGTACCCGGTCGCCGACTGCCTGCACCGAGACCCGGTCGATGAAGTCGTTGGCCACGTCGAAGTTGACATCGGCCTCGAGCAACGCTTCGCGGACCTGTCCGAGTCCCTCGTGAATGTTGCTTTCGGTGAGCCGCGATCGTTCTATGAACGACAGCGCGCCTTTCAGACCCTTGGTGATGCCTTCGAACATGGTCTTGCAATCTTGAAAACAATCCCGGGTCCACCGGTCTCGCTTCGACGGCAGCCCCCGGCGGACAACCGATGTGGTCAGCTCGGGGGGTGGACCGGCAGTGTTCCCGGCGGAGGTGCGTGGGGAGACCAGACGGGAAATTCTAGAGCACGTTTGGGCTGAAGACAACGGCTGCGACTGCTCACAACGGCCGGGGACGTCTGCTACAATGGCCGGTCCGCGTGTTGCGATCGAGGTGTCGCAGCGAGGCCGAAGTTCCGAGGGTTTAACCCGAGTACGACTTGTCCGTGTCCACTGAAAATCTATTCAACAAGGTCTGGGATCTGCACACTGTCGGCAAGTTGTCGTCGGGACAGACCCAGTTGTTCGTTGGTCAGCACCTGGTACACGAGGTAACCAGTCCGCAGGCATTTGCGATGCTGCGTGACCGTGGCCTGAAGGTGCTTTTCCCCGAACGAACTCTTGCGACCGTCGATCACATCATCCCCACCGACAACCAGGTCCGGCCGTTTGCTGACGGGATGGCTGAAGAGATGATGCTGGCGATCGAGACGAACTGTGACGAGTTCGGGATCGAGTTGCTCAATCTCGGCGACGGTCGCCAGGGCATCGTCCACGTGGTCGGCCCCGAACTGGGACTGACGCAACCGGGTATCACGCTCGTGTGCGGTGACAGTCACACCAGTACCCACGGGGCCTTCGGTGCGATCGCACTGGGTATCGGGACCAGCCAGGTTGCCCAGGTACTGGCCACCCAGACCCTGGCGATGAATCGTCCACGCGTTCGACGGATCGAGGTCAGCGGTTCGCTGGCCGCGGGTGTTTTCGCCAAGGACGTGATCCTGGCGATCATTCGCCGGCTGGGCGTTCAAGGCGGGGTCGGTTTTGCCTACGAGTACGCCGGCTCGGTCTTCGATGCGATGACCATGGAAGAGCGGATGACGGTCTGCAACATGAGTATCGAGGGCGGAGCCCGTTGCGGGTACGTCAACCCGGACCAGACAACCGTTGAGTTTCTTCGAGGCCGCGACGCGGTGCCGTCCGGGGAGAGTTTCGAACGAGCGGCAGCCTGGTGGCTGAGCCTGGCATCGAGCCCGGACGCATCGTTTGACGACCACGTGACGATCGACGGTTCAATGATCGAACCCACCGTCACCTGGGGAATTCATCCGGGCCAGTCGGTCGGCGTTGGTGAGACGATCCTGGGGCCCAGCGAGTACCCGGTCGAGGAGCGCGCGGGAGTGACCGAGGCCCTGGAATTCATGGGACTGGAAGCGGGCCAGGGGATCTGTGGCCAGGCAATAGATGTCGCTTTCATCGGGTCATGTACCAACTCGAGACTCTCTGATCTGCGGGAAGCGGCTGCAATTGCCCGCGGTCAGAAGGTTGCCGCTGGTGTCCGCGCCCTGGTTGTTCCCGGTTCGCAGAAGGTCGCCGCACAGGCCGAGGAGGAGGGGTTGGATCGCATCTTCACCGAAGCCGGGTTTCAGTGGCGAGCCGCGGGATGCTCGATGTGCCTGGCAATGAACCCCGACAAACTGCAGGGGCGGGAGATGTGCGCTTCGTCGAGCAACCGGAACTTCAAGGGCCGGCAGGGCAGCCCGACCGGTCGAACGCTGCTGATGAGTCCAGCGATGGTTGCCGCCGCAGCCATCCAGGGACGAGTGACCGATGTCCGGCAATGGGACACCGTTTCCTGAGAGGCCGAACACGATTTTCCGGATCCTGGATCATTCACCAACAATGAGACCTCCCCCATGTCGACCAATCAGATCACCGAACTGCAGGGGAGAGCAATTCCGCTGCTGGCCGACGACATCGACACCGACCGTATCATCCCCGCACGATTCCTGCGATGTGTCACCTTCGATGGTCTCGGTGAGCATGCCTTCGAGGACGACCGCCTGCAGGATGACGACCACCCGTTCAACCAGAAATGTTTTTCAGGGGCCCGGGTACTGGTGGCCGGTCGCAATTTTGGCTGTGGTTCCTCGCGCGAACACGCCCCGCAGGCCCTGTCACGCTGGGGAGTGATCGCGATTGTGGCCGAGTCGTTCGCCGAGATCTTCTTCGGGAACTGTACCGCCCTGGGAATTCCGGCGGTCACCCTGGATCGAGAACGACTCGAGGCTCTTGTCGGCGATGTCGAGAGGGACCCGGCAGTGACGGTCACCGTCGATCTCGAGAATAACGAGGTCCGTTGGGAGCAAACCAGTGCCCCTTCCCGGATCCCTTCAAGTGCCCGATCGGCACTGGTGTCGGGAGACTGGGATTTTCTCAGCCAGTTGCTGGCTACCGGGGACCAGGTTCGCCGGGCAGCCGCAACGCTGCCCTACATGGCCGGGTTTCCCGGTTCATGAACTTGCCCGACGGCAAGGCAGGGAACCGGCGAGAATTCCTGGCCGGTCGGGTGGCCAACGAACGTGTCGTCAACGGGCCCGGCGAAGATGAACGGCTCGATGAGTCGGAGGCTGACTCGTTGGAGGCGGTTTCGGTTCCTCGCGCGGGTGACACGCTGAGAATTCAGACACGGGCGATGGCTTGCCAGTTTGCCGTGTACCTGGATGCCGGCTGCCGCGGTCAACTGGACCTGGCGTCGTCGGCCCTGGAGACAGTTCATTCACTGGAAGAACTGATGACGGTTCATCGTCCCGAAAGCCCATTGGCAAAGGCCAACGCCCGGGCTGCTGATGGCGACGTTGTTCTCGATGAGACACTTTTCGAGGTCGTATCGCTCGCTTGTCGAATCGCCTCACGGACCGGGGCCGCGTTTGACCCCACCACCGGTCCCCTGGTCGCGATGTGGCGTGAGGCGCGGGAGACGGGACGGGTGCCACAGGATCTGGAAATTCGCGAGGCCAGGGACAGCGGCGGATTGGACGACATTCGACTGGATTCCCAAACCTGCAGCGTCGGTTTTGACCGCCCAGGTGTCGAGATCAACCTCGGGGGGATCGGCAAGGGATTTGCCCTGGATCGTATCGCCGTCGAACTCGAGCAACGTGGTATCAACGCATTCCTGGCTCACGGCGGCCACAGCAGCCTGCTGGCCCGGGGACAACACCAGCAACTGGCCGGTTGGCCGGTGGGAATCCGCAACCCGTTGTTTCCGACACGACGACTGGCCACGCTGCTCCTGCAGGACACGGCGATGTCGACCAGCGGGTCGGGAGTCGAGTCGTTTCGGGCAGCAGGAAGCCGCTGGGGGCATATTCTGGACCCCCGGACCGGTTGGCCGGTCGAGAACATGTTGTCGGTGACGGTTCTGAGCGAGACGGCAGCCGAGGCTGATGCACTCTCGACAGCGTTTTTCGTGGGAGGGGTCGAATTTGCACGGGCCTACTGCGATAATTGTCCCGGAGTCGGCGCACTGCTGATTCCACCACCTCGTCGAGGCCAGACACTTGAACCGGTTGTCTGTGGTATCTCCGATGAGGTGTTGTTTTTCGAGTCGGTGTCTTGAACCGGATTGCCCCGGCGGGATGGCACCGCCGGGATAGGAAAAGACGTTGAACGACTGGAAAGGGAAGATCCTGGGGGCCTGCATCCTGCTGGTGGTCCTGCGGATCGCCATCGGCTGGCAGTTTCTCTACGAAGGCCTCTGGAAGATCCAGACGCAGTCGACGGCCAAGCCGTGGACATCGGCCGGGTATCTCCGCAACGCGCGGGGTCCGTTGCGGAAGGTTTTTCGCGGCATGACCGGCGATGCCGACCAACAGAACTGGTTGAACGCCGAGTGGGTGACGACGCGATGGGAGACCTGGCAATCCCACTTCGTGTCGCATCACGGGTTGAACAAGCAGCAGGTCAGGCGACTCGACGTTCTGCTGAATGGGCCCAAGGACTTTCGTGCTGCGTTGAAGGCACTTCCCCAGGGCGTCAAGTTCCGGGGGACGCTGGCCAAGCGGCTGAAATTCCAGGCCGAGACCGGGCGATTGATCATCGACGGTCGATTTCATCTGACACCCCGGGAACGGGACGCGGCGCTGGCCCTGGCTCCGATTGAGGAGAATCCCCCGCCGGAACGACGGGAGGGGAACGACGCCGCCCGGAAGTACCAGGCCGCGCTCAAGATCGCGTTTGCCCGGGCGTCGCGATTGAGTTTCAAGGAGCGGCTGCGGGCCTCGCTGCTGGGTGACCCGGATCGCTCGGGGCTGACGATCCGGAAACGTGGCAGTGATGTGCCCATGGAAATACGCCTCGGCGAAATCGAACTCTATCGCAAGCAACTGGCACGCTACGAGCAGGATCTTGCCGCTGCTGAAACCGGATTCCAGCACGATCACGTCGGCCAACTGGCGGTTCCCGGATTCGGGAACACCATCGAGATCAGGACCTCGTTGATCGGACCGATCCGGGGCCTGGAACAGGAACTGGTCGATGCGGCAGAAAAACTGCTGACCGATGAACAGCGGCTCCGTGGTCCGATCAAGATGCCGGCGACGCGGATCGACCAGATCGACGCGTTGACCATGTGGTCACTGACCGTACTTGGCGCGCTGTTGATCCTGGGATTGTGCAGTCGCGTGGCGGCTGTCGGCGGCGCCGGCCTGCTGCTGATGTTCTACCTGGCGATGCCTCCCTGGCCGGGCGTTCCGCCGGCACCCGGACCCGAGCACAGCCTGTGGGTCAACAAGAACCTGATCGAGATCATTGCCCTGTTGGCCCTGGCCTTTCTGCCGACAGGTCGCTGGTTCGGGATCGACGCCCTGGTTGGTCACCTGCCCCTGAAACTGAAGACCAGGACCACTGCCGACTCGACGACAACCGAAGACGATTCGTCGCCGGAAGAGACGCGGGCCGCTGATCAAGAACCGGCGGAAACAGAAGAGAGCGACGCGGTGCAAACCGATGGGGACGTCGTCGACGTGGACCACTCGAACGAGACAGACGACAAGCCGAAACCGGAATGAGGAGCGTGTCATGCAATTGACACCCGAGGAAATTCAGACGGGAACCGACAACTTCAACGAGGCCCTGGCGGCAACTCGCTCGGGAGACGAACCGTTCGAGGAGGCGGTGGCGCTGAGTCGGCGGAGCTTCATCAAGGGGACCGCGTCGGCGACGGTCGGACTGGGGGCCGCCTATTTCGGTTACAGCGCGTTGAAGGGCGATCCGGTCAAGGTCGGTTTCATCGGGACCGGTGATGAGGGCAGCGTGCTGCTGACCGAGCATCCTCCAGCCTACATGGACATCGTGGCGATTGCCGATCTGCGTCCGACCAACCGGCAACGGGCCTTCACCGGCGACGGCAACGACCGCCGTGTCGGCTTGAACAAGAAACTCGGCAAGCCCAAGGCCAGCCGGATCAAGGTCTACGAGGACCATCGCCAGTTGCTCGACGATCCCGATGTCGAGGCAGTCGTGATCGCCGTGCCGCTTTCTCACCACGCCCCGATCGCGATCGAGGCGATGAACAAGGGCAAGCATGTCCTGACCGAGAAGTTGATGGCTCACTCGATCCAGGAATGCAAGCAGATGATCGAGGTGGCCCGGAAGACGGACAGTTTTCTGGCTGTTGGCCATCAGCGGCACTACAGCGTGCTGTATGACAATGCCAACTTCCTGGTCAAGCAGGGAATCCTGGGCGACATTCGCCATATCCGTGCCCAGTGGCATCGCAACAACAGCTTCCCCGGCCGCGACAGCTGGCGGAAGTCGATCCACCCCGATGATGCCGCCTCGCTGGATTCGAAGCTGACGAGTTACGACTACAAGTCGATGGAAGAACTCGTCAATTGGCGTCTGTACAACCGCACCGGTGGCGGCCTGATGGCCGAGCTGGGGAGTCACCAGTTGGATGCCTGCAGCATTTTCCTGGGCAAGGTGCATCCGCTGGCCGTCCAGGGTTACGGCGGGAAAAACTTCTACGGTGTCAAGAACGTCGGTTCCCGGGACAAGCAGAAAGACATCCGGGAGATCGACGATCACATTTACGTAACGTTCGAGTTCCCCGGTCCGAACTACCATGCCCAGGAAAATCCCAACGACGTGGTGGTCGTGACGTACTCGTCATTGAATACGAATCGGCTGGAAAGTTACGGTGAGATGTTGCTGGGCAGTCGCGGGACGCTGATTGTCAAGCAGGAACAGGAGGCGTTGCTGTTCAAGGAAGGCAGCCCGTCCAGCGGTGCCGGCGGCACCGAGCAGCGTTTGCACGTGATCCAGGGCAAGGGTGGCCCGGTGATGGATGCCAGCGCGAGCCTGGCACCGACGTCGGCCGCCGCTGTCGCTTCCAGCGCCATGGGCGCCAGCGTCAGCCGTGGGTACACCGAGGAGATGGAACACTTCTGCCACTGCGTCCGCAACGAGTCACCACGGGACAACAGGTTGCGTTGTGGGGGTGTGGTGGCGATGGCCGATGCGATCATGGCCCTGACGGCCAACCTCGCCATGAAGCACCGCAAACGGATCGTCTTCAAGGACGAGTGGTTCGACCCGGACAACCCGGCCACGCCCGAACAAGACCCCGACGTCGTTGGCTAGGAGTGTGGAGGCTGAGGCCATGGGGCGCTGGCCCGACAATCGACGGTCAGGCTGGACGGTCGTCCTGCTGCTGTTCGCCGTCTTCCCGTTGCTGTGTGGGCTGTGCTGGTGGTTCGTCTACCGCTAGCGTTTCCCGATCCGGATGGACCATCTCCGGAGAGGAATCACGGCGGGGTGACGGCAAGCGGGTGGCCAGCAGCAGCGGTACCAGCATGACCAGGGCACTGCCGTAGTACGGCCAGCTGGCCCCGAGTTTCCAGTACACCAGGCCGGCGACGATCGGGGCGATTGCACGCGACAGCGCTCCCAGTGAACGAAAGACGCCCAGTACTTCGCCCTGCCGGTCCGACGGCGTGTAGAGCGAGACCATTGCCGAGAGGCAGGGAGAGACCAATGCACTGCCGACGGCCAGCAGGCCCAGCCCGAGATAAAACGGGAACGTCGACTGTGCCCAGCCCACCATCAGCAGTCCGGGGACCAGCATGACCAGGCCCCACAGCGTCACCCGCTGCTCACCGAACCGCGGCGTGATTCGCCGGACAACCCCGCCCTGGACCAGGGCAATCAGGACGCCGATGAAAATGAAGATCCACATCATGTCCCGGGCGGTGTAATGCAGGCGTTCCTTGGCCAGGAACACCAGCGTGAATTCCATGCCCGCGAAGGCGATCTGGAACAGGAAGAACACCAGGTTGGTCGCGGCGACTCCCGGCGGCAGGTTGTCACCGGTGAACAGCTTCAGCGGATTCAATGACCGGGCGTGAGTCGGGTTGCTGCCACGATCCTGCGGGGGCAACGTCTCCTCAAATCGCAGCGCGACCCAGACGAGATTGCCGATCGACAGTCCCGCGGCGGCCAGCGCGGCGGCGGAAAAGGGGTTGAGCCCGGCAAGACTGCCGGAAAGATCGATGCCCGAAAGCATGGCGCCGATGGCCGGTCCGAGAATGAACCCCAGTCCGAAGGCGGCGCCGATCATTCCCATCCCCTTGGCCCGATCCCGGGTGCCGGTCATGTCGGCGACGGCCGCTGTTGCCACCGAGATGTTGCCACCCATCAGGCCTGCCAGCAGTCGCGAAATCACCAGCAGCAGGAAGGACCCCGCGAAGGCCCAGACGACGTAGGCGATCGCCAGACCGGAGATCGAGATCAACAGGATCGGTCGCCGGCCGGTACGATCGGAGAGCCGGCCCCAGATCGGGGCGAAGATGAACTGCAGCACCGAGTACAGCGAGCCGAGAACGCCCCCGAAAAGTGCAGTCGTGTACAGCCGTTGCGATTCGGGATCGGTGGTTCCCGAGAGTCCCTGCAGCCAGGCCGCCAGACGGCCGACCAGGCTGTCGACTCCATCGTGCTCGAGATAATGCTCGAGCATGTCGGGGAACAACGGGAAGATGATCGAGAACCCGACCAGGTCAATGAAGACCGTCAGGAAAAGGACCTTCAGGGATCCACGTCGAGGCTTGCTGGCGGTGAGCGGTTGGGGCGAGTCGGTCATTGTCAGTTCAGGACTCGCCGAGCAGTCGTCGGATACCGGCCAGAACGTTCTTCGTCCCGGTCGTCTTCAACTCTTTCGAGCGAAAGGCGAAGCGACCGACGACGCGTTGGCGATGGTACAACACTACGGTAACAGCGGCCTGGGGGTGAATCTTCTGACACGACGGTGTCGACACCGCATCGGTGGTGACCGTCAGTGGGAGCGTGATTTTCCTGTCGAAGGCCAGTGTCTGCAGCCTCGAAATTGCCTTGGCGGGCTGCTTCGAAATCAGCACACCGAAACTCCTTAGCCCCACCGCCCGGTTGCGATCGACCACCTTGTCGATCTGCTTGAGCAACTCGGTCAGGCCCGGTTCGAGGTCACGGAAGATGACCATCACGCAGGGGCGATTGCCGTTGCGGCAGACATAGCAGACCGACTTGTTGCGGAGCGGCCCGGTGACGGCGCGAACGTAGAACGAGGGGATCGGTTGTCCCACGGCACGTCCCGAGTCGAGAGTGTTTTCGGCCGTTATTCCACCGCCGCCCAGGACCATCAATCCGAAGATCATCGCGGCCGACGTGCGGCGGAGCCATCGGGATGTGATCCGAAACCGGGCGTACGTCATCAACACGTCCGTGAAGAAACCAGGGGCAAGCCGACATTGTTGACTGTTCGGCCAATCGAATCAACATTCTTTATCTGTTGGATCGAAGCTTGGAGAGTCAGAGAATCGTCGCGATCGACTCGCAGAGGCGGCCGATGTTCTCCTCGGTCACCCCGGCGACGTTCATGCGACCGTTTCGTACCAGGTAGACGGCGTGTTCTTCTCGCAGTCGATCAACCTGCGCGGGCGAGAGTCCCGAGAAACTGAACATGCCTCGCTGCGTGCCCACGTTGGTGAAGTCGTGATCAGGTGCCGCCGCGGCGAGTCCGGTCGCAAGCCGTTGACGCATGTCGTTGATCCGTTCTCGCATCCCATTCAATTCGGTTTGCCACTCCTTGCGGAGCAGGTCGTCATCGAGGATCGTCGTCACGACACCGGCCCCGTGGGCCGGAGGATTCGAGTAGTTGGCGCGGATGGTCTGCTTCAAACGGCTGAGCACGATGCCGGCCGTGTCAGCATCACCGGTGACCACGGTCAATGCTCCCACGCGTTCCCGATACAGCCCGAAATTCTTCGAAAAACTACTGGCCACCAGCAGGCGACGGCCCGGTCGTGCCAGGGTCCGCAGTCCCGTCGCGTCTTCTTCGAGGCCGTCGCCGAAGCCCTGGTAGGCAAAATCGACCAGTGGCAACAGGTCGCGACTCTCGATGATCTCGGCCACCTGTTCCCATTGCTGGGCCGTCGGATCGACACCGGTGGGGTTGTGGCAGCAGGCGTGCAGGCAGACAACGTCGCCGGCGGGGATCGCGGCCAGGCCGTCGAGCATCGAAGCGAAGTTCAGCCCGTTGGTTGTTTCATCGAAGTACCCGTATTCGGCCACCTCGACACCAGCTGCCTGGAAGATCGCGGGATGGTTTGGCCAGGTCGGTTGGCTGCACCAGATCGTCACTCCGGGAAAGGCCTTTCCCAGAAACTCGGCCGCCACACGCAGCGCCCCGGTCCCTCCGGGGGCCTGGATCGAGGTTGCGCGACCGCTGACGGTGATCTCGTGATCGGCTCCGAAGATCAACTCGCGGACACGCCCGGAAAATTCCGGCAGCCCGTCGATGCCCAGGTAACCCTTCGAGGCTTCACTTTCGAGCAGGCGACGCTCGGCTTCTTTCACGCACGAGAGGACCGGCGTCTGGCCGTGGGCATTCTTGTAGACTCCCGTGGTCAGGTTGATTTTCTCCGGCCGCGCGTCCCGGCCAAATGCCTCGTTCAAACCGAGGATCGCATCGGGGGGAGCGGCTTCGAGTTGATTGAACATCGGATTGTCCCGCTGATTGAAACCGTATCGGTGAGCGATTGTTCTGCCGGAACCGGCGATCGTCAACCCACCGGAATCTCCGGCTTGTCGGCGGTCCCGTTGTTAATGTCTGAAGTCCACTCGCCGCGTGGAAACCTCCGTCGGAGTTTGACTGGCCGGGAGGGCCAGGATGGTGAAACAACTGAACCGATTGTACCGATTGTTGGACCTGCCGCAGGCGGGATCGGGACGGCTCGGGACCTGGACGGCCGACTCCGACCCGGGATCCGCTGCTGTCGATTACAATCTCGGTATGACCGGCAACTCATTTGGACAGGCCTTTCGGATCACCACCGCGGGAGAGAGTCACGGGCCGGGCAACGTCGTGATCATCGACGGCGTGCCCCCCGGGCTACCGCTCTCGGTCGAGGATCTGCGCGCTGATCTTCAACGGCGTCGCCCCGGTCAGAGTCAGATCGTAACGCAGCGGAAGGAAGCCGATGAACCCGAGATTCTCGCCGGTGTCTTCGAGGGACGTACGACCGGGACCAGCCTGGCAATCCTGATCCGCAACAGTGACCATCGCAGCCAGGATTACAGCGAGATCAAGGACAAGTATCGTCCCGGGCACGCTGACTTCAGCTACGACGCGAAGTTCGGGTTTCGAGACCATCGAGGCGGTGGACGTTCCAGCGCCCGTGAAACCTCGGTGCGAGTGGCTGCCGGCGTGGTTGCCAAACGGTTGCTGGCCGAGGCCTTCGGAGGTCGCGTGGTCGGCTACGTCGTCCAGGTCGGTGACGTGATCGCCGAGATTTCCGATCCGGCCGCCGTCGATCCGTCCAAAGTCGAATTGTTCGACGATGGCCGACCGAACATGGTCCGCTGCCCGGACCATCTCGCCGCTGAAGAGATGGTGACGTTGATCGAGTCGGTCCAGAAACAGGGTGATTCGGTGGGAGGCGTCGCCGAAATCGCGGTGACCGGTGTGCCGGCGGGGCTGGGTGAACCCGTCTTTGACAAGATCAAGGCCGACCTCGGCAAGGCACTGTTGAGCCTGCCGGCCGTCTTGGGTGTCGAGTATGGTGCCGGCTTTGCGTGTGCGACGATGAGAGGCAGCGAACACAACGATCACTTCACCGCCGGCGTCTCCGGCAAGATCGAGACCGGCAGCAATCGCCACGGGGGCATACTGGGGGGGATTACGACCGGCATGCCGCTGGTCTTGCGGGCGGCGGTCAAACCGACCAGCAGCCTGCCGATTCCTCAGCAGACAGTGACTGTTTCCGGTGAACCGACGACGATCCAGACGACGGGTCGCCACGATCCCTGTGTGCTGCCCCGGTTTGTTCCGATGGCCGAGGCGATGGTGGCGATCGTCCTGGCCGACCACTTCCTGAGATGGCGGGGACAGACGGGATTGTCAGCGCCGGGAGTCGAGGGTGAGAACTGATGAGCTGGTCTCAGCGACAATTGAAATTGCCTCAGCGAGACCGGGGCTGGCACCTGGTGACCGACGAGGTGGTCGCCGCGATTCCCGAACTGGCAGAGACTGCCGTCGGGCTGTTGCATGTGTTCATTCAGCACACCTCGGCATCGCTGTCGATCAACGAGAACGCCGATCACGACGTTCCCCGGGATCTTGAAGCCTCGCTCGACGCGATCGCGCCCGAGGATTTCCCGTATCGTCACACGTTGGAAGGACCCGACGACATGCCGGCTCACGTCAAGAGCTCGCTGCTGGGCTGCTCGCTCTCGATTCCCGTGTCGAGTGGACGGCTGTGCCTGGGGACCTGGCAGGGGATCTACCTGGTCGAACACCGCAACCACGCCTCCGAGCGACGGCTCATCCTGACGCTCTTCGGTGAGAGAGAATCGACCCTCGATCCCTGATTGGTTATGTTGGGCCGGGGTGATCTTTTTGGCAGGACTGGACCGGGCCTGTCGGGTGGCGACAGCCTTTTTCGGCGAGACGAACGACGATGCGAGTGACACTGGATTACGGCAAGACCGGGCTTGAAGTCGAACTGCCCGCCGGGAACGTGGTGGGGCCCCTGGCCATTCGCCCGGCCGAACCGCTGGCCGATCCGGCGGCGGCGATCGCCGACGTGGTGGCCAACCCCAGCGGCAGCCTGCCGTTGTCGCAGTTGGCCGCCGGCCGCAGGGATGCCTGTATTGCGATTTGTGACATCACCCGTCCGGTGCCCAATCGCCTGATCCTCGAATGCCTGCTGCCGACGCTCGAGGCGGCTGGAATCGCCCGCGAGCAGATCCTGATCCTGGTCGCCACCGGCATGCATCGGCCCAACGAGGGGCCGGAACTGGACGAGCTGGTCGGCGAGGAGATCGCGGCGAATTACCGGATCGAGAATCACCATGGCCCGGTACTCGAGGAACACACGTACCTGGGCGAATCGCCGCGAGGCGTGCCGGCCTGGATCGACAGCCGCTACGTCGCTGCCGACCTGAAGATCACGACCGGCCTGATCGAGCCGCACCTGATGGCCGGTTATTCCGGTGGACGAAAGCTGATCTGTCCCGGGCTGGCGGCACTGGAAACGGTGAAGGTCTGGCACGGGCCGGATTTCATCGAGCATCCCCGGGCCGATTGTGGCTTGCTGGAGGGGAACCCCGTTCACGAAGAGAACACCGCGATCGGAAGGATGGCCGGGTGCGATTTCATCGTGAATGTCACCCTCGATGCCGAGCGTCGCGTCACCAGCGTCGTGGCCGGGGATATGGTCGAGGCCTTTCTCGAGGGCGTGCGATTCATGGAGACGGTGGTCAAGGCCGAGGTCTCCGAGCCGTGCGACGTGGTCGTCACCAGTTCGGCGGGTTACCCGCTCGACACGACCTTCTACCAGTCGGTCAAGGGGCTGATCGGTGCCCTGCCGATCGTCAAACAGGGGGGGCGGATCATCATCGCGGCGAGCCTGTCCGAGGGAGTCGGCAGCGCCGAGTTTCAACAGCTTTTCGAAGAGAATCCGAGCCTCGAGGTCTTCATGGAACGCATCCTCGGCAAGGACTACTTCGTGATGGACCAGTGGCAGCTCGAGGAACTGGCCAAGGTGTTGCGCAAGGCCCGCGTGACCTATGTCAGTGACGGACTACCGGCCGGTCGGCTGTCGGAGTTGTTCGTGGAAACGGCCGATTCGGTCGAGACAGCCGTGGCCGAGGCACTGGTGGAGTTCGGAGAGGATGCCCGTATCGCCGTCATCCCCAAGGGGCCCTACGTCCTGCCGGTGGTCGCACCCTAGCCGGGGGGCCGTCTGGCGACGTGTCCGTCTAGAGATTGGGTACCGGAATCGGCTTGGGTTTGTTGGGCGTCTTGGGCCGCGGCTTGGGCGGCGGCTGGTACCAACTCCGAAACGTTGCGCCGAACTGCCGGGTTGTTTCCCACTCGGCCCGCATCGCCCACGGGGTACCGGCATGCGTTTCCTGGACACTGACGAGTTGCCGCAGTGCCTGGCGGTGGAATTGTCGCAACTGGTCGGCCGTGACGCCAAGCGCCTTTTCCTGGGCGGCATCGGGCATGATCAGCTTGTTGGAACCGTGGCGAATTTCCCAGCGGTTGTGAGGCGGGTTGGCGGTGGGGATCAGACGTGGCATGTTCTTGCCGAAGCGGCCCAGGGCGATCCCGTATTCGAAGAGCCGGACACGGTAGGCCATCAACTGCGAGTGCATCAGATCGTAGTTGGCTCGCCACCGCAGCGACGGTTCGGCTTCGCGCAGCGGTCGCACGGCCTCGAGTTTCTGATGGGCCAGGGCCATCACCTGCAGCACCTTGGCAATCTGCTGGATTCGGGCAATCACCTTTGTCGTCGACTGCACGGGATCGACAACAAATTGCTCGTTCTCGGGAATCTCGAGCGCCTTGTTCTGCGGAGCAAACGGGTTGAGCATTGCGATCGCCTCGCGGATCGCGATCCGGAAACGGCTCTTTGAGACTTCCCCGACGTACTCACGCCTCGATTCAAGGTTGGGCAGGTACTCTCTCATTGTCAGAGCCGCAAACTGCTTCCTCTTGAAGTCGTTGAGGTTTTCTTCCTCGTGCGGCAACTGGAAGAAGATCCCGCCAGAATCACGGACAAGCCGAACCTGTTCGTAGGGGCCAAAGCCGCTCATGTGAGAATCGAAGCGGCGGCGGAATCCGTCGTAGAGCAGTTGCTCGGCCGAGGGGGCCTCGGGACCACGCCGAATCGGCAGCCGGTGAATGCGGCCGGTCTGGGGGTGCCGCCAGCGAACATAGGCGTAGAAGTTGCCGAACACGGATTCGCGACCGAGGATATAGGCCGGGCTGCGGTGAGATCGCAGGGCGGACAACGCATCCTCGACCCGATCGACACCCGGTGGCAGGTACGGGTCGCCGTCATCGCCTGACTCGTCGCTGACGATGATCAGACAGACTTTTCGGCTGCCGGCCATCTTGCCGTACTTTTTCAACGCCAACAGTATCGCCGCGCACATGTTCTCTTTGCCGGTGCGGTCGATCGGAATCCGATCGATAGCCCGCATGATCTGCCGTGGATCGTTGGTTGGTTTCGGCGTGTGAACGCGGAAACCCGCTCCGAAACTCGTGATCGCCGTCAACAGGGCATCATCGTCCCGGCCGCTTCTTGACTTGCGTCGACCATTGAGCTTTGCGGCGTCGTCCTTGACCAGGTCCAGTTCCTCGTAGACCCGGTGCAGCCTGCCTTTGAGCTCTTCCTGGTCGTCCTTCATGCTCTCGGATTCATCGAACATCCAGACGGCCAGTACTTTTTGAGTACGAATCAGCCGCAGCAATTCCTGGGTCAGTCTGTCCAGGGCCGGACCATAGCCTTCGACCAACGCCCCGACCTCACCGGTGACCTCCGACTCGCCCAGGTCCTCTCCCAACTGGTCCAATCCGGGCAGGTTCGTATCGGAAATCTTGATCTCGACGTCGGGTTCGTCGATGACGTTGTCGATTTCGACCTTGGTCTGTTGAGCAAGCGGTGCACTGGATCCACCGACCTGCGTCGACTGGATGCTGCCCGCCGTGAAGTTCATCGTCTCGGCGATTTCCTGCGAGTCGTCAAGTTCCTTCTCGAATTCCTCGCGATCACGTTCCTCGGGCGCCATGATCGTCTCGATGATCGCTGCCGCATCGCCGAGCACGATTGTCGCCTGCAGGACGCCCAGCACGGCCAGCACGGCCACGTGCACGCCGACCGAGAACAAGAACGACGACAGGTTTCGCTTGCTCTGCATTTTCGGGTCCCCTGTCCGTCGGCCCGCGGCTGGATGATCGCCTTCCCCGGTTCCACCTGACTCTACGATGACACAAACCCGGGGTCCGTGCAACGTGATCTCCGCTGGCATGGGTTTGCATGTCCCCGGACCAACCGCTAGCGTCGGGCGGACTTTCGACCGATCCCAAACCGCCGTTCTTCGCAGTACACGGGGAAATCCATGCGACGCAGCCGGACCCGCGCCAAGTTGGCCAACAACGAGATCGTGCGGATCTGCGGGCTGGGCCACTTCATCCCAGCCTTTATCCGCCATGCCGCTCATTTCGGTTTCGATTGCATCTGGCTGGACCTGGAGCACCGGAACATGGGCGACCGCGAGGTGCAGTCGTTGCTGGCCCTGTTTCATCTTTACGACATCGACTGCATGTTGCGTGCGCCGACCACCGAGAAGACGAAGCTGTACCGCTACCTGGAAGACGGGGCGACCGGCCTGATGATCCCACACGTCTCGACGGTCGCGCAGGCCACCGAGCTGGTCCAGGCGGTCAAGTTTCCTCCGATCGGAAACCGCGGCATCGACGCTGCCGGTCTCGACTGTGATTTCTCACTGCCCGATCATCTCGAGTACATCAAGGAGGTCAATCAGGAGACCTTCCTGATCGTCCAGATCGAGACACCCGAGGCGGTAGAAAATGCCGACGCGATCGCGGCGATCGAGGGGATCGATGGCATCTTCCTGGGACCCGGTGACCTGGGCATTCGCCTGGCTCACGCCGGTCCCGATGCAATGACTCTCGAAGAAGCCACGAAAAAAGTCGCGGCCGCGGCCGCGGCACATGGCAAGGCCTGGGGCCGGCCCGCCGGTACCGAGCTGCTTGGTGAACTGCACGGCCAGGGGGCCCGTCTGCTTGCCCACGGTGGTGATTTCGGTGCTGTGCTGACGCACCTGCAGGAATGCGTTTCGCATTTCGAGGATCTCGAAAGCGAATGACCTCGACTGTCTGCAGACCGTTTCCAGCCGTTTTGACACTTTCAAAACGGCGGTGGTAGACTGCCGGTATGTCATCTGTCGACCGATTCGTGGGAATTGTGTTGCTGGCGGCCCTCGCGACCGGAGTGGCCAGCAGCTGCCGGAACGCAGCGACGACCAGTGATTCGTCGACCGGCTCGCAGCAGCGACCACTGTTTGCCGAAGTGGGATCATCGCTGGGCATCAACTTCGTACACGATGCCGGGACCACCGGCAGATTTTTTCTGCCCGAGTTGCTGGCACCGGGTGTGGCGTTGTTCGATTTCGATCGCGACGGCGACCTGGATCTGTTCCTGCTCAACAGCGGGCAACTTGATGCACGCGGCCTGCCCAGTCCCGATTCCCAGGTCGTCAATCGCCTGTTTCGGCAGGTCGAGCAGGGGCAGTTTGAAGACGTGACCGAGAGCAGCGGACTTGGACACGCCGGATTCGGGATGGGCGTGGCTGCCGGGGACCTCAACAACGACGGCTACCCGGACCTTTATGTCAGCAACTTCGGCCCCGACCGGATTTACCTGAATCGAAAGGATGGAACATTTGCCGATGTCAGTGAGGCGTCGGGGATCGAGAATGACCAGTGGACGACCTCGGTTGCCCTGGTCGACTTTGATCGCGACGGTTGGCTGGATATCTACGCGACCAATTACGTCGACCACCGGGCCGATCGGAAGTGTCCAGACAACCGTGGGCGGGACGATTTTTGCGGACCACAGGTCTTTGATGGTCTTCCGGATCGGCTGTTCCGCAACCTCGGCGCCACGTCTGCTGGCGAATCGCAACCGCTGCGGTTTGCCGATGTCAGTGTCGCTGCCGGGATCGCTCGCCAGGGAGGTCCGGGACTTGGCGTCGTGTGTGCCGATTTCAACGACGACCGTTGGCCGGACATCTACGTCGCCAACGATCATGCCGCCAACTTCCTCTGGATCAATGGCCAGGACGGGACGTTTCGAGAAGAAGCGTTCTTTCGCGGCGGGGCACTCAGCAGGCAGGGACGGCCCCAGGCCAGCATGGGGATTGCCTGTGGCGATGTTGACGGGAATGGACGAATCGACCTGCTGCTGACACACCTGGAAGGTGAGAACAATGCGTTGTACATGGGGATCGATGCGAAGGGATTTCGCGAGTCCAGTTCCCGGGCCGGCCTGGCTGTGACCAGCCTGGGATTTACCGGGTTCGGGACACAGTTTCTTGATCTCGATAACGACGGCGACCTCGACCTGCTCGTGGCCAACGGCCGCGCCAAGCGGACCACGCGAAATGTGGGAGATGCGCCGCACCGGTCGGTTCCGGAATTCTGGAGGGCCTATGCCGAGGCCAACCACGTGTTCTTCAACGACGGAACAGGTGTCTTCAGCCGGTTTGAGCATGACGCGGATCCGCTGGTCGGTGACATCGAGGTTTCTCGAGGGCTCGCCACCGGCGACATCGACAACGACGGTGATCTTGATGTCGTCATCACCAACACGGCGGGACGGGTCCGTATCTATCGCAACCAGGCCCCGGGAACCGGCCACTGGCTGCTCGTACGGGCCACGTTGCCCGAGCAGGGAGGGCGATCGGCGATGGGGGCCCGGGTGAGGGTCTCTGCCGGGAAAACGACCTGGACGCGACTCGTACAGCCCGCGACAAGCTACCTCTCCTCAAGTGACCCACGGGTTCACTTTGGACTGGGAACGGTGACGGAGATCGATCGGATCGACATCGACTGGCCCGACGGAAGCAGCGAGTCGTTTGTGGGGGGGGCGGTTGATCGGGTTCGTGAACTGGCGGCCGGTACGGGGATCTCACGATGACTGCTGCCCCGAAAAGCGAACCCGGTTCTGACCAGGTTGTGACGGTCGCCTCCCGCGGTCACTGGTTCTTTCGGCCTGTCGCTCTGGTGTGCTGGGGCACCTGCGGTTTCGTGGTCCTGGTATCGATTCAGTATTGGCTGGGGAGGATCGAGGAGTCGCGGGTGCCGGAGATCGATCTCTCCGGTGCCACCGCCGCGGTGGCTGCTGCGGTTGAGTCCGCGGTCGCGAAGGTGCGGGCCGAACCAGAAGCTGCCCTGGCGTGGGGCGAGTTGGCGATGTTGCTGAGAGCCCATGGGTTCGATCGGCCCGCCGATGTGTCGTTTCGGCGGGCCCGGTTGCTGGATCCCAACGAGTTTCGCTGGCCGTACCTGTTGGGCGTGAGTCTGGAGAACGTGGATCCGATCGAGGCGGAGGCAAACTTGCGGGAAGCCATCCGGCTGAAACCGAACACGGCGCTGCCAAGGTTGCCGCTGGCCGAATTGCTGGCCGAAGCCGGGCGGTCCCAGGAAGCCGAGTCGCTGTTTTCCGGCGCGAAGGATCTTGAACCGGAAAATGTTCGTGCCCTGCTGGGCCTGGCGCGACTGAGGATGCACGGCGGTGCCGATACCGAGGCGTTGGGCTTGTGCGACCAGGCCGCGCGGCTGCAGCCTGACGACCGGATGGCCCAGGAATTGCGGGCCCGGCTGTTGTTTCGGCTGGGGCGGAGCCGGGAGGCCGAGCGAGTCCGCCGCCGCCTGGAGCAAATGTCGCAGGTCGAGACCAGTGACGATCCGTATGTCGCCGAAGTGATCCTGCTGCGGCGAGACCCGAACTGGATTGCGACCAGGGTGGAGACAATGTTGGGCCAGGGGCTGACGGATCAGGCGGTGGCCTACCTCGAAAAGAAAATCCGCGAGTACCCCGGCCGGTCGCGGTTTCCGCTGCAACTGGCCAGGGCGTTGGGAGGCTCGGGACAGGCCGCACGGGCCGGTGACGTGATCGTGCGGGCGATCGAGGAGTTTCCCGAGTCGCCGGAATTGCGGTTGTTGCAGGGACTTGTCTTCGGCGAACTCGGCCAGTCGGATCGGGCCGAACAGGGTTTCCGGGCGGCGATCGAACGCAAACCCGATTACATCGAAGCCTGGTTGTGGCTGGGCCGTGTGCTGCGTGAACGTGATCAGGTGCAGGAAGCGGAGAAGTGCTTTGGCCGGGTGATTGCCTTTCGGCCGGATCTGCCGACGGGGCACGCGTCCCTGGGAGAGTTGATGCTGGCGACGCGACGGGCGGCCGCAGCGGTGCTGCTGCTGGAGACGGCGCTGGATCTGTCGCCCGGCGATGATCTGTTGCGGAAGCGGCTGGCCGAAGCTCGAAAACTCGCGCGGGACGAGTGATACTCAGCGAGTCTTGTCGCGGATCGTGGTTTCGATGGCCGAGTGGGCGGTGGCGGACCGTCCGGCGACGACCGAGGATCCTCCGGTCCGATGGGCCTGTTTGGCGGCGATCTTCTTCCTCGCCGCATCGGCACGCCGCCGCAGTGTGTCTTCGAAAGAGAACTCGACGGGTTGACGACAGGCAAACCGCGACAATGCCCGGCAGACGTCATGGGCGGTCTGGAAACGGTGCTCGGGTCGCTTGGCCATCATCTTCTCGAGGATCGCTGGAATTTCGGCCGGCAGGTTTTCGACCAGGCCGGCCACGGGCCTTGGCTTTCGTGTTCTCTGGGCCTCGAGTTTTTGCTTGGCCGATTTCAGGGGGAACGGAAGCTTGCCGGTCAACGTGGCGTAAAACGTGCAACCGAGGCCGTAGATGTCGGCTCGCCCGTCGACGGCGTTGCTGTCCAGTGTCTGTTCGGGTGCGATGTAATCGGCAGTGCCCAGGCAGTCGTGGCCGAAGATCATCTGCAGAGAAAACTCTTCGTCGGCCTCGGTCTCGATCTTCGACAACCCGAAATCGGCAATCTTCAAGTGCCCGCTGGTGTCGATCAGGAGGTTGGCCGGCTTCACGTCGCGGTGGATGGTTCCGTTCTCGTGGGCATGCTGAAGACCGGACGCCGCCTGTCGAATCACGTCACACGCCTGGGGCCAGGGAACCGGGCCATTTCTCGTCACCAACTCCTCGATGCTGACCCCGCGAACGAGTTCCATGACGACGTAGAAGACATCACCGTAGACACCCTCGGTACGCTGGTACTCGAAGGTGCGGACGATGTTGGGATGATTCAGTTTCATCCCGGCGATCGCTTCAAGTTGAAAGCGGGCCGCCATCCCGGCATCGCCTTCGAGCCGTTTCGGCAGCATCTTCACGGCGACCTGGTTGCCACTGTCGATGTCGGTGGAGAGGTAAAGCCACCCCATGCCCCCGGTGCCGAGGATGTGGTCGGAGCGGTAATGGTCGATGAAGAAACCGCGGTGTCGGCCTTCGAGCAGGCGATCGGCCTGGAAACGCGTGATCTTGCCGGCCTGGATCAGCGCCGCAGCAACGTCGGCTGACACGGCATCGGCCTGGAGGTCGAGTTCCTCGACGACCTCGACGATCTGCTCGTGGGTGAGCAAACGGCTTTTCTCGAGGATCTCGAGAAACTCGTCGGTGACTTGAGGCGCGGGCATCGGCATTGGCTCTGTGGGGACCTGCAGCCAATTGTAACACCCGGTGCAGCGAACGAAACGCTTTGCCGAGTGAGTGGACTGGATGGTTCGGATCAGTGTTTAAACGGAACACGCCCGGGCGACCCTGGCGGGTCGGTCCGGGCGTGTTCGCTAAGCATTCAACTCGGCAAACGCATCAGGCGTTTGTTAGTTGTTGAAGAGGCTGATGCGACGGATCCGCGGAAGGCGAATTCGGGGCAGCAGCGTCGTCTTCGTCTTGTCGCAGCTCTTGGTTGCCGTCTTCGGAGCGGCCGGCTTGGCACACTTCGGGGCGGCGGGTTTCGCAGCCTTGGGGGCGGCGGGCTTGGCACACTTGGGTGCGGAGGGCTTCGCAGCCTTGGGGGCGGCGGGCTTGGCGCACTTGGGTGCGGAAGGCTTGGCACACTTCGGGGCGGCCGGCTTCGCAACCTTGGGGGCGGCGGGCTTGGCGCACTTCGGTGCGGAAGGCTTGGCACACTTCGGCTTCGCCGTCTTGACATCGCACTTTGCGGCACGATTCAGACGCAGGAAGTCGAACAGGCCGGCATCGGCCGTTTGCGTACCAACGAACAGAGCCGCCATGGCGGCGATCACAGTAGTCCACTTCATCGGGAGATCTCCTTCGGTATCGTGATCTGTGACACGTGTGAGGCGAAACATTGGGGTTCATCAACGTGTTGCACCCAGCCTCATTCCAACAGGATTGCCGGATGTCACAGTGAATGTTTTCGTCCAGTGGGCTGGTGTGCTTTTGGTGAATCGGTGGCCCCGGGCCGTTAGTCTGGTTGCAGTGGGGGAGGCGCCAGTCGTATCAATCGCGAGTTGGGGCTTTGTTGACTGTTCGGGAAATGACGAGGCCGGTGACGGGTGCGTCAGAATGGGGTGGAACCGGTTATGCACGTCGTGACGATGGGAGCACTCGTGGTCGCCGCCGCACTGTGGTGGCGAGCCCGCCGCCGCGTGGCGGCGACGTCCCTGAGATCGGCCTGGTGGTGGGGACTGGCGGCCGTGCTGGTCGCCAACGCCGCCGCCGCCGTCAGCCTGGTCGACCCCGCGTCGATCGGGCTGGGGAATCACCTTTGGTATGCCGCCTGCGTGTTATGGCTTTGTCCGGCCGTTTCGGTCCTGGGCGGGCGGCGGCCCGCCGCGCAGGCCTGGAGCCTGTTTGTCGTTTTTCCGCTATTTCTGGTGCTGGAATGGCCGGTCACCGGCGTGGCACTCGTCGCACCTCTGACGGGAGCCACCTCGGGGACGGTCTTTGGCCCGGTCGCTCTGGAATGGCCGACGGTGATCGGTTGGGGCCTGGTACTGGTGATGGGGGCGGGAAACTACCTGGGCACCCGCTGGACGCTGCCGGTCCTGCTGGTGGTGGTCGGGCTGGGTGGGCTGATCTGGCCCATGGCTCCCTGGGTTCGAAGCGGTCTCGATTCGGGGACCGCGGCGTCGTGCCGATTGGCCGGTGGACTGGCGATCGTCCTGGCGCTGGTCCGGGCAAGCTTTTCGCGGCGAATCCGGGGTAACGTCGGTCAGCCCGACGATGACGATCAAGCATCGTCGGGCCGACTTGATCGGGCCTGGGTCGATTTTCGTGACACGTTCGGACTGGTCTGGGCACGGCGAGTGGAAGATCGGGTGAACGAGGATCTGCGAAGGCTTGGCGGGGACGTTCTGCTGGGAGTGGCGGGACTCGAATTTCACGGGGAAGGGGCTTTGTTGCCGGCCGAACGAGATGCGGCCTCGGAGCGGGCCGAGGCGACATTGCGGCGGTTGTGGAGGAGATTCGTCGACGACGAGTGGGTCGATTCGAGGCTGGGGGCGTCGGTCGAGGCGCCCCTTGGCGCGACTGACTCGAGCCGACTATGATTGCCGGGCCCACCGGCGGTGTGGAACCGTCGTGGACTCTGGAGAGATGCCGGAGTGGCCGAACGGGCCGGTCTCGAAAACCGGTGTGCCTTCACGGGTACCGAGGGTTCGAATCCCTCTCTCTCCGCTCCAGTGACTGTCCGTGAGCTGTGAACTCCCGGCTCACGGGCAGTTGCTCTTCCAGGCTGGCACGGTCTCCGAAGTTGCGGCGAGGGTCAATTGCCCGCGGGGAGTGCGGACTGCCAGGAACGAAATTCCCGAAGACAGTCGTCTGCTGTGACCCAGGGTTTCCAGACCAGGCGGGCCCGGAATCCGTAGCGCTTCTCCGATTTCAAGCCGTGGATGACGTACTGGAAGTCCACAGCCGGTGCAAACTGGCTGAAGCGAATCTCGTCGTGTTCTGACTGCAGGCGATCGAACATCAGGATCAACACCATGTTGTTGGCCGCGCGGCAGAACAGGAACGGCTGCGTGAAGCGAGGGTAGTCAAAGGAACGGAGATTGGACTTCATGTTGTGGTCGCTGTCGAACGTCAGCGGGCTGGCACCGGCCGCCAGGTAAGTGCCAGTCTCCCACCCGCCCATCGAATTGGCTCGAATCCACTGCTCTTCCCCGTTCGCGTTGTCCACACCACGAAAGTGGATCCCCACGTCCTGGAGTTGGTGCATGTAGTTGGCCCAGAAGAAGCCGGCATATCCCAACGTGCCGAACCTGGCGACATCGTGGAAACGGCAGCGAAACTCGATATCAATCGCGTGTGGCGGTGCGGGTGTCAGGCGGGTGACATGGTCGACGGACCAGGGACTTTGCGATGCGACCCGGATCAGGAAAAACGACGGGCCTTCCGTGTCCCGGCAAACCAGGAAGGGGTACCGTCGCGGGCAAAACCGGTTGTGGTCGTCTCGATGGCCCGAATAGAGGTGTTCCAGGTTCAGGCCCGCCTTGAACGCTTCGAAGCGGTCCTCGCCATCCCGGTGAACCAGTGATTGGAGTCCGTTGAGTACGGACACCGAACGGGAATTGTCGCAGATCATGAACACGAGTCGCCCCGATTCAATCTCCATGACGTCAACGGGCGGGTCGACGGTCTCGGTGAACCCCAACCCATCGAGTGTTTCGGAAATCGCCGTGCGGGGATCATCGAGTGCCGGTGGAACAAACCCGGCCGTGTCGTTTTCGAGAGCCCCACCGGTGCCAGTGGGCGGGCGTTCGCTGCACCCGGCACTGCAGCACAGTGTTGCCACGAGGGCCAGGAAGGGCACGGTTGGGTTGCCGACGATGCGTTTCATGAGTTGATCCGGCTGGCCTGGTTTTGCCTCTCTCGGAGGGATCTCCCCGGTATCCCACGGTACAGTCTGGCAAGACTGATGCCGATCCAAGAGCAAGAGAATACAATTGACCGGGGCAGGGATGTTCGGGGGAAATTGTGCCAGGTGATCGACCCGACGTCGGTCCGGAAAGGGACGCATCGATGCAATACGTCAAGATCGGTTCGAGTGAACTGGAAGTCTCCCGGATGGCACTGGGCCTGGGGTTTCGCGGACAGTCCTCGGCGAGCGAGGCCGAGCGGTTGATCGGACATGCCATCGATTCGGGTATCAATTTCATCGACTGCGCCAACAAGTACCAGTTGAGGACCGACGCCGCCGACGCCCATGGCAGTTCCGAAGAGATTCTCGGTCGCGTGCTGGCCACCCGGCGGGACCAGTTGGTGATCACGAGCAAGGTGGGAGCCGAGGGCGGTCCCGAGAATGAGGCGGGGGGCTGCTCGAGAGAGAACATCCTGCGGGAAGTCGAGCGTTCACTTTCACGACTCGGGACTGACTACATCGACCTCTACTTTCTGCACCGCTTCGATCCGGTCACGCCGATGGAAGAGACGCTGCGGGTCCTCGATGATCTCGTCACCAGCGGGAAGGTCCGCTACATCGGCTGCAGCAATTACCAGGCCTGGCAGGTCTGCAAGGCGCTCTGGTTGTCCGAGCGGATGCAGGCAGCCCCGTTTGTCTGCGTCCAGAACAACTACAACCTGTTGAACCGTCACCTGGAGCGGGAAATGTTTCCCCTGGTTCGCGACCAGGGACTGGGCCTGATGGCATTCAGCCCCCTGCAGGTCGGCCTGCTCAGTGGGATTTATGTTCACGGGGAACCTCCGCCGCCGGGGTCGCTTTGGAGTGAACGCCGGGAGGAATTCGAAGCGGTGTTCTGGGGAGAGACTGCGGCGGTCGTCGAGACGGCTCGGGACGTGGCGGAGCAACGCGGGGTTTCGATGCCGCAGTTGGCCGTCAACTGGGTGCGGGCCCGCGACGAGGTCTCGGTGGTCATCACCGGTAGTGATTCGGTCGAGCAGTTCGACGACAACCGGGCCGCGTTCGACTGGGAACTGAGCGAGGAGGAATTGGCCAGGCTCAACGAGCGATTCGTGGAGATGATGGTCTGGTGACCTGGCCCGGGGTGCGCAGCTGGCAGGACTCGGCCGACGGCAAAGAGTCAGATTCAATGGTCCTATCGATTCGCCCCCCCACTACAATTGTGGGTGTGGCCCCTTGCCGACGCTTTTTCCCTGTTTCATCCGCACGTCGATGAAGTACGCCCTGGTCATCCCCGACGGTGCCGCCGATGAACCACAGCAGGACGCTGGTGGCCTGACGCCGCTGCAAGCAGCGCGGACACCGCACATGGACACGGTCGTGCGGCGGGGGCTTACCGGTCGTGCCGTCCACGTGCCGGCAGATCTTCCCAGCGGCAGCGACGTGGGCCTGATGAGCCTGCTGGGTTACGACCCGGTTCGATTTCACACCGGCCGGGCACCGATCGAGGCGGTCGCCCAGGGCATTGCACTCGGCGACGACGACTGGGCGATTCGCTGCAACCTGGTCACCGTGATCGATGGCTGCATGCGGAGTTTCACCGCGGAGCAGGTTGCCAACGATGAGGCCCGGCGCCTGATCGGCCTGTTGCAGGAGGATCTTGGCAGCGAATCCTCCTGGAAGTACTTTCCGGGTGTCAGTTATCGCAATCTCCTGGTCTACCGACCACGTGGAGGTGCAGTCGCTGAAACCGGCGCAAGCCGAAAGTCACTCTTCTCGGATTCGACCTCCAGCACGCCCCCGCACGATATCCTCGATCAATCGACGGCCGACTTCCTGCCAAACGGACCCGGATCCGACGACCTGCGGGAATTCATGAGTCGCAGCGAGGAGCTGTTTGCGATGCGGACAGGAGACCAGGGCGACGGTTGCGGTTCCGCGACACAGACGTGGCTGTGGGGCCTGGGCAGGCGACCCCGTCTGACCGGGTTTCTCGAACGATTCGGTGTGCGAGGGGCGGTCGTGACCGCTGTCGATCTGGCTCGTGGCATCGGCCGGTTGCTCGGATGGACGATCGTTGACGTTGACGGCGCCACCGGGTATCTCGACACCGATTACGCGGCCAAGGGGCAGGCTGCGATCCACAGCCTCGAGGACCATGACCTTGTCGTTGTTCATGTCGAGGCGACCGACGAGGCATCGCACGAGGGCGATATCGGGGCCAAACTGGAGGCGCTGGAACAGATCGACGAGAAGATCGTCGGGCCGTTGCACGAGTGCCTGCAGGGCCATGGGGACTACCGGTTGCTGATCTCGCCGGATCATCCCACGTTGCTGCGTACCAGGACTCACGGACACGGCACCGTCCCGATCGCCGCCTGTGGAAGCGGATTGAATCCGGATGACCAGGGCCACTATGACGACGTGACCGCCGGGACGGCCCCGCTCGTGTTCGAGCGAGGACACGAGCTGATGCCCTGGTTGCTGGACACGGCCGCTTTCGATGAGGTCGGGTGAAATGTCAGACCGCTCGTGGGACCACATCCAGTGGGCTTTCCAGGAATGCCTGTCGCCGTCATGCCGGGTCCGGATCGGAATCGACGAGTTGCACGTCGCCTGCCCCGGGTGCGGCAGTCTGCTGGACGTGAGGTACGACTGGGACCGTGTGCCGGTGCCGACGAGGCTTGGCGAGTTCGAGTCGCGCTGGGCCGACCGTCGGGATCCACTCAACGTCAGCGGTGTCTGGCGTTTTCGCGAATTGCTGCCGTTTGCCCCGCTGGAGAGCGTGGTGACGATCGGTGAGGGGCAGACGATGTTGCGGCAGAGCCGGTCGGTCGAGCGTTTTGTCGGGCTCGACGAAGGCGGCCTTTACCTGCAGCACGAGGGGCTGAATCCGTCGGGGAGTTTCAAGGACAACGGGATGACGGCGGCAGCGACGCACGCGGGGATGGTGGGCGCGACGCTTGCCGCCTGTGCCTCGACGGGCAATACCAGCGCCTCGCTGGCCATCTACAGCAGTGCCACCGGCGTCTTCGATTGCCTGGTCTTTATCGGCAGTGGGCGGATCGCCTTCGGGAAGCTCTCGCAGGCCCTGGACTTCGGCGCCCACACGCTGCAGATCGAGGGGAACTTCGATGACGCGCTGCAGCAGGTTCGCGAGGTGTGCCGCCGCGAGAAGATCTACCTGTGCAACAGCGTCAACCCGTTTCGGCTGGAAGGTCAGAAGACGATCATCTACCGGATCCTGGAAGGACTCGACTGGGAACCTCCCGACTGGATCGTCGTTCCCGGTGGCAATCTCGGGAATGCCGCCGCCTTTGGCAAGGCGCTGGCAGAACTCAGGGATCTTGACCTGATCGACCGTGTTCCCCGCCTGGCCGTGATCAACGCCGCCGGGGCGGCCACGCTGTTTGACCTGTTCGAGTTGCACTCGGTGCGGTGGAACGATGGCGTCACCGACGACGCGACGATCGCGTCGTACTACCAGGCAATGCAGGAGGAGGACCGCACCGCGTCGACGCTGGCGACGGCCATCGAGATCAACCGGCCCGTCAGTCTCAAGCGATGCCTGCGGTCACTGGACATCTGCGACGGGGTGGTGCGGCAGGTCGACGATGCCGAGATTCTCGACGCCAAGGCCCAGGTCGGGGCCGGCGGATTCGGCTGCGAACCGGCCAGCGCGGCCAGCGTGGCCGGAGCCCGCCTGCTGCGTGCCGAGGGAGTGATCGCCGCCGGCGATCGCGTCGTCTGCATCCTGACCGGCCACCAGCTCAAGGATCCCAACACCACGGTGGCCTACCATTCGTCACGGCCCGGTGCCGTCGACGAATCGCTTGTGTCGCGAGGGGTCGAGGCGGTTCGTTTCACCAACCAGCCCAGCGCCGTCGCAAACGATATCGATGATCTGCTCGAGCTGATTCGCCGCCGTTGATCGGTCTCGCGGTGCCTGTCGCGAAGTTTTCGCAATCGCGTTGTTTCGGGCGAGTAGTCGGTAGGCGAGGTCGATTGCAGCAAGTTAGACTCGGGCTTGAGGCGTCATTTTCTCTGACTCGGAGTGTCCGCGATGTTGCTTGATTCCTGGTTGAGTTGTCTGTTTCGGTCCCGCGTGGTTCCCGGAAGACGCCAGCGACATTCCCACCGCCTGCCTGCGGTTGAACGCCTGGAAGATCGGACGCTGCTGTCGGCGATCCATGTCGATGCCGCGTCGGTAGCCGTCGGAGCCGATGGGTCCGTCGAACACCCTTTCCCCACGATCCAGGCCGGACTGGATGCGGCGGCACCGGGGGACCAGGTCGAGGTGGCCGGGGGGCGATACTACGAGAACATCGTGATGAAGACGGGTGTGAGTGTGCTTGGATCCGGGGCGGATGGGACCTTTCTGGTCGGTCGTCCCGATTCCGCCGGGACGGTTCTGTTTGACGATGTCGAACAGGCGGGGTTCTCGGGGTTTACCATCGAAACCTCCGATCCGACCAACACGCGATCCCGTGCCGTGGTCTTTGCCGGCAGTACCGAGGAAACGGCCGTGTTGGAACGGTCGGTGATTACCGAGTCGATGTACGGGGTCCTTGTCAGGTCCCCGGCGCGTCCGTCGATCGTCAACAACACCTTCGACGGTCGCGGGGACAAGCAGGGAATCTACGTCGGCAACCGGCCCACCGATCCGACGATCGTCAACAACGTGATCGTGGGATACGCCGAGGCCGGCATTCACGTCGTGGCGGGAACCACCGCGCCGGTGCCGATCATCGAACACAACGATCTCTACAGGAACCGGGCCGACTATTTCAACTATCCCGACCTGACCGGCCGACGGGGCAACGTCTCGGTCGATCCCGGCTTCGTCGATCCGGCCCATGCCGACTACTCGCTCGAGGATCTCTCGCCCCTGATTGACATCGGTCACCCGCTGCACGGTGTCGATCCGGACGGCACGCCGCGTGACCTGGGCGCGGTGCCCACCGACCAGGTGACCACCCAGTCGACGACCTGGACCTTCGAGATCGACGAGGAGTTCGATGTGCCCTGGGAGTTGTTCAATGTCACGACGGCCGGGACGATCGATATCGAAGTGGACTGGACCGGCGACACCGACATCCTCAAGGCCGTGTTGACCGGTCGCCGCCGGCCGGCCCTGCCCGATCCCACAAAGCCCTACGCGGTCAACAAGGGCACGTCGCCGCTGAGTTTGTCCCACGTGGTGACCGCCACCGATCTGGAACATGGTCCCGGTTTTCGAATCCTGCTCGACGACGGGGGCAACCCGGCCCACGACGCGGTGGGAACCATCACGGTCACGGTTCCGTTCAACGAGACGACCGACGCCCTGTTCCAGTCCGAGAAGATCAGCCTTCGCAGCGGGGACCTCTGGCCCAGCCAGGAACTGCAGGACGAGTTCCTCATCGACCTGGCGGCTTCGCCCGTCGATGGTCAGCACGCGATGATCTCCTTCAGCGAGACGCCCGACTGCCTCGAGGTCAAGGATCTGCAGCACAACGGGATCTTCCGCCAGAGTTACCTGCCGGGACGGCACGTTTTTGGCTGGCTCTTACCGGAACTGGATCTCGAGCCCGAGGAAATCGGGGGGCTGGTCAACTGGATCACCCCGCTGGAACCGGAAGACAAGGTCGATCCGGATCTGTTGATGGGGAATTACTCGGCGTTCGACCTGGATGGCAGCGACCCGACGAACGGCAACTACATCGTCAATGCGGATGGTTCACTGGTTGTCACCGTGATCTTTGCCGAAGACACCGACATCTTGGAGGCCGGAGGAATTCTCGCGGCAACCACAAACGGCGCGGTGCAGATCAGCCGGTCCGGTTGGCTGGCCGGTATCGATCCGGAAAACCTGATTGACGTGGCCGAGTACGACGTCGTGGAGTGGGTGGGTGGTCCCCCCGTCCCGCATCTGGAAACCAACGACACCACGCGGATGACGCTTGGCGTGGACGAGGATGCCAACAGCAACGGCGTTCTTGATGCCGGTGAGGACCGGGACGCTGATGCCGTTCTGGATTCTGTCCAGCAACCAACGATCAACGCCGGGGCCAATTCGATTGCCTATGCCGGGCTGACCGGCAACGGGGTCAATGTCGGGATTCACGAAAGCAGTGCCATCGATGTGGCGCACAACGACCTGACGGTCGTGGGCGCTGTCAACGCGTCAGCGAGCATCGGATCTCATGCGACCCACGTGGCTGGCATAGTCGCCGGGACAGGACCTTCGAGCAATACCGTCGACATGGATCTGGACGGCAACAACGACGCCGCGTTCCAGTACCGGGGAATGGCTCCACAAGCTGGCCTGATTGACATGGGGCAGTTCAATTTCAGCGTGACCGGGGGTGTCTTTAACTTTGCTGTTCTTCCACCGGCTGATCTCGAGACGGCGATCAATAACTTCTCGCTGGATCTCAGCAACCACTCCCACGTCTTCACGACGAATGGCCGTTACGACGTAAACAGCGTCAATGTGGATGAGGCGATCAGCGGTGAGGCTGGGGTCCCAAGACGTCCCCAGGTCTTTGCCGCCGGTAACAACGGTGGCCAGGCCGTACAAAATGCCGGCAATGCGGCTCTTAGCAACCACGGCGATCAGGAGTCGTTCTTCTCGGTCACGAATGAAACAAAGAACTCCATCGTGGTCGGAAACTGGGTTGCCAACCTGGGCCGGCTCAATTTCAGCAGCAGCAAGGGGCCGACCTACGACGGTCGGATCAAACCCGACGTCATTGCACCCGGGTCGGACATCTATTCGACCGAATACAACGAGGACCTCAACGGAAACGGTCTTCTGGACGTCGGCGAGGACTTCAATGGCGACGGTGTTCTCGACGTCGGACCATATGTGTTCAAGACTGGTACGTCGATGGCCTCGCCGGCTGTTGCCGGCGTCATCGCACTGATGCTCGAGGGGTGGCAAAACACCTACAGCACACCTCTCTCGACAACGATTGATGACAGCCCCCCGCTGCCGGCGACGCTCAAAGCTATCCTGGTACAGACATCCGATGACGTCGTCCTGATCAACGAAGATGCCGACGGTGATTTCGGATTGGATCCCGGAGAGGATCTCAACGGTGATGGGCTTCTTGCAAGTGGCGCCATGGGCTGGACTGAAGACACCAACTTCAATGGGGTTCTTGATCCTGGAGAGGATACGACCGTCAATGGTGGTCCGAATGGGGTTCTTGATGCCACCAACAGACTTGTCGATGTTGATGTCGACAGCGATTCGAATCCTGCCAACGGCTCAACAAGTGGGTTCATCGCAGCCACTGTCGGACCTGACTATGTGACCGGCTGGGGACTGGTCAATGCCGAGGCAGCCGTCGACCTGGTGCTCGACTCGCGAGATGAACACGGTTTTCCGGTGCCCAACAGGATGGTCCAGGATTCTCTCCAACACCTGGAGGTCATCGAGTACGACTTTGCTGTCGATACGGACATGATCAACGCCGGTGACGATGTCCGGGTCACGCTCGCCTGGGACGACGTGGCAGCCGCCATCCAGAACACGGTTTCGGCCGCCACGCTTGTCAATGACCTGGACCTGGAGTTGATCGATCCTGTCGGCAACTCGTTCTACCCATGGCAATTGGGACAAGTCCTCCGGGATGCGGCCGGCAATGTCGTGGCCCCCGCAGCACAGACACCCGGGACGAACATCAAGGTCGACCTGCCTTTCCGCGACGAAGTCGAGCCCGGTTGGGACGCCCCCACCGCCAACGCCTCTGACAACGTCTCGATCACGCTCACCTCCACACCCGCCGTCTCCAACGACTACATCCCCGCCAATGCCATGATGGGTAATGGGGTCTGGGTCGCCAGCAAGGGCCGTGACCACATCAACAATGTTGAAGTGGTTGACATCGACAACGCCAACCTGACGGTCGGGCACTGGACGCTGCAGGTCTCGGGCTTCGATGTCCAGGATGGACCGCAGGACTTCGCGGTCGTGGGACAACCGCACCCCGACCTTGCCGACCTGGTTGCCTACAGCGACGTCAAGGTGACGATCGGCTCGCTCGGTGAAGATCTCGACCTGGAATTTACCGTTGAGAACGTCGGCGACGACGTCAGCGAGTCGGCTGCGCAGTACGAGATCCTGCTCTCGTCCGACTTCGAACTCGGCAGCGACGTGATCCTCTACACCAGCGCCAACAACGCCATCCCCGTGCTCAATCCCGGTGACACCCACTCGGAGTCAACAACCGTCCAGATCAATGCTGCGGATGTCACCAATCTGCTGGGCGCCGGCGCCGATTTCGATGACATGATCGAGAACGATGTCTTCCTGCTGGTTCGCGTCGACAGCAACAACACCGTGAATTCCCATGGCGACGTGCTGGAAAACAACGAGACCAACATCGCCTTCCTGCAGATGGCCCGCGAGGCCGATGTGGTGCTCGTGATGGACCGCAGCGGAAGCATGACGTCGACCGTGACCAACGTGTCCAGCGGCACACCCACCAAGCTCGACGTTCTGCAGAATTCCGCCAGCCTGTTCCTTGATCTGATGCGGCTTGACGAAGGCGATCAGATCGCGGAGGTCGCGTTCAACTTGGTTTCTGATGTCGTCTTTGAAGATGGCGCGGTGGTGGGAGACACGTTGGTCGAAATCGAGACCGGCAATCTGGCGGCTGCACAAACCGCTGTCGATGATCTGATCGCCGGTGGCGCGACGAACATGACCGATGCGCTGCTGGACGCCTATGACCTGTTGGTTGACTTGGATACCAACGGCCAGGTCATTCCTTCAGACCGTCAAAAAGTCATCGTGCTCTTCTCCGACGGTGTGCCGACGGCCGGGTCGCCGATGGATCCCCGTGACCTGTCGACCGCTGCCGGTGATGCTGTCGATCTGGACAGTTTTGAGGATGCCGGGATTCGGATCTACTCGGTCGGTTTCGGTACTGATGGGGAAGGCGGTATTGCGGGGATCGACATTGACTTGCTGGAAGACCTGGCCAATGTCGGTGACGGGGGGTTTTACCATGTCACCGGCAGTGTCCTGGACCTCGACAAGTTCTTCGTCAACGCCGTGGCCGGCGCGATCGACTCGGAAGTCATCATCGATCCGGTCGGATCAATCGGTGGCCAGTCAGAGATCGATGCGTCCGAGATTCTCGTCAACAGCCAGGACTCGCGGGTGACCTTCGTTCTGACCTGGGACAACCAGGCCGAGGACCTGGACCTGTCGGTGCGGACTCCCTCGGGAGTGGTGATCGGTGATGGCAACGCCGCTGCCTTCGGTGACCGCGTGTCGTTGACGGCATCCGACACCTACCGCCTGTTGGAAGTGCACATGCCTCTCTCGATTGGCGGCGAAGAGGAACATGCGGGCAGTTGGACCATGATGGTCAACAACGACGGGACCAACACCGTCGCCTACAGCGTTTCGGCGATTACCCAGTCCACGATCAGGATGGACACGGACTTCGACAATCCTCCCCCGGGACAGGATTACTTTGTTCCAGGCGATTCGATTCCGCTGACCGTGAAACTGACCGGCGACGATCGTGTCCCGCTGGGCTACTCGAATGTCTCGATGACCCCGATCGTGCCGATTGCCAATCTCAACAACATGCTTGCCGGCGCGATGATCTCGCCGGCCGACCTGGCAGCCATTCCTCTCGAGTCCAACGGCGAAGTACTCAGCGAGATGCAGCGGATGATCATGGCCTACGAACAGCTCCACGGCACGATCGACGAGATGGTCATGGAGTTGGATCCGGTTTATCTCGAGCCGGATCATGACCATGACGGCCAGCAGGAGTGGGCCGGCGAATGGTCGGGCACGTTCGACAGCACCGAGGTGCCCGGTCCCTACACGTTCGTGATCCGGGCCGAGGGTTGCAGCGATCTGTGCGAGCCGTTCAGCCGCGAAGTCACCCGTACGGTCTATGTCTACGAGAGATTTGATCCGCAGCTGACCGGGATCGATGTCGTGATGCCCGATGACGATTCGGTCGTGGTGACGGTCACGCCGACCAATTCCGACGGGACCGTCTACAGCCCCGGACTGGACGACGGTGACCTGCTGGTCAGTTGGGGCGACGGGTTCAGCGGTTCCGGTGATGTCACCAACAACCTCGATGGCAGCTATTCAGTCACGCTGGATATCGACGACGGGGAAACCATCGGGGATCTCGAGGTCTGGGTCGAAGGAACGCTGCTGCAGATGGACAAGGTGGATTTCCAGGCCCAGGTCAGCGGGATCGAGGGCCGGCCGGCCAAGTTCTTTGGCGAGGATGCCGCGTTGAATGTCGCGATCCTCGGACAGGCAAACGGCATCACTGAATTGGCGCTCAAACCGGTCGACAATCCTGCCTGGGCCGCTCCGACCAGGGAACTCGTTGGCAACGGCGGACTCTGGCAACTTTCCGGTGGAATCGTCCGGATCCCGGCCACTCCCAGCCAGGGTGGCTCTTCGGTCGCTGCCACCATTCCCGCCGATCTTCCTGTTGGTGAATACACCGTCCAACTCAAGACCACATCCGGCCTCGGACCCGTCGACAAGACCTCGACCTATCGCGTGATCGGTCGAGGAGGGGAGTTGCCCGAGCGAGTCCAGGTGGTCGATGATCGGCTCGAGGAATTCGAAACCGGCCGGATGACCGAAATCGCCGATTGGCGTGCGATGGGCGAGCGGCTGGTTCGCGAGGTTCTCGAGTTGCCAATCGGCAAGCACCTGACTGAATCCCTCCGTCTCGAGGCCGCCGAGGTTGTTCTGGAGACGATCGACCAGGTCGATTTTCTTCGTTGTGATTCCGATTCGACCGCGACACAGCCCGGCATGGTGAATGTCATCTATGGTGGCGTTACCTACCATTCCCCCTGTGCCCGTCCGGGGCTGGAGATGGCCAAGTTCAAGCCACTGGTCCGTGCCATCAATCTCGCACATATCGACGCGCGTTTCATGGACGAACAGGCGACAACCACCGCGACCGGCGACGAGATCGACGTGACACTCGGCAGCGGTGTCAGCCTGCGGATCGGCAAGGTCTCAAGCGAGGGCGAATCACGGGTGGTTGTCAGCGAAGGTGACCAGGATGTCCCCGAGAATCTCCGCAGCCGAACCCACGTGGTTTACGACATCACGACGACCGCCGATTTTGACCAGGGAGATGGTGTCGAGATCAACCTGACTTACGAGGAGGGCGATTTCGAGTCCGAGGACAAGGTCAGGCTGTTCCACAAGGAAGACGGGGAATGGGTCGATCGGACCACCTCGATCGATACCGTGAACAACGTCGTGACCGGCCTGACCTCCAGCCTCTCGCCGTTCATGATGACCGAGACCCCGGACCTGTCGGTCGCTGATGCCAGCGTCATCGAGGGCGACACCGGTACGGCCGGCCTGGAATTCACCGCCACGCTTTCGGAGGCGAGTTTTGTCGATGTCAGTGTCGATTACGCGGTGACCGCAGGAACCGCCACGGATGCTGTTGATTTTGTCTCAACCAGCGGTGTGCTGACGATCCTGGCGGGAAATCTCAGCGGCACCATCAGCGTCGACGTCAACGGTGACGTTCAGATGGAGGGTATCGAGACGCTCTTGGTGGCATTGTCAAACGCCGAGGCGGCAACGATTGTCGATGGCACGGCAACGGGTACGATTCTCGATGACGAACATTCGGTCACGTTCAATGATTCGACCGGGGCGTTTGAACTGGTTCTGGACGCCGGAGGATCCTCGTCGATCACCGCCGACGGTGGATTGGTCAGCCTGCAGATCAACGGAAATCCTGACCCGGCCCTGGCGGCGATTTCGGCCGACCAGGTGGTGACGATCGTCGTCACCGGCAGTGCCGAGTCCGACACCGTCGACCTTTCCGGTGCTTCCGCGGACAACGGGTTTGACCTGCTGAATGCGGTCACCGTCAATGCGGGAGACGGTGATGATACGGTCACCGGCAGCCCCGTCGCCAACAAGCTCAACGGCAGCGGTGGAAACGATCACCTGACTGGTGGTGCCGGGGATGACACGATCAACGGCGGTGGTGGTGAGGACAACCTCTCCGGGGGCGAGGGCGATGACGCTGTTCGCGGTCAGGGGTCAAGCCTGGATACTGTCAGTGGTGGTCCCGGCGACGACACCATCGACGGCGGCTCGGGATACGACTACCTGTTCGAGTCGGCCGATGTCAATTTCACGGTCACCGACAATGCGTTGACCGGCCTGGGCAGCGACACGCTGACCGAGATCCAGGTGGCGCAGCTCTTCGGCGGCAGCAGTGACAACCAGATCGATGCGACCGGTTTCAGCGGCCGGGCCTTCTTCAGTGGTGCCGGAGGGAACGACACGATTCTGGGAGGCGCCAATCATGACCGGATGTTCGGTGGTGCCGGACGTGACGTGATTCTCGGTGGCGAGGGCAACGATGTGCTGCGTGGCCAGGGCGGCAACCTGGATTCGCTGGTTGGTGGACCTGGAGACGACAAGCTCAATGGCGGTATCGGCAACGACGACCTTTCCGGTGGCGAGGGCGACGACCAGTTGACCGGCGAGAGCGGCAACGACATTCTCAGGGGCGGGGCCGGCGACGACCGCGTGTTCGAGAAAGCCGACGTGGACATCGTCCTGCTGGACACGTCGATGACCGGAGGGCTGGGAACCGATGTCCTGTCGGGTATCGAGTCGGCTTACCTCAAGGGAGGCAACTCCGACAACACGTTCGACGCCGGTGGTTTTTCGGGTCCGGTGACGATGATCGGCAGCGGCGGCGATGACCAGCTCATCGGCGGCGCCAGTGGCGACGTGCTGGTGGGTCGATCCGGCAATGACTCGATCCGGGGTGGTCCCGGCGACGATACCATTTCCGGGCTGCGTGGCGAGGACATGCTGGCCGGCGGTGATGGGAATGACCGGATCGACGGCGGTGCCGACGCCGACGCCCTGACGGGACAGGACGGGGATGACATCCTTTACGGTCGCAATGGAAATGACTCGCTGGTTGGCGGTGAGGGAAGCGACACGATTCTCGGAGCCGACGGCGATGATATTGCCATTGGTGATGACGGCAAGAACAACACCGCGGCGTCCGACGACGACACCATCGACGGGGGCAGTGGCGAAGATACGGTCCGTGGCGGCGGTGGCAGCGACACGATCAGTGATGATCTCGAGGAAATCGACGAATCGTTCGAACTGCTTGCCGACTGGGTCGACAGTGTCTGAGGAATATTGCCGTCGAGGTGTTCACTCGGGCCGTGGCGACTGATCCTCCGGCAGGGTCATTTCCATCGATTGGTTCGGCCGTTGGCCGATCAGTGTCAGTCCCGCCAGCTGGTCCTCGTCGGGGCGCGGGGTCAACAGGCTGACGACGATCCCGACGACGACTGCCGGAATCGACGTGGCCAGGCCGTCCCACCAGGTGTTCTGCTTCAATCCTGCCAGCGGGCCGAGCTGCTCCAGCGTCGCGTCGTCCAGGAGCGGCAGCACCAGGCGGATCAGCGCAAAGACCACCAGCCCGGCCACCAGTCCGGCGGTGACCCCGGTCGTGTTCACCCGGGGGACCAGCATGCCCATCATCAGGATCGCCAGCAACAGGCCCAGCGTGGCACCGGCGATCGACAGCAGGATGTCAAAGACCGGTGAGTCGATCAGTGACAGCAGGCAGGCAATCCCCGTCACGCAGATTCCGAAGACACCTGTCAGCATGCGGTTGGTCGATGTTCCCACTTCCCTGCCACGCAGCCAGTCGGTCACCAGTGTGGCCGTCATGCTGTTGATACCGCTGTCGAGGCTGCTCATCGCCGCGGCAAACAATCCCGCCAGGATCAACCCGGTCATGCCGTAGCCGCCGGCATGGTGGATCACGAAGTGAGGAAGCAACTGGTCCTTGGAAGCACCGATTGCCAGTTGTTCGTAGATGGCCGGATGGGACTGCTGGTAGTAGACGTACAGGGCCGTACCGACCAGGAAGAACAGCGTGCAGGAGAGCAGCGTGAAGATTCCCTTGATGACCAGTGCCCGCCGGGCGGAGTTGACCGAATCGACCGTCACGTAACGCTGGAAGGCCCCGTAGGAGGCCAATTGCCCGCCCATGTAGACGAAGAAGCCGTAGGCACATGCCGAGAACAGGTTGCGTTCTCCCAGTCCACCATCGGTGCGGAACATCTCGAACTTGCCGTCGGTTGTGCCGTTGGCGATGAAGGTCGAGACGCCTCCATCGATCCGGGAAATCAACAAGGTGAACAGGAAGATCATTCCGCCGAACAGTGCAAAGGCCTGGATCGTGTCGGTCCAGATCACCGCCTTCACGCCGCCCATGGCGGTGTAGAAGGTCGCCAGCAGCCCGACGATCGTGATCACCACCAGGGTCTGCTGGGTCGATTCGGTTTCCAGGACGACATCGAGAATCCGCGAAACGGCCAGGAGCATCGTGCCCATCCAGCCGGCCGAGTACAGCATGAAGATCACGCTGGCCAGCAGCCGGATCGGTCGCGTGAATCGCCGTTCCAGGTACTCGTAGAGACTGTCATACCCAAGCCCCTTGTAGAAGGGGATGAACCACACGCAGGTGATCGGGATCACCACGAACGGGATGAAGAAGATGGCCAGCAACTGGTGGTAATCGCCGAAGGCACCCTCGGCCGGCAGCCCGACGAACGAGTTGGAACTGAAGGTGGTGGCAAACAGCGACAGTCCCACCGGCAGCCAGTGCATGTTGCGGCCGCCGAGAAAGAAATCGTCGTTGTCTTTCTGCTTGTTGGCGAAATACAGGCCCAGGCCGATGACCAACAGCAGGTAGCCCAGGCAGATGGCCCAGTCCAGTGGCGCGATCGATTGCACGTCTTATCCTTGTCACGGGTTCGTGAATGTTTCCGGATCAATCCGGAGACTCGCCCTGCTGTTGCACGTCGTCGGGGCTCAAGAGCATCGGCGGCGAGAGACCTTCCAGCATCTGGAACATGGTCGACACGGGCAAGGTCTCCGGCTCGCTGTCACCGCTCGCCCCGGTCACGGCACTGGCGATTCTCCATGTTCCATCGGTGTCACAGGCGGCATAGTACATCCGCTGCCGTCCGTCGCCGAGGCGGATCACCGACATGTCTTCGGCATGAACGGCGTCGATCCCGTCGCCGTCGTATCCCTCCCCGGCCAGGATGCACTCGGGCTGGTCAAACACCAGGCCATCAGCCGATCTGGCCCGGAAGATCCGTGAACGAAATCCGGAAATATCGGCGGCGATCGATGCGGCAGCGAAGTCGAGTTCCCGGTCGGGAGCTTGCAGAGAGGCCGGGTCACTGGGATGAACCGGGACAACGCTTCCCTCAGGAGCATCCTGCCAGGCCGAGTAGATCAGCGTCCACGAGGAATCGTCGGTTGTCGGCTCGAGCAACTGGGCGGCGGTGATTCCCACGCGGTCCCATTCGCCCTGCCGGCTCGTCATTCGTCGGCCGGATTCGAAGACGAACTCGAGCCCGTCGCTGGACTCGGCACTGATGACGTTCTTGCCCACTCGCGTGCCACCAGGCAGTCCTGCCCGACCATAGTCATCAGCACAGGCCAGTAATCGACCTCGTCCATCGGGCAACCAGAGAAACCGTGGCCCTCCCAGGCCGTCGGCGGTCTCGAGTCGGATTCCCGACTCGTGTTCCCAGCTGAGGAGATCCTCCGACACCGCGCTGGTGATGACTGTCGGCCGGTCGGCCGTGCCGCGGGCCTCGACATACATCCGCCAGCGACCGTCGGGCAGGCGGGTGACCGAGGGAGCCAGCAACCGCAGCGACATGTGGGGAATTGTCGACTGCGGGGCCAGGCGAATGCCGGCTTCGGTCGTGAAGGCCAGGCCGTCTTCGGAGACCGCGCTGAGGATGTACCCCTGGCACTGGGGGTAGGGACGGGCAGGACCAACGGCAGTGTAGAACAGGCGGAATCCCCCGTCGGGATTCTCGACGATGCAGGGGGCCTGCAACTTCGCTGAGTCCAGATCACGAGATCCCTCGATGCGAGGGCCGGGTTCGGTGTGCCAACCCGGTACAATGTCAGGGTTCATCGATCAGCTCTCGTGGAGAACGGCATTCCGGTTCGGGCCGGCTGCTGGAAGAAAACTCGGGGGCTGGTCACCCTGAACAAAGTCGCTTCGTCTTGCAATGGTCGCCGAGGGAGGATTGATGAGATTGGCCCGGGCCGGGAACCGGCCGATTGTCTGGATGCTGTCGGCGGCCCTGCTGGCTGTCTTGCCGTCGCCGGTGTCGGCCTGGTGGGATTCGGGGCACCGCATTGTTGCCCTGGTCGCCTGGTCGCAGATGAGCCCCGCTGTGCGGTCGCGGGTGTTGGCGGCCCTGGGTCATCACCCACAGGCACGCGAGTATTTCACGCCGCCGCCAAAATTGCAGGGCGGCATCGAGTTTCAACGACAGTGGATCATCTCGCAGGCCGCGGTCTGGTCGGACCTGGTCAGGAAAACCGATCGCGATCGTCCCACCTGGCATTACATCAACCGGCCGGTGTTTCTCTCGGCAACCGAACGCAAGATCCTGTCGACGAAGTTGAAGGTCAACGTGGCCACCGCGTTGCCGGCCGACGTCTCGCTGGCGACACGTGAATTGAACGTCATCCAGGCACTCACGTTTTGCCGAAAACGGCTTGTTGCCCGGGGAGGCTCGCAAGCCGAGCGCGCCCTGTGCATCACCTGGATCTGCCACCTGGTTGGGGATGTCCACCAGCCCTGCCACTCGACGGCGACATTTTCCACGCGTCGCTTCCCGGCCGGAGACCGGGGGGGAAACGACATCCCGATCGCCCGGGCCGGCGGCGACACGAATCTCCACATGGTCTGGGACGGCCAGTTCGGCGGTTCCCGCACTCTGGAAAGCGGTGTCGTCCGTCGCGCGGCCTCGCTGCTTGCCGACCCGCGACTGGTCGCTGCCGGTCAGCGGGCTGCGAAGCGACTGGGAGCCGAGACCTGGGTCGAGGAAAGCCATCAGCTGGCTCGGAAGGTGGTCTACCATCCCGTGATTCTCGACGCGATTCGCCGGGCCGAGCGTGATCCTGGCCAGCCGATACCACCGATCACGTTGCCCAGGAACTATCCTGGACGGGCCGCCGCCGTGGCCGGTCGTCGAGTTGTCGAGGCCGGATTCCGGTTGGCGAAGCTGCTGTCGCAGCTTCCCTGATCCACTCACCGTCGTGACCGGGGCAGGCTCTGGACCTGCCGGGCGATCAACTGGCACATGCTCGGGAGAAAGATGATTCCCGTGTAATGGTCGGCGGGTAGTTTCACGTGCTGGTTGCCCGGCAGTCGAGCCGCCTCGGCCAGCGCCAGTGCGTTCTTCAGCGGCACGACCGTGTCGCGGGTGGCGGAGAACAACCAGAGGCGTTTCGGGTTGATGCGGTGAGCCAGTCGGGTGGGTTCGATGCGTCGAGCCATCTCCTTCAACTGCCGGTCGGTCACTCCCGCCGCGGTCAGTCGTTCCCGGATCTTGGCGGTGTCGCGTTGGCCGTGCTGGATCAGGTCGTAGAGATTGCCTCCGGCGAGTGTCACGAACACGCTGTCAAAACCGTTGTCCAGGCCCGCGGCGGTCGCGACGACGAATCCGCCCAGGCTGGTGCCCTGCAGCGAGACATGTTCCGGGTCGATCAACGGCAGCGCAAGCACCGCGTCACGAGCGCGTCTGATGTCGGCGATCGCCTGGCGGAGCAGGGGGAAGAATCGGCTGGCGGGAGGCTGTCCGTTGACCGCCCGTTGACCGTACCCGGGTAGCTGCAGCAGGAACGCGTGGAGTCCCTGCTTGCGGAGCGAGGCGGCGAAGATCCGGCCGACAGTCATTCCTCGACCGGACTCGTGGACAACGATGATGCTGCGGGCCCGGCGGGGTTGGGCCTGGTCGGCACCGGCAACGTACCATTCCATGGCCACCCGGTCGTTGGTGGGCATTCCCACGGGGACCGGCGAGGGAAAACGGACCAGCGCGTCGCCTCGACCGTCAATCGGCTTCCGGCAATCGATGGTGAATCGACCCGGCGTCCAGGCCAGGCCTTTCAGACAATCGCGGGCGTCGGCAGAGGATTCGCCGCTCGTATCGAGGCTGTCGCGGGTGGAAAAACGAAATTGCTTGAGGAATCCCGGGCCGTCAGCGGCGGTGGCCGGGTCAATCAACGCGGCCAGTACCAACAGGACGATGGCCGGCCGGTTCACGGAGATCGGGGTCGGTGCGGGCATGGTGTCAAAGCATACGTCGATGGGCCCGTCGCGACCACGGTTCGGACCGGGATCCCCGCAAGCCTGTCAGGTGGTCATTCTTGTTCATCGAAGATGGCCTGTAACGGCCGTCGGTGGCAAAGACATCGGCACGGTCGTACGATGCCGGAGCTTTGTGATTCACCAACGGGAGAAATTTTGAGATGAGTGGCGAAGGCACGCCCTTCAACGAGACCGACCACGAGTTTTTTCGAAGAGAAATCGACTCGTTCCTGCCCGATCGCATTTTCGATGCCCACACGCACCTGTGGCGTTCCGAATGCGTGGAATGGACGGTGCCGGGTGGCCCGGCGAGTGTCGGCCACGGGGAATACGTCGAGTTGATGAAGGACCTGCACCCCGACCGGCCAACCAACGGCCTGTTCATCCCCTTCACCACGTCAACCGATGTCGAGAAACGGATGATGGCCAACGAGTGGATCGGGAAGCACGCGGGTGTGGACTCGAACAACCGCGGGCTGTTTTTTGTACACCCCGACGATGATCCGGAATGGGTGCGAGAAAATGTCCGGCGGCTGGGACTGCATGGCTTGAAGTGCTATCACACGATGGCCGCGGTCGATCCGACCTGGGAAGCCGACATCCAGGCCTTTCTGCCGGAACCGCTGGTCAAGGTGGCTGGTGAGGAGGGCTGGGTGATCACGCTGCACATGGTCAAGTCGCGTTCGGTGGCCGATCCGGCCAACATCGAGTGCATCAGGCACTATTGCCAGACTTATCCCGGCATGAAGCTGATCCTCGCGCATTCGGCACGTGGATTTCAGCCTGCCCACAACCTGGAAGGGCTGCCGGAACTGGTCGGACTCGACAATCTCTTTTTCGATACCAGCGTCAATTGTGAACCGATCGCGCACCAGGCGATCATCCGGATCATGGGACACGACAAGCTGATGTACGGCACCGACATGCCGGTCAGTCACTTCAGGGGCCGGTCGCTGTCGGCGGCCGATTCCTTTATCTGGCTCTACGAGGAAACACCGGTCTGGGGCGAAAAGCACTCGAGGATTGATCCGGTGATCGTCGGTCTGGAGCATCTCAGGGCACTGAAGTGGGCCTGTTGGTCGGAGCGGTTGAACGACGAGCAGGTCGAGGACATTTTCTACAACAACGCGGCACGATTGCTCGGCGTGTGACCGGCCGCTTTGACGAGTTGGACAACCAGGAGACAGGAGTCTTGCGATGAGCAGACCAGTGGGAACGACGGGGTGGCTGACGACGGGAATCGCGGCGGCATTGGTTGTGCTGGGCGTGCAGGTCCCGGTCAACGGTGCCGACGTCGAACTGGGTGACGTCACCGAAACTCACGTCCAGGTGCCGATGCGGGATGGCAAGCGGCTTTCCGGCTACCTCTATCTCCCTGCCGGCAAGGGGCCCTGGCCGGGCGTCTTCGAGCAGCGATACGCCAGCCTGGCCGGACGAGCGACGCGCGAGATGGCGGCACGACTGGCGTCCGAGGGCTTCGGGGTCTTGCACGTGAACTTTCGTGGGGCCCAGAAGTCCGAGGGGACATGGGTCGGCTACCGGGCGCTGGCCTGGGGTGAGTTGCAGGATGGGTTTGACACCTGCGAGTGGCTGGCGTCTCGGAAGTGGTGCACCGGGAAGATCGGCACGTTCGGCAGCTCGCAGGGAGGATTCGCCCAGAACTTTCTGGCCGTCACGCGGCCACCTCACCTGGTGTGTCAGTACATGGTCGACACGGGGCTGAGCCTCTTCCAGGAAGGTTACCGGCTGGGTGGAACCACGCGGCCGGACCGATTCAAGGGCATGGATCGTGTTTGCCGGGTGCCCGCGCACAACCGGGCCCTGATGGCCGAGTGGTTCGCTCATCCCAACTACGACGAGTACTGGGAGGCCGAGGACTGTTCACGGCACTTCGACAGGATGAACGTTCCCTGCTTCACGATCGGCAGCTGGTACGACTTCATGAACCAGGGGTCGGTCGCCAGTTTCCGGGGGCGGCAACACCGGGGCGGGCCGGGGTCGGTTGGTCGCCAGAAACTGCTGCTTGGGCCCTGGCTGCACGGACGCCGCAACAAGGGAAACAAGGTCGGTTCGCTGGCCTATCCGGAAAACGCCGGAATCGATGTCCACCGGTCAATGGTGCGGTGGTTCAATCAACAACTGAAGGGGAAAGTCACGACGGCCGCCGAGGAAGCGGCGGTCCGGTACTACGTGATGGGAGCCGTTGGTGAACCCGGGGCGCCAGGCAATACCTGGAGGACGGCTGCTGATTGGCCGCCGCCGTCGCAGGCGACGTCGCTGTACCTTCACCAGCAGGGAAAGTTGCTGCCCGGCGAACCGGATTCGGCCGATGCGGTGACCCGTCTCGTGAGTGACCCGAACCAACCCTCGACGATCCCCGGCAGGTCGTTCCTGGGAGCCCGTGATGCCCGCGCCTTCGAAAAACAGGACGGCGTCCTGAGCTTTTCTTCACCGGTGCTGAAGCAGCCGGTCGAATGGACCGGCAAGGTCGAGGTCGAGCTGCACGTCTCCTCAACAGCCCCGGACACCGACGTGCTGGTCCGTGTCTGCGACGTGTATCCCGACGGCCGGTCGATCCTGATCATCGGCTATCCCTGGCGGTTGAGGTATCGCGAGGGGTTTCGTCGCGAGGTATTGATGAAGCCCGGCCAGGTCCAGAAGGTGCGGTTCCGCGTTGGCTGGTTGAGCCAGATCTTCAACAGCGGTCACCGGATTCGCGTGACCGTGGCCAGTACCGGTGCACCGCTCTACGAACCCAACCCGCAGACCGGAAAGCCACTGACGATCGAGTTTCCCGGGGACGCCCGCAGGGCAACCAACACGATTCACCACAATCGACGTTACGCTTCGCGGATCATTGCACCGGTGATCCCTCGCGCTGGGAAGTGAATCGCCCGGACCAACCGAAACCGCCCATTCGAGAACGGAGCTCTGCTCATGTTGACACGACGTGATTTTGTCCAGAACACCACCGTGACGGCAGCCGCGGCAGCACTGGCCGGCGGTGCTGCCGATGAAGCCCTGGCCGCAAGAAAAGAGAAATCGCCGCGGACGATGGCGATCGTCTCGACGGAGTGGCGGCCTCGCTCGCACTCCCAGCACATGGGCGATCGTTTCCTGCACGGTTATCCTACCAACGGACGCTGGAACCAGCCCCGGCTCAAGGTTGTTTCGCTCTACGCCGACCAGGTTCCCAAGAATGATCTCAGCCGTCCGCGCGCCAAGGAATTTGGCTTCACGATCTTTCCGACCGTGGCCGAGACATTGCGGCGGGGTGGTCGAAAACTGGCCGTCGACGCGGTGCTGTTGATCGGTGAACACGGCAATTACCCGCGAAACGAACTGGGCCAGAAGAAGTACCCGCGATACGAACTGTTCAAGAAGATCACCGACGTTTTCCGCAAGGACGGGCAAAGCGTACCGGTGTTCAACGACAAGCATCTCTCCTGGAAGTGGGAGTGGGCCCGGGAGATGGTCGAGATTTCCCGAGAACTCGACTTTCCGTTCATGGCCGGTTCGAGCCTTCCGGTGACCTGGCGGATGCCGGCCGTGGAGATGCCGCGAGGGGCCAGGGTCAAGGAAATCATGGGCCTGGCGATGGGGGGTGTCGACAGCTACGACTTCCACATCCTCGAGGTGATGCAATGCATGGCCGAACGACGGGATGGCGGAGAGACCGGCGTGGAATGGGTCCAGGGACTTCGCGGTGAGGCTTTCTGGAAAGCGATGTCGCAGGGATCTTTCGAGCAGGGGGGCTGGAGCGGCGAACTGTTCGAGGCTTGCCTGACCCGCTCGCAGACGCTCCAACAACCACGACCGACGTTCTCTCACTGGCACCCGACGCCGCAGGAGATCCGGAAGATGGTCAAGGAACCCGTCGCCTACCGCTACCAGTATCGCGATGGAACCCGGGCGACCATGTTCCTGATGAACGGATTGGTCGGTGATTTCACGTTTGCTGCCCGTTTGCAGGGTCGCAGGGAACCCCTCTCGACTCTCTTCCACCTGCCACCGGGACCCAACGTGCAATACTCGGCCGAGTTGATGGGGCATGCCGAGAACATGTTCATCAGTGGCAAGGCCGGATATCCCGTCGAGAGGACACTGTTGACATCGGGGATCCTGGCCGCCTCGATCGAATCGATGGTCAAGCAGAAGGTCCTGAAAACACCGCACCTGGACGTCGAGTACAAGTCGACAAGGCGTTCGACGTTCGCCCGGACCTAAGGCGAACGGTTTGCGGCAGTTGCGGCCAGGGAAGGTCTGTGATCCGAGCGCGATTTGTGTAGAATCAAGATTCGTTGATGTCATCTTCGCGTCCCACCAGATGCGGGACAATCACGCGTCGGGGAGTCTGTCGGAATGGACCAGAAGTTTGAAGGAACCCCGAAGTCGGCGATTCGTCTCGACGGCCGCAAGGTCAGTCGTGGCGAGATCACCAACGACTGGGGATTGCGTTTGCAGTGGAAGGTCAGCCACAACGGCAAGGTGGTTGCCACACCGGCTGCCCGTGCCCAGGCAAGCTACGAGCACCCGGACAAGTTGCCGGGAAAGTACGAGATCGTGTTGCAGATGTGGAAATACGTCAATTACCGCAAGAACAAACAACGCGAGTTCATCGACAGCAAGTTCATCGACATCTCCAATACGGTCGCTTACACGATCTGACAAATGCCCGGGTTGGTCGTCTTCGACCACCGCGAGCATGTGAACTCCTCGTCTCCCCTCGGTGAAAAAGGGATCGCCACCGATGCTTCATATTGGCAATGAAAGAGTGTCCGTTTGCGATGGTGTGAACCGCCGCAGTTTTCTCCAGGCTGGAGCAACGGCGATGGGGCTGTCGCTGCCCAATGCTCATCGGCTTGAAGCTGCCGGCGTTATCGATGCGAGCAAGCAGAAGATCAAGAACTGCATCACGTTGTTCCTGGTCGGTTCGCCCGGTCACCTGGACACCTGGGACATGAAACCCGCTGCTCCTGCTGACATCCGTGGTAAGTACAAGCCGATCGACACCAACGTTGCCGGGATCCAGATTTGCGAGCACTTTCCACTGATGGCTCGGATGATGGACAAGGTCGCCCTGGTCCGCAGCCTGCACCACAACACCGGGGCGTCGCACGAGAACGGCCAGCGTTGGATGATGACCGGCCACGACTTCAACGCCGCCAACATCAAGCCACACATGGGCTCGTCGGTTTCGCGTGTCTTCGGGCAGAAAAGCAGTCTGCCGGCCAATGTCATCCTGCCGGTCAAGATTGGCAACACGGGTACCTCGACGCCCCACGGTCAACAGGCCGGTTTCGTCGGTTCTGCTCACGAGCCTTTCTTTCTCGGTAGTGACCCGGCGGTCAAGGGTTTCAAGGTTGCCAATCTCGAGCCGCCCAAGGGCCAGACGGACTTTCGGATCAACTCGCGCCGTAATCTCCTCAAGCAGCTCGACGGCCTGCAACGAAAGACCGAAACCTCCTCCACCATCCAACGCGACACCGCCTACGCCCGGGCCTTCAACCTGTTGACCTCTCCGGAGAACCGCAAGGCTTTCGATCCGGCTACCGAATCCGACAAGGTCCGCGACCGTTACGGCCGCAATACGTTCGGCCAGAGCTGCCTGTTGGCACGGCGGTTGATCGAGCGGGGAACCCGGTTCGTGACGGTCAACCACTTTGATACCGTCTTCAACGTGACCTGCTGGGACATGCACGCCAACGGTTCGAGCCTGGACAACACCTATCTCGACTATGAACGGCATCTGTGTCCGCAATTCGACCAGGCCTTCACGGCGCTGATCGAAGATCTCGAGGCGCGGGGGATGCTCGAGGAAACTGTTGTGGCCGTGCTCAGTGAGTTTGGTCGCACCCCCAAGCTCAACAATCGCGGCGGCCGCGATCACTATCCGCCTGCCTGGACCAACTTCTTCGTTGGCGGTGGCATCAAGGGTGGTCAGGTGATCGGGTCGACCGACAAGATCGGAGCTGCGCCCCACGATCGCCCCATCCAGCCTCCTCAGGTTGTCGCCTCGGTGTACACGGCGATGGGGATCGACCTGGAGACGACGATGATGCCCGGCCCCGGCAGCCGGCCGGTCCGTTTCATCGAGGCCGAGCCGATCGAAGAGTTGTTCGAGTGATCCCAGGCGAATCGGCGGACAACCCGACATGAGACGGCGAGCGATTCTGTTTTGTTGCTGCGTGTGGCCGACGGTGGCCCTGGCCGCACCGCCGAAAATCTCCCAGTTGTCGGTCCGCGGGTTGCAGGTCGGCGGGACCACGCGATTGGTCGTGAAGGGTGCGGGCCTGTTGCCGGCGCCGCGACTGGTCGCCGGTGTGCCGATCGCAAGGCAGGCGATCGTGGGAAAGCCGACAGCCACGCAGCTTGCTGTCGACGTCACGCTGGCCGCCAACGTCGTTCCCGGTGTCTACCACCTCCGCGTGGCCAATCAGCACGGGCTGTCCAAACCCCGGGTTGTGACTCTTGACCATCTGCCGCAACGGCCCGTGGCCGGAGTCATCGATTCGCTGCCGGTGGCACTGCACGGTCGGCTGTCCGGTTCGCAGGTCGTCTCGACCCGCTTCCAGGGCAAGGCCGGTCAGCAGGTCACCATCGACCTGATGGCTCGCCGGCTGGGCTCGACGATCAAGCCGGTGCTGCACCTGTACAACGCCCGCGGGCGTCAACTCGCCTTGTCGCTGCCCAGGCCCGACCTCGCCGGTGATACGCGGATCTCGGCCCGGCTTCCTGCCGATGGTGCCTACGAAGTGAAGTGGCACGACCTGCAGTATGCGGCGGGGAACCCGGGTGACTATCGCCTGGCGATCGGCACGTTCGATGCTGCCGACCTGGTCTTTCCGCCATCGGTTTCGCGGGGGCAGCAAACACGGGTCCTGCTGCTGGGGACCGCGGGAACCGAAACGGTGTCGGTCGTCGACGTCGAGAAAACCGCGAGGGGATTCGTTCCCGTGGCCTGGAACGGCAAGAGTCGCCCTGTGGGATTGAGACCTCGGGTCGAGGTCTCATGGGTTCGTGAAATCGTCGAGCCGGTCGACGCAAAAGCCGCGAGGATCCTGCCGACGGTTCCTGCTGCGGCCAGTGGTCGAATCCTCGAACGCGGCGAGGCGGATCGATGGCAGGTCGTTGTTCGAGCCGGCGAGAAACTGCGATTCGAGGTGTTTGCGGATCGACTGGGAACCCCACTGGACTCGATGCTGGAATTGCAGCGACCTGCTGGAGCCGTACTGGCAACCAACGACGATGCTGTTCGCTCGGATTCGCGAATCGACTACACGGTTCCGGCCGGCGTCAGCCGGGTGGATGCCCTCGTCAGCGATCGGCATGGTCGAGGCGGTTCGCGATTTGTTTATCGCCTGCTTGTGAGCCGAACAACCGATCCCGCCCGCCCCGATTTTTCGTTGACGGTGGCCGAGGGCACGCACAACGTCCTGAGCGGGGGACGGCACGTGTTCCGGGTGGATGTTGCCCGGCGAGGCTACAACGGGGCGATTCGATTGTTGGCCTCCAGGGCGTCGGGTGCCTTTGAACTGCTGACGCCACAGATTCCGGCCGGTGCCCCCGGTGCCCTGGTCACCGTGATTCCCGCAGTCAAGGATGGCCAGGCTGGGTTTGATGATTTTGAACTCGTCGGTGTTTCCGTGGGAGCAAAAGAAGTCATTCACCGTCCGGTACGCACGACGAAGCATCCGATCGCGTCCCTGCAGCCCTGGCTGGCCGGCGACCTGGCCGTTGCCCGTGGTCCGCCACCGGCCGAGGGGATCGGTGTTTCCTGGAAGACTCCCGGATTGGGGACGCCGCTGTACCAGGGCCAGGATCGGGCATTGCCGATCGTGCTGTCTCGTGGCACCGAGGCGATCGGACCGATCCGCTTGAGCCTGGTGACAAGTCAGCAGGTGCCCCTGACCAAGGGCAAACCCAACGCGGCGTTGGCGATTCGAGGTGCCAAGGCCACCGTCGAGATTCCCGTGGCCGCGGCAACGAAATCGGCATGGGATGCCGCCCTCAAGGCACGGATGAGCGTGCGGGCACTCGAAAAGAAACTCGCCGCCCCCGGGGCTGCCACTGCCGCATTGAAGAAACAACTCGACAAGGCCCGTGGAGATCGTGACGAAAAAGTAAAAACCCTCCGCCGGATCGTTGCCGGCCAGTCCCGGGATGCCGTTTTCAGTGTGGTCACACCGCCGGGGCTGAACCTGACCGATTATGACCTCGCGGTTCTCGCCGAACTCAGGAGCCTGGACAACAAGACGACTGTCGCCCGATCATTCACACCCGTGAAGCGGTTCGGGACGCATCGTTCCCTGGAGCTGGTCCCGCGTTCAGCCGACGCTGTACTTGTCGCACGGTCCCCGAAGGCCGACGCGACCGTGGGATTGCAGGGCGAGATCATTCGGCACGGGACCTTTGCTGGAGATGTCACGGTGACGGTGGCCGGCCAGCCCAAGGGCATCGCGGCGCCGAAGGTTGTGATCAAGCCGGGACAGACGCGGTTCACGTTGCCGCTGAAGGTGCCCGGGACGTTTGCGGCCGCCCGGATCGACAAGCTCGCAATTGTCGTCAGCGGTCCTCCGAATCCCAAGGCGGCAGCGGTTGTGGTTCAGGCACGCCAGACGGTCACGTTGATTCTCGGTACGACCGACAACCGACTTCCAGCTCCCCCAATACCCCGGAGCGTGGCGCGATGAACTCCTCGAAACTCTCCGACACGACAGGGACGGCGTTGATTTTCCACCGTGGGTCGTGGTTGTCGATACTGCTGCTGTCGATGTTGCTGCCGTCTGGATCGCTGCAGGCGGAATCGCCCGATGAGTCACCGGGACTGATCGGCCAGTTGACCGTCGAGCCGTCAAGTGTCGAGCTGACGCATCGCCGACGCCCCCACTCGCTAATCGTTTCTGCACGGACGCCACTGGGTCAAACCGTCGACCTGACCGGGCGGGCCTCGTTTCGCTGTGCCGACGAGCAGGTGGCGAGAGTGAGTGCCCTGGGATTGATCGAACCGATTGCCAACGGGACCACCCGGATCGAGGTCCAGTCCCAGGGGCTGTTCGCCCTGGTGGTGGTGACCGTGAAGCTCCCCGCCGAACCGCGTCGTCACAGCTTCCGGGACGATGTCATGCCCGTGCTCTCCAAGAGCGGTTGCAACCAGGGGTCCTGTCACGGCTATTCCCTGGGCAAGAACGGCTTCAAGCTCTCGTTGCGTGGGTCGGATCCCGTGGCCGATTTCCAGTCGCTGACCGCCGAGTTCTTCGGCCGACGGATCAACCAGCACAATCCAACCGCCAGTCTTTTGCTGACAAAGCCACTCGGCGAGGTGCCTCACAAGGGAGGCGCGCTGATCGAGCCGGGCAGTCTGAGACACCGGTTGATGCTGGGATGGATCCGGGAAGGCGCCCGTCCCGATGAGAAGGACGCCGCATCGTTTCGCTCGCTGTCGATTTATCCTCGACGCGTCGTGATCGGCCCGCGCCGTCAGCAGCAACTGCAGGTGGTAGCGCATTATTCCGATGGCAGCCGTCGCGATGTGACGCGGTTGACCACCTTCAGCGTCAACACGCAGAAGATCGCCACGGTCACCGACGAGGGGCTGGTTTCTGCGGAGATGCTCGGCGAAACCGCCGTCTCGGCACGGTTCGAACGCACCTTTGCCACGGCCGAATTCCTGGTGCTGGAGCCGCGGGAAGATTTCGAGCCGACCCCGGTGCCAAGCGACAACCTCGTCGACCGGTTCATCACCCGGAAACTCAATGCCCTGAATATCAAGCCCTCGGCGATCGCCGATGACGCGACGTACTTGCGGCGGCTTTCGATCGACCTGGCCGGTATCCAGCCGACGCCCGAGGAACTGCACGCCTTCGTGTCGGACAGCGATCCGGCGAAGCGGGCGAAGATGATCGAGACGCTGTTCAGCCGCAGCGAGTTCGTGGATCAATGGTCATTGAAATGGGGCGACCTGCTGCAGAACAGCCGTGGCAAACTCAGTGATCCGGCTGTCTTCACGTTTCGTGAGTGGTTGCGGGGAGCGGTCGAATCGAATCTCCCGCTTGATGAATTCGCGCGGCAGGTGTTGCTGGGACGGGGAGGAGCCAGCGACAGCCCGACGGCGGCTTTTTTCGCCGTCAGCAACGACACGCATGACACCCTGCAGCGAACCACCCAGGTGTTCTGCGGCGTACGCATGTTGTGTGCGCGTTGTCATCCCCACCCGTTCGAGAACTGGACACAAGCGGACTATTACGGGTTGTTCAGTTTCTTCAACCAGGTGGGAACCAAGACCGACGCGAGGCTTCCCGGTGTTCGCAACGCCAAGGCGGTCGTGATCAACCTGAAGACCGGTTTTGGTCTCAATCCTCGCAGCGGGCAGCCCCAGCCGCCTCGATTCCTGGGCGGCACGGAACCGAAATTGGCCGCCGGCGTCGACCGTCGCGAGTCCTATGCACGCTGGTTGACTTCCAAGGACAACCCGTTTTTTGCCCGCAGCCTGGCCAACCGGATCTGGAGTTACTTTTTTCACCGGGGGATCATCGATCCCGTCGATGATCTCCGCTCGACGAATCCGCCGGTCAATCCCGAGTTACTCGATTCGCTGGCTGCCGACTTCGTCGCTGGTGGGTATGACATGCGTCGACTGATGCGGACGATCGTCCAATCGCGGACCTACCAGCGCAGCAGCCAGGCGAACGCGACCAATGTCCACGACGACGCCAATTTCTCGAGATTCGTTCCGCGGCGATTGCCGGCCGAGACGCTGCTGGATTGCCTGGTCCAGGCGACCGGCGTCCCCGAGGCCTTCGGTGGCGCACCGGCGGGATTCACGGCCAAGCAACTGCCGGATGCCAACATCCAGAGCGATTTCCTCAAGCTCTTCGGGAAACCGCAGCGGATGGAGGCTTGTGAGTGCGAGCGGGATACCGGGTCGAACATGCTGCAGGCGCTGCATTTCATCAACGGCAAGTCGATCATCAGCCGGGTCAGTTCTCCCGCCGGCCGGGTGGCCACGTTGGTCAAGGCCGAAAAGAATAACGCGAAATTGGTCGAGAAGTTGTACCTCTGGTCGCTGTGCCGGCGACCAACGGTGAAGGAACAGGAGGTCTCGGCCGCCTTCTTCAAGAGTTATGCAGACAAGCGATTGGAGGCCGCCCAGGATTTCATGTGGGCGTTGCTCAACAGTCGCGAGTTCATGTTGGTGCAATGATGTCCGCTCCACGCCTTGCCATCGTTCTCTGCAGCCTGGTCGGCTTCTCGGCGGGCGCCGTTTCCGCAGCCGAGCCGATCAGCTATCGCAGGCAGGTCTGGCCGATTCTCAAGCGGCACTGCTGGAGTTGTCACAGCGGCAAGAAGCCCGGAGGCCGCCTGTCGTTGACAACGGCCGAGGCGATTCAGCGGGGTGGCGAGTCGGGGCGATTGCTGGTTCCCGGGAAACCCGAAGAGAGCCTGCTGATCGAGATAACTGGTGGAAACGAACCGTCGATGCCACCCAAGGGGCCGCCGTTGTCGTCGGCGAAGATCGAGATCCTGCGACGATGGATTGTTCAGGGAGCCGAGGTCGACAAGATCGCGCCGCCCGGGGAAGCCCGGATCGTCATCCCTCGCGAATACACTTTTCCGCCCGCGATCACCTCGACCGCCTTTTCTCCCGACGGCAGCCGAATTGCCTGTGCCTGTCGCAGCGAGGTCGTTGTCGTGCAGGCCGACGGAAAAGGGCTCCCGCTGCGACTGCCGACCCGCTCGGACTTGATCAACCACGTCGAGTTCAGTGCCGATGGCAAGTTTCTGCTGGCTGCCGGCGGTACGCCGTCACGGTACGGGGAGGTCTGTGTGTTCGCGGTGGCCGATGGGAAACAGGTCCTGGCCAGGCGGGTCGGCAATGACACGCTGTTTCGCGGTGGCTTTTCACCCGACGGCACACGGGTTGCCCTGGGGGGAGCCGACGGAGCCGTCTACGTGATTCCGTTGGACGCGAAGGCCAAGGTGCGGCGATTCGAACTGCACAGTGACTGGGTCGTTGACGTGGCCTGGACTCCCGACGGAAAGAAACTGGTGACCGCCGGACGGGACAAGGCCACCAAGGTGGCCAGTGTCGAGACCGGAAAGCTGCTGCGGACGGTGGATTCCTCCAAGGAGCGGATGTCCAGCGTGGTGACCGATGGGGTGTTCGCCGTCTCGGCCGGCAAGGCCCGGACCCTGATCGGTTACCAGCTCGACGTCGCCCTGCAGAACGTCTCGGTGACCGGTGCCGGGAATGGCGCCAAGCCGATCACGCGCCGTGACCAGTACACCAAGAACTTCGAGGGGCAACCCGGCGAGGTGATCGACATCGCCCTGAGTGGAAACCGCAAGTCGATCGCCGTGGCGGGCCTGTCGACGGAAGTCCGGATCTATTCGATTGCCGATCGCAAGCGAACCGCGATCGCGACAGGGGTTCGTGCTCCGGTCTTCTCCGTGGCACTCAACGGCGACGCCACGCTGCTTGCCGTGGGTGGCCAGGACGGCCAGTTGGAGGTTTATCGTTTGCCGAAAGTTCAACGGGTCTTTTCAAGGATCCCGGTGCCGGTCAGGAAATCCGTTGCCGGCAAGCCGGGCCGTTGATCAGGGACGCCCGGATGGCTGCTTGACCGAGCCGGCAATCACGCTCAGCAGGGAACCCGGACCCCGCAGGTCCTGTCCGATTTCCCAGATGCTGATGCCGGCCAGGCCCCCGCTGATCGCCAGTTGCGTCTTGTGGCGAATCGTCGCGGGGCCGTTGAAATAGACGCCGTTGGTCTGGTCGGTTGTGGGCTTCGGTGAAAAACGGCGGACGATGTCGGCGTAGGTGTAGGCGGTACGTTTCTTGTCGAGTGACCGTCCGTAGAAGGGAACTCCCAGGCAGATGCGATTGGCCGGGATCCCCGCCTTTCGCAGGCGGTCGATGTCTTGCCGGGCCTGGGCGAGAGTCGAATGCTGCCCCGCTGCGTCGTAGGACATCAGGTGAATACGGTCCAGCGATTGCCAGGCGGCCGGCGGCAGTTGCTGCCAGCCCGCGATGGCGGCGGTCAACGACAGCCGCCGTGGAGTGAAGGCCTTTTTTGTTTCAACGATCAGCCGGGTATAGGCCGCCTGCTGGGCTGGTCCTTTCGGGTGTTCCCAGTCCAGGTCGACGCCGTCAAAACCATTCCTCCTGCAAAAGGCGACCAGTTGCCCGACCAGGCGTGCTCGCGAGGCTTCCCTGGCGGTACAGGCGATGAATCCCCGCGAACGGTCCCAACCGCCGACGCAGATCCTCAGCTTCAGCCGGTACTTCTTTCGCAGGAGTCCCAGTTGTCGGATCATTCCGGGTTTCAGTCGGCTGGTGTCCAGGGTTCCATCGGCTCGAGGTTCGATCGAGAAGAACACCAGTTCGTCGAGTTGGCGGCAGATGTTCTCGTCGAACCCATCGACCCGGTATTCGGGCAGATACCCGATCACCGGGAATTTTGCGGCCGGTTCAGCTGCTGTCAGCGTGATACCACCCAGCAGCACGGCCATCGCGGCGGCTGTGGCGAATGGAGCACGCGTCATGGGGGATCCTTGGATCACGCTGTCCCGGGTCACTTCGAGTGAGAGGCACGTCGTCGTCGGCGTTTGGGTTTCTGCTCGGACTCGTCGTCGAAACTGACCGGGCCATCGTTCATCTCGGCCAGGAACCGGGATGTCTGTGTCTTGCGTTGCTTGCCCCACTTGGTACGGTGTTTGGCCCACGAGAGCGTCAGGAAATCCCGCGCCCGGGTCACGCCGACGTAGGCCAATCGGCGTTCTTCGCAGATGGCAGCGTGTCCGTCCTTGATCGATCGCTCGTGGGGCAGCAGGCCCTCTTCCATTCCGACGAGATAGACCACCGGAAATTCGAGGCCCTTGGCGCTGTGCAACGTCATCAATGCGACGGCGTTTTTCTTGAGTTGCTCGTCCTTGTCCTTCTCGTCTTCCAGGTCGGTCAGCGCGATCTCCTCGAGAAAACCGTCAAGCGAGGGTGAGCTGGCACCGTTCTCGTACTGGGCGGTGGCGTTGACGAGTTCCTCGACGGAATTCCATCGTGTCATTCGCTCGAGCGGCGTCTTGTATTGTCGGTTGATCTCGGCCTGATACTCGATCTCGAGGATCAATCTCTTGAGGTTCTCGGCGATTCGACCGCTGGCCATCGCCTTGCGGTATCGTTCGATCAGCTCGCGGAAAGTTCCGATGTTCGTTGCTGCCCGGGCCGGAACCTCACCGGCCTCGGTGGCCTGGGGCAGGACGTGCCATACCGCCTGGCCCTCGGCGACGGCCCGCTCGAGCAGCTTGGCGACGGTTCCGTCACCGATGCCGCGGGCCGGACGATTGATGATCCGCAACAGCGACATCTCGTCGTCGGGGTTGACGATCACCTTCAGGTAACTGACCAGGTCCCGGATCTCGCGTCGATCGAAAAATGACTGTCCGCCGATCAGCACGTAGGGCACCTTGTGGGCACGCAGTTCCTGTTCGAAGAGCCGGGGCTGTTCATTGGTACGGAAAAGGATGGCCACATCCCGGTACGCGAATCGTCCGCGGTCAGCGGCGGCCCGGATCTCGCGGGCCACGTAGGTGCTCTCTTCGACCTCGTCGTCGAGCTCGAGGAAACGGGGCGGCTTGCCGGCCGGGCGGACGGCACGAAGCGTCTTGTCGCGTCGCTCGGTGTTGTTGGCGATCAGGCGGTTGGCGAGTTCCAGGATCTCGGGGCGGCACCGGTAGTTTTCTTCCAGATGGACGATCGTCGCGTCGGGAAACTCGCGATCGAACTCCAGGATGTTCTCCATCCTCGCGCCCCGCCAGCCATAGATCGACTGGTCATCGTCACCGACGACGCAGAGGTTGCCGTGCCCGGCGACAAGAGCGGAGATGATCCGGTACTGGGTGGCGTTGGTGTCCTGGTACTCATCGACCATCACGTGGTCGAATCGTTGCTGGTGCTTGGCCAGGGCCTTGGGATGGTCGCGGAACAGTTCCTCGGTGCACAGTAACAAGTCGTCGAAATCCAACGCACCGGCCGCTCTCAGGGCGAGTTCATACTTCAGGTAGGCTCGGGACGCGAGTGTATCTCTTTCATCAATGGCGGTCTCATCCGTCGCATCGGCTCGTAGACCGTCTCGCTTCCAACGACTGATCCGCCACAGCAGATCCGAAGGTCGCAGTGCCGAGGTCGGGCAGTGGACTTCCCTTAGCGCCTTTCTCGCGGTGCTTTCCTGGTCGGAGCGATCATAGATCGTGAACCGCCGCCGAAAACCGAGCGACTCGATGTCCTGTCGCAGAATGTTGACACACAGGGAATGGAAGGTCGAGATGTGAGGCCCCTGGGAAGCCGTTTTCTTCGACCCGGTACGAGGCGCTCGTTTCGGTGTCACCTGCTTCAGCAAGCTCTCGGCCCGCTCCCGCATTTCACGAGCCGCCTTGTTGGTGAACGTGACCGCCAGGATGCGGTCGGCCGGAACTCCCTGGCGAATCAATTGAGCAATCCGAAAGGTGATCACCCGGGTCTTGCCGCTGCCGGCACCGGCCAGGACCAGCAGGGCGCCGTTTCTGGTCGTGACGGCGGTTTGCTGAGAGGGATTCAGTCCGTGAGCCATGCCGATTCCAGAGGTCGTCCACTGACCACAAGCGTTGGAAACGGCCAGCCTACCCGGTCGGATCGATGCGGGGAAGGGAGGAACATCCAGCCCCGGCTGCTGCGTTTGCATCCGCCGGAGAAACCGGGCATAGTCGGCAGGCTCGCCTGTTCCCGTCATAGAGATCTCCCGATGAACCGCCTGCTCGCCTGGACACTGTTGGCCCTGCTCTTGGCTCCGGTCTCTGTTTCGGCCCAGAAATTCGTGGCGAACTACGATGAGTCGAAGGTTCCCGATTACGAGCTCCCCGACCCGTTGCGGCTTGCCTCCGGTCAGCCGGTCAGGACGGCCAGGAAGTGGACCAGGAAACGTCGTCCCGAGATCCTGCGGTTGTTCCAGGAACAGGTTTATGGCAAGGCCCCGGGGCCTCCACCGAAGATGGTCTTCCGGTTGCTCGAGTCGTCCGGTAAGGCCCTGGGCGGGAAGGCGGTCCGCAAGCAGGTCCGGGTGCTGTTTGCCGGTACCGACCAGGGCCCCCGGATGGACCTGCTGGTCTACCTGCCGGCGAAGGCAACGGCCGCCGTGCCGGTCTTCGTCGGCCTGAACTTCAACGGCAACCACGCCATCCACAGCGATCCGGCGATTCACCTGGCCCAGAGTTGGCACCGCGACAACGCGAAGCAGGGATACGTCAACAATCGCGCGACCGAGAAGTCTCGAGGCCTCTCGGCGACGCGTTGGTCGGTCGAGCGCTGCCTGGCGGCCGGCATGGGAGTGGCCACGATTTACTGTGGCGATGTCGATCCGGATTACCACGACGAGTTCCGCAACGGCGTGCACCCCTTGTTCTACAAGGACGGTCAAAAGACACCGTTGGCTGACCAGTGGGGTACGATCGCGGCCTGGGCCTGGGGTTTGAGCCGGGCGATGGACTATTTCGAGACCGACAAGCAGATCGATCAGGAGCGGGTGATCCTGCTGGGGCACAGCCGGCTCGGCAAGACGGCACTGTGGGCGGGAGCCCGGGACCAGCGATTCGCGATCGTGATCTCGAACAACTCCGGATGCGGTGGTGCCGCGTTGTCACGACGGCGTTTCGGTGAGACGGTCTGGCGGATCAACAACTCGTTTCCTCACTGGTTCTGCGGCAACTTCAAGAAGTTCGACAACAAGGAGAACCAGTTGCCAGTCGACCAGCACATGCTGCTGGCGTTGGTTGCTCCGCGTCCTGTCTACATCGCCAGCGCCACCGGCGATCGCTGGGCCGATCCGCGGGGAGAGTTTCTCTCGGCATTACACGCCGAGCCGGTCTACAAGTTGCTGGGTACCGAGGGGTTGGGCACCGCCCGGATGCCCAAGGCCGATTCCCCGATCCATGGACGCATCGGGTATCACCTTCGGACCGGTCCCCACGACGTGACCGATTACGACTGGCAGCAGTACATCGCCTTTGCCAGGAAGCACTTCGGTCGGAAATGACCGGGCCGACCGGTCACTTTGACTTCCGTCGTGGAAATGGATGCCCCCGGTCGATCGTCTCCAGGGCCCGCCTGAGCCTGGCGATGTCGTCACGTGCTGCCCTGGGAACATCGGCCGCTGCTACCGGTTCCTGTTCGTTGGGGTCACGCGAGGCGTGAAACAGCTTCCCGTTGTTGTAGAGCTTCCACTGCTGGGTGCGGACAAAGAACTGTTTTCCTCGCTCGGCATAGGCCCACGTTCGCTTGCTGCCGCCCCGACCGGTGAGGATGCCAGCGAAGCTTCGTCCGTCGATCTTGACCGCGCGACCACTCGTCGGCCGACGTCCGGCAAGTTCGTGCAGGGTCGGCAGGAAATCGCTCATGTCGACCAGTTGATCCGAGACGCCGCCGGGGCGGATCCGTCCCGGCCAGTTGGCAATCAACGGCACATGAGTCCCGTCGTCGGAGAGATTTCCCTTGCCTCCGGGAACCCGCGTCTTGCCCAGCAACGAACTGACCGGGCGGCGGATGTACTTTCCGTCGATCGCCTGGTGCAGGGAACGTTTCGAGGTGCCGTTGTCGGTGGTGAACAGGACCAGCGTGTTCCCGCGGAGGCCAAGATCTTCCAGGGCACCGATCATCCGACCGACGCGGACATCCATCGCCTCGAGCATCTCCTTGTAGGTGTCGTAGTGGTCTTTGCCTGCGGCGTAGGGGACGGGATGATCGAGGTCGTCGGTCACGTCGTGGCAGAGTGCCATCGAGTAGAAGGCCAGGAAGGGACCGTTCCGGTGTCGCCTGATGAAGTCGATCAGGAACTCGCAGTAGACATCCGGACCATAGCGGTCCTTGACGTCGGGCCGGCGTTTCCCGTTTTGCCAGAGCAGCGGTTGGTGGTAGCGAGGTCCCTCGTGCCAGCCAAAAAGACAGTACTCGTCGAAGCCCAGTCGGTGAGGGTGATCGAGGTCCTTGCCCAGCATGGCAATCTGCCATTTGCCGGCGATCGCGGTGGCGTACTTTGCCGCCTTCATTGCGTGACCCAGGGCGTGCCGTTCGTCGGTTGCAGGAAACGAACCCCAGCGGGGATGGCCCAGGTGCCGGGGATAGCGACCGGTCAACAGGCACGTCCGGGTGGGGTGGCAGACCGGCATGGCGTAGCAGTGCCGGAACCGCAGCCCGGTCGCGGCGAGCTTGTCGAGGTGTGGTGTCTTGTAGCTGCGTCCCCCGTAACATCCCAGCGTTTCGCAGCCGACATCGTCGGCGAGAATCAGCAGGATGTTGGGCGGCTTGTCCCCGGCGAAAACCGTCGAAGTTGCCAGGATCAGCAGGACCGGGCACAGGGAACGTGGGATCGTCATCCGGTTGTCACTCGTCACGAGTTGCTTGCAGATAATGCCAGAGTGCGTCGAATTGTTGGCGAGCGTCACCGTCGAGGACGTCACGCAGCACGGTCGTCTTGCGGTCGGGCGAGAATCGCGGCATTTTCGAGTGGGGGTCCAATCGCAGCGGATCGAACATCCAGTCGAGGTAGAAGTTGTACCGCAGCCGTGTGCGGACACGGGCGAAATTCACGCCCCGGTTATCGAAAGGCGCGATCGCTGGGGTCTTGCCCACACCGTGACACTGCAGGCAATTGAAGCCGTTTTGTTTCAGGGCGAGTTTTCCTCCGAGTGTCGCCAGCGCGCCGTCGGGATCGGGGCCGGGTCGGCTGGTTTCACTCACACCGTGTTCGGCGGCCAGGCCGCTCACCAGGCGATTGGCCCAGGCGCCGAAGGCCGGCATACGGCCTTTCAGCCACGGGCGGGACGGGTGTTTGAGACGACCGGTGAGCAGTTGCCGGGTCCAATCCGAATGCAGCTTCTCTCCCGCCCAGGTCAAATCCGGCAGGACCTCGGGCAGCACCCCACGATCGCTCTCGTCGGCGATGATCAGCCGACGAGGGCTCGAATGCGAATCACGGTCGTGGCAGGCCACGCAACGAAGCTCACGCATCGTACTCTGCACCAGCTCCAGCGGGGAACGGTCCGGGGCCGCGTCCCTGGTGAGAGCGAGATAGGCGGCCAGGTCGGATCGCTGGTCGGGCGAGAAGCGGTAATCGGGGACTCGTGTCGAGTCCCGTCGGGACCCAACGACCACGGCCAGGCAGCCCCCTGGTTGCTTGCGGCCGAATGCCAACCCGACGGGACGATGTGCCGGAGACTTCATGCCGCTGACCTGGTGGCAGGCGAGGCAGCCGCGCGAAAGAAATTGCTGTTTTCCCCGTTCCGGGTCCCCCGGCAGTGTCCCGATTGGTGGTTTCAAACGACCGGTCGAACGGGATCGAATCCAGTCTCTCAAGTTTCTCGCCTGTGATTCGGACAGTCGGAAATCAGGCATCCGTGACCAGCGGTTGTGCCGCTGGGGCTGGCGCAGAAATCGGTCGAGTGCCGGGGGCAGGAATTTCGTGGAGACGTAGTGCAGCGACGTGCGATTCCATTCATCCGGCTGTTTTGCAGGGGAGAACCTGTGGCAGCTGATACAGCCGAGTTCCTCCCAGAGAACTTCACCTCGTTGGATCATGCCGGCTGTCGAGATTGCTGCAGGGGCCGGGCGTCGTGTCAGGAATGCGACGACATCGTGCAGAGCCTGCTTTTCGGCGGGCGTATCACCAAACAGTCCAGGCATTCGCGTGTGGTTTCTGACCGCCGTGGGGTCGCCGAGCCAGTGGGCCAGCCAGGTGGGGTTGAAGTCGATGGCAGCCTGGTCGAGCGTGATGCCCTCGCGTGGCTTGGCGACCTCGGAATGGCAGCCTGCACAACGGTGAGCCGTAAACAATTCACGACCACGTCGGACCGGTGACCAACGCACGAGTGCAGGATGACGCGGATCGTGCCAGAGCGACCGGGAGGGAATCAGTTCACGGTCGAATCGGGGACTCTCCCAGGCCAGTCGCAGCCGCGACGAACCCTTCGCCGGGGCCGAATACGAGATCTCGAGTGTGTTAAGCCCCGATTTCAGGTCCACCGGGGTTGCCGCCTGCCGATCACTGCCGCTGGATTCGAGGACCGTGGTGCCGTTGATCCTGACACTTACCGTGCCGGACAATTCGGCGGTGAAGGTGTAACGGTCGGTCAGTTCGACGTCGAGCAACCCGTGGAACCCGGCCACGAAGGGACCTGGCTTGATTCGAGGTGAAAGAGTCTGTCCGGGCGCGACCGACAATGCCGCCAGTCGGGACACGCGGGCATCGAGGCTCTGCGGGTTCCGGCCGGTCCGGGCTTTCATGCTGAGCACCAGGCCGTTGGCCAGTCCCTTCCGCGGGGGCCCGGTGCGGATTCGGGGGACCGGGGCGCCGGCGGGATCGAAACCCAGCGTGGCCAGGTGCGTCGGGCCGTTGACGACGTTGATCGTGTGTTCGACCTGTCCTGCAAGCGATTGGCCCTTGGCCGTGGCCAGGTTGTAGCGCACTCGCATCTGCATGCAGGGCCGCATGTCGGCGAAGGCAAGCAGCACCGACCGGCCGTCCTTGGACAACTGGACGCCGGTCACCTCAACGCGGTCACGGCCCTCCTTGCCATCACTGACCCGGTAGTCGCGTGACCCGTAGGATGCGGCGCGACGATAATTCCATCGCTCGATGTTGTAGCGGCCGGCTTCCAGGGCCGTCTTTTTCTCCAGCGCTCGAGGGAATCGGAGGACGATGCCCTGGGGGACGGCCGAGAGGTTCTCGGGCAGGTTGGCCGGTTGGCCGGTGGCCCGGATCCGGAACAGGCCACCCGGGCGGGTCTTGTTGCTCGACCAGCCGAACAGCCCACAGATATAGAGTTGTCCGTCGGCCGGGTGGAACCGTCCGCGGTGGATGCCGGTTGGCAGTTCGGGGATCGGCAAGCGGATGATGCCGCCCTGGGGCACGGTCCCAACGTGCTCGTAGATCACCCGCCAGATCCGACCGGTACCGTAGGAGAGGCTCAGCAGTGACCCGCGGGGCAGGGCCCAATTGTCGCTGTTGACCCAGACCTGGGAACTGGGACTGCGGTCGGTTTGCTTGTGGATCCAGCACAGCGGTGGCTCGTAACTGGTGTCCTTGCGGTCCGGGACATACGACATCATGTTGCCGTAGAAGCCGCCTTTCCTGATCCAGTTGATCCGGTTCATCGGTGTCCAGTGCCCCTCCTGGTCACTCGAGAGGAACGAACCGTCGGGATTCAGGGCCAGGCCGTTGGGAGCCCGGAAGCCGTTGGCGAGAATCTCGCTGGAGGAACCGTCGGCAGAGACCTTGATGATCGACCCGTGCTGCGGCACGATCGCGGAGAGGGCGTGACGAGCTCCCTTGGCGTAATAGAAGTTGCCGTGCCTGTCGGCCTGCAGGTCCATCGCGAACTCGTGAAAATGTTCGGTGACCTGGGCGTCGTTGTTGAAGTTCTCGTAGAAGTCGGTTTCCCCGTCGCCGTTACGGTCGACGAGTCGGGTGATCTGGTCACGCCCGAGGACGAAGATCTGCTCGTTGACGATCTTCAGTCCCAACGGTTGAAACAGCCCCGCGGCGATGCGACGCCACTTGAGGGTTGCCTTGTCTGTGGCGTCGAGGGATTTGCCCAGCCCCTCGACCAGCCAGACGTCTCCCTGCCACGTGCAGATGGCAGCCCGAGACGGATTCTTGAAGAAATCAAATCCACCCAGCCGCATCCAACTCCGCCACGGGTTCTTCTCGGGGGTCGTCAGAGTGTCGATCGCCAGTGGCCCCTTGGAAGTTCCTCGAGCGATGGTCGTTTCCACGACCTGTTTCCATTGGGAGGGCCCTCCCTTGTCGGGGTTGGACCAACCGGTCGTCTCCGGCTGCGAATCGAGTTTCTTGGCGATCCGTGCGGCCGCGCCGCCCGGGCCCTTCCAACTCAGGATCCGGAACCTCCGGGAAGTTTTCGACGCGGCAATCGACAGTCTGAGGGCACCGCGGGAGTCCTGGACCCAGGCTGTCTTGGCCGGGCCCTGCACGATCGCGGCCACCACGGTCTGTTTCGACCAGTCGACGGCCCTGGGTTTTGCCTTGGCTCGTGAGGCGATGCGGACCTGGTTGGTTCCACCGTTGAATTGCAACGCCTGGCCGCGATGACCGGCTGTGCTGCGGGCACCGCGGACCTGTCCGTCGTAGCCTCCTTGCTGGAGGTTGGCGACACGCTGGCCGGTCAACTTCTCGAAGCTCCAGCGGGCAATCCGCCCCTCGACAACGTCGCCATCGGCGGCCAGTTTGCGGATCTGGTCGGCTGGCAGGGCCCGGTGATAAACCTGGACCTCGTCAAGAGCTCCCCGCAAACCGGGCATGAAGTTGGTGGCGGTGTAACCGAGCCGGATGACGTGCCCGGGGTCGTCAGGCGAACGCAGTGGCCTGGCGCCGTCGGGTGTCCCGTCGAGATAGAGGCGGGTCTGGCCACTGTTGTGAGTGTAGGTCAACGCGACGTGATGCCAGCGGCCATCATTGACCGGTCGGGTGCCGGTGACCACGCCCAGCCAGCCGACGTCGAACCCCAATCGGCCTCCACGGACAAAGAAGGTCTTGCCCTTGGGAACCCATTGTCCCCGGATGGCGGCCCGGCTGAAGATTGTTCCGGTCGGGGCCCTGGTGCGGATCCAGGCCGAGACGGTGAAATCGCGTGCCAGCGAGATCTGGTCGGTGGGGGCGGTTGTCGAACTGGCCAACATCGCCAGGCTGTCGCGGGCGTTGATCTTGTCGGCCACGGCAGCCTTTGCCGAACGGTCCAGGACCTGGACAGCGCCGGCGGACTCGGAGGCGACCTGCAGGACCAGGCTGGTTGCCGAAGGTCCGACTTCGATCATCCGGCAAAAAATCTGCTGCTGACCGATCCGGACCAACCGGGGCTGCTCACGGACACGGGTGGAACCGACGGTGTACTCGAGTACAACACGATCTCCCTGGCGATGCAGGCCCTTCCAGTGCGCCCAACCGCGTGGCAAGGGGCCGTAGGCGATCTTGTCGACGCCTCGCAACCGCGTGTCCTCCCAGGTCTCCTTTCCAGGCCCTTGCCAGCCGGGGCCATTGCCGTTGGACAGGACCAGCGTGCCCACGATGCGAGGGTGGATCGCGTGTTTTCCATCCAGGGCGATTCCCCGCCAGTCGATCAGGCCTCGCCCGGTCCAGACACCGGCGAACCGCAGCGTGTCGGTCTCAAAAACTGCAAACGCGTTTCCCTGCGAAACACCACCGGGCCCATCATCCAGCCGGATCGCAATGCCCTTCTGGGCGATGTTGCCGGGCCGGACCTCGATTGATGCCGTGAGGAAGGCCCCGTAATCCATGTCGATGTAGGGCTTACCGGTCAAGCGGATTGACGAGTCTTGCCCCGGGGCCGGTGTGGCGACGAGACTGAGAAGGACCAATCCGCAGTAGAATGCGTGGTTTCGCATGGGAGTGATTCTCGAGGAACTGTCGCGTCCAATTATGGCGTGATCGGCGAGACGGTTCGAGTGTTGAGCCGTGATCCGGAAAGTGCCCTGTCAGTCGGCCTGGTTGAGACCGCTCTGCAGGGCCTGCAGGTGCCTCGTGAAATGGTCGGCCAGGACCTCGGTGTAGGTGTCCTGGCAGGAAACCAGGAGATCGTGCAGCAACGGACCCAGCTCGGGATCGGTCAGGACCGACCCAAAGGTGCAATGCAGAATCTGGCGAGCGGGATTGGTGAAACCGCGGCCGGGCGGCACTTCGGGCCAGAGTTCCAGGTAGATCCGTTCCAGTTCCCGGTCGTCGGTGACCTGGTCAGCCGGAGGTGCCGAATCGAGCGTGGCGGAGAGGTGGTAGGTGGCCCGCTCGGTTTCAAAGCGGTCACGGGAAAAGCCGATGATCCGTCGAAACAGCCGCTGGTCGTGACGGGCGGCGACGCGGAGAGCCTCGAGATAGCTCGTGCCGGCCGTCTTCACGTGGAAGCAACCCGCGGTCGTCCGTGCCAGCGACGCGTAAATTGCCAGCTTGTCCGAACCCGAGTGCAGGCTCAGCTTGTAGGGACCCAGCGAACGGGCCAGTGACGCGTGATCGGCCAGCGAGCGGTCCAGCGCATCGAGGTCCCCCTTGTAATCGACTCCCTTCTCGAAGTCGCCGATGAAGCGTGGTGCCAGACTGACCAGTCGAATCCCGTCGGAAAGGCAGCGGTGGGCAATGATGTAGTGCTCGGCAAGTGTCGTTGGCTGATCGGTCTCATCCACGGACAACTCGATCTCGTAGTCCCCTCCGGCCAGTCCCCGGATCGCCGCGATGTGACCGGCGAGTTCGATCGTGTGGTTGATCGCCCGTCCATATTTCACCCCGGCACGAACACAGGCCTCCTCGGTGCATTCGATCTGCGTGCCGGTCTCGAGCGTCAGTTGCCGTCCCCGGTATTCGCCCAGCCAGGTCAATTCATCCTCGATCGCGGCAAATCGTTCCCGGATCTCCGCTTCGGAATACCGGTCGGCGGCTTCATCGACGTGATCGGACGGGTCGATCGTGAAAAACGTGTACCCGGCCTCGAGCGTGAGATCGGCGTCGGCGGTGGTCTTGAGATGATCGGCGTCGGCCCCAGTCGAACCGGTCCAACCGCCGGTGGCCATTCCGGAAAGAGCATCCGCGATGACAGTGGCAGGCGTGCGATTCGTCCGGGCCATTTCCCGGATCGATTGCTGGGGGAAAATCGGCAACATGCCCTGGCCGGCCTGTTGCATCGCCAGCACGTGCCCGGGGGTTGCCAGCCCGATGCGGTCACCGAACCCGAAACTGGGGGTCATTCCCAAGGTCTGGCAACTGGGCAGATCCTCGTTCATCACGACAGATCAGGCCAGGATCTCGTGGGCGATCTCGCCGTGGATATCGGTCAGGCGGAAATCGCGGCCGGAATACCGGTAGGTCAACTTCAGGTGGTCGATTCCAATCTGGTGCAGGATGGTCGCGTGCAGGTCGTGGACGCTCATCCGTTTTTCGACCGAGTGCATTCCGAGTTCGTCGGTGGCCCCGTGAATCATGCCACCCTTGATGCCGCCCCCGGCCATCCAGGCCGAGAAGCCGGTGGCGTGATGGTTGCGGCCCCTGGCTCCCTGGGCGGTCGGTGTCCGGCCGAATTCCCCACTCCACAGGACCAGGGTTTCCTCGAGGAGTCCACGGGAATCGAGGTCCTTGAGCAACGCGGCGATTGGTCGATCGCTTTTCCCGGCGTCCCGCTTGTGATCCATGATGTTGCCGTGAGCATCCCAGGGTTGACCACTGCCGTAGAACAGTTGGACCATCCGTACTCCCCGTTCGACCAACCGTCTGGCGATCAGGCAACCGTCGGCAAACTGGCCCGATCCGTAGGCCTCGCGCGTTGTCTTGGTTTCGCGGCCGATATCGAAGGCCTCCTGGGCCTCGAATTGCATGCGGTAGGCGATTTCCAGTGAATTGATGCGGGCGTCGAGTTGGCGGTCGCGGTTGCGCCGCTGGAGGTGTTCGCCGTTGAGCCGCTGAATCAGGTCGAGCAGTCTTCGCTGCGAGGTGGGGCCGAGATTCGGGTTGCTGAGATGACCGATAACCTTCTTTGGGTCGATCTTGGAGTTGTTGATATGTGTTCCCTGGAAGATGCCCGGCAGGAAACTGTTTGACCACAATGCCGGACCGACGACCGGCTTGCCTGGACACAACACGACAAACCCGGGCAGGTTCTGGTTCTCGGTCCCAAGACCATAGTTCAGCCACGACCCCATCGACGGCCGCAGCGGTTGCTGGATCCCGCAGTTCATCATGAACAGGCCGGGTTCGTGGTTGGGCGTCGAGGTGTACATCGACCGCAGTACGCAGATGTCATCGATACAGGTGGAAAGGTGGGGAAAGAGCTCGCTGACCTCGATGCCGCTCTTGCCCTGGGCAGAGAACTTGAACGGGGAGGGCAACCACTTGCCGCCGGGTCCTTTCTTTCCAGCCTGTTTGACCAGTTCGGGTTTCGGGTCAAATGTGTCGACGTGCGACGGACCCCCGTTCATGAACAGGAAGATGATCCGCTTGGCCCGCGGCGTATGGTGCGGTGCCCTGGGAGCCAACGGGCTGACCGACCCGGCACCACGGCCGGCCGGTGTCTTGCCGGCGGCATCAACGCGTTCCTGGTCGAGGAGGCCGGCAAGTCCGAGCAGGCCGAAGCCGGCTCCGGTTCTGGAGAGCATTTCGCGGCGGCTGAAGGGAAGCAGCGGGGCGTCATGCATCATGGGATCTTGTCCTACTGGTTTCCACGGTCCCGATCGCGGGTCCGTCGGGGTAGTTTTTCTCAGTCAATATACGTGAATTCGTTGCTGCCAAGCAGCCCGAGAGTGTACTGGGTCCAGGCGGCGAGTTTGCCGTCGTCGTTGGTTGTGCTCTCGATCGTCTTGAGGAACTCCTCGCCGATTGCCAGTTCCTTTGGTTCGGGCGGACGGGAGAACAGCAACTGGTAGGCGCGGCGAATTCGCTGGGATCCCCCGGCAGGGACGTCCTTCTCGAGCCGACCGGCCAATGCACGGGCCTGCCGGGTCATGAAGTCGCTGTTGATCACGAACAACTGTTGCAGCGGCACCGTCGTCGATGTGCGGCGTGCGCTGGTGATGTTGGGGTCGGGGAAGTCAAACAGGCGGAGCAGTTCGTTGAGCTTGTGGCGGCTGATGAAACCATACAGCGTGCGACGCCGGTTGCCGGCGTCATTGAGGTTCTTCGATGGTCCGCCGAAGGTGCGATCGAGGTTGCCGGAGACATCCAGCATGGCGTCCCGCCAGGGTTCGACCTCGAGCCGTCGCCGGTTCATCCGCCACAGCAACCGGTTGTCCCCGTCGACGGTGTAGTTGGCTTCGCTGTAATCCGCCGACCTCTGGTAGGCGGCCGAGAGCAGGATCGTGCGGTGCAGCCACTTCAATGACCACTTGTTCTCGATCAGGCCGACCGCGAGCCAGTCCAGCAGCCTGGGATGAGTGGGGCGTTCGCCGAGAGCTCCGAAGTTGGAGGGTGTGCGGACCAGACCAAAGCCGAAATGGCCGGCCCAGATGCGGTTGACGATGACCCGCACCGTCAGCGGGTTGGCGGAATCGGTGATCGCCCTGGCCAGTTCCAACCGGCCGCTGCCGCTGGACTTGAACGGTTGCCGTGCCCCGGCCGTCAGGATGGCCGGGAAGGATCGCGGGGCGACATCGCCGAGGTTGGTGGGGTCGCCGGCACGGTAGATCTTCAGGTCGCTCCCCTTGCTGTCGGTCAAGGCGTGGGCGATGTGGATCTTGATGGCCCCGGCCGCTTTCTTGAGTTCCCCGAGTCGGTCGCGACGCTGCTTGAGTTCCTGTCCGGGAGCTTTGGGCAGAAGTCCTGCCGCATCGGCCGCGGGAATCGCCAGCAGGCCCTGGTCATAGAGCAACTCCGAAAGGAAGACCGCGTCGGCCTTGTCCTGTTTCCCTGCCTCGCCAGCCTTCGATGGCGTTTTCTTGGAACCGCCGGACTTGGCAACGGCCGACGCAGGCAACGGATCCCGTTCGAGACGGGCTCCGGAGAAGACGGCGTGGTCGCTGTTGATGCTGTTGTCGTCGGGTTGACCCGCGCCGGTGGTCACCAGTGTGAGGAACTTCGCTGCGGCCGGCACCGGGATCGTAAACGACGCGAACCGTCCGTTGGCCTTCAGTGGTTCAGGAAGCGGGCCGGCAAAATAATACTCCTTGTCGTTTTCTTCGACCTTCTGTCGGCGGCCATTGACGTAGCCGGCGATGACGGCATCGTAGACCTCCGGCTTGCTGTGCGGCTTGGAGAGAATCGCGGCGGTGAAAACGCTGGAGACGCCATTGCCGAGCATGTCGTCGTTGATCCCGGCCCGGTCGACCTTGAACACGAACTTCTGGTCGCGGGGCATCAGCCCGGCACGCCGGATCTCGTCGAGATCGAAGGTGACCAGGGCGTTGGCATGCATCCCGATGCCCTGCTCGGTTCGGCGAAGATTCGCAGCAGATTTCTTACCCCTGGTGCGAATGCCCCCGTCGCTGTTCCAGGCATCGTTGGCGATCGTCCCGAACTTGTTGCCGTCGCTGCCGAGCTGGATGAAATGAAAACGAATGCCCGAAGCGATCTGGGCGACGTTGCCCCAGCCGGCGGCAACGCGATCGATACCCAGGCTGTTGGCATTGGCGACGGCCTTGAAGCGATCCGACGACAGGGCGGCGTCGAGTGAGGTGCCGGCCTTGTCGTCGAAGAGATTGCCCAGCGGGATCTGGCCGGGGCGGACCGCCGCCCGGTCCCGGTCGCGGACGAAGGCCACGTTGGCCCCGAAGCGTTTGAAGAGGGCCTCGCGTCCGGGCAACTTGGCGGTGGCGATCGCGGCAATCGCTTCACCCTGCCGACGGACCGCCTGGCGAAGCGACTTGTCGCCGGAAAGGTTCTTCTTGGAGTCCTGGGTGCCAAGCATCTCGAACCATCCGGCCAGGTGAGGTCGAGCGGCGGCCTTGCCCCGGTCATACAGGTACGCTTCCCATCGCTTGATCAGTTCCTGGCTGAGCTTGAGTTGCTTGGCGACCTTGGCGACGAGCTTCTTGTCCTTGGGGGTTGCCTGGCGGCGGTTGCGGAGCGTCCAACCCGCGACGACAAAGTCGGGGATACGATCGATCAGCGACGGTCGCAGTTGCCTGGCCTGCTGGTCGAGGAAGCGGTCGATGCCGAGTTGCTGCGACTTGACCTGCTCGTCGGCCTGTCGCTTCGCCCCGGCAACCTCGGCCGAAACCACCGGCCGCTCCCGGTACTGTGAACTCGAGAAGATCCCGGCCAGCCCGTAGTAGTCTTCCATCGTGAACGGATCGTACTTGTGGTCATGACACCGTGCACAAGAGAGTGTCACGCCCAGCAGGCCTCGCGAAAGCGTGTCGATCCGGTCGTCCCATTCATCGGCCAGCGCCTTGGCCTTCTCGCCGTTGTCCTGGTAGTAGACCGGACCCATGGCAAAGAACCCCAGTGCCGCGAGTCGCGTGTGGCGATCGGAAGGGTCACCGACGAGGTCCGCGGCGATCTGGTTGCGGACGAACTCGTCGAAGGGCATGTCGTCGTTGAACGCCTTGACGACCCAGTCGCGGTAACGGTGCCCGTGGGGGTAGCGGCGGGCCTTGAAGGTGTGGGCCTGGTCCTCGGCGTAGCGGGCCACGTCCAGCCAGTGGCGGGCCCAGCGTTCACCGAAGTGCTTTGACTCGAGCAAGCGGTCCACGACCCGGGCAAAGGCCTCTGGTCGATCGTCGTTGACGAAGTTCTCGACTTCCTCGGGCGTCGGTGGCAGACCGGTCAGGCCGAAGTTGGCACGCCGGATCAGGGTCCGGCGATCGGCCGCCTTGACCGGTCTGAGCCCCTCGGCCTGTAGCCGCGCCAGCAGAAAACGATCGATGCTGCTGTGAACCGGTTTGTCGCCATTGACCATCGGTGGCGTGGTCTTTCTGGGCGGGACAAACGCCCAGAACTTGCGAGCCGCGGCATAGTCGATCTGTTTCTTCGGCCGCGACTTGACGACCTGGTTTCGCGGATCCGGTGCTCCCATCCTGATCCAGCGCTCGAAGTCGGCGATCACCGTCGCGGGCAACTTGCCGCTGGGTGGCATCTCGAGCTCGTCATACTTCAAGGCCTGCAGCAACAGGCTCGCGGCGGGTTTTCCCGGGACAAGGCCCGGGCCGATTTCGCCGCCACGGAGCAGGGTCTGGCGGGTGTCGAGACGGAATCCACCCCGGAGAATCTTGGCCTTGGCCGAATGGCAGCTGTAGCACTGCTTGACCAGAACCGGACGGATCTTCTTTTCAAAGAACTCAAGCTGCTTGGGGGTCGGTTTCTTGTCGGCGGCCTGGGCGAGGTTCGGGAGAACAACCAGGCCGATCACAAGCAGGACTCGTCTCATCATCATTTTCATGTGTACGAGGAGAGGCAGGGGGGAGGAAGGAAAAGCGGGCAGGCCCGGCGGGTCTCCATTGTACCGGCTGACCGGGTCGACACGAAGTTCATTCGTTCGACCAGTGGTGATTCACGGGTCATCGAAGCGAGCCTGTTCGGCTGTTACTTCCCGATCGGACGCCGCAGACGCCGGGGGATGAACCCGACGGAGGTTTCCATCCAGGTGCCGCAGCTGCATCCTCCGCCTCCTTCGGGTGAGAGCAGCATTCCGGAGGCCGGGATCGTGCTCAACCAGCAATCCGGCCTCAGCCGTTTCCACGTGGTACTTTGTCCTTTCTCGCGGTTCCAGACGGTCACCGTACTGGATCGGAAGAACAGGGCACCCGTCGAGCAGGCGTACGTGCCACAGCCGCCGCCGGGCATCTGTGGACCGGCGTTGCTGCCATCCTTGAGCGAGAGGACCTGGGGCCGCACGTAGACCTTGTCGTCGACGATTGCCGGTCTCGACATCGCCTTGCCGTGGTCGCCCTTTCCACCGGGCCATCCGAAACTGCGTGACCAGCCGGCTTCTCCGTTGGCTGCCGAGAAATTGTGGATGTTGTATTTCCCGTCGGCCGAGCCGGCGATGATCAACTGGTCCTTGGCGAACGCCATCGAGAAGACGACCTTGCCGGGGGGCAATTTCAGCGGTTTCTCCCAGAGCAATGATCCGCTGTTGGCGTCCATCGCGACCAGGAACTGTTTTTGCCAGAGCTCGGGCCGACCGACACGTCGTTCGGGGGCTCCCACGACCGTCTCGTGCCGGCACTCGACGAAGTAGATCTTGTCGCCGGAAATCGTGACAGTGGAGTTCAGGACCACGCCGTTCTTGTAGTGCCAGGCGACTTTTCCGGTCTTGTGTTCGATGGAAAACAGCCCGTCACTGCACACCTTGTGGGTCACCTCGCCGCTGCGGGCATCGTACCAGCCGGCGCCGGCCCCACCCCAGAAATTGGTCCACGAGGTCGCCTGTCGGACCGCGGTGCCGATGATCTTGTCTTCGGTTCGGGCGATGTAGCCCCAGTCCCAGGGGCCGCTGCGTCCTTCGGGCTGGGGGACTGGCATCATTCGCACGACCTGTCCGTTGCGGGCGTCGATGTGCCAGAGGCGGTCACGGATGGCGACATACACAAAGTTGCGATCGGCACACCAGTTGCCGCTGTCGCGGGGCATGTTGAATCGCTGGAGATCGGGAATTTCCAACGCCCACAGGATCGAGCCGTTGAAGGCATCGACGGCCACCAGGCGGTGCAGTCCCTGCAGGAACAGGCGTCCGGCCGTGGAAAGAGGCGACGGCTTGCGGCCGTTGCGATCGGCCTGGTAACGCGGTCCCGGTCGACCGACCCACTGGACAGCCAGGTCATCGGATTTCGAGACGCCGGCCAACTGTTCGCCGGCGAATGCTGCGTTGTCGGCACGCCCGTAAAGGTGCGACCAGTCGCCGGCCCCATCCAGCGGGCCTCTCGTCCAGGTCGCCCAGGTGCCCTTGGCTTTGTCCGACTCGATTCGTGCCGTGCCGGCGATCGGGCCCAGCCAGGTACCCAGTTGCTTGCTACTGATCGGGCGGGCAGTCCCGGCGGGCTGACCCAGGCAGGCCACACCTCCATCGGGGCGAAGTTGAGCGTTGATCTCGGTCGCCGAGGTCGGGATTGTCCCGGCATCGATCAGCGACTCCGAAACGATGAGATTGGCCCAGTGACCGGGCAGGTCCAGGTGTGCCAGCGAGGCGGTGTGACGGATCACCAGTCGTTGGCCGTACAGCCCGGCAGCGACCAGTCGCTTGCGAATCGACTCGACACGTTGCCGATCGGCATCGACGGCGATCACCCGCAAGCGGCTCGCGCGGACCAGCGATTCGGCCAGGCTGCCGTCGGTCAATCCGACGACCAGGCACAGCCCGCGGTCGATCTTGGCGTGATCCAGGATCGCGCGGGCGGCGGCTTCCCGGGACCGTGGGGTGGCCACGGCCGCCAGTGGCGGAGGCGCGTAGTTGAAGAAGGTGTCGAGTTCAAAATCTGCCGTGCGGCGGGCGGTTTTCCCCTCGCCGTCGATCAACGTGACCGAATACATCCGCTTGTGTTTCAGGTCGGTCAATCGCAGTTCGTGCTCGGTGACCGCACCCGGCTTGCTGATCGTGCGGCTGGTGCCGTCGAGCCGAAGTTCCAACCGACTGACGCTGGCAATGCTGGTTGTCCATCTCGCGACCGCTTCACCGGAGCGGTCGAACTCGAACCATGGCCCCGCCAGCGGTTTCCAGGCGTCGGCGGCCGGGGCCGCGGTGGGAAAGCGGTCGGCTAAGGCGAGGTACTGCCTGGCGATCTGTTCGGCAGAAAGCGACCGCCGGTAGACGCGAACCTCGTGGATCCGTCCCCGCAGCGGGAAGTTCTCGTCCTTATCGTGATAGGCTCCGATTTCGAAGAAGGCCTTGGGGGGGTAGTTGATCGGGCCTTTCTGCACGTTGGAGCGGGCGACGGGTTTCCCGTTGACGTAAAGCGTCATCGCTTTGCCGTCGTAGCTGCCGGCCACGTGATACCACTGGCGTGGCTGAAAGTCCGCGGGTGCCTTGAGGTAGGTCAGCTGGCCGTTGCCTCCGGTTCCGGCGAGGGCCAGGCTGAACCGCTTGTCGTTGAAGCCGAGAATCCAGCCGCGTTCATAACTGCCGTTGTCCTGGATGGCTCCGACAAATCCTCCCCAGGTTTGTGGCTGGTCGACCCGTACCCAGGCCGTGGCCGTCACCGATTCGACCGGCAGTTTGGCCTTGGTGTGGTCTTCGGCGATCATCGCCCGGCCGCCGCCGTCGAGCGACAGCGATTCGTGAACACCTTCGCGTGCGATCCGAAATCGCCCCTGCAGCGTGGCCTGTGTTCGGGCGGCGAGGTTGTTGACGCGACGGCCTTCGACGTGCGGCCGTTGGAAGACCCAGCGGCCCAGCAGGTCCGGTTCCCGCACGGTGGGCACCTTGGCCAGGGGGGGCAGATTCTTGGGGGTGGCTGCGGGCGACTTGGAGGGGGCGGGGGGAGTGCTGGTTGGTCGAAAGGCGGTGATCTGTCCGGTGTCGGTGCTGACCAACAGGCTGCCACCGGCGGCGGCCAGGCCAAAGACCTTGCCCTCGACGGGTGCGGTCCACAGCGGTTTTCCGTCCTTCGTGGAAAATGCACCGACACGATCGGCGCCTCCGGCAATCAACGCGTCACCGGCGGCGATCAGCGACAGCGTCAGGTCGCAGGGGACACTCCAGAGTGTCTTCCGCGTGGCGAGGTCCGAGGCAATCAGGCTGCTGTCGGTCAGCATGTAGGAGTGTCGTCCGGAAACGACCAGCGCGTTGCCCCGTCCGTAGCCGGCCACCATTTCCAGTGTCTTGCCGGGCGGATTCGCCGCCGCTGCCGCGCCGGTCCCGGTACTTTTGAAGGCGCCCTTGCGGGTGTCGGCCGCGGGGCCGTGAAAGATGCGGGCGTCGAGCGAGACCACGACCACCGACCCGCCACCGCTCTTTTTCAGCGGTCCCAGGTTCTTGCCGTCGCTGCGGCGAAAGACCTGCGGGGCAACCCGTCCTTGCGGGAAGATCAGGAGTTTCGATGACGCGGCGGGAGGGGCTTCCAGTGTGTGGCCGTTGAGCTGGTGCACGAAGCGGCCGGTTCCGGTCGGTTGTCCGGTCGCGGCATCGACACCGCACAACCAGGCCGTCTTCCACGGCAGCAAAGCACAGCCAAAATAGGCGGTGTTGCCGTCGATCATCACACCGGTGCGACAGGGCGCCGATGGGATCAGCCGCCCATTGTTCAACAGCAGTTCGCCGGGTTTTGCCGGGGAGAATTTCCAGACCTGCCGGCCGGTCTTTGCGTCAAGACAGTAGGCGTGTCCGTCGTCTGAACCGAAATAGACTCGCTTGCCGGCGATGGTCGGAGCAAGCCGGACGGGTCCGTCGGTCGTGAAGATCCAGAGGACGCGACCGCTGCGGGCATCCAGGCAGCGGACCGAATCATCCACCGAGGAACCGAAGTAGACCCGGCCGGCGGCGGCGGTGACGTGGAAGACCGGGTCATAGTTTCGCATCGACGGCAGGTTTTTCGTGCCGGCATAGGCATCCCAGCGGGCCGGTCCCGACCAGGCCGGTATTGGCGGATGAGGGCTTTGCCAGGTCCAGGCCGTTGCGAAACGAGACACATCGAGCTTCTCGGCCGTCGCACCGCTGCGGCGGTTGTCGTGGAGATGAGTCGGCCAGTCCGCGGCGAAAATGGAAGAGACGCCGGTGAAACAGCACAGTACCGCAACAAGCCAACGAGTGAGCATTGTCACCTTGCTCCCGATTACAGGTTCTAGCGGGCGAGACAATCAGTCCAGTCGGCCGACCAGTTCGCGGATGGGTTCGGCGTGGCTTGGCAGGATCGGAACTGGGAGGTCGGTCTGGTTGCGCACCATCTCGTCCGAGTCGATGCCCAGGTTGCGATAGAGTGTTGCCAGGATGTCGCGGTAGTGAACGGGACGGCTTTCGGCATAACCACCGGTCTTCTCGGTGGTTCCGATCATCTGTCCCATTTTCATTCCGCCGCCGGCTAGCAGGGCATAATTGACCGGGGACCAGTGATCACGACCGGCGTTCTTGTTGATCTTCGGTGTTCGACCGAACTCGTCCCAGACACAAACCGTGACGTCCTGGTCGAGGCCCCGTGTGTAGAGGTCGCTGATCAGTGCCGAGATCCCGGTATCCCAGAGTGGCAGGTGTTTCTTCAGGTGGCCGAAATTGTTGCCGTGGGTATCCCAGAAGCCGTAGGCGACGGTGACGACACGGACACCGGCCTCGACCAACCGGCGGGCGACCAGCAACTGGTCGTTCCACATCGGGGCGCCGTCTCCGAGGTGATTTGACGACCCCTTGCCATAACGCTCTCGCACCGCGGGGTCTTCCTTGGTGACGTCCAGGGCGTCGACGAGTCGGGAAGAAGTGAGTACGTCGAAGGCGCGGGTGTAGTTTTCGTCGACCTGGCTGCTGACCTTGGTTTCGGCGTGGTCGGCGGTTCGTCGCAACTGGTCGAATTGACGCAGCAGTTTCTGTCGACCGCCGAAACGACCGCGATTGATGTAACGCAATTTCATGCTGGCGAGATTCTCGCCATCGGTGCGGATCTGGTTGAAGGCCGGTCCGAGGTATCCGGCGTTGCCGCTGTTGTAGGGGCGATGTTTCATCGTCGGGAACAGGTCGATGAAGGCCGGCGTGATCGGGTTGGTCTGGCCCTGGATTCGCGAGACGACCGACCCGAAGTTCGGACGTCGCTCGCGCTTGGCCTGGTTCATCGGATACCCGGTCAGGTTCTGCCAGCTCGTGTGCTCGTCACGTTGACCAACCACTGAACGGATCACCGTGCACTTGTCCATGATGGCTGCCATCTTCGGCAGTTTCTCACAGATCTGGGTTCCCGGGACGCTGGTCTGGATCGGGGTGAATTCGCCCCGGATCGCTGCGGGAGCCTCCATCTTCAGGTCAAACGTGTCCTGGTGCGATTGGCCACCGGACATGTAGACCATGATGACCGACTTCTGGGTCTTGCGGCCCGAGGCCGATTCGGCGGCAAGGATCTGCGGCAGGCAAACCGGCAGGCTCGCGGCTCCAACCGACAGGCTGCCGATCTTGAGGAACGAGCGGCGTGTCAGACCGTCACAGTACTGGAACCTGTCACCGAGTACGGTCAACATCGAGACTCTCCCAAACCACACGATGGACAACCCACCCAGCGGAATCCTTCCGATGGAACAGCCGGGTTGTCACCAGCACAGCGGATGCCAGTGTAATCGGTTCCCCGGGGGTTTCTCAACAGGAACACTCGAGAGCCTTAGCCGGCAAGCATCGCACCGGGAGTCTCGATCGCCTGGACCAGCTCGGCGAGAAAGGCGGCGGCGGTGGCGCCGTCGAGTACGCGATGGTCGAACGTCAGCGACAGCGCGAGTTGATCACGGGCCACGAACTCGTCACCGTCGATGGCCGGGACCCGGCGGATTCGTCCGATGCCCAGGATGGCCGATTGGGGCAGGTTGAGGATCGGTGTGAAGGCATCGATGCCAAAACTTCCCAGGTTCGTGATCGTGAAGGCCCCCCCCGACATCTCGTCGGCGGTCAAACGTCGTTCACGGCCACGCTCAACGAGGTCGGAAATGCTGGCGCAGAGGGTTCTCAACGGTGTCCCGCCCGGATCGCGGACGACGGGAACGATCAGCCCGGCCTCGGTATCCACAGCCAGGCCGATATCGATTGTCTCGCTGACTTCGATCCCGTTTTCGGTCCAGCGGGCACGCAGCAGCGGGTGATTCCGCAGGACGATGCCGGTCAGCTTGATCAGCAGATCGTTGTAGCCCGGTGGCCTGGCGTCGGCGGCGGCGGCCTGGAACTGTTGCCGGAGGCTGACCAGTTGCGTCGCGTCGGCGGTGGTGGTCAGTGTGACCGGCGCGGTTGTTTGCGAGGCGATCAGCATGCGGTTGGCGATCGTGTGCCGCACCGACGAACTGGATTCCGATACCGTATCGGCGGTGGAGGCAACCGGACTGCCGCCGCTGGTGGCCGCACGGACATCGCGTTCACGAATCCGGCCGTTGCGTCCGCTGCCAGTCAGCGTGGTCCAGTCGACTCCTAACTCTGAGGCCACGCGGCGGGCTCGCGGTGTGGACACCGGTGGTCGGGTTGCCGGTTCGGCTGAGCGGATGTTGGCCGGGACCGCTGCCGGCGTCGCTGCCGGGGCGACCGAAGCCGCGGGGACCGTGGTCACCGGCAGCTCGGGAACCGCTTCGTCCTCGGCACATAGCCAGCCGATCACCTGGCCGACAAGGACGGTTTCACCCTCGGCGGGGGCATTGTCGGGGATTCTCAGGAACCCCGCATCGATCGACTCGATCTCCTGGATCGCTTTTTCTCCCTCGAGGTTGTAGAGCAGGTCGCCGGGTTCGATCCGGTCGCCGTCCTGCTTCAACCACTCGATGAAGATGCCCTCTTCCATGCTCCAGCCGAGCCGGGGGATCTGGATGGGATGTGCCATTATTCGGCCACCAGTTCACGGACTGCGTTGGCCACCATTTCCGGGGTGGGAACGACGGCTGATTCGAGTGCCGGGCTGTAGGGGGTCGGCGTGAAGGCCCCGTGAAGTCTCTTGATCGGGGCGTCGAGGTCGTCGAAGCCGAGGTCGGCCTGCACGGCGGCAATCTGCGAGGCAATGCCGGCGACGGGAAACGTTTCGTCGACAACCAGCAATCGGCCGGTCCTGGCCACGCTGGCCCGGATCGTCTCGGTGTCCAGCGGCAGGACCGTGCGAGGATCGATGAGTTCCACGGAGATGCCGTCGGCTGCCAGTTCGTCGATCACCTCCAGCACGTGGTGGACCATTCGCGCGATCGCGACGACCGTCACGTCGGTCCCTGTCCGGACCACGGCCGCCCGGCCGAACTCGATCTCGTACTCCTGTTCGGGCACGGCTGTTTTGGCCGTCAACAACTCCCGGTGTTCCAGGAAGATGACCGGGTCGTCGCAGGTCAGGGCCTTGCGGAACAGGCCCTTGGCGTCGTAGGCGTTCGACGGCACAACGACCCGGAAGCCAGGGAAATGAGCGTAGAGGGGGTAGTAGTTGCCCGAGTGGTGAGTGGCGGCCGAGTGTCCGATGCCGATGCAGCCGCGCAGCAGGATCGGCATCGTCAGTCGTCCGCTGCTCATGTACTGCATCTTCGCGATCTGGTTGACCAGTTCGCCGAAGGCGTCGTTGACGAAGTCGGCGAACATGAAGTCGATGACCGGTCGGCTGCCAGTCATCGCGGCGCCGCAGCCCAGCCCCACGAAACCGCGTTCGCAGATCGGCGTGTCGCACAGGCGGGCGCCGCCGTAGATGTCGAACAACCCACTGGTCGTGTTGAAGTTTCCGCCCCGGGCTCCAATCCCCTCGCCCATCACGAAAATCCTGGGGTTCTTGGCCATCTCTTCGCTCAGTGCTTCGTGCGTGGCCTGCACGAAGTTCAATTCACGGGTTCCCGGGTCCGGTTCTGCGACCGGAGCCGGTTCCTCGGAGGAGGCCGAGTAGACGTGTGTGGTCGCCGAGGCCGGGTCGGGCCAGGGGCTGTCCTCGGCAAACTGACGCGACTCGTCGATCAGTTGGCTGACCTCGTCGTCGATCGTGTCCAACTCGTGAGTCTCGACGAGTCCCTGCTCGAGAATCTGGTTCTTCAGCCGCAGGATCGGGCACTTCTTCTTCCACTCTTCAACCTCTTCCCGGGTGCGATAAGTGAAGTCGCTCATGCCCTCGGCGTGGGTCCGGGTGCGGTAGGTCTTGCACTCGATCAGGGTGGGGCCTTCCCCCGAGCGAGCCCGGGCAATCGCCTCGCCGGCCTTCTCGTGGATGTCCAGGACATCGTTGCCGTCCAGTTCCAGCCCGGGCATGCCGTAGTTCTGGGCCCGTCGTCCCACGTCGGGAATGGCGCTGGACTCGCCGAAGGGCACCTCGGTGGCAAATCCATTGTTCTCGCAGACGAAGATCACCGGCAGGTTCCAGATCTTGGCCATGTTCAGGCCCTCGTGGAACGCCCCGTTGTTGACGGCCCCGTCGCCGAAGAAGCAGATCGAGACCCGTTCGTCGCCGGCGAGCTTGATGGTGTAGCCGCCACCGGTGGATTGCAGGATGCAACTGGCGACGATTCCGCTGGTGCCCATCAGCCCGATCTCGGGGCTGAACAGGTGCATGCTGCCGCCGCGGCCTCCCGAGCATCCGGTTTCCTTCCCGAAGAGCTCGGCAATCAACTGTCGCGGTTCCAGCCCCTTGGCCAGGGCGTGCCCGTGACCGCGGTGGGTGCTGAAAACGACATCGGTCCGGTCCAGGTGGCTGCAGACACCCGTGGCAATGGCCTCTTCGCCCACGTACGTGTGGCAGGCGCCGTGCACCAACCCCCGCTGGTGGCAGCGGGCCAGTTCTTCCTCGCACTGACGGATGACCTGCATCGTCCGGTAGAGATCGAGCAGCGTGTCTTTTTCCGGGAGCGTGGTGACTGCGGTGGTCATGGAGGCATCCGCCTGGAAAGCTGGTTGCGGGGTCACTGGTCGGTCAGGCCGAGGAATTCCTGGAGCATCGGGATCTGCTTCTGGACAAAGACCAGCCCCGCGATCCCCAAGTAGAAGAAACCGCAGAAGCAAATGCCAATGCGATTGATCCAGCGTGGTCGCAGTTGCCGGGGCAGATAGACGAGATTGTTGCGGAGAATGAAGAAGGCGGTGAAGCCCAGGGCGATATTGCTGAGATTGGCGACGACAAGCACCATCAACTTGGGCTTGCCGTAGGTCTGAAACAGATAGGCTCCCACGAAGGTCCAGGTGACGTAAAGGACCAGGATCGTGTAGTAGATCTTGCGGACCTCGTGCGGCTGCATCGTGTCGCGGACCTTGCGGCTGCCCGACCAGAGAATGTCGGTCCAGTGGCGGCAGACGTGTTCGACGATCGACATCTGGCTGGGCAGCAACACCAGCAATCCGATCATCAGCGTGGCGACCCACAGCGTTTCCTGCAGCCCCGCCGAGAGTCCCGGTGCGTGCCGCATGCCGTCGGCGGTCATGATGGCCTGGGTGTAGTCGGGTCGGGCGGGATCGCCGAACATCTCCGAATGCGGTGCGAACTGGATCGAGAGCAACGCGGGCAGGGCCATGCCCATGATGCAGCCGGGGGCCCAGATCAACAGTTGATCAGTGATGATGTACTTCCACCAGGCCTTCCAGCGGACCATGTTTTCAGCTGTCAGCGGGAAGACCTTGCCGACGTGTGACAGCGAGATCTCGCGCCCCCCCACCGCACTGGGGATCGCTCCCACCTGGCCACCGACACCCCAGCCCTTGTCGCGGACGTAGTTGGAATAGGTGGAGTTGCTCAGTCCGCCTCCGCCGGCGAAACCGGCAAAGGCGCCCAGCAGGGCGATCTGGGCAAGAAAAATCAGCGGCATCTCGTTGTCGCCGAACAAGGCGGTGATCACGTTGTCGACATTTTCACCATCCCACCGCCCGTCGCCATCCAGGTCCTCGAAACCGGTCCCGTTCTTGTCGTGGTAACCGTCGCCGTCGAGATCGTCTTCGGGAGCCGGTGGCACGACGGCGCCATAGAGATCGAGTTGGTACGGTTCGATGCCGTCGAGGTGTCCGTCGCGATCGAAATCCTCGCCGGCGTCCAACTGCCCGTTTCCGTTGGCGTCCTCACCGCTGACGACCGGCACGTTGCCGATCTTGAAGAAGCCGCCAAAGACGTTGCTCCAGTTCTCGGCACTGACCATCGTCACACCGATCAGCATGCAGAACCCGAGCACGATCACGATCTTGGTGGTCATGACCACCTGCATCATGTTGTAGATTTTTCCGCCGACGAGGATCGGCAGCGTGACACCGCCCAGCAACAGGTAACCCAGCGTGTTGACCAGCGCCTTGTCGTCTGGCCCGGGAGGACGGTCGAGGTAGAGTGCGGCGATGACGGTCGCCGCGGTGGTCGAAAGCGCGGGGATGAAGGCCCCGAGGCTTAACAGCACGAAGATGCCGATCCAGAATCGCGGACCGGGCCGGGCCCGCATGAACCCGGTAAAGACCGGTTCACCGCAGTACAGCGTATAACGTCCGCATTCGATGTTGTAGAAGACCTGTCCGAGGATCGCGATCGCGGCGATCCACATCAGGCTGCCGCCGTAGCGGGCGGTGATTTCGGCTCCCAGCAACCATTCGCCACCGGCAAGCTGGATGCCGCACATCACGATTCCCGGTCCGATGAAGCCGGCCAGGTTCTTCAGGCCCAGGGGCCTTGGCAGCGGCAACTCGGCATCACCCCAGTCGGGCAGGCAGGTCCGGGGACGCCACGCTTGCTCCTCGACCGGTTTTTCGGACGCGTCATCGTTGGCCGGAGAGATGCTCATGGGCAATCGATGTAGAATGGAACCGGTCGGAAGTTCGACACAATGACGCCTCGAGCGGGTTCGGTTATGATCTAGCAGGCTAATCGACGTCCCAGGCAACGACAAGCGGTGGTGGAGGAGTGTGATGAGGGCAGGGCAGGGCGGTTGGCTGTTGGTCCTGGGAGTACTGGTGGTCGTGGCTGGCCCGCCGGTGGCGACCGCGGCCCCGCCGGCGACGTTCGAGACGCTGGGTCGGGAGTTCACCTCATCGATCAAGAAGCTGGTTCTGCGTCGTTGTGTCACCTGCCATTCGATGAAGAAGAAGAAGGGAGAACTGGATCTCCAGCGTTTTGATTCCCTGGCCGCAGTTCGCCGTGACCCGAAGGTCTGGGTCAAGTCGATCGAGATGCTCGACGATGGCGAGATGCCTCCGAAGGGGGCTCCGCAGTTGACGCCGGCTGAAAAGAAGAGCCTGCGGGGCTGGGCGCGGCGTTACCTGGATGCCGAGGCCTATGCCAGGGCCGGTGATCCCGGCCGCGTGGTGCTCAGGCGACTGAGCAACGTCGAGTACACGCAGACCATTCGTGATCTGACGGGAATTGCGTTGAACCCCGCCAGAGAATTTCCCGTGGACGGGGCGGCCGGCGAGGGGTTCACCAACACCGGTGAGGCTTTGGTGATGTCGCCGTCGTTGTTGAACAAGTACCTGGATGCTGCCAAGTTGGTCGCCCGCCACGCGGTTCTGTTGCCCGAGGGTTTCCGTTTCGATCCGGGAGTCACTCGACGTGACTGGACCGATGCGCTGATGTCACGAATCCAGCGGCGGTATCGTCAGCATGTCGGCAGCGACGGCCGTGTGAACCTGGCGGCCTACCTCGCCGCGACGGTTCGGCATCGCAAGGCCTTCGGCGCCGATCCGGCGGCAATCGACAGGGTGGCTGCAGACGAGAAACTCAGTGCTCCCTACCTGCGGCGGATCTGGGAGCAGTTGTCCCGGCCCGGCGATTCGTCGCTGCTGGCCGAACTGTCGGCTGCCTGGCGGACCGCCACCCCGGCCGACGTGCCCGCGTTGTTGAACAGGGTCAAGGCGTGGGAGCCGCTGTTGTGGCAAACCGGGACGGTCGGACACTTCAAGCCCTGGCAGGCGCGGATAACGCCCCTGGTGTCGGTGCGACCGTTACGGGTCAAGCTGGCCGCCGCGGACAAGAAAGGTGAAATCACGATCACTCTCTCGGCCGGAACCGCCGGGGACGGGGCAGCCGGCGACCTGGTGCACTGGCAATTGCCGCGACTGGTGGGGGGAGACAGGCCGACGGTGCTGTTGCGGGATGTCGGCGCGGTGGCTGCCGGGTTCGCGCGGCTCCACCAATTGGGGGTTCCGGCAACGGGACGTTATCTGACTGCGGTTGCCGAGGTGATGGCGACGAAGGGCCGGGTGGATGTCGGCCGGCTGGCCACCGAAAAGAAACTCGATCGTCACCTGCTGTCCGCGTGGCTGGTGTTGACCGGGGTTGGCGACGGCGAGACCGTCAGGATCCCCAAGCATCTCGCCGCCGGTTTCCTCAATCGCCAGGGCTACGACTTCATCGATGGCTGGGGTGTGCAGGCCACCCCGAGCCTGATTACCAACTCCTCGGACAATCCGGTGCGGGTTCCCGGGCTGATGGAACCGCACGCGGTCGCCATGCATCCGTCGCCAACGGAGTTTGTTGCCGTGGGTTGGCGGAGCCCGATGTCCGGAACCGTTCGCATCGAAGGCCTGGTCAAGGATGTGCATGCCAATTGTGGCAACGGGGTTGACTGGAGGGTCGAGCTGGCCAGGGGGCGGACCCGGCGAACGCTGCGCGACGGCACGATCGAACTGGGAAAACAGCAGGTCATACCCGCCGTTGGCTCGATCATCGTGCGGCCCGGTGACCTGATTTCGCTGAAGGTGGGGCCCCGGTCCGGAGACCACTCGTGTGACCTGACGCGGGTCAACCTGGTGATCACCGAGTTGACCGGAAAGAAACGGGCCTGGAACCTCGAGACCGATGTGGCCGACACGATCACCGCGGGGAACCCGCACCCGGATCGTCACGGGCACGTCGACACCTGGCACTTTTACCAGGAACCGCTGAAGGCAGCCCCCGGACGCAGCCAGGTTCCCGAGGGCTCGTTGCTGGCCGGCTGGTTGGACGCGACGACGCCGGCAGATCGCGAAAAACTCGCGACGCGGATCGAGCAGCTTGTTGCCGGACCACGACCGAAGAAAAGCGAAGCAGATATCCGGCTCTACGATGCCCTGACCCGGATCGACGGAACACTGTTGAGCCTGGTCGATCCGGTTGCCATGGCCGGGGACTTTCGACCGAAGCCTGGCGAGACATTGCCAGGGCCGGACCGCCGACTGTTCGGCGCCCAACCGGGCCTGGGATCGGTCGCCGAGGCCGACCTGGTGGTCCAGGCGCCCCGGGTACTGCAGTTTCGGTTACCGGCCGTGGTTGCCGCCGGACGCGAACTGGTCGTGACCGGCCGTCTGCACCCAGCCGGCAAGGGCCGGGGCAGTGTGCAGCTCGAGGCGGGCGCGGAGGGCTTCCCCGTCGAGCGACTCAAACCGGGAGTGCCGGTCGTCGTGGCGGAGAAATCGCCGGGTGCCCAACGGTTCCGACGGGCCGTCGGAGATTTCCAGGACCTGTTTCCCGCGGCGATGTGTTACTACCGGATCGTCCCGGTCGACGAAGTGATCACGCTGGTGCTGTTTCATCGCGAGGACGAATCGCTGCGGCGGCTGATGTGTGACGACAAGCAGCGACGCGAACTTGAGGCCGACTGGAACGAGTTGCGTTTTGTCAGCCAGGACGCGTTGAAGATCCACGGCACGTTCGACCTCTTCCAGGGGTTTGCGTCACAGGTGGGAAAAGTCGAGACCTTTGAACCGCTGCGGGAGCCGATCCGCAAGCGGGCCGAGGCTTTCGGGAAACGGCTGGTCAAATCCGAGCCGATCCAGGTCGAGCGATTGCTGGAGTTCACCGAGCGGGCCTGGAGGAGACCGTTGTCGAAAGGTCGGCAGGAGGAACTGAGAGCACTCTACCGGCGGTTCCGCGGCCAGGGGCTGGACCACAAAACGGCCTGGAGACTCTTGCTCACCCGCATTCTTGTCTCCGCCCATTTTCTCTACAAGGTCGAACAACCCGCCGACGGAAAGCTGGCCCAGCCGGTCAATGACTGGGAACTGGCCAGCCGCTTGAGCTATTTCCTCTGGTCGACTCTGCCCGACGGCCCGCTGCGCCGATCGGCGGCAAAGGGTGAGTTGCAGGATCCGGCGGTGCTGCAGCGTCACGCGATGCGGATGCTGAGCGATTCTCGACTTCGCAGCCTGGCAACGGAATTTGCGGCGCAGTGGATCGGGATCCGTGGATTCGATCAGCACGACGAGAAGAACGAGAAGCTGTTTCCCGAGTTCGCGACGCTGCGGGGTGCGATGTATGAGGAATCGGTGAAGTTCTTCGAACACCTGTTCCGCAACGACCGTTCTCTACTGGAAGTGCTCGACGCCGACTACACCTTCGTCAATGCCACCCTTGCCCACCACTATGGCTTCGACCAGCAGAAGCCGGCGTCGGGCGCGACGTCCGGCTGGTGGCGCGTCGATGGGCTCAAGCGGCGGGGACGGGGCGGAATCCTCGGCATGGCCAGCCTGTTGTCGAAACAGTCGGGGGCGTCGCGGACCAGCCCCGTGTTGCGTGGCAACTGGGTGGTCGAGACCTTCCTGGGCGAAAAACTGCCCAAGCCACCAGCCAAGGTTCCCGACTTGCCAGAGAGTGAAACCGACACGAATGGCCTGACCATCCGCCAACTGGTCGAAAAGCACCGGCAGGTGGCCTCGTGTGCCGTCTGTCATGAACGTATCGATCCCTTCGGCTTTGCACTGGAATCGTTCGATGCGATCGGTCGATTTCGTGAGCGGGACCTGGCCGGGCGACCGGTCGATACCCGGGTCACGCTCAAGGATGGAACGCGATTCGAGGGCCTGGGCGGCCTGAGAACCTACCTGCTCAAGAAGCGGCGAGACGAGTTCGTCGGGCAGTTCTGTCGCAAGCTGCTGGGGTTTGCCCTGGGGCGAGCCGTGGAACTCTCGGATGAACCATTGCTCAAGAGGATGCAACAGGACCTTCGGCAGAAACAGTTCCGGGTTTCGGCGGCGATGAAGGCCATCGTCACCAGTCGACAATTCCGGTATCATCGAGGTTTGTTGGCCACCAAGTAGCCGACGAAAGATCACAATGCTCCCAGCCCCGTTGTGAGGAAGCCAGGGATGACTGACAGCGTCACTCGACATCGATTCACTCGCCGCGCGCTGCTGCGTGGTGTGGGAGTCAGCATGGCATTGCCATGGATGGAGTCGTTGAACGTCTGGGGTGACGAACCCCGGGCGAAGTCGGCCGGAAGCGAAGCGCCTGTCCGGTTTGCCTGCCTGTTTGCCGGCAACGGGTTTCACCGGGCCGAGTGGCGGGCCTCGGGTTCGGGGAAGAACCTGCAACTGGGCAAGGTGCTTGAATCGCTGGCCCCGGTCCGCGAGAAGCTGCTGTTCATCCAGGGGCTGTACAACGCCGAGGCCCTCAAGGGGAACATCCACAGTTCACAGACCGGCAACCTGCTGTCGGGGGCGCCGCTGGCCTCGGGAGGCAAGATTCGTTCGGGCACGAGTATCGATCAACTGATCGCACAGCGGTATGGCAAGGAGACCAAGGTGTCCAGCCTGGTGCTGGGGTGCGAAAAGTCGATCGCGTCGGTCCACAAGGACTACTCGATGCTTTACAGCTCGCACATCTCATGGAGTTCACCGACGACACCCACGCCACTGGAGATCTACCCGGCGCTGGCCTTTGATCGGCTGTTCAAGGACACCGTGCAGAAGTCCGATCGCAGCGTGCTTGACGCGGTGTTGGCCGAGGCGCGGGGGTTGAGGGGCCGGATCAGCTACAGCGATCGTCGCAAGCTCGACGAATATCTCGGTTCGGTCCGCGACGTCGAGCAACGTATCGAACAGGCCGGCAAGTCCGGCCGCTTCCAGGGCTGGCGGCCGACGCTGACGAAGCCGAACATCCCCCGGCCCAAGGATGGCCTGCCGCAGGATGTCGATGAACATATGCGGCTGATGTGCGACATCCTGGTGCTGGGTTTCCAGACCGACACCACGCGGGTCGCCACGTTGAAACTCAACAACGACCACTCCTCGTTGCGGTTTCCACACCTGGGTGTCGATTACATGATCCACCACCTGCTGTCACACAGCGACACGGCCGACTGGCTGAAGGTGAACCAGTTCTTCCTCGAGCAACTTGCCTATATCGCCGGGCGGCTGGATGCGATCCAGGAAGGTGACCGGACAGCACTGGACAACTCGATGATCATGCTCTGCTCGAGCATGCTTCACGGATCGCATGATGCGACGCAGTTGCCCGTGGTCGTCGTCGGTCGCGGCGGTGGGCGGATCCAGACCGGGCGTGTACTCGATTACCGTGGAAAACCAAACCGCAAGATGTGCAGTCTCTTCCTGTCGCTGCTCGACAAGGTCGGGATCCATCGCGAGTCATTTGGAGACTCGAAGCAGCGGTTGGCCGAGATCTGACACAGCGGCGTGTGGGGCGTGATGAGCGGATTCACGACACGGTTGCAGACGTTGCTGCTGCTTGTCGTCCTGGCCGGTGGCGTTGGCGTGACCTTGCCCGCCGCCGAAGAGTCGGGGTTGGAGCAGCAACTGGCCGAGATCGGGCGGCGGTTGACCGGAAACGCTCCTCCCCCGGACAAGCTGGCCAGGCGACTTGTTCAACTGAGTCGTCGGGGTGACGCTTGCCGGCGGGGGCGATTGCTGTTGTGGCTGATCGACCAGTCGGCCGATCTGCGACCGGTCATCCGCCGCGGCAATTTCTCCGGTGCCCGGTTGAGTGGAGTCCGGTTGGCCGGGGTCTCGCTGGCCGATCGTCTGAAGAAAAAGTCACTGGACCAGGCCTATCGTTCTGCTGATTACCTGGCGGGTCGCCGGGTCTTCTCGGTCGACCTCGAGGGCATCGTGCTGACCGGGGCCCGCCTGGATCAGGCCGACCTGCACGGAGCAAACCTCCAGCGTGCCGACCTCGCTCGGGCCTCGCTTCGCAGATCCAATCTGGCCGGTGCCGTGCTCAACGGGGCCAACCTGGCCGGGGCCGATCTCTCCGGGGCCGACCTGCGCGGTGCCCGGCTCGTCGGAGCCGACCTGCGGGGGATCCGGCAGAAAGGGACTCGCTGGCAGGGTGCCGTGTTGCGCAAGGCACTGCTCTCCGGGCGTGCACCCCCAGCAGCCACGTCCTCTGCACCAGCCCGGGCAACGAAACCGCGACCGGAGGACCTGGCGTTTTTCGAGAACCGGAACGAGCAACTGCCGGTTGCCCGCTGTGTCAAGTGTCATCGACCCGGTTGACCGGGCCCGTGGCGAAAACGTAGCCTGTGGGCGTTCGGGTCTCATGATTTTTCGACGGGGCGACCAAATGATCGGGTCTCGACTCTCGCGACAGGCACAAACCCCACCCTGGTGTTTCTTGATGACGGTGGTCATCGCGGTCGTGATGGCCGTTGGCTGCGAGCAGTCGGCTCCGGTCAACAGCGCTGGTTCGCCGGGGACGAGCAACCCCGATTTGTCGACCGACGTCGGTGGCGATGCCGCCAGCAAGACGACAGCCAAAGTCCCCGACGAAATCCCGGTGGTCACACCCACTCCTGAATTGCCCAAACAGCTCGGGAAACCTGATCCCACCGGGGATAACGGCCGACCCCAACCGCCTGCGACATCGGAATCCCCGGGTGAACCTGTCGGCGAGAAACCCGAGAATCCGCCCGGCCAGGTCAATTCGCCGCCGCCGGTGAAGCCGGAAAAACCCGTGGATCCCGAAACCACGGCCGAGGCCCTGTTGGAACTCTCCCAGGAATTTCTCGACGCCAAGGACACCAAGCAGGCCCGCTTCTGGCTCGAACACATCACCAGGGAATTTCCCAAGACCAAGGCGGCCGCCAGGGCCGCGGCGTTGCTCAAGACCCTGGCCGGCTAGGGGACCGGTTATCCGGCCCCTGCGGATCTAAAGGATCGCTACGCCGGACTGCGCCGCACGGCCGGTACGACCGACCTCGCGCGACGAATTGTCGACACCGTCCCCCGGTTTGATGTCGGGACGTTCGCCGTGACGGACGATCTTGGGGGTGCAGCCGACTCCCCCACACCTTCCCTGTCGGTTGCAATAATTCTTGATACCCTCTCTCCGGCGAGGAGCTTCCCCGCTCCTCGTCGGGCCCTTACAACTGAGATCGGCACCTGTGAGTCGAGCCCTGCCGGCCGTTTGGCCGGCAGGGCTCTTTTCTTTCCCCTGCCAGGGTCTGCTCCACGTCGTGTCCTGCAAAACCGTTGTGGTTTTGCAACCGGTCCCGTGTGGCAGTATCCTGTGGCGACGGTGGTGGTGGTTCGGTCGTCATCTCCGGTTGTTGGCCCCCCGTTTCTCGTTGGAAAGAACTCACACCGTGAAGATTGAACACCTCGCCTGGAACGTCGAAGACCCGATTTCGGTTGCCCGCTGGTACGTCGAGAACCTGGGGTTTTCGATCAAGCGCAAGATCGATGCCCCGCCCTGGATTCACTTTCTAGCCGATGACAGTGGGAAGGTGATGCTCGAGCTGTATGGCAACACCAGCATCGATGTCCACGGTTTCGGAGAGATCGCGGCGATGGCGTTGCACCTGGCGCTGGTTTCCGCAGACATCGAGGCGGACATGGCTCGCCTGGTCGCCGCGGGAGGAACCCAGGATGGCGAGATCTCGACCAACGATTCCGGCGATCGGCTCGGCATGGTTCGCGATCCCTGGGGGTTCTGCCTGCAGTTGGTGCAACGAACCGAACCGATGATCTGAAGCCGCACCCGGGGATTTCCCGGGCAAGGTGCCGGGATCGTGTGGATCGCGAAGTGGCGCGGTGATCGGCACTCCGGCGAGAGAAGAGGACAGGAATGAGCGAGAGTGAATTCTCCGGACGGCACGTGTTGATCACTGGTGGAACCCGGGGAATCGGGAAAGCCCTGGCGGATTCGCTGGCCGTCGACCGAGCCCGGCTGTCACTGAACTACGTGTCCCGTGCCGAGGATGCCGCGACTGCCGTGGCCGATGTCGAGGCAGCTGGCGGGGAGGCCGTGGCGGTGGCCGGGGACGTCTCGACACCCGAGGGAGCCGCGGCGATCGTCAGCGGCGCCCGAGAGGCCTTCGGCCCGATCGACATGCTGGTCAACTCGGCGGGGGTCAGCCGGCCGCTGCCGGCGGATGAGATCACCTGGGAGCACTGGAAGAACACGTTGAGCATCAATCTCGACGGGACCTTTTCGATGGTCTACGCGGTCAAGGACGAGATGATCGAGCGGCAGTATGGACGGATCGTCACGGTCAGTTCGATCGCCGGTCTTCGCGAGCGGGAAAATCAACTGCCTTACTCGACATCAAAAGCCGGCGTGATCGCTCTGACCCGCTGTGCAGCCCAGGCCTGGGGACGACACAACGTCCGTATCAACTGCCTTTGCCCGGGCTTGACCGAAACCGAGATGGCCTTCACGCTTTCCCCGGAGGCACATGCCGAGATCATTGGTGCCACGCCACTGGGACGGATTGGACAACCTGCCGAAGTGGCGGCCGTGGCGAGGTTTCTGCTGTCGGATCAGTCCAGCTACATGACCGGTCAGACTGTCGTCAGCAGCGGCGGTCGGGTCATGTTGCCCGGCTAGGGGAGAGAACGCGTGTCAGCGTCGGTGATGGAGGTCCTCTGGCAGCCGGATTCGGATTCGCTGGGCTACCTGCCCGAGGGGCCCGTCGAGTGTTCCCGTGGCCGGATCAGCTGGGTGGCGATCCAGCACGGCCCCGAGGATTCCAACGGCTCACTGAACCTGCTGGATCCGGCGACGGGAACCAACCGTTCCCTGGCATTGCCGGGGCGGCCGGGTTTTGCCTTCCCCACCACCGAACCCGATGTCTTTCTCGTCGGCCTGGAACGGCGCGTGCAACGGGTTCGGTTCAGCGACGGGCACTGCCGGGCAGAAAGCGATGAAGTCGACGTGGGCGTCGAGAACACGATCATCAATGACGGGATCGCGATCGACGAGGGACTGGTGTTTGGCTGCAAGGACCTCGACTTTGCGGAGCACAAGGCCGGCCTGTACTTCTGGAGATCCCGTGACCGACGGTTGTTCAGGCTTCGTGACGATCAGCTCTGCTCAAACGGCAAGGTCGCCCGACGCGACAGCGACGGCTGGTTGATCTGGGACATCGACTCGCCGACGAAAACTGTGGTGAAATATCGACTGGACCCGGTCGCCGGGACCTTGTCGGAACCGGAAATCGTCCTGGATCTCACCGGTCTGCCGTTCTTTCCCGACGGCATGGTCGCCGGTCGGCAGGAGGCGAGCGTGATTATCGCCTTCTACAATCCCGAGGCGGTCGAGGCCGGCGAGGTCCACGAGTACGACCTGGTCAGCGGCGATCGACTTGCCACCTGGCTGGTGCCGGGTTCACCGCAGGTTACCTGCCCGCTGCTGTGGCAATCCCCCACGGGCCCACGACTGGTGGTGACGACGGCGGCCGAGAACATGTCGGTGGAGAAGCGATCGCAGTACCCACGGGCCGGTGCGATGTTCGTTTCCGATCCACTGCAGGGATGAGCAACCGCGGTGTCGAAGTGTTGGCTGCAAGAGGAGCAGGACCATGACGAGCGAATTGTGTTTTCGGACTGCGGTCGAATTGTCGGCGCTGATCCGCTCTGGCGAACTTTCGGCCCGGGAGCTGCTCGCGGCGCATCTTGACCAGATCGAACGGGTCAACCCGCGTGTCAACGCGATCGTGACACTGACGGCCGATTTGGCCCAACAACAGGCGGCCGCGGCCGACGAGGCCCAGGCGGCCGGCAAACCGTTGGGACCGTTGCATGGTCTGCCCGTGGCGCACAAGGACCTGGTCAGCACCAAGGGAATTCGCACCACGTGGGGTTCACCGATCTACGCTGACTTCATCCCCGACGAGGACGCGTTGATTGTTACCAGGCTCAAGACCGCCGGAGCCGTGCAGGTGGGCAAGACCAACGTACCCGAATTCGGCGCGGGATCGCAGACGTTCAACCCCGTCTTCGGGGCCTGCCTGAATCCCTACGACACCAGCCGGACCTGTGGTGGCAGCAGTGGTGGTGCGGCGGTCGCGCTGGCCTGCGGAATGGTGCCGATTGCCGATGGATCCGACACGGGGGGCTCGCTGCGAAATCCGGCCAGCTTCTGCAACGTCGTGGGTTTCCGCACCTCCCCGGGACGAGTGCCCGTCTACCCAAGCGAACTGGGCTGGTTTCCGATTTCGGTGCAGGGACCGATGGCGCGGACCGTCGAGGACACTGCCCTGATACTCTCGGCCATCGCCGGTCCCGATCCCCGGGTGCCGATTTCCTTGAGTGAACCTGGCGAACTGTTTCGCGAACCGTTGGACCGGGACTTCCGGGGTGTGCGTGTGGCCTGGAGCCGTGATCTCGGCGCGTTTCCCGTCGATCCGGCCGTCACCGGTGCGCTGGATGCCCGCCGCGAGGTGTTCAGCGAGATCGGTTGCAGCGTCGACGACGCGGAACCGGACTTCCGGGACGCCGATTTTGCCTTCAAGACGCTACGGGCCTTGATCTTCGAGAGCCGGTTCACACCGCTGCTGGCCGAACATCGTGACAAGATCAAGGAGACGATCATCTGGAATGCCGAGGCCGGTCAGAAACAAAGCGGCCCCGACATCGCCCGGGCCGAACGGCTGCGGACGGCGTTGTTTCATCGAGTCCGTGAGTTTCTCGAGGATTACGAGTACCTGCTGTTGCCGGTCAGCCAGGTTCCCCCCTTCGATGTGAGCACGCCCTACATTACCGAGATCAACGGTCAGCAGATGGAGACCTACATCGACTGGATGATGTCGTGTTACTTCATCACCGTCACCGGTTTGCCGGCCATCTCGGTGCCCCTGGGATTTACCGACGACGGACTGCCGGTTGGCCTGCAGATCGTCGGGCGACATCACGACGATTTCGGTGTTCTGCAACTGGCCTATGCGGTGCAACAGGCGACCGCCACCTGGTCACGAAGGCCCGGAGTCGTTGCCGAGTAGGGATTCTCGGGTGAGAATGGACGACGGGTCGTTTTCGATTGACCGGAGATTGTCATGTTTCGTTCCCTCCTGGTCCTGGCACTGTTTTCCGCGCCCCTGCAGGCCGGCGAGAAACTGGTGCTGGTTGATGTCTTCACCGCTGGTACCGATGGGTACCACACCTACCGGATTCCCGCGCTGGCGGTTACCAGGGCCGGCACGCTGCTGGCATTCTGCGAAGGCCGCAAGACCAGCCGGGAAGATCTTGGCGACAACGACCTGATGCTCAAACGCAGCACCGATGGAGGACGAAACTGGTCGAAGTTGCAACTGGTCTACGAGGAAGGGGGTGACAAGAAAGTCACGATTGGCAATCCGACCACTGTTGTGGACCGGGAAACGGGGACCGTGTTTGTCTTTCTGCAGAGAAACGGTCGCGATGCACTGGTCGTTGCCAGTCGCGACGACGGTAAGACGTGGTCCTCTGCCCGCGACATCACCAGCCAGGTCAAGCGCAAGCAATGGAAGTTCTATTGCGTGGGGCCGGGGGCCGCGATCCAGTTGCGGCACGGTTCTCGAAAAGGACGGATTATCGTACCGGCCTATCATCGCTTGACGGACGACAAGTCCGGCGCCAGCCGGGCCCATGTCTTCTACAGCGACGACCACGGCAAGACCTTCCGGATCGGTGGCCTCTCGGGCCTGCACACCAACGAATGCCAGGTGGTCGAGACACTCGAGAACGGGCGACCCGGCTTGCTGTTGAATGCCCGCAACCACTGGGCGCGATCCGGGGGCAAACCGCGACTGGCCGGCAAACGGATCATCGCCCGCAGCAACGACGCCGGGATCCACTGGCTGGCTCCCCAATTCGACGGGGCATTGATCGAGCCGACCTGCCAGGCCAGCCTGTTCCGTCATGGGTTCCCGTCGACAACGGGACGCGGGCGGATCCTGTTCGCCAATCCGGCGGCCGGATCACGAAGTCGGGCAACGGTTCGACTCAGCTATGACGAGGGGCGGACCTGGCCAGTTTCGCGGCAAATCTACGCGGGATCTTCGGCGTACACGGCGATCGAGGTCCTGCCAAACGGCGATGTCGTCGTACTGTTCGAGCGGGACAGTTACGGCAGGCTGACGCTGGCAAGATTTTCCCTGGAGTGGCTCCAACAGTAGGCCGCGTGCCACTACAGCAGTTCGTCGATCGGCTTGATGTCGGTCAACAGCTTGATCAACTCGTTGGGCACGCCGCTGGTCACCCGCAGTTGTCCAACGTCCAGGAGCGTGTTCAGCACGGTGGCGACCAGGTGGCCGGGGTTGTAGGGGGAGGTCTTCGGCTTGGTCGCGAAGCGGTCGCTTTGGCCGATGACCTGCCCGCCGCGGATCCCGCCCCCGGCAAGCAGCAGGCTGGTCAGCCCGCCGTAGTGGTCGCGGCCACCGTTCTTGTTTCTGCGAGGTGTCCGTCCCATCTCGCCGGTGACCGCCAGGAGAATGTTGTCGGACAACCCCCGCTCGTGGACATCTTCCAGGAACGCCGCCACCGCGTGATCCACCTGTGGGCCCAGCCAGTTCATCCCGCCCAGATTTTTCGGGCTGTTGCGGTTGCTGTGGAAGTCCCAGCCCGCATCGCTGACGGTGACAAACCCGCAGCCGGCCTCGCACAACCGCCTGGCCATCAGCATCTGCTTGCCGAGCAGGTTCGACGCGCGGCTCATGTCGTACCAGCGATGAACATCCGCGTTTCGGAACAGGTGGCTTGTGTCGTACTTGGCGATCGTCTCGGGGCGTTCTTGCGTCAGGTCGAAGGCCTCGGCCACTCCGCGGATGATCACCTCGAACGCCTGTTGCTGGTACTTGTCGGTCAGATCGACCAACGAGTCCTCGTCGAACCGTCGCTTCAGGTTGTCCAACCCGGTCAGCAGCAGTCGGCGATTGTCGAATCGGTTCCGAGGCAACTTCAGCTGCATGTTCGCCTTGAGTTCGCCACCGCCCTGGGGGTTGAACGCGACGTAAGAGGGGCCCAGGTCGCCGGCGGCTGTCAGCGTCGGCAAGGCCTTGGTCTCGAAATTTGTCTTCAGCTTCAGCGAGGGGTCGATTGCCTCGGGCAGCACCAGTGTGTTGCTGGGCATGCCGGTGGCCGGGTCGTTGGTACCGGCCACCCGGGCATACAACGCGCCCATCGTCGCCTTCAGCGGGTTGTTTCCACTGGCGACCTTCTGGTAGGTGTGCGCCGAATTGTTGGTGGCATAGGAACGCAGGATCGAAAAGTGCTCGGTCAGGCGGGCGAGCTTCCCGAAGTGTCCGCCAAAGGTCACGCCCGGGATTTTCGTCTGGACCTCGCCGGAGCTGCTGTGAATCTCGACCGGAGCCGACATCTTGGGGTCGAACATCTCGATGTGCGGTGGACCACCCTGGAGAAACAGCAGGACCACCGATTTGTCACGGACCGGTCGGCCGGCGGCGGCCAGTGTGTCCTTGATCGAGAGAAACTGGGCCAGGCCAAGGCCACCGAGACCAAGAGTGCCAACACCGAGAAAATCGCGACGTGACCTGCCCTGGCAATGGCGTGCAGCGCGTGGGTCGGTGAGCGTCAGCATTCACGGTCTCGAAATGTCCGGCGGCGATCGGTCCCTGATCCCTGCGTCACCCCGACTGCAGGATACATCAGGATCGGTGCATGGGAAAGGGGGGTCAGCTGTTCTTGAGTTCGGTTTGTGACCGGGATCGGCTTGAGAAGACCTCGTCGATCCAGTCAACCCAACTCTGTCTCCAGCTCCGACAGTGACTCGCTGATCCCGGAGAGGATCTCGTCGAGATTCTCGCGGGTTGTGCACAGTGGGGGCGAGAGGTTCAGGATATGACCACCGTGGGCCTTCAGCAGCAATCCGCGATCCTTGAACTTGGTGTTGAGACGGTCGGTCAGCTTGACCTCGGCAGGATGGACTGCGCGTGTCTGGCGGTCGGCCACCAGGTCGATCGATTGCATGAAGCCGATTCCCCGCACATCGCCGATCAGTGGATGTCGGTCCTGGAGTTGCTGGAGGCTCTCACGAAGATAGACGCCAGTTTTGGCCACGTGGGCGACCAGCCCTTCCTCCTGGATCAACTCGATGTTCTTCAGCCCGGCCGCGGCCGAGACGGGATGGCCGGAATAGGTGAAGACGTGCTTGAGGTGATTGCCTTCGCCGGCAAAGGCCGCAGCAATTTCCTCGGTGGCGATCGTGGCGCCCAATGGCAGGTAGCTGCTCGAGATGCCCTTGGCCAGGGTCATGATGTCCGGGACCACCCCCATGTGCTCGACGGCGAACATCTTGCCGGTGCGGCCAAAACCGGTGATCACCTCGTCGGCAATCAGGATCACACCGTGGCGGTCACAGATTTCTCGGAGCAACTGCCAGTACTCGGGGCTCGGCATGACGGCACCGGGTCCACTGGCGACCGGTTCGGCGATCACGGCGGCCACGGTTTCGGCACCGTGAAAGCGGATCAGGTCTTCGATGGCGCGGGCGCAAGCGACCGCACAGTCCGAGGCCGACTGGCTGCCCAGTTCACAGCGGTATGCGTTTGGTTGCGGGGCGTAGACCATCCCGGGCGGCGACGGTTCGTAGTCAGTGCGTGGCGCGTTGGGAATCGAGCCCAGGAACAGCACTCCACCCGTGGCCCCGTGGTAGGATCCTCGACGGCTGATGATCCGGAACCGTCCGTGATCACCTCGGCGACGGTGGTAGGCCCTGGCAATTTTCAGTGCGGTTTCGTTGGCCAGTGAACCGCCGCTTACCGGAAAGACACGCGAGAGTGAACCGGGGGCCAGTTCGGCCAGCTTGGCGGCCAGGCGGATCGTTGGTGGATTGGCCGTGGTCTGTGGAAAGTAATGGATCTGTTTCAACTGTTCATAGGCGGCGTCGGCAATCTCGGTGCGACCGTAGCCGATGTTGACCGACGAGTATCCACCGCTGACGTCGATCCAGGTGCGGCCGTCGGAATCGGTTACATGGATTCCCTCGCCGCCGACGATGATCAACGGTTCGTTCTCGCGGGCCGCGGTTTCCCAGTCACGGTTGTGTTGCCAGAGATGATCGAGTGCTGCCTGTCTCAGGCTCTCGGTTTCGGATGCGACACTCATCGCGGTGACCTCGTTTGCGAATGTGTTGTCTTCTGGTCGTCGGCCGACCCGTGATTCACTCGAGCACGATTTCCTGGAAGCGGTCTCCCAGGGCCTTGCCGGCCTGTGTAAACAACTTGTGGATGTGGTCATCCATCGTCAAGTAGAACACCTGCCACCCCGATCTGACCAGTTCGACAGCCTGGGTCACCATCTTCTCGCGACGGTCCCAATCGGCGTGCTGGAAAGCATCGTCGAGCAGCAGAAAGGCCGGTTGGTTGCCCAGTGCCAGCGAAGCGAACCCCAACCGCAGTGCCAGCAGCACCTGCTCCCGGGCACCGGTACTCAGCGAAGCGACGGGAAACTTGTCGATCCCTTCAGAGACTACCAATCTCGGATCGCCGGTCTCTTCCCCGGGATCGGACTCGAAGCAAATCTCGTTGTAGCGTCCGGTCAACTGGAAGAGTGGTTGGCTGACTTCCCTGCAGTCGAGGCCGTCGTGGATCAGGCGGTCTTCGTGCCGCTTGGATGATTGGATGGCCTGGTGGACCAGGACCTGGGCCGCGGCGCCGGCGAGTTGTTCACGGTACTGGCGCGACTGTTTCTCGTGGAGTTGTTCGACGGTGTCGATCCACTCGAGCGGCCCCCCGTTGATGGGACCACCGACGATCGAGACCACCTCGTCTCGCAATTCCCGGGACTCGTTTTCGGTGTCCACGATCTGTTGATCGAGGGACTTCAGGCGATCTTGAATCTCGTGGAATCGCTCTTCGTCCCATTCCGTCCCCGGAGACTCTTGCAGCCGGTTGCTTTGGGCGATCTGCAGTTGCGCCTGCTGCTCATCGAGAGCGTGGAGCTGATACTGGTCTTGCTGTCTCGCGGTGCGCAATTCGTGGCAGAGCGATTCCCACTCGTCAGCCCCGAAATCCCGGTTGATCCACTGTCGCAGCGTCGACGTGATGCTGCTTTCGGTTCGACGGAGTTCGTCGTCGATCCTGGTGATGTCGGCGTTGACCTGCTTGAGTTGTCCGGGCGTGTCGACAAGTTGCTCCCGGCTCGCCACCAGGGTTGTGCGATCAACCGACCTGTCGCCAAACCGTTGGCAATAGGCGGCACCGATCCGGTCCAGCTCGACGGCCGCCCCCGATTGATTGAACTGGTGCGCCCGGGTCGAGCGAAACAGCAGCAACAGGCACACCGCCGTTGCGAGCACACCGAGGACGACGCCGGGAAGAAAACTGAACAGGCCACTGACCAGGGCCACCAGTTGGCCCAGACCACAGAGGATTGTCACGGGGGCATGGGTTGCCGGTGGGGTGATCGCGCCGCGGCATTGGTCGTATTCCTCGAGGGCCGCATCGATCCAATCGAGATCATCCTGTTGTTTCTCCAATCCGGTCCGCTCGTCGTGCCGGACAGCAAGTTGGGCCGCGGCATCCCGGGACTTTCGCACCCCGGTCAGGAGATCCGTGAGTTCCGATTCCCCGGGCAGACGATTCAACCTCGATGCCACCTCATCGCGTTGCCCGGCAAGTTGCCAGGACCGGTGTCGTCGGGCGTGCCGGAGGGTTTCGTGATCGATCGAGACCGACTCGTGGTTTCGGCGAAGCGTGGCCAGTTGGCTGAACGACTCGTGTGCAGCCAACCGCTCACGGAGCCGATCCAATGCCGTGACCGATTCTCTCAAGGCCAGGTGATCGGTGATGAGCCTTGTCTTTCGTGACGGGATCACGTGGCCATCTCCCAGCTCGGTGCCGGACTTGTAGGTGGCGTTGATCCTGTCATCAATCGCGTCGAGTGCACGGGTGCTGGAGAGGGCGAGGTAGTTCTTGAGGGTGTCCATATTGACTCCGGATCGCCGTTGTCGATCCAGCGACAGGTCGCCTTCCTTGACGACCAGCAGCCTCGAGAAACCCTCGGGAACAGCAACACCGGCCTCGGACCAGCGGGTGTCAAGTTTTCCGGAACTGGTGCGACTGAATTTCACCGGCCCGCCATCGAGTCCGTCGACAACGGCACTACCGGCCGGTTCAAAGTCCCGCAGCTCCCATCCCGACTGCTTGCCGGACTTGAACAGGAACTGCAGCAGGGCTTCGACGATGTAGCTCTTGCCCGATTCGTTCTTACCGTAGACAACCACCAGGTCGCCGCAATCGATCTTGAGCAAGGCTCTCAGAGGTCCGTCGGGCTTGACCTCCAGCGAGCGAATTCGAACCGCCATGGTCAATCCCCCTTGCCGAAAATGACATTGAGGGCTGCCACCGTCAGGTCCGCGCGGTCGGGAACCAGTTCGCCGGGTGTCCAGGGCAGCGACTTGATCCGCTCCAGGACGTCTGCCACCAGTTCGTGGCGATGCTCGTCGATAGTGGTCTTCAGTCGTGAAAGATCCGGACCGTCGGCATCATGAAATTCGAACCCGGCCAGTTCCTCACCGAGGATCTCGAGGACCCGCGACATGTCACTGCACCAACCGCGGACCCGAATCCGGATCTGCACCTGCGCTCTCTCTGTTTCCGTGAGATTCCAAACGGAAACCTGCGATTTCACGTCTGCTCGCAGTCGGTCCCATTCTCCGGGCCCCGGAACCAGTACCAGGGTTTCCACCAGGAACAGGCAGGGTGCTGCCGTTGCCTGGGAGGTCACCGAACCGTCAGCGGTGTCGTAAATCAGGAACCGACGGCGGCCGGTTTCGTTGATGTTGAGCGGGCAGGGTGAGCCCGGATAATGAACCGGACCGTCGTCGGTCGGCTTGTGGATATGGCCGATCAGAACCTGGCCGGGTCCGAGCCGGTCGAGGTCCCCGCGGGTCAGGGGCATGTAGACACCCGGTTCCATCAGGTTTCGCTCGCGCAGCCCCCCGAAGTAGTCGCCGTGTCCGACCAGTACCCAGCGTCCGCGGCTGAACGTCCCGGGATTGGCTTCGACGTGTTCGGCCGCCACGGTTCCCATGCCGATGCCCTCACGGAAGGGCACGAGCAGGAAGGGGGTGTCGCCCCAGGCGATGGTGGTCGGCTGGTCGTGGACCTGGAGGTTCAAGGCTGCGAATTGCGTTGGTGCCAGGCCCGGGTCGTGGTTTCCCGGGATCACGTGGATGCTGACCACCGGAAAGTCACGGCAAAGCTGCTCGAAGGCGGGATAGCTGGAAGACTCGCTCTGGAACAGGTCGCCGGCGATCAACAGCGTGGTGATGCCCAGTGACTCGAGTTGTTCGAGGATTCCTCGCAGGCCGGCCAATCTCTCGGGGTGGTCCTCCCTCGGAGACAGATGCACGTCGGCTGTTACCGCGATCCGCATGTTGACTCCATTCAATCAGCTGTCACCAGTGTAGCGTGGGCTGGTTCACTGACCAGCCTGGCCTCGGAGGAGGCTCGACCTTGAGATTGACGGCACCAGAAGTGACAATTCCTGTGTCGAGAGCAGGGGCGCTGGGCCCGTTCAGGAGGGAAAGGATGGCGACCGCGGCAACGCAATCGAACACTCGCGCCCACGGGGCCATTCTGACCCTGATCATGCTGATCGTCGTACTGGTGGTCATGAGGGTCTGGCAATGGGCGCCGTCGAATCCACTGGGTACAGTCCCGGTCGTGGTGACAATGCTCGAGGATGGTCAGCCGGTATCCAACGTCAGTGTCACGCTCTTCCCCAAGACCGAAGACGCGGTCCTGCGGCCGGCCAGTGGTACCACCGACTCCAACGGGCGTTGCCTGTTGACGACCTGGCGATTCGAGGATGGCGCGACGCCGGGGCCCTACGGTGTCGGCGTCGCCAAGATCCCGACCGAGACGTTGAAGTTCTCTGATCCGAAGTACCTGGCGGTGGATCCCGTCAGCATGTACATGCAGACGTACCAGCAGAAGCCCGCCGATAAGAGCGAATGGCCCGAGAAACTCATGGCGGCCGAGACATCCGGCCTGGAGGTCACCGTCAAGGCCGACGGGCCCAACGAATTCCGGATTGACGTCGGCAAGTGAGTCAAGACCCTGCATCGGCCTCGCAATGCCTGGGAATTGGCTGCCGGATCCGACTGGTATTTCTCTTCACCGTCGCGCACCCTAGCATCCTCGATTTGTTTTTGGAGCCTCGTCCGCGATGTCCGTGAATCGACGCAACCGGAAACTTGGCCTGATCCTGTTCGCCGTCTACCTGGTCCTGTACGGCAGTTTTGTCCTGGTGATGGCCTTTGACGCCAAGCGTTTGCAGGCGATCGGTCCAGGGGGAGTGAACCTGGCCGTGTGGGCCGGTTTTGGCCTGATCGTGATCGCACTGGTGTTGGCCCTGGTTTACGGCTGGATGTGCCGGAGTGGCCAAGGTGGGGGTGAGGCATGATCTACGAACCATCGACGGTTGCCGTTGTCTTTTTCTTCGTGTTCGTCGGGATCACTCTCGGGCTGAGTTTCTACCTGGGCCGCAAGGCAAAATCCTCGGACGGGTATTTCGCCGCGCATGGGCAGATTCCCTGGTTCGTCAACGGAATTGCCTTTGCCGGCGACTATCTCTCGGCCGCCTCGTTCCTGGGCATCTGCGGGATGATCGCCTTCTTCGGCTACGACGGTTTCCTGTACTCGATCGGCTACCTGGCCGGCTGGATCGTGGCGTTGTTCGTGGTCGCCGAACCGATGAAACGGCTGGGCAAGTTCACCTTCGCCGACGCCCTGGATGCCCGTTTCCAGTCGCGGGGAATCAAGCTCGCCGCGGGCATCAGCACGTTGGCTGTCAGCGTGTTCTACCTGATTCCCCAGATGGTGGGGGCCGGTGTGCTGATTCAACCGCTGCTGGGATTCCCGCACTGGTTGGGCGTCGTTCTGGTGGGGACGACGGTGATCCTGATCGTCGTGTTGGCCGGCATGGTCTCGACCACCTGGGTCCAGTTCCTGAAGGGGTCGTTGCTGGTCATTTTCAGTACCGTGCTGACGGTGATGATCCTCCACCGAGGGTTGACCGCCCACGAGCAGGGGCCCGACGACAGCTTCCGCACACTGGGACCGCTGCAGACAAGCGACCCGGCGTCCGAGACCGCGGCCCTGCAGAAGGAACTCGCGGCCCGCTGGAACATGGCCGCCGCCGAAGTGATTCCCGCCGAAGGCGCATGGGCGGGAACGCCTTTCGTCAGGCTCCGCGGGGTCGGTGACAAGCCCGAGTCGGTCTGGCACATCGATGAGACCGACTCCGGGGTCGTTCTCCGGAAGGCCCAGCAACTGCACAAGACCGTCGATGGCAAGGTGCTGGTCAACGGTCGCGAGAAGGGGAACAGGAAGGGAGAGCCGGAACTGCATGCGGTTGGCCACGTCAGTCGATTGCCCGGCGGAAAGAAGACGACCGGACCGCTGGGACCGTTGTCGTTTTTGAGCACACTGGAAGAGAGCGAGGTCGTATTGTGGGGTAACCAGAAGCTGGCCCACGACGACGGCAGCACGACGACCGTCTATTTCCAGAAGCCGTCAGCCGGTCAACGGATCCTGCAACCGGGAATGCATCCCCGCTTCCAGGGAATCCACAGCGATCAGCCGCTCGACAAGATCAACCTGCTCTCGTTGATGCTGGCACTGTTTTGCGGTACCGCGTCGCTGCCCCATATTCTGATCCGTTACTACACGGTCAAGGACGCGGCCAGTGCACGCAAGAGCACGATCGTGGGAATTGCCACGATCGGCTTCTTCTACGTCCTGACGCTTTATCTCGGCCTGGGGGCCATGACCAGCGGAACACTCGATGTCACCAACAGCAACATGTCGGCACCGCTGCTGGCACTGAGCATCGACGAATGGTTGTTCGCGGCAATTTCGGCGATCGCATTCACGACCGTGCTGGGCACCGTCAGTGGCCTGATCCTGGCCTCCAGTGGTGCCGTGACCCACGACCTGCTCTCCAACGCCATGGGCCTGGAGATGACCGACCAGCAGCAGGTCCGGGTCGCCAAGTTCGCGTCGGTCGGGGTCGGCCTCGTCGCCATTGTCCTGGGCATCCTCTTCCAGGAATTCAACGTCAGCTACCTGGTCGGCTGGGCCTTCAGTGTCGCGGCCAGTGCCAATCTGCCGGCGCTGGTCATGTGTTTGTTCTGGAAAGGAACCACCCGCCAGGGCGTAATTTCGGCGATCGTCGTTGGCATGACCAGCTCGCTGGCCTGGATCCTGCTCAGCGCCGACACGTTCTCGGCCGTCTATGGCCTGGCGGCCGAGGATGCGTGGGTCCCGTTCAGCCAGCCGGGGATCGTGACGATTCCCCTGGGTTTCCTGACACTGGTGTTGGTCTCACTGGCGACGGCAGATCCGACGACTGCACAGGCCGCTTCGAGTGAGGCAGAGTCGACCCGGTAGCCGTCAACGGGAGATCACTTTCCCGGTGGATGCAGTCGGTACTGCGGGGCCGCGGGCATCATCAGTGCTGCGTGCGAATAGTACGGGTAGACGCTCCACTCGACACAGCCGATGACATCGGGCAGACCATCGTGGTCATAGTCCCCCACCCACGCGTGTGGCCCGTGGTTGGTGATCCGGATCGGTCGGCCGTAGCACTTCAGCGTTCGCGGTGACGCAAACACGGGCCGTTTCCTGGTGCCGACGTTCAGCAGCAGGTACATGCTCCCGCCGTCGAGCGTGCCGTGGTGTGAGCCGGCAACGTTGTAGAGCAGATCGACACGGCCGTCGCGATTCCAGTCGGTTGCGCGGAAGGTCTGTCCCCAGGAAACCGGTCGGTTGACGATCTTGTCGTTCACTTCGCGGCCGTCGGACAGTCGGATTTCACCCTGGCGACGCAATCGCAGTTTCTGGCCGTCGCGGTACTGGACGAACAGGGCGGCACGGGGCGTCGAACCCTCGACGGTGACGAAGTCCATCAGGCCATCGTCGTTGAAATCGGCGATGGCATTGCCTGATCGCCACATGAACGGGCGTTCCTTCTCGTAGGGGTAAACCCCGTTGTTGGACTTGGGCGACTTGGCTCGAGTGGCCGAGAGTTTGTAGAAGGCCGGGGAATCGGGGAAGCCATCGCAAAGCACCTGTCTTCGCGTTCCGAATCGAGCAACGGCCGCTGTGCCGGTGTTGCGGAACCAGAACAGGCGGTTGGTCTCGTTCGGGCAGAACAGGTCCCTCAGGCCGTCGCCGTCCCAATCGACAAGGACCGGGTAGGGATAGCCCATGTTGTGCCCGCCATCGGGAGGACCAAGGATCTCGTTGCGGAGAAACTTGATGGAACGTCCCCCGGAGACGATCCGCTTCGGCTCGTCGTAGACGGGCCGCGTTCGTGTACCGCTGTTGATCACGATCCGCGGCCAGCCGTAACCGCCGCCGACCAGGAGATCATTGTCGCCGTCGTTGTCCCAGTCACACAGGCACGGCCAGGCCTGATCCGACAGCGAGAGAACTGCCGCAGCCGATTCGGCGCGGCCGATTTCCCGGAACTTCGGCTTCTCGGTTGACGCGGTAACACGTTCGAAGATCTTCAGTTGCTGGAACACGTCGTGCTGAACAATCAATAACTGGCGTTTGTCGATCGTGGCGGCCCCGACCATCGTGCAATCGCGGTAGCCGATTCCGTCCAGATCGACCGGATCGCTGAATCGCGGGGGAGTGCCTCCCAGATGCTTGCGCCACTGCATCCGGCCCCCGGCTGGTCCCGGGGGGACTTTCGCCGTGTGAATCGCGTCGGGCCGGCTGTCGCCGTCGAGGTCCACGAAGACGCTGCCCGAGCCCACCTTCAGCGACACCGGTTTGGCCAGTCGCAGTGGCCAGCCCTCGGGGTTGGTGTTTCTGTGCCACTGCGTGCCCAGGACGAGGTCGATCGCGCCGTCAGCGTCCAGATCGACCGCGCGGCAGTTGTTGCGGCCGCTGACCTTGAAACTGATGTCGGCGACAAACAGTGGGCATCCACCGGGTTGTCGCCGCGAGGTGCCAAGGCAAACCTGGACCGACCGGGTGTTCGAGTCGAGATGGACCAGGTCGAGCCGGCCGTCGCGGTTGAAGTCGGCCATGTCAATCGAGCTGTAATGTGTGTTGAAGTCTTTCAACTTGCCGGGGTTGTCGGGTTCAAAGTAGCGAAGCCGTTGCAGGTTGCCGAATTGCCAGGGATGCTCGGCATCAACCGCTGGATAGACGATCGGGGCGGCCCAGGGGTCGCCGTCGCGGTAGGCGTAGTTCCAGCATCCCACCAGGTCGAGCCGACCGTCGCCGGTCAGGTCGTGCAGGCCGGCGGAAAAGAACATCGTGACCGGTCGACGTCGGCCGGCATTGAACCGCAACAGATCACCCACGCCGATCGCCGGAACGTAGGATTGCGGCTTCAGAGGCGGGCGACTGGAAACCGCGCGGAAGCGAATCTCCCAGGCGACGTGATGCGGCTTGGGAATCACCCACTCGATCCGGCCCCGATCGCGGTAAGCAAAGTCCTCGGTGCGAGCCATCGGCACTTCACGCTGCAGGGCGACGTTGATGACGTGAATCGAATTGGGGTCGAGTACGCCCGGGATACCGCGTTGACGCAGTTGCTTGGCAAAGTCGATCTCGACCGACAGCGGCGTGTTGGGGTAGGGCAGCGGTGTCGTGACGGTCAGCCCGATCGACACCGTCTCGTCGGCACGGCTTACTGTGGCGGCACCCGAGAGGATCACCAGCAGGGCCAACTCAGCGATGCCTGGAAACAAGAATCGAGGAGTGTTCGGGTGGTTGGAGCGTTGCGACATGGTGAAAACGCCAGTTTCTCGTCTTGACCGGAGCGGCAGGCCATCATTACAAGTTCGCCTCCCTGGTGTCGACCAACGACCCGTAGATTCTCGGAGAGATGTTGGAATGAAGTGCGGGCGGATTGTCATGGCAGCCCTGGTAATGGCCACCGGGATCGGACTGGCCGGCTGCAGTTCGGCTCGCTACGTGTTACGGGAACCCGGGCGCGGCATCGTTGCCATTCCGGCCAACACCAATGCCTGGCCCTGGAAACACCGCGACGACGCCGAGAAGTTGATGCAGCAGCATTTCCCGGCCGGTTTTCATATCGACCGTGAAGCCGAGGCCGTGGTCGGCAAGACCACGACGTCCGGTGAAGACACCGACGGTCAGAAGGTGCTCTTGGCCGGGGGACTGGTCACCCTCGACAATGGTCAACGTCGCAGCATATCGACAACGACCGACGTGACCGAGTACCGCATCGAGTACCGCCGCGCCGACGAGGATCAATGAGCGGATTCTCTCGGAAAATCGCCTTCCTGGTTCGGTTTTCCGTGGCCGAGTCGGGTCGATGACAAGTTGGACTGGCCGGTTGAAACCGCACTTGACAGTTCGTTCCACCGGCCCCTATACACCCGTCGCTCTCTCGCTCGCAGGACGTGGTTCATGTCGTCCTGGCCGCTTTGGTTCTCTCCGATGACCTTCTCGTCATGCTGCGGTCGTACATCCAGGCGATGATCGGCAGGTTGCGGCGGCGCCCGCCGCGGCGGGCGCCGATGCGCCGCGGCCGGCTGGTCGAGAATCTCGAGACGCGGCTGATGCTCTCGCAGGCGAGCCTGGTTAACGGCACTCTGTCGTTTCGGGCGGATGCGAACGAGCAGAATCAGCTGGAACTGGTCATCGATGGAGACGAGTTGTGGCTCTCGGACCAGGGAGGATCGCTGATCACGGCCGGTGACGGTGTGACGCACGGCAACGACGAGACAACGGTCATCGCCGATCTTGAGGCGGTCACCGATGTATTCGTCAACCTCCGAAACGGCAACGATACATTTGATGCCTCGGCGCTGGCCGACATGCCTGCTGCCGCCGGGATGACGATCAACGTGCTGGGCGGATCCGGTCACGATACGATCATCGCCGGGTCGGGCAACGACACGTTGCGTGGTCAATCCGGAAGCGATCGCTTGATCGGTCTTGGGGGGCACGACCTGCTGGTCGGCAATAACGGAGCCGATACGCTCGCCGCCGGAGCAGGTGACGACACGCTGCAGGCAGGCCCCGGTGCCGACCTGCTTAATGGCCAGGCAGGTGACGACCTGCTGCGAGGAGCGGCCGGGGATGACAGGCTACTGGGCGGAACCGGCCGTGACGTGCTGATTGGAGGGTCCGGACACGATTGGCTGCGAGGCCAGGGGGGGCGCGGTGATCGATTGACCGGAGGATCCGGTGATGATGTCTTCGATGGCGGTCCCGGCCACGACGACTGGCTGCTGGAAACCGCCAATGTCGATTTTTTTCTGACGAGCGGCCATCTTTCCGGCCTGGGTAACGACCAACTCCGTGCCATCGAACGTGCCGAACTCAATGGTGGCGACGGTAACAACCGGATTGATGTTCAGTATTTCGGGGGGGCTACCTGGGTTCGTGGTCATTCCGGTGACGATACGATTATCGGAGGAGCTTTCTCCGATACGCTCGAGGGAGGAGCCGGTAACGACTGGCTGCTGGGCGGAGGTGCCGGCGACCGGTTGCTGGGTGGCAACGGAATCGATCGACTGGACGGTGGAGCCGGAAACGATGTCCTGTACGGTGAAGGCAGTGGCGGAGACTCCCTGACCGGTGGTCGCGGCAACGACACGCTCGACGGGGGTGCCGGCCTGGATGTGATCGTCGAGGTCTTCGAGGCCAACCAGGCCGATGACGGACTGGTGTTGACCCGGACCGGGCTTTCCGGCCGTGGCCTCGATCAGCACGTCAACATCGAGCGGGCTCGGCTGTCGGCCGACCAGGTGGACTCGTTGCTGGATGCTTCGGAATTCGACGGGGCCGTCACGCTGTTGGGGGGGGAGGGAAACGACACGCTGCGGGGCGGTACAAGCGATGATCAGCTCGAGGGCAGAGCGGGTCACGATCGGATCGAGGGTGGCTTTGGGAACGACACGTTGTTGGGAGCCGACGGCGACGATCACCTGCTGGGATTTGTCGGCGGCGATTTGCTCGATGGCGGAGAAGGCCATGACCTGCTCGAGGGCGAAAGTGGCTCTGACCTGATACTGGCGGTCGAAGCGATCAACGGAGACAGCCAGGATACGATCGTCGGAGGGACAGCCGAGGACACCGTGATGCTCGACGCAGCAGACATGCTGCAGGACGGGTCCCCCCCCGGATCCCTGGTAGTGACCTTCACGCCGGCGACCTCCGAGGGGACCAAGCCGCCGGCTTCGGTATCATTGTCCGATATCGAAGCCCTGATCGCCTACGATGACCTGGGCGAGACGAGCGTCACTGCCTACGTCGAGGATCCGTGGCGGGGGGGTGTTTTTGTCCATGATCCGACAGCGGTCCCACGGACGCCCGATCGAGGCGTGGTGTTCCCGTCGGCCGACGGTCGGTTCTGGCGACGCATTTTTGATCCCACACTGGGCCACCTGGTTGATTGGTATGGTGCCCGCGGTGACGGCAACGGCGACGACGCACCGGCAATCCGCAGGGCGATCGCCGCCGCCGGACCCGGTGCGACGATTCGGTTTGGAGCGAACCGGATTTACCAGCTCGGCGGAAGCATTCGGCCGTTGGATGGGCAGGCCTTCGAGGGAAATGGGGCCACGTTGAAACGGCAGGACGAGTTGCGGACGACGCTGCTGGCATGGCCGGTAATCGTTGACGAGGTCAGCGTCGAGGTGCTGGTCGAGTCGGTTGGCGAGTTTCTCGTCGGCATGGAAGTGTCGCTGCTTGATGATCTGCAGAATCGTGAGATTCTCGGAATCGATGGAAACCGGATGACACTGTCGCGATACAAGGGCGATAATCTTGCTGCGACCGGACCACTGGTCGGCCCGGTGCCGATCCTCGTCAGCAGCTTCCACGTGATCCAGGGAGAGAGTGACGCTGACAACGTCAGAGTGCAGGAGTTCGTGATCGACGGCAATCGACGCGAGAATGACCTGTCCAACTGGCGGCTCCACAACTCGATTCGTCTCTACAGCGACGGTGCCACGATCCGCGACAACCGGATCATCGATTCTCAGAGTGAAGCCATCGTGGTTGGCGGTGACGGCACATTGGTCACCCACAACGCGATCGAGTCGGCGGGAGGCAACGGCATACATCTCTCCGGTGGCCGGGGGATTCGAGTCCTCAACAACACGATCCGCCACACGAACCTGGCAGGCGAGGAGGTGGGGCACGTCGGTGGGAACATCTCGTTTTCGCTCGAGTGCCCCGACGCATTGATCCAGGGCAACCTGCTCGAGGATGGCCGGGCGGCGATCGGCGGATTCAACAATTCCGGCGGCGAAGGGGTCACGATACGTGACAACGTGATCCGTGATCAGCGTGAATACGTGCTGGACGCCATCGCCACCGGCGGAGGAGCCAACGGTCGACTGATCTTCAGTGGCAACCACTGCTACAACTCGGGCGCGATCGTGCTCGAAAACAGCGACGGCCCAATCGCCGATTCGGGGCCCTACAGCATCCATGTCAAGGACAACTACTTCGAGGGCTGCCGGGCCAGGATTGCCGATGCCCGCAGTGTGTTCCTGTCGGGCAACGAATGGGTGGTGGATACCGGGGCCGACGAACCGATCATCCAGATCACTGACAGTGTCGACATCGGCGTCAACGACTCGCTCCAGGGGGGTGGTCTCGGCATCACCGTTGACGGTCAGGCGACCGGTCGCGTCTGGATCTCGGGTCAGTTTCGAGACAATCGACTGGGAGCCATCAGCCTGTTGGACAGTCTGGCGGCCACGTCGAGCATCAGGATCCACGACATCGATGTTGCCGCCGGAGCAGGCCGGGTCAGCGAGGATTATGTCGGTGTTCGGCTGGTGGCCGATGCCGTGTTGAGCAGTTCGTTTCTGGAGATTGACGCGGGAGACGCCGCGGTGCTGCTGGCCGCTTCGTCGGGCGACGGGACCGGTGCGATCGTCACCGGCAACATCATCCGCAACCCCGCGGCGATCCGTGGCGTGAGAATTGCCGCTGGTGTGGAGAACGGCGTCGTGTTCTCGAACCTGTTGAGCGACGTTGTTGAAGAACTCGGTGACGGGCCAAACACCGTGGCCGGGAACCAGGTCGTGTAGCCGCCACGCTCGCATTATCTGCACCGTGGTGGCGAGTGGATCAGGTTTTCGTCATCCTGCAGTGGAACCGGTTTGTTCTCGAGAGTGCCCGTGCCGATCGTAAAGACCCTCGTTGCCTGTTTCGTCTGCCTGGTTCCGGTCGGGGCGGCTGTGGCTGCGTCACCGTCGGCCGTGCTGGCTCACGAATTCGTCTTCAGGAAGGCCGAATTTTCCCAGTGCCATGCCTCGACGATCGCCGAGACGACCGACGGTTCGCTGGTGGTTGCCTGGTTCGGGGGAACTCGTGAAGGTCGTAAGGATGTCTCGATCTGGGTTTCCCGACGTGTCGGCAATCGCTGGACGGAACCGGTTCGGGTAGCCGATGGGGTCCAGCCAACCGGAAGTCGGTTTCCCTGCTGGAATCCTGTCCTGTTCCAGCCGAAAACCGGTCCCTTGATGCTGTTCTTCAAGGTTGGACCCAGTCCCCGGGCCTGGTGGGGAGAGTGGATGATCTCGGCTGACGCCGGCAAGACCTGGAAGCGGCGACAGCGACTGCCCGGCCAGGGCATCGGGCCGGTAAAGAACAAGCCGGTCCAGTTGGCCGACGGGACGATCTGGTGCGGGTCGAGCACCGAGCACGACGGTTGGCAGGTTCACCTGGAAATGACCCGGGATCTGGGGAAGACCTGGACTCGATCGGGGCCGTTTTGTGACGGCAAGAAGGTCGGTGCCATTCAACCCAGCCTACTGCTTTACGACCGGGGACGTCGTTGGCAGATGCTTTGCCGCAATCGCAACGGCCAGGGAGATCTCTGGCAGACGTGGAGCGGTGACGGCGGTCGGACGTGGAGCAGGTTCGAGTCGACCGGGTTGCCCAATCCCAACGCGGGAACCGATGCTGTGACGCTGCGGGAGGGGACGCAGGTACTGGTCTACAATCACACGAATCGCCGCGGCGAATTTCCCAGTGGCCGGAACATGCTCAATCTCTCCACGAGTCGCAATGGCCGCGACTGGACGGCGGCGCTGGTGCTCGAACGTGACAAGAGCGAGTACTCCTACCCGGCAGTTATCCAGGGCCGTGATGGCAGGATCCACATTGTCTACACGTGGAGACGCCTGCGGGTGCGGCACGTCGTCGTCGATGGGTCCCGGTTGACCGGGCACCCGATTCGTGACCGGAAGTGGCCCGACGGCGTCGGGCGGTTACCGGCAGGCCGGTGATTACGGGGATTCCCGGGGGATCACCGGCAGCAGGATCTGCGAACACCTTGTCGCGTCGTGGAAAACCGTGTTGTCGGCCGCGGTTTTTCGACGGTCTCGTCCGATCGGTTCTCCGGTGTTGGGATTCACGTCGAACCGCGGGTAGTTGCTGCTGGAGACGTCCAATCGCAGGCGGTGCCCCCTAGCGAACAGATTACTGGTGGGATAGAGCGTGATCGTGACCTGGTCGATCTCTTCCTGCGGCAGGAACTCCTCGCGTTCCGGCCCACGACGGTAACGCAACCGCATGATCGAGTCGCTCAGGTTCAACGCGTATCCCCTCGGGTACCAGTTACTCGGTGGATAGACGTCGAGAAG
>PBSL01000024.1 GCA_002726205.1 Planctomycetaceae bacterium | reverse complement strand
GACGGCAAGAGCAAGGACGGCAAGAGCAAGGACGGCAAGAGCAAGGACGGCAAGAGCAAGGACGGCAAGAGTAAGGACGGCAAGAGCCAGGAACAGTCCCAGCAGAACGAACAAAAGACTCCAGGCCGTGACGAGATCGAGCGGGCTCGTCAGGAGATGGAGCGTGCGATTGAGGAGTTGAAGAAGAAATCACGGGACAAGGCGTCAGACCATCAGGACGAGGCGTTGAAGAACCTGATCAAGGCGAAGGAGAAACTCGAGGAGATTCTTCGACAGCTTCGGGAAGAGGAACGCAAGTTGATGCTTGCGGCCCTGGAGGCGAGATTTCAGAAGATGTTGGCCATGCAGTTGGCGGTTTATCAGAGCACGATCACTCTTGGTCAGGTTTCCGAGGACAATTGGATTGGTCGCCATACGACTCAGTCGATCAAGTTGGCGCGCGACGAGGAGGAGATTGCCGTCGAGGCGGTGAAGAGCCTGACGCTGCTGAAGGAAGAAGGTTCGTCGGTGGCATTCCCCGAGGCAGTCATTGAACTGCGTGAAGACATGTTGACGGTGTCGAGACGTCTGGAGCAGTCGAAGGTCGGTCAGCTGACGCGGGCGATCGAGAAGGACATCATCGAGGCCCTCGAGGAGATGATCGAGGCGTTGCAGAAGGAGCTGGAGAAGTCCGAGGACAAGCAGCAACAGCAGCAACAGCAACAGCAGCAGCAGCAGCAACAACAGCAGGAGCCGCCGCTGGTCGATCAGTTGTCTGAGCTGAAGATGCTGAGGGCACTCCAGTTGCGGATCAACCGACGGACCCGGCGGCTTGCTCGGCTGATCGATGGTGAGCAGGCTCGCGACCGGGAAGTGTTGTCGCAATTGAGGGAGTTGTCGCGTCGGCAGTCACGCATCCAGCGTGCGGCACGCGATCTGGCCACTGGACGTAATCGCTGAGAACGAAAGCGGAAGGGTACGGGGGCACGGAGATCATGCGACGATTGGCATTGCTGTTGACGCTGGTTCTGACTGGCGTTGGTTCGGCGGAGGGAACGGTCGAAGTATTGACGCTGCAGGGGCAACCGCAACCGGTAGCTACCAGCGGTGGCCATGTTCTGGCTGGTCGACGGATCACCGGCCAGTTGGTGAGTCTCAGTGAGTCGGGTGTGACTCTCCAGGGACCGAAAGGACCGATCGAGATTCGTGCGGCCGATCTGTTGGATGTTCGGTTTCCGGCGGCGAAGACCCCGGTGCAAAACCCGAAGACGCCGGTGGTCAAGACCAGGGCCTGGGTGAGGCTTGTCGATGGTGGCCGAATCAGTTGCCGGACGCTGACGGCGACTCCTCGTCAGGTTCAGGTCCAGACGCAGCACCTTGGCGATGTCACGCTGCCGGCCGGTCGTGTGGCGACGGTTCGTCTCGGGACCCTCGATGCGGCGGTTGCCGATGCGTGGAATGAATTGCGTGGCCGTGAGATCAAGCGGGATCGGTTGGTGATCCGCAAGGGCAATGTCCTGGATCATCTCGACGGTGTGGTTGGCGAGATCGATGCGAAGGTCGTCAAGTTCCTGCTTGATGGCGACGAACTTCCGGTACCACGTGAACGTGTCTTTGGGATCCTGTTCTTCAGGAATGTCGCCAGGTCGAAGCCCGCCGCCTGCCAGGCGGTTCTGCGGGGCGGTGACACGCTGGCTTTGTCCGCGGTCTCGATGCGAGCGGCCATATGTCAGGCCACGCTGGAAGGCGGTCAACAGGTGAAACTGCCGTTCGCACGTCTGGAGAGGTTGGATTTTGCCGCCAGCCGTGTTGTATATCTCTCGGCGCTCGTCCCGCGTGACATCGAGTACACCCCGTATTTCGATGTCACCTGGAAATACCGTCGTGACACCAACCTCGATGGTGGGCCACTTCGGGTGAACGGAAAGACGTTTGCACGGGGGCTTGCCCTGCATTCGAAGACCCGTTTGGTTTACTCACTGGCCCGTCGCCATCGCCGGTTCCAGGCCTGGATGGGCATCGACGCGTTGGTTGGACGGCGGGGCAATGTCCACGTCGTGATCTCTGCCGATGGTAAGAAACTTCTTGAAGCCGACGTGAAGGGCACCGAGAAACCTCGGCTGGTCGATCTCGACGTAACGGGCCTCAGGGAGCTGCAGATTCTTGTTGATTACGGGGGCGACTTGGACATCGCCGATCATCTTGACTTGGCCGACGCCAAGTTGGTCCGGTAAGGAGAGGAACCGTGAGTCTGGGAAACGGGAGCAATCACGGCCTGGGCCGGGGGCTGCTGCTGGTACTGCTGGCGACGACCTGGATAGCCCGGCCGGCCGGGGCGGTTGATCCTGCCGTGCTCGCTGCCGAACAGGCCCGTGTCGCTGTTGTTTCGCGTGTTGCGCCGACGGTGGTGGCAATTTTTGCTCGGGGGGGCCGTGGGGGCGGGTCAGGTGTTCTGATCACCGCCGATGGCTACGCGTTGACGAACTTCCACGTGACGCGTGGGGCTGGCACGTTCATGAAGTGCGGGCTCAACGACGGTCGTCTCTACGATGCCGTGATCGTGGGGAATGATCCGACCGGCGACGTTGCGTTGATCAAGCTCCTCGGACGCGACGACTTTCCCCATGCAACACTCGGAAACAGTGACGCGTTGCGGGTCGGTGACTGGACGTTTGCCATGGGCAACCCGTTCCTGCTGGCAACCGACTTTCATCCGACGGTGACCTACGGGATCGTCAGCGGACTTCATCGTTACCAGTACCCCGCCGGGACCATTCTCGAGTACACCGATTGCATCCAGGTCGATGCCTCGATCAATCCCGGGAATTCCGGTGGTCCCCTGTTCTCCGGCACGGGGTTGCTTGTCGGCATCAATGGCCGTGGATCATTCGAGAAGCGTGGTCGAGTCAACTCGGGTGCCGGATATGCCATCTCGATCAATCAGATCAAGCTCTTCATGGATCATCTTCGCAGCGGTCGGATCGTCGATCATGCGACCCTGGGGGCGACTGTTTCCACCCGGGAAGACGGTGCCGTTGTCGTGGATGGGATCCTGGATGCCTCGGAGGCCTTCCGGCGGGGGCTTCGTAAAGGAGATGAAATCGTCTCGTTGGCCGGTCGTCCAATTCGCAGCGTCAACCAGTTCAAGAACATCCTGGGGATTTATCCCAAGGGCTGGAAACTGCCGCTCGTCTTTCGCAGGGACCAGGTGCGGACCACGGCCCTGCTGCGTCTGAGGGGCCTGCACCGTGACAGCGAGTTGACCGGAACTCCCAAGGCCAGGCCGCGGCCGGGCTCCCCAAGACCCAAGCCCCGGCCCGGGTCTCCAAAACGCAGGCCCAGCCGCAAGGCTCCCACGGCCAAGCCACCCGAGAAGTACAAGCACCTTCATGTCAAGAAACCCGGGTTTGCCAACTACTACTTCAACCTGCAGCAGCAGAAACGGACACTGGTCGGCCTGGCCCGGCTGGGTGATTTTTCCGGCCTGGCGGAAAAATGGGTGCTGGCGGGCAAGACGGTCGCCGGTGAGCCCTACCAGTTCACGCTGGGCAAGAGCGGAGCCGGCCTGGACTGGAAAGACAAGGCGTTCTTTCAACCCCTCGACAAGGGAGACCCGGTTGACGAACCGTCCGGGAGTGGCGGTCTCTTGTACGCCGTTCACCAGTGGAAGACGTTTCTGGTGAAGCGTGAAAAGGGTTTCGGCACGTTCCATTATCTTGGCAGCGAACCGCTCGACGGGACGGGGAACCGGGTTGATGTGATGATCACGGAATTGGGCAATGCCCGTTGCCGCTGGTACTTCGGTCAAAAAGACGGACAGTTGCTGGGATTCGATTTCCAGCGCGAGGAAGACACCGACGAATGTGAGTTGCGGTTCCAGGGAGATGTGGTTCGGGACGGCAGGCACTGGCCGAAGACGATCCAGGTCAGCTCTGCGGGCCGACCGATTGGCGTTTTCCGCATCGAGTCGGTCCAGATGAAACAGGAGACTACCCGGTGAGAGTGAGAATCCTGGTTCTGTTCGGCCTGGCCTTGCTGGAATTGACCGGTCCGGGTGCCGCGGTGGCACAGTCGATCCACTCGACGATCCAACGCGTCCAGTCACGGATGGTCAAGGTCTTTGGTGCCGGTGGAATCCGACGCTTGCATGCCTACAGCACCGGATTCCTGGTTTCACCGACCGGTCATGTGGCGACTGTCTGGAGCCATGTGCTTGACACCGATGAGTTGACCGTCGTGCTTGCCGACGGTCGCAGGATTTCCGCCAAGGTCCTGGGCGCCGAACCACAACTGGATCTCGCCGTCCTGCAGTTGAAGGCCGATGGTCTCGAGCTCCCCGCCTGGAATCTTGCCAGCGACAGCGGCGATGCCGGCCCGGGAACCCGTGTCCTGGGATTCAGCAACATGTTCAAGGTCGCCACCGGCGATGAAAAGGTCTCGGTGTTGCACGGCGTGGTGGCAACGAAGGCCCCCCTGGCAACTCGCCGGGGATCGTTCGAGACTGCCTACGAGGGGACCGCGTTCATCGTGGATGCGGTGACCAACAACCCGGGTGCCGGTGGTGGTGTTTTGACGACTCGTGGAGGCCGTTTGCTGGGGATGATCGGCAAGGAACTTCGCAACGCCGAAACCAATACCTGGGTCAATTATGCCGTGCCGATTTCCGAGATCAGGAAACCGATCGAGGAAATTATCGCCGGGCGGTACCGGGCGCGTCAGCGGGAACCCGAGGGAGTTGACGAGGTGGCTCGATTTCGGCCGCTGGATTTCGGGTTGGTCCTCGTTCCCGATGTGTTGTTTCGGACACCCGCGTTTGTCGATCGCGTGCAACCTGGATCCGCCGCGGCTCGGGCCGGACTGCAACCCGACGACCTGGTGTTGTTCGTCAACGGGGACCTGATCCAGTCCTGTCGTGTACTCAAACAGCGGCTGGGACGGTTGGAGGCCGGCGGGGTTCTGAAATTGACCGTCCGGCGTGGCGACCGGCTCGTCCCGGCGGAACTTCCTGTTCCCGCAAAAAGTTCAACACCATCCGGAGAGAAGTCACGATGACCTGGAGCCAGAGCATGGCACGGCGGATCGGGACGATGCTGGTCGTGCTGGCGGTGGGCGGGGCGGTGGTTCACGGCCAGGCCCCTGCCGATCTCGAAACGAAGGAAGAACAGGCGTTCAAGGCAGCGGCAGTCAACGTGGCCCCGTCGGTGGTTCGGATCCAGACGGTTGGTGGTCTTGACCGTGTCGGCCGCACGCTGACTGGGACCGGAGCCACGACCGGTCTGGTCGTGTCGGCGGATGGATTTGTCATTTCCAGCGCGTTCAATTTCATCTCCAAGCCGGCTTCGGTGCTCGTGACCCTCGCGGATGGACGTCGATTCCCGGCGAAGATCGTTGCCAACGATCGAGCCCGGATGTTGACCTTGCTGAAGATCGCCGCCGACGGACTGTCGACGGTTTCGCCGGTACCGCGGAAGAACTTCCGGGTGGGACAATGGGCGATCGCGCTGGGACGCACCTACGACAGCCCGCTCCCGAATCTCTCGGTCGGGATCCTCAGTGCACTGGACCGGGTCTGGGGCCGTGCCGTTCAGACCGACGCCAAGATCTCACCGGCGAATTACGGTGGACCCCTCGTCGATATTCAAGGACGAGTGATCGGCGTTCTCGTGCCACTTTCACAGCGCCAGTCGGGGCAGACTGCCGGAGTGGAATGGTATGACTCGGGAATAGGATTTGCGATTCCGATGGTCGATATTCTCTCGACACTGCCACGTCTGAAGACGGGAGAGGATCTTCTGCCCGGTTTGATGGGGATCACGTTGAAGAGGGGTGACGTCTACGCGGTCGCCGCGGTGATCGATCGAGTCCGCTTCAACTCGCCCGCGGAAAAGTCCGGGATGAAGCCTGGCGACGTGATCGCTTCAATCGATGGTCGCGAGATTTCTCGGTTGGTCCAGGTTCGCCACGCGTTGGGAAACAAGTACGCGGGTGAGACGATCAAGGTCGTCGTGCGGCGAGGTGACAAGAAAGTCGATCAGCAGATCCAGCTTGTCGGAAAACTTGAACCCTACGCTCCAGCCTATCTGGGGATCCTTCCCCGTCGGCGTCTCGTGGGTGACAAGACCGTGGGAGTCACCGTGCGGGGAATTCTTCCTGAAAGTCCAGCGTCGCAGGCCAAATTACTGCCCGGTGATCGAGTGGTGCGAGTGGACGGGACGGCCGTTGCCGATGTCGCCGGTCTGTTGGACATCATCAGTCGCCACAGGATCGGCGAAACGGTGAAGGTGCAGGTGGAACGACGTGAGGCGCGGCAGACGTTGACGGCGACGCTGTCGGGAATCCCCCCGACCGTGCCGGCGATTATCGAGTCAGCGATCATCGCGGCACCGGAACCGAAGCCGGCCAACCTGCCCGGGACAGGGCGAATCAGCGAAGATCTTGCCGGACACAACCACAATTTCTGGGCCTACGTCCCCGAGACCTACAACCCGGCACATGGTTATGGCCTGGTCGTCTGGATTCATCCGGGAGGGGATACGATGGAGGCTGACATCCACGACCTGTGGAAGCCGATTTGTGAGGAACGGGGCCTGATCCTGGTCGGCCCCCGGGCAAAGAAGGTCAGCGGTTGGAACCTGGGTGAGGCAGGGTTTGTCGAGGCGCTGGTCCAGGAGATGCAGAAGCGGTACCGGATCGACGGTCGACGGATCGTGCTGCACAGCTATTCCGATGGTGCCCGCTTCGGCTACCACCTGGCCTTCAGATATCGCTCGCTGTTCCGCGGTGTCGCGGTCTCGTCGGAACCATTGAGGTTGTCACCACCGGAGAATCGACCGGAGCTTCGTCTGCAATTCTTTCTCTCGTGCGGCGACAAGGACAACCTCTTCGGCCTGGTCCAGAAGAGTCGGGCTCGCCTGGAGACGATGAAGTACCCGGTGACCCTGACGCCGGTGGCCGGTGACGGACACAATTATCCACCGGTGCCGGTGATCGATGCGATGGGTCGTTGGATCGATCTGCTCGATCGCATCTAGACCGTCGATCAACCGGCAAGCGGTGGGATCGTTGCCGGGCGGTGTTGTCCGCGGCGGCCGCGTCTGATCACCAGGGCCAGGGTCATCGTGATCAGCAACAGGCCCAACCCGCCGGCGACCCCGCCCAGCCACCAGCAGCAACCGATCACCAGCCACGCGGCCGGGTCATGGCGTCGCAACCAGGTGAGCAGACTTGCATCCTGCGGGCGGGAGAGATCCCAGGCGATAACGCCGGCGAACGTGATCGAAACGAGAACCTGCAGGGTGATCCACCAGGGCGAGCGTTGATTGTGTGGCTTGGCCGGTTGGATGATCCGCCTGGGGGTGCGGGCCGGAGGCGGCTTGGCGACCTGGGGCTTGGCAGCAGGGGATGTCGATGAGGTCGGGGTGCTGGGGCGGGCCAGTTCCCAGTTCGGACCATCAATCCTCCAGACCATCTCATGCGATTGGACTTCGGTCTCTTTGTCGAACAGGTCCTTGGGCAGTTGGGGAAGACGTGTCACATCGCCGACGGGTCGCCAATCGGCGTTGGCCGAAACAAGCAGGAAACGCGAACGGATGACACGTTCAACCAGCCGGGGCAGAGGAACCGACCAGTTACCGGATTCGGGGGCGGCAGCCAGTGTGCTGTCGAGTGTTACCGAGTCGATGCTCTCGTACCGGGCCACCAGTCGTCCATCGTCGTCACGAACCTGCGTGTCCGGTGCTGGAGAGAATTCCAACGGAGAATCTTCCGTGTTGGCCGTCGTCAGTTCGGGCTCGATTTCGATTCGTAATGGCCCCTTCTCCAGTGGGCCCGGCATTGACTTGGCGATCAGCCGCAGCCGCCAGTTTGTTTCCATCGGCCGGTGATCCAGGCGATACAGCAGCTGCAATGGTGACGGCAGGCGTTTGCGGCGAATGTCGAGTTCAACCCGGGTTTCCTTGTCGGGCAGCGTGAAACGGCCTGCAAGGACTTGCTGCGCGTCAACTGCCGGGCTGGAATCGATCGAATCCTCGCTGGGCTGCGTCAGTGGAACGGCCCCGTTCAGCGAGACTCCCAGTTGAGGGGGGTGATACAGGCTCAGCATGTTCTCGTCGATCTCGGCGTCTTCAAATGTCACGCCGGGCAGAATAACCTTGCCGGGCAATTGAAGCGGCAACTCGCCACGGATGGTGATGTTCTGTATCCCGATCTGCATTTCTTCCTGGAAGCGGTTGGCATCCTTGAGGTACAGCACCAGTCGCTTGCCGATACGGGCGCTGTGTGCAAGCCGTTCGGCGCCGTCCCGTTGCCGGATCCTGATCGTGTTGATCTTCAGGCGGGGGTCGATTAGCAGGCTGTGTTGGAAGACCGAGGAGCCGGTGGTCTTGGCCGAAGCGGTGATGGTCAATTCCATTCGATCGGGTCGGATACGGAGGAACTGTTCGAGGCGGACCTGCCGGCGGGGCTGGAGAGGGTGGATGTCAAGTGGCAAAGTCAGCGGACGGTTAAAGGTCCAGGAGAGCGTTGCGACCGGGCTCGAGGATTCTGGACCCTGCCAGACTCGTGTGAATTCACCGACATCTGCCGCGGTGATACCCGTTGGCAGAGGGCTGACGGCAACGATCCGGAAACCCGCGGCCGGGCTGACGCCCAGCTGCCATGGCCGGGCCACGACGGGAACCGGCGGCGTACCATGAGAAATCTCCAGGGCCGGGGCCAGTCCGATTCGACTCCGGCTTGCTTTGACCGGCAGTCGACCTGTCAGCTTCAACTCGATTTTCTTTTTTTGCGGCGTCTTGAATTCGACGATCACCCGTTGGCGGGAGTTCGAAGCCGGCAGCGGCCTGACGGCGAGAAGGTCTGGTGACTGGATATCACGGGGCCGGAACATCAGTTCCTTGGGCAGCATCAAGGTGACGAACGAAACGTCGCCGCCACTGACGGTGATCGGAAGCCGGTACTGGATCCGACTTTCCAGCGGATGGACTTCGACCAGGCAGGACGGCTGTACGCTGGCGGTCGTGCGGGGAGGCGTGGGTGGGGTTTCCTGGTTGTTGCTCCAGGAGATCTGCAGACGCCGAATCCCTGGCAGATGAAATCGTCGCTGTTTCGGCATCTCGGCAGAGGGCAATGCTATCGCCGTGGGCACTTCCAGTCGGGTTGTGCTTCGGGGAACGACCAGGTGCAGGTGGCTGTTGAGCACTCCGGGAATCATCAGATCGATCAATCCTCCATTGGGTGCCGGGCGGACCGTGGGGCGGAGGTTGAGTTCAACCAGATCGATGCGACCCGCGGACGGTGCTGGTGTAATGGCTGGTTTTCCGGGAGCTGCGAACGGAGGCAATGCCAGCTCAAACGTTCCCTGGTCGCTGCGAACCAGTGGATGTCTTTGTCCGTTGACGTGGCACGCGTCGGGTCCGAGGTTCGCTCCGTCAACCGGCAGCGCCAGTCGGACTGTCCCTTTCCGGCTCATTACGACCACTTCGAAGCGGACGGCGAGGTCCAATCGGCCGTCGGCGTGGACTGTCCCGGTGTAGTCGGCACGGCGAAGAATGGCTGCGGGGGACACGTCATCGAGGCGCTGGTTTCGCCGCAGCGTATCGAGCAACGCCGGCCTGACGAAGGCAAACGGGATTTCCTGCGATGGCCGACCCTGGCGGTCGATCGGGACCAGCACATCGGGTCGAGCCGCGGCCTTTTTCTCCGCTGCCGGCGGTGTCGCCTGGGGCGGGTCCTGTGCCATGGCGCGGCCGAAGCAGGCGGCCGCGAGGAGCAATCCGATACCCGCAGGGGGAAAATTCTGGAAGGTCCTGGTCGAACCGAGCGGACCATTCTCGAATGAGCCGATCGACGTGGCGGTCAAGGCCGGATCGGTGCGCCGGGAAAACCACCACAATGATTCGGGAAGCAGAAGCACCAGCAGGATGGCTGCCAGGCCTGCCCCGGTGAGCAGTGTCCAGGGAGCAGGGATCCACCAGCCGACGAGAACAAGCGAGGCCACCGCGACTGCGCTGAATCGCGGGGAAGGCCACTGGTCGGTGGCACGGGCGTGCAATCCCACCCCCAGAAGGGACAAGAACACCAGCCAGGCCAGGGCTGTCAATCGATCATGGCGGATCAGGGTCAGGGTGAGTTGCTCGGGTGAACTGGTCTCGAACCGGCGCCAGGAGCTCCAGTTGGCCGGTAGGCCGGCATTGAATGCCAGCCCCGTTGTTTTTTCGGTCGCTCCTTTGAACAGGTCCTGCCAGTTGGCCAACGAGAACGGATTGAAGACCTGGCCGTGACCGCCACGGCCGAGTGGTCCCAGCCAGCGTGTACTCCAGTGGTTCTGGATTGAATGATCGAATTGACCGGGCTGGCCGGGTTGGTCGCCGGTCAGCAGGCCCGGGGCAACGGCGACAATCCAGGTGAAGGAGACGTCTTCGTCGATTCCGGGCACCGGGATCGTCCGTTGGCTGGCCAGGAACCCGTTCGAGGCCGGAGCGGTATAACGAATCTCGATCGTCCGGAATGTTCCCTGTTCCAGGGGGGGAATCGAGATCAGCTTTCCATCGGTCTCGGACTGCGCGACCTGGCCGTTGACAAGTACAACATCCAGGTCGTTGGGAGAGGCGAGTGAGAATCGGAAGGGGCGGCGGAACGCGGCTCCGTCAAATGTCACTCGGGCGACGTGATGGTCTCTGTCAGCCCCTGACGGGGCCAGCCGCGATTGCAAATGCATGGCGACGGCGTGGCCGACACCTGTGGCACCGGTTTGTTCCCCGGCGGTTACCTCCGTTTCCGAGGCAACGGACTGTGGTGGAGATGCCGGGATCTCCGGTTCGGTTCCCGGTGCCTCGGTGGAGCGGTTTCCGGTCACGGGGCGGGAGGGCGAGTCGGGAGCCGCCGTCGTGGCCGACCAGCGGAACAGGCCACCGTCGATGTCCTCTGTCACGGCGTCGAAACTGGAAAACGTCGGCCAGGGCTCCTCGAGGCTCTCGAGACCGATCGGGACCAACGAGCCACCGTTCTCGGCGATCAGTTGCTTGTTGGCCAGGGGTGAGACCAATGCCACGAGCATCCGGTGCTGATCGCAGTCGATCGGTTCTATCAGCGGTAGATCATCGGCTGTCAGGTCACCACTGGGGCGTTTCAATTGCACCAGCAATGGGCGTGCCGTTGTGGCGTCAACGGCATCGGACCACTCGACGATCAGCTCCTGGCGATTTCCAGCCACCAGGATGGATCGCCACTCGAGGCGAGTGGCGGGATCAACGGGCTTGAGATCGACGATGTTCCAGCCCGGTGCCAAGCGGGCCCGGGTAGTGTAGGAGGCTCCCGACGTGGCCATCCAGGCGATTTCGGTCGCGGCGGTCCAACCGGTCGGGCCACGATCGAGTCGTGCCAGGACGTCGGCGGTGAGAGACTGCTGGGGCACTCCGAGTCGCAGACGAAGTGACGGATGTTCGGTGAAACGTGAGAACGTCAATCGTCGGCCACCGACCGCGTCGGCCGTCTGGCGAAAGCCGGTTGCCTGGAACGTCTTGAGTTCCAGTGGCTCACGTACGTTGAGCGTCAGGTCCGGCTGCGGTGCCTTCAGGTCCCCGGCAACAACCTGACTGTCGACGATGGTGATTGACGGAAGTGACCAGTCGGAGGCGGGGTTGAAATCAGACTCGGCCGTTACCTGCAACACCCGGCCGGGGCCGGAAACCGCGTGAGGCAATGGGTCCGGTAACGTGATGTGCCAGGTCTGTCGCCCGGACGAATCGATTCTTCGACTCTCGACACTGAGCCCGTCATAGAGAATTGACTCGACACGGGCATCGAGTGGCAATGCCAGGACCAGGTGTTGGACCGGCCGTCCCAGGCTCTCGAGGACCAGTTCAGTGACAATCCTCGCGCCCCCGGTGCCGATTTCACAACTGGTGCGATTTCTTACCAGCAATCTCGCTGGTTGCCGGGGAACCTTGGTGTCGCGGGTGACAAGCAGACGGCACCGTGTTCGACGTCCCAGGGCCAGTTGCCAGCGTCGGCGTTGCTGGTCGGTTGCCGCAGCGGGTGCGGCAGGAAGCGAGATCCTGCCGTCGGAAGTTTCGAGCCGGAGACCGGAAGGGGCGTCGATCGTGAAGGTGGTCAGGATCGCAGGGGCGACCGAGAGGCTGAATTCACGCAGCGAGGCGACCGTGCGTCCTGACAGGGACCAGCGGCCGGTGTGGGTGCTGGGTCCCGGTGGCACGATCAGAACGGCGTGGCCTGCGGAGGTGATGCCCCAGGGAGCCTCGCGTTTCTTGTGAACCAGGGTTTCGACGGCCAAACCCAACGGGTCCAGGGACACCGCGACCGGCACGGTCGACTTGTTGAATACCTGCAGCGTCAGCTCCCCGCCGTGCAGGCGGCTGCCATCGAGCCGGGCCGAGTAAGCCGCGTGCTGGATCCACGCCATTTTGGGCTGGGCCAGTTTTCGTGATTGCGCTTCGACCAGTGCCAGGTATTCGCGCCGCGGGACGGCTTGCCAGGGGCCGACCGGCCAGGCCGCGGGGTTGGAATCATTGACTGTCAGCACTCGTGGCGAGTGGCCCGGTTCCGCCGCATGGGAAACCTCGCCGCCCAGCACCATCAGCCCGGCGAAAAACCAGGAAATCGGTTGCCGCCAGCTGCGGTTCATTCCTGAACCCCCGATTCCGAGGGAGCCGAGGTTTCCACCGGCTCGGCAGGAGAGCGGAGCGGCTGCTGGGAGGAGTGGCCGTGGATGGTCGAAGGAGGACCCGGGCCGGCGGCAATTGCTGACAGTTGCAGTTCTCCTGTCGATCCCGGCAGGCGGTCTTCCGGCGTGGCCAGCGGAAGCAGTTCGATCGACGGACGTCGACCGAAGCGGTTGTGGATCAGCGTGGCCAGCCCGGCCAGTGTCAGTCCCAGCAAGGCCGGTTGCAGCAGCAGTGCGATCGGTTCAGCGAACCAGATCGCCAACAGCGCCACCACGAATCCGCTGGCCAGGAAGCAGACGACGTGTCGTGTCCGGGGGATGTAGAGCAGGATCAGTCCAGCGGCCAGGGCCAGCCCGGCTCCCAGGAGGACCAGACCCCACTGGGAAATCGAGCGAATCGAGATTTCTCCGGGGGGACCCAGCCCGGTGAAGGCGTAGATGTTGCTGGCCGGAAGCTGCGGCAGGTTCGGGGCCGGCCCGGGGGATTGCAGCCACTGGTCGACTCGCTCGAATCCGCTTGTCGGAGTACGGCCGAAGTGCAGCGATTTCCAACGCCAGGAAAACTGTGGGGTGTGTCCGCGGGACCCACTGAACAGGTGCTGACCGATCGGGAGATGGACCTGCCAGAGCGTTTCGGCGACATGGATCGTGTCGGCCAACCGCGGGGCGACCAGGTCGTGTTTGCTTGCGACAAGTCCCCTTTCCCAGACCCCAGGCAGCAGGTAGTCAACCTTGAGCAGGTGCTGGGGGCCGGGGGTGAATCGTGAAAGATCGAGACGGAATTCGGTTTCTCCACCTGTGACCGTGATTTCGCGAGACTGATCGGGCGCGAGGATCTGGCCGTCCCAGGAGAACGACGGTGGTCTGAGTGTCCGCGGGGTTGCTGGAAATCGAACGGCCAATGTCGTGACATCACCGCGGATCTGGAAACAGGCCCAGGCCTGTGCGATGCCTTGATCCCGGTCCTCGATTACCTGGACGATCGCCACCCGGGGAACGGTGAAGTGGTGTGAGGCCGCCAGGTCGGAACGGCGCAGGGTGAGGTCGATCTGAGATTTCGAGCCGGCCGCTCGCCAGACAGGCCGATTTTCGATGTCCAGTTCCGACTTCCATTGCCCCTCCGGCAGGACCGCCTGGATGCCACCACTCTCGACCAGTTCGAAGCGTGTCGAGCTGAATTCAGTGTCGGTGCTCTGGACCAGGGGAACCTGGACCGGAACCGACGTGATCGCCAGGGCCTCGGGGACCGGCAGATCGAAATCGATCAGAATGCGAAAGGTGCCCAGGCGATCCTCGTCGAGTTGGATCTCGGCCTGCCGCTGGGTGCCGACCTCGACTCCCGGTCGTGCCCCCAGCGGGATCGGCTCGGAGTTGGAATCGGCCTGCAGCCGAAATCGGACCCGCTCGTGCTGCAATGGTCGGGGGACCATCAGCTTGACCGAGCCGACCCGGGCATACGACACCTGGTAGTCGATCTGTTGCGTGACCTGCAACTGCCGGTCGGAGTAACTGGCGACAACCGAGGACGATGTGAGGACTCGACGCGGTTGTGGCATGACGCGGACCTGGAATTGTCCGGTGTTGGCCGAGAGTCGGAAGTAGTTGTCAACCGGGACGATCCTGTCAGAAAATTCGTCGGGCAGCGTGATCATGCTCTTCAGTCGTGCCGAGAGCGGACGCGTGTCGGCCTCGTCGCTTGACAAGAATTCGGTGTCGACATTGATCGCGTTGCCGACAACCAGGACCGGGTGTGGAGGTGTCGGGGTCTGGATTGTCGGCAACGTGACCGGAACCGTGGCTGCGCTCGTGATGGCTCGTCTGGCCTTGAACCGTACCGAGAATCGACCGTCGGTGGCGGTTTGACGGGTGGCGAGCCGTACCTGGAGAATCTCCCGCTTCTCGTCGAAGCGGATCAGCAGCTCGGGAGATTCGTCAGCGGCGATCTGCCAGCCCTGTTCGGTCCAATCCGGCCACTGAAACTCGAGCGTATCAACGGCACCGCGAAACACCTGCGCCCGTGGAACGTCGACGATCAACTCCGCCCTGGACTCCGAGAGCATCAGGAACAGGTGCGGCTCGGCAACGAACCGTGGTTCGATCTCCAACAGGTCCAACTCCAGTCGAAACGGTTGCCGGAGAATTTCCCAGGCGCTGGCGACGTTGTTGCCAAACAGTGTCGCCAGTGTCGGTGTCCTTGGCAGGCTCCCGACGTTGATCCGGTGGAGGAAGCGTTCAAGTTTTTTTGTGCTACGGTAGTTGTCGAGCAGGTTGATGGCGACGTGTCCTGTCTGGTAGCGAGCTCGTTCGACGTTGAAACCGTCGAGTACCAGTGATCGACCAGCCGTCGGAAAGTCTCCCTGCAGGGTCCAGCGGATTTCGATGGGGTCGCTACCGACGTCGGTCTCCTGGTCGGTCAACGGCAGATGGACTCGTCCGGGTTCTTCCGGATCGACCTGGGGGTCCTGCAGGGCATCGCCCTGGACATCCACCAACCGGAAGCCCTCGGGCAGATCAACGGTGATCGTGCCCAACCGTCCCTTGAGAATGCGGACTCGCTGATGGGCCTTGAGCACGATCGATTCGGTGGCGGGTTCGACCACGACGGCCAGCGCCGAGGCCAGCACGGCGTCTCCGGACTTGGCTGCTGCGGTGGAACGCCAGGACAGGTCGATCCGGTCATCGAACCCGTGAACCTCGATTCGAGTCGTTCCGTTCTCGCTGGTTCGACGGCTGATGTGACCTCGGCCGTCGGCCGCCGTCACTCTCACCGGACCTCCGGGAATCGACAGCTGCAGTCGTGTGCCGGCGGCTGCCGGCGTGGGCAGGGCCAGCGTCAACCGATGTCGGGGGTGTTCGCGGAGAACGGGAACGCTGAGCCGGAATGAGAGCTCGTGAAGCCCTCGGCCCTTCAACCACCATCGCAGTCCCTGCGAGGGTTCGTTCGGCTGTGTGTCGGGACGAGACTGACCGTTGCCCTTGTGGACCGGTGGTGTCAGCAGGACCGTGTTGCCGGTCCGCATTCTCAACGCAATCGGCACCCACTGGTCGTCTCGATTCACCCGGATCTCGACCCGCGCATCCAGTACCGCGCGATCGTCGACGACGGTTCCGTCGAGGGTGACACTTGTGACGTGGTAGGGCGGCGTCTGCTGCGTTGCCTGCCACTTCAGGAACTGTTTCCAGAGGTTCGCCGGAACCGGGATGATGTTTCCATTTGGTCCCGGCAGAAAAATCCACGAACCGCCGGTTCTTGTCGGGGACGGATCAGGGGGGCGGGGAACCTTTGCCGGGCCGGTGGCAGGCTTGGATGGCGGCTGGGTCACGTTGGGCGCAGCTGGTGCCTGCGACCTCCCCGGAGCCACCCGTTCCCGAGGTGGGGCGACTGTCTGCGCCGAGGCGGCACTGAGCATGATCAAACAGGTCGGCAGGAGTACCCAAAGGCCTCCGGCCGGATGACGTAGAACACGTCGTGGTGAAGGGATACGCATTAAAGCTACCTGGCTCCATGGTATCTGTGCTCGGTGCTGTCGAAAAGCAGGAAACCCGGCGGCACCGGTCGATTGGCCCATTGCTCGATCGTTGAGCCAGTGATGGGTCGGATTACAACAACAGTGACAGTTGCGCGTGCACGGCAGTGCCGTTGCTGGCCAGCAGATCGGGAGTTTCCACATGGAATTCTTCCCCACCCATGGCCGTTACTTTTCCACCCGCCTCGGTCACCAGTAACGCCCCCGCGGCCATGTCCCAGGGTTTCAGGCTGCTGGAGAAAAATGCATCGAGTCGACCGGCTGCGACGTAGGCAAGGTTCATGGCCGCCGATCCGGTTCGTTGTGTGTGTTGCGATGAGGTCAGTACTCGGAGAAAGCGAGCGATCGCGGGATGATCGGCCGATTCGACCCCGACCGGCAGGCTGGCCACGACCAGCGCCTCGCGGAGATCGGAAACGCGATCCGATGAGACGGCAAGGGGCCGGTCGTTCAACCGTGCCCCCTCGCCGCGAACGGCGGTGAACAACTCGTCGTGAGTCGGATCAAGTACGACACCGACGACGAGTTTTCCCTGGTGCTCCAATGCGATCGAGACGGCGAAGTAGGGGACGCCGTGGACGTAATTGCCCGTCCCGTCGAGCGGATCGATGATCCAGCGGTAGCCGGTTCCCGCTCCCGGATCCTCCAGTCCTTCCTCGCCCAGCAACGCGTGGCCCGGGTGTCGTTGCTGCAACAACTCGGCAATCGCCTGTTGACTGGCGATGTCGGCCTCGGTGACGAGGTCCGAACGACTCTTCTCGCTGACGGTGAACCGGTCTCGCCACGACAAGAGGATCTCGCCTGCCACCCGCGCTGCCTCGATAGCCGAGGCCAGGAAGTCCGTTTCCATTGTGATGTTCTCTTTCCGGCAACCGGGCGTGGACTACGGGCTGCCGTCAACCTCGGGGTTGACCCAGCAGGGGAGCGGCTGATCGGCAAGGCCGGCCAGCAGGTTGTTCGCGGCGATCTCGGCCATACCGTTGCGGCTGGAGACCGTTCCGCTGGCGATATGGGGGACGACCAGGCAGTTGGGGAGCGACAGCAGCGGGTCGTTGTCGAGGATCGGTTCCGGATCGGTCACGTCCAGTCCGGCGGCGAAGATCTTTCCGGAAGCCAGAGCGTCGAAAAGGTCCTGGCCGACGTGCAACGGGCCGCGGGCGGAATTGATGAAGATCGCGGTCGATTTCATCCGCTCGAATGCGCCGGCGTCGAACATCCCGGTCGTGGTTTCATTGAGATCGACGTGGACCGACACGAAATCCGATTCCGACAGCAACGTGTCCAGGTCGACGCGGCGGGCGGCGAGCTGGGTTTCGGCGTCCTCGTTCTGGAACTGGTCATGGTAGAGAACATCCATGCCCCATCCTCCCCGGCACCGCTTGGCCATCGCGAAGCCGATTCGGCCCATGCCGACAATTCCGATCGTCTTGTTGCAGAGGTCCATGCCGATGTGTCCACGGGGTTCCCAGGTCTTCCATTCCCCGTTGCGGACATAATCGGCCGCCTCGACAATCCGCCGCGCCGTGGCGATCAGCAGCGTGAAGGCCATGTCGGCGGTGGCGTCGGTCAAGACGCCCGGCGTGTTGCCGACGCGGATCCCCCGTCGGGTTGCCTCGGCAACGTCGATGTTGTTGAACCCGACGGCGTAGTTGCTGACGACCTTCAACTGTTGGCCGGCCGCCTCGAAAAACTCGGAATCGACGCGTTCGGTCAGCAGGCTGATCACACCCTCACAACCGGCGATGGCCTCGAGGAGGACATCTCGTGACGGCGGCAGTGGCTCGAGCCAGATGTCGGCATCGCAGGCACCACGGATGAGATCGAGGCCGGCGTCGGGGATGTTGCGGGCGACGAAGATCTTGGATTTGTTCTCGGAACTCATTGCAGGAAATCTCACGAGGAAGGTGGGACGATCGGAACGGGCCTTGACTCCATTCGTCTCCTGCGGTCCGTCCCGGGAAAAGAGGGGAGACGTTCCGGCCCGGTGGGGCGGCCTGCATGCCGCGGGGGCCACTTCAGTCTATCTGCTCGGGTTGGTCTGTGGCAATTCCGACCCGGCTAGCGGCCATCCCGTTGCATTTCTCTGGCCGCGTTACGACCGCAAGCCCCCATCACGCCCCCACCGGGGTGGGCTGCACTGCCGCACAGGTACAGGCCGTTAACCGGGGTGCGGTAGTCGCTCCAGCCGGCAACCGGCCGGAGGTTGAACAGTTGATGCAACGGCATCGCGCCCTGGAAGATGTTGCCGCCGGTCAGGCCGAATGTGTGTTCGAGGTCGACCGGCGAGAGGATCTGGTGGTGCAGGATCGAGTCCGGGACGTTGGGAGCATGGCGAGCGATTTCGGCCAGACAACGTTCGTAAAGCGTCCGTTTTGTGGACTCGTCCCACGCTCCCCCGGCGAGGTGATACGGGGCGTACTGCACGAACAGCGAGAGGATGTGGTGGCCGGGGGGTGCGAGCGTGCTGTCGACGGAGGTCGGGATCGTCATTTCGACGATGGGACGAGATGACAGTCGCCCCTGCCTGGCGTCGTCGAAGGCCGATTCGAGGTACTCGCAGCCGGTGCCGATGTGGATCGTGCCCCGGTGCTGGGGCCCGACGCTGTCGTGGCCCGGGCAGCAGAGGAAGTCCGGAAGTTCGCTGACGGCGAGGTTGATCTTGGCGCTGGCGCTGGAGTAATCGATCCGGTCGACAGCCCGTTGAAATCCTTCCGGGAGTGTGTCATCGGGCAGGAGCCGACGGAAGGTCTGGTGTGCATCGAGACTGCTGGCAACCCGACGGGCGGCGATCCGCTGGCCTCCGACGACGACACCCGTCACGCGGTCACCCTCGACCTCGATCCGTTCGACCGGGCTCTCGGTGCGGATCTCAACGCCGCGTTCGATGGCGGCGGCGGCCAGTGCATCGGCGAGTCCGCCCATGCCTCCCTCGACGTAGCCCCACACGCCGCGGGCTCCTCCGGAGGATCCCATCACGTGGTGTAGGAGTACGTAGGCGGTCCCCGGGGCCGAGATTGGCTGGAAGGTGCCGATGATCGCATCGGTGGCCAGCGTGCTCTTGAGAACATCCGAATCGAACCAGCGGTCCAGGATCGGGCGGGCTGCCCCGGTCAGCAGTTCGATCGCTTCGGGCAGATCTTCCTCCAGCCGGCTCAGGGCCTTGTACAGCGACCAGGTGGTTTTCGTGTCACGCAGCCGTTTTCCCAGTCCCCGGGACCTCCACGCCCTGGGCAGCGGCAGGATGTCGGGGGCGGTCCGCGAGAGAACCGGCTCCAGCCGCTCGGCAACCCGTTCGAGCAGTGCCTCGTATCGTGGGTAGGCCTGGGCATCGGCCTCGGAGAACTTCGAGATTTCCCGTCGCGTTGCTTCGGCGTCGGGGCCCAATAACAGGAAGCGGCCGTCCTCGGTTGGCGTGAACGACGACGGGGTTCGCGGCAGCACGCGATAGCCATGCCGGGCCAGTTGCAGATCCTCTTCGATCTCCGGCAACAACAGGCTGACGACGTAGCTTGCCGTCGAGACCCGGTACCCGGGCCAGAGTTCCTCGGTCACGCATGCGCCGCCGACCAGGTGACGGCTCTCGAGTACCAGGATTCGCCAGCCGGCCGCGGCAAGGTCACTGGCACAGACCAGGCCATTGTGACCACCGCCGATGATCACACAGTCATACGCTGGCGTCATGCCCGGTCTCCGCCAGCGCAGTCGCCTCGGTGTCGGCTCCAAAATCCCCGGTCCGTGGATCCCAGTCGACCTCACGTTTCAGGCGGTAGGCGACATTGCCGAGGTGACACAGGGTGCTGCTGGTGGCACCGGTGGTGATGTCGGCATTGGGGGTTCTTCGCGACCGCAGGCAGTCAATGAACTCGGCGATGTGTTCAGCATCAAGCCGGCTACCGTCTCGTCCGGGTGACTCGAGACGATCATAGACCTTGAAGCCTCCACGATCGATGACCAGTGTTCCCAGTTCGCCGTAGAAAGCCGTGCCAGCACTGCGGCCTTCCGGGCCCCGGGTGCTCCAGAGCCGGTGTTCCCACATGAGCGTCGCTTCGGGATAGTCGTATTGCACGCAAAGCGTGTCCGGAGTCTGTCGCTCGTCACCGAAATGGTAGATTCCGCCACTGGCCGAGACCCGCGTGGGCAGCCCCAGTCCCAGGCCCCAACGTGCCACATCCAGCGTGTGGACGCCGAAACGTCCCAGGGCGCCGCCTCCGAAGTCCCAGAACCAGCGCCAGTGGTCGTGAAATCTTGCCGGGTGGAACGGGCGGGCCCCCGCCGGACCCAGCCACGATGCGTAGTCGACCCCGGCCGGTGCCGTCTTCTCTGGCCGGACGCCGATCGACTTGCCGCGATGGACCGTCCAGGCCCGGGCGAGTCGCACACGGCCGATGCCCCCGGCATGCAACAGCGCGATGGCTTCCTGGAAATGGCGACCGCTTCGCTGCTGCAGACCGCACTGGATCACCCGTCCGGTTGTCGCAGCCGTCTCGACCATCCGGTGGGCCTCGCCGATCGTCCGCGAGACCGGGGATTCCACGTAGACGTCCTTGCCGGCCTGGCAGGCCAGTTCGACCATCGTCGCGTGCCAGTGATCAGGTGTTGCCACGACGACCGCATCCAGGTCGACCCGATCCAGCATTCGACGAAAGTCCACGACGTGTTCGGGTGCAAAGCCCTGGACCTCGCTGATTGTGTCGCCGGCCCGGCCCAGGACAACCGGATCAACATCACACAGCAGCGGGACATCGACATCGCTGCGGGAGGCCAGCGCGCCGGCCAGTTCGCGGCCGCGACGGTGGACGCCGATAACACCGACGGCCACTCGCTCGTTGGGTGAACTTGAGACCCGGGAAGGCGCCAACACCACCATGCCCGCCGCGACGCCGGCGGCGTTCTTGGCACTGCGACCGAGAAAGTCGCGGCGACTCAGATCACCGGGAGTGGGTGAGATCGTGCTGGACATCTCTCCAGTGTAGCAACGCCGTATTGGCCGTCGCCAGTGGCGATCGTCCAGGCGGCTATTGACACCCCGCAGGTGTGTTGTGACATTACATCGCCGAGAGATCGGCGATGAGTCCAGGTCCGGCTACCGGGACCGATGACAGGGGAAGGGAGTCGAGAACATGTGTGGGCTGCAACGAGCCATCCGGCGTTGCCTGGGGCTGGGTGGGATCTTCCTGGCGACGATGCTGATGGCTGCCGGGCTGGCAAGCGTGCTCTCGGCCGTTGACGACAAGTCGGCTGCGACCGTCATGCGGGTGATCTCGCTGGCCGCGCTGCTGGCCGTGCTGGTTGATGCGGCCCTGCTGCTGGTCCTGGTCGGCATTGTTTCGTCCCGCGGGGAGCGACCCGGCAAGGAAACTTCCGACGAGGATTCCTGACCGAGGGCTTGCGGTCAGTCCCACTGCAGCGGGGCCTGCCAGCATGCCTTGAGGTCTCCGAGGTCGGCATCGACGAGTGTCCGGCCGTCGCCGGCGGTGACCTGGAGTCGATCACCGCTGTCGGTCGATCCGACCACGACAACCGGTTGACCGGCCATCGTGTCCAGGAACGCGGCCGTGGCCGCGGGATCCACCTCGACCAGAAATCGCGTGGGACTTTCCGAGAACAGCAGTACGGCCGGATCGGCAAGCTGGCTGCTCGCGGCCAGTTCGGTGAGATCCAGCGAGGCTCCGTAGTGGCCGGCGAAGGCCATCTCGGCCGCCGCGACCGCCAGGCCTCCCTCGCTCAGATCATGACAACTCAGGACGGTCCCCGCGACAATTGACGCGTGCAGCCGGGCAAGAATGGCTGGTGCGGTCTCGAGATCGACCCGGGGCACGTCTCCGCCGTCGAGGTCGTTGACCAGCCCGAGGTGGCTGCCACCCATCTCGTCGCGTGTCTCGCCGACCAGCAACAGGCAGCTGCCGGGTTGCTTGAGGTCCATCGAGACGACCTGGGTGATGTCATCGATCTGGCCGAGTGCACTGATCAGCAATGTCGAGGGGATGGCGACACTCTGGCGGTTGTGCTCGTCGTCGTCCCAGGCGAATTCGTTGTTGAGACTGTCCTTGCCGCTGATAAACGGCGTCGCGAAGGCCAAGGCGGCGTCATGGCATCCCAGGGCTGCACGAACCAGGCTGCCCAGCGTCTCGGGACGATCGGTGTTTCCCCAGCAGAAATTGTCGAGGATCGCGATTTTCGACGGATCAGCACCGGTCGCGACACAGTTTCGCAGGGCCTCGTCGATGGCCGCGATCGCCATCCAGTAGGGGTCATGATCGCCGTAATGAGGATTGATTCCACAGGAGACGACCAGGCCCCGCGAGGACGACAGGTCCGGCCGAACGACGGCGGCGTCGGATGGTCCATCGTCGGCGGCGCCGACGAGCGGCTTCAAGACACTTCCGGCCTGGACCTCGTGGTCGTACTGCCGAATGACCCATTCCTTGCTGCAGACGTTCAGTGAACCCAGGATGGCCCGCAGGTCGTCGTCCCAGCGATCCTTGGCCGGCAATTGCATTGGCCGTGACCGCGGTGGTGTGTAGACGGCTTCTCGGATGACCGGGGGGCGGCCGTCGTGCAGGAACTGCATCGCGAGGTCGGCGACCTGGACATCGTTGTATTTCAGAACGAGCCGGCCGGTGTCCTGGAACTCGCCGATCACCGCGGCCTCGACACCCTCGGACGCGGACAACGCCTCGAATTCTTCCCAGTGCTGGGGTGGCACGGCGAGGACCATCCGTTCCTGGGCCTCGGAAATCCAGATCTCGGTGTAGGAGAGTCCCTCGTATTTCAACGGTGCCCGATCCAACCAGACCTCGACGCCCAATTCCTCGCCCATTTCACCCACGGCACTGCTGAAGCCGCCGGCTCCACAGTCGGTGATGGCGGTATAGAGTTTCCGGTCGCGGGCCTCGAGAATGACATCGACGACCATTTTCTCGGTGATCGCGTTGCCGATCTGCACCGCGCCTCCCGAGAGTTCCTCGCTTTCGTCGGTCAGTTCCGCTGACGAGAAGGTGGCCCCGTGGATGCCGTCTCGACCGGTGCGGCCGCCGACGGCAACCACCAGATCGCCTGGTCGCGCCGCTTTCTCGGAGAGTCCGATGGGGATCATCGCCACGTTGCCGCAGAAAACCAGCGGATTGCCCAGGTAGCGTTGGTCGAAACAGATGGCCCCGTTGACGGTGGGAATCCCCATGCGGTTGCCGTAGTCCCGGACTCCGGAGACGACGCCCCGGGTGACCACCCGGGGGTGCAGGACGCCGGGCGGCAGTTCTTCGACGGGGGTCGTGGGGGGAGCGAAGCAGAAAACGTCGGTGTTGCAGATCGGCCGCGCACCCAGTCCTGTTCCCAGCGGATCACGGATCACGCCACCGATTCCGGTGTTCGCGCCCCCGTAAGGTTCAAGTGCCGAGGGATGATTGTGGGTCTCGACCTTGAAACAGACGTCCAGCGTGTCGTGGAAGGTGACCACCCCGGCGTTGTCCCGGAAGACACTGACGCACCAGTCGGCCTCGCCCAGCTTTTCACGAATCGAGGCCGTCGCGTCAAAGATCGTCTCCCGCAACATGTTCTCGAAGTGGCGATCGATCGATTCATCGCGATAGTGAATCCGACCGGCCAGCGTTTTATGGGAACAGTGTTCACTCCAGGTCTGTGCCACGGTTTCCAATTCGATATCGGTCGGGTCACGATCAAGCGATGCGAAGTGATCGCGGATCGTCTGCATTTCCTCCAGCGAGAGGTACAACTGTCCTTCACGGCTTTGCCGCAACAAAGCCTCGTCGTCCATCTGTCTCAGCGGCACCGTTTCCAGGTTGAACCGGTATTCACTGCCCAGGCCGATCGAGGCCATCGCCAGGGGACCCTCGACGACGTGTTCGATAGCCTCGTTGGAGAGCACCCGTTCGGCCAGTCGGGCCAGGTCGGCCACATCGACATCGACGTTCACCCGGTACTTGCGACAGGTGGCGACCGCGGCGACGTCCAATCCCAGTTCGCCCAACGCCTTTTGTGTGCTGTTAGCGACGTTGTCAGTGACTCCCGGTTTGAACAGGACGTTGAGCAGTCGGTCCTGGTCGGTCGACCCTGTCGTAGCGGGTGGGCTCCCCAGCGAGCGGATCGCGTGTTCCTCGACGATCGGATCGACCAGCAAGGCCCTGGCGGCCTCGGCGACCTGTTCCGCGGCGGCATCGGTTTCGATCAGGAAACTGCGGGCAGCACGGATATCGCGGACCGTCGTGATCCCCAGGTCACGGCTGGCGGCCAGGACGCGGGCCGCTTCGCGATCGATTTCCCGGGGGGCGGGTTGGACTTCAATTTCCCAGAGCATGCCATCCATGGACCGGTCACAACCATGAGGGACTACGGGGCGGGAGCGCCTCCCGATTCAACCCAGTCCCTCGCGTTTCCTTTTGGCTTCTTCGAGCAGCTTTTGCAAGGTCTCGGTATCATCTTGTTCGAGACTGCGGGAGAATTTTTCGAGTCGGCCATCGAGTGTGGCCAACGCTTCGATGACGGCTGTGGCGTTGTGGCGGAGAATCGGAACCCACAGGCCCGGGTCACCCGCGGCGATTCGGGTCGTATCACGAAATCCCGTTGCCGCCAGTTCTTTCTCGTTCTCTGCCAGCATCCCGGCCAGGGCGGCGGCGAGCAGATGAGGAAGATGGCTGGTGTGAGCCAGACCTCGATCGTGATCGATCGGCGAACGTTGAACGACTCGTGCTCCCAGCGACTGCCAGAATGTCTCGAGTTTTGCGAGCGATGCGGCCGGTGTGGTTTCCAGCGGGGTCAGCACGCAGACACGATCGACGAAAAGGTCGGCGTTGGCGTTTTCAAAGCCCTGTCGTTCGGATCCGGCGAGTGGATGCGAACCGAGAAAGACGGGGCCCTGTTGCCCATCGAGATCCGCGAGTTCTTCACACAGCAGTCGTTTTGTGCTGCCGGCGTCGGTCAGCAGCGATTCCCGGGGAACGACCGCCGCCAGCGAGCGGACATCATTGGCAATGCGGTCGACGGGAGTGCAGACGATCGACAATTCGGCCGAGGCCGCCGCCGCGAAGTCGGTCGAGCCCTCATCGATCAGCCCGGCCCTGGCGGCGTCCTCAAGTCTCGACTGGGAACGGCCGATGCCGATCACCCGCGAAACCACCTGTCGCTGACGTGCGGCCGCGGCAATCGACCCGCCGATCAGGCCCACGCCAACGATCGCGAGAGTCTGGATCGCCGGATCCGGTGGCGTGGCGGCTTCGTTCATCGGTGCAGGACCAGGGGGAGAGTCTCCAGGACATCCGGGATCCTAACCAACTCGGTCCACCGGTGACAGCACCGCCGGTTGCCATCAGAGCAGACCGGGAACCGGCTTGCCCTCGCAATAGGCCATCGGCCGCCCGACAGGAGTCATGACCTCCTTGTCGTGTTCGACGCCCATTCGTCGCAGAATTGTGGCGAAGAGGTCGGCGATCGAGACGGGTTGGGTTGGTTGCTGTTTCCGGCCCGTCGGATCGGTGCCGCCCAGGATTCGCCCCGCCGGCAGGCCTCCGCCCCCGACCAGGCAACTGAAACCCGTCGGCCAGTGATCACGTCCATCGAGCGGATTGACCGTCGGTGTGCGGCCGAATTCTCCCAGGACCAGCACAATCGTGGAATCCAACAGGTCGTGTTGCTTCAGGTCCTTGACGAGTGCGGCCAGGGCCGGGTCGAGTATCCGGGCCTGCTGCTGGTGACCTCCGAAGTTGTTCGTGTGCGTGTCCCATCCCGGAAGCGTGACCTCGATGGCGCGGATTCCGGCCTGGACAAGCCGTCTGGCAACCAGGCAGCCGCGGCCGAACGGGGAATCACCATACGCTGCGATCGTCGACGCCGACTCGTTGTCCAGGTCGATCCGGAAGGCTTTCAGTTGTGTCGAGTTCATCATCGCCAGGGCCCGTGTGACGGTCAGTTGGTGCTGGGTCCTGTCGGTTGCCACCTTGCGACCGCGACGGAAGATCCCGGTGACGAACTCGAGTCCTTCGAGACGTCGACTCTGGCGAGGTGGAGCGACGCGTGGCTCGAGGTTACTCAGGCGACGGCCGGGATCGAAAATCTTGAATGCATCGTACTGTGCGCCCAGGAAGCCGCCCCGCGACGGCGCCGGGCCACCGCCGAGCGTGACATGCTGAGGGATCTCGATCGAAGTGTCCCAACGCTCCCTGGCCAGGATGGCGCCCAGGGAGGGATGCTGAAGCGTCTGGTCGGGGCGGTACCCGGTCTTGACCAGGTAGCTGCCACGGGCGTGGTCTCCTTCAAGGGAAACCAGAGACCGGATCACCGAGAGTTCGTGGATCACTTCGGCGGTTCGAGGATAGTCGGCGGCGATCTTCAGGTCCGGCTGCCGTGTCTTGATCGCCTTGGTCGGTCCGCCGATGCGGGACCCCGGATGAGGATCCCAGGTCTCCAGTTGGCTGGGACCACCCGCCAGCGACAGCGTGATCAGCGACGTCGGACGCCGGGGGCCGCGGAGGTCTGCCCGGAGGCAGTCCAGACCGGGGAGGGCCAGCGAGAGACCAACTGCCGAGAGAGTTCGCTCGAGCAACTGCCGGCGGTCGAGCGTGGCTGCTGTGACGGAATTGTCCATGCGATCAGTGGTTCCAGGAGAACTCGGGGGAATTGAACAATGCCCAGAAGATGTCCTCGACGACTTCCACCCGCCGGTCGCCCCTGGTTTCGGTCAGCCATTTCCTGAAGAACCGGGATTCACTCTCGAGTGGGCGACGACCCAGGCAGACCAGGAAACTGCTGGCCAGGCAAGTCGCATCATCGCCTTCGGTCACGCGGGCGATGTGTGCACTGGCACTGAAGGCATTCGACTCGATCAAGTCGCGCCCAAGCCGTCCGTTCATCCGTAGCAGCGCCTGGGGAATCGTGCCCGTTTGCTTGGCGAGTTCCTCGTCACCAAGGTCACCGTATTCCTGCACGAAATCATTTTCACGGAAAAAACGAACCGTGCGGATCAGCAGGTGAGAATTGCGATCGACGGTCTTGATCGAGGCTGCCTGCAGCATCGATCCGATGACCTGTTCGGGACGCAGTCGAACCAGCGGGAAAATCGCCCACTGTGCTTCGAGACGATTCAACTCGTCGATGGTCGCATCGTCGGCCTGCGAGCCAAGACCGAACGGTCGGCTGGCGGCGATGGTGTGAATCAGCCATTTCAGGTCACGGCCGTGGTCCTGGAAATCCCGTGCCAGGACGCTCAGCAGTTCGGTGTCCGGGTCTCCGGGATCGGGCAGGTCATCGACCGGTGAGAAAAACGGCTGGCCGAACAACAGCCCCCAGATGCGGTTGACGATCGCCCGATCGAAACGGTCGTTCTCCCTGTGCGTCAACCACGCCGCCAGTCGCTGCCGCGAGTTCCCGTCGCCGGGCAGCCAATCGCTGCCGAAAGGGACCGCGGGCACGATTTCTCGCGGCCGCTCGGCACCAGGGTCGGTGACCTCGTAGATGCGACCGGGAGCGTCATCGACACCCAGGGCCGTGACGCGGGCAGCACCAAAAAATGCCGCCAGGCCCTGGAAGTGAGGCTGTTTCCACCGCGGATCAAATGGATGGTCATGGCACTGAGCACAGTCGATCCGCTGACCCAGGAACGCTCGGATCGACCGACCGGCGAGTTTCTCCTGATCGACATCCCCGTCGACCATGGTGATCGTGATGAAATTCGTCGCCGGCCGCCCGGTCGGCAGCCCGCTGGCGCTGACCAGTTCGGTGACGATCTGGTCCCAGGGACGGTCGGAGGCAAGTTGCTTGTCGAGCCATGCGCGGAACCGGTCTCGCCGGAAGGCGAGGAACGGTCCGACCTCGGTGCCGACCAGCGCCCGCGACAATCGTTCGGCGAAGTAGGTCGGGAACCGGTCATCACCGAGCATTCGCTGGGTCCAGCGTTTCAGTCGGTCCGGTTGCCGGTCAGTTTCGAACTGCCGCAGTTCCTCCAGGGATGGAACCGTCCCGTGGAGAGCCAGCGACAGCCGCCTGAGAATGTTGATCTCCTCGGCAGGTTTGACCGGTGTCACCTGTTCGATCCGCCAGCGATTCTCGATCCATTGGTTGACCCGGTTCACGCCGGCATTGTCCTGGAACCGGCTCGGCACGTGTTGCGGAGTCGTCACGTCACCGATGGGGCGGCTGGCAATCGACCGGACCAGGACCAGCAAACCCAGGGCGACCAGCAGCAACGGGACAATGCGACGCAGTGAAGCCATGCCCCTATTCTCCGGTCAGCACCCAAAACTGGCAAGAGGGTCTGTTGTCGTGACTGGTCTGGAAGGGAAGTCCGGAGAAAGAGTAGAACCGGGGTGGGAACCGGGCATGCTTTGTGTTCCAGTCGGATCGATCGCGTGACATCACACGACCCACCAGCGCCTGCTCCCGAGCCGCTGCCGGCCGTTGAGAGTCCGACGGTCGATGGCCTGGTGTTGCTGCCGGCTGACACGATCGGGGCCGTGCCGCATTTTCCGCACCCGTTGCGGCATCCCCTTCGCGCCTTGGCATGGGGGATCCGAACATTGTTCGGACTGGCAAGCCTCACGTTGCTGTTGGCGGTGATCGCCGCCATTCCGCTCGTCAACCTGCTGGCGATGGGGTACCTGTTGGAAGTCGAGGGCAGGATGGGACGGACCGGCCAGTGGCGGTACGTATTTCCCCTGCTGGAGATCGCCCCACGTTTCGGGGCGATCGTGTTCGGATTGGCCGGCTGGTTGACGCCTCTCTGGTTCCTGACCGCGGTGCTGGCTGACTACCAACTGATCGCTCCGGCGAGTCCGGTGACGTTGCAGCTGGAGAAAATTCACTCCCTGGCCGTGGTGCTGGTGACGATTCACCTGTTGCTGGCATTGGCCCGTGGGGGCAGCCTTGGCTGTTTCCTGAGACCGTTGAAGAATCTGACCTGGCTGGTTGGACAACTGCGTCAGGGGAGCTATGTGGCCAGGGCCGAAACGCATGTGCGGACATTTGTTGCCGCGATGAGGATCCCTCACCATTTCTGGCTTGGATTGAGAGGAATCATCGGTGGCCTGGCGTGGCTGGCCCTGCCCAGTGGGTTGTACGCGGTCTACAGCCAGGCCGACCAGGGTGGGCAGTTGGTCGTGACCATCGGGGGCGGCCTGCTGCTGGTCCTGGTTCTTGGCTGGTTGCCCTTTCTGCAGGCACGGCTGGCAATCGAGAATCGGCTGGCGGCAGTTTTTGAATGGCGAGCGATTCGGGAGCTGTTCTGTCGCTCGCCTTTCCGCTGGTTCCTGACGTTGCTGGTCACCTCGGTGCTGTCGTTGCCACTGTACCTCTTCAAGATCTACCTGCTCCCCCAGGACGCGATGTGGCTGACCACGCTGGTCTTCATCATGACGATCTATCCGGCCCGGGCGATGACCGGCTGGGCCTACCATCACGCCGCCAACCGATCCCGTCGGACACACTGGGCATGGCACTGGTTGTGGCGGGTGTTGGTGATTCCGCTGTTGAGCATCTATGTGTTCCTGCTTTTCTTTACCCAGTTTCTTGGCGAACACGGCAAGCGGGTCCTTTTCGAACACCACCTGTTCCTGTTCCCGGTCCCGTTCTAGGTCGACCGACTGTCGAGCGTTCGCTGTTGAAACGGCTTGATCGTGGCGAAGCCGGCGGGGATTATTTACTATCGGCGGTTTCCGCCGGGTACGGCGTCTCTCGGGCGTTGTGGCCGATCCGGGTGTGTTCCCGCTCTCCCAGTTGAATTCAAAGAGTTGACAGCGATGGCCAACCTGACGACAGAGAACATCCGTAACGTGGCACTGGTCGGGCACGGTGCCGCGGGAAAGACCACGCTGGCCGATCTGCTGCTTTTCAAGACCGGTGTTGCCACGCGAGCCGGTTCGGTCGATGACGGCAGCAGCCTGCTGGATACCGACGATGAGGAAAAAGCCCGCCAATCCACCGTCTCGTCGTCGCTGGTGCAGTTTGATCACGGCGGCAAGCATGTTCAGTTGTTCGACACGCCCGGTTTCCCCGACTTCATCGGCCAGATGATCGGGGCCCTGGCGGCGACCGAAACGGCCGTGGTGGTCATCAGCGCCGGGGCCGGGATCGAGGTCAACACGCGGCGAGCTTTCGACGCCGCGGGGACGGCCGGGCTGGGGCGGATGATCCTGATCAACAAGTGCGACATGGACAACGTGCAGTTTGATTCGCTGGTCGAAGAGATCCAGAAGGTGTTCGGGCGGGGTTGTGTCCCCCTGAACGTGCCGGTTGGAACCGGAGACAGCTTCAACGGTGTGGTCAGCACACTGGAAGTGCCCGACAGCATTCCCGACGGGGTCGAGATCGATCCGACCGATGTCAACCAGGCGCTGATGGACGCGATCGTCGATGCCGACGAGGAATTGATGGAGAGATATCTCGAAGGCGAGGAACTCTCGACGGCTGAACTCTCCAAGGGAGTCGGCAAGGCGATTGCCGCGGGGACGCTGATCCCGATCCTCTCCGCCAGTTCCAAGACCGGTGTCGGTGTCGATGAATTCCTGGAAGTGATGGTCAACTGCGCACTCGCACCATCCGATCTGTCCCGGACCATGACCGCTGCCGAGGACGATGAGGTTGCGATCGATCCCGCCGACGACAGCCTCGTGGCCCAGGTCTTCAAGACCCGGATCGACCCGTTTGTGTCGAAGATGAGTTTCATCCGCGTCTTCTCGGGGACACTGAAGAAAGACTCGTCGGTACAGGTTCCGCGGCTGGGCAAGGCCGTGAAGATTGGCCAGTTGATTTCCGTCAACGGTGCCGAGCAGGAGGGTGTCGATGAGGCGGTCGCCGGGCGGATCGTGGCCCTGGTGAAAATGGAAGACCTGAAGGTTGGTGACACGCTTGCCGCCGATTCCGACGTTTCGTTGCCGGCTATCGAGTTCCCGCGGCCGATGGTTGGATTGGCCGTCGAACCCAAGAGCCAAGCCGACCAGACGAAGATCTCGGGAGCCCTGCAGAAGATCGAGGACGAGGATCCCACCTTCCTGATCAACCGCGAAGCCCAGACCAAGGAGATGGTCATGATGGGCATGAGCGAGCTGCACCTGCAGGTGATCGAGGCACGGTTGTCGAGTCGTGACAAGGTGGAAGTCGTCACCCACGAACCCAAGATCCCGTATCGCGAAACGGTCAACGGAGCTCACGAGGGCAGTTACCGTCACAAGAAGCAGACCGGCGGTGCCGGGCAGTTCGCCGAGGTGCACTTCCGGGTTTCTGGCCTGCCTCAGGAACTGGGTGATCCCGAGGAGTACTTCACGAAGAGTCGTTTCGAGGGCATGCGATCGTTTCACTATGACCCGAAGACCAATTACGCCTTCATCGATCGTGTTACCGGCGGCTCGGTGCCTAATAACTTCATTCCCGCTGTCGAAAAGGGGATCCGCGAGCGGATGGAGCAGGGCGTGATTGCCGGTTACCAGGTACAGGATTGTGCGTGCGAGTTGTTCTTCGGCAAGGATCATCCGGTTGACAGCAACGAGACGGCTTTCAAGACCGCGGCGAACCGGTGTTTCAGCGAGGTGTTCAAGCAGGCCAATCCGGTCTTGCTTGAGCCGATCGTACAGATGGAGATCACCGTTCCTGACGAGAAGCTGGGAGACATTACCAGCGACTTGAATACACGCCGAGGCCGCATGGAAGGCATGGACAATGCCGGAAGTGGCCTGCAGGTCGTCAAGGCCAAGGCCCCGCTGTCGGAAGTGATCAACTACTCGCGATCGCTTTCGAGCATGACCGGCGGCCAGGGGTCTTTCAGCTACGAGATCAGTCACTACGAACCGATGCCGCCGCAGGAGCAGACTCGGGTCGTTGCCGCATCGAAGCGGACCGTGGTTGAGGACGCGTAAGCCCGGTTCGGATGGCGGCTAACGCCGCCGCGGCCAGGCCGGACGCTGCCAGGTCGCCAGTTGATGCTCGATGGCACGCGGGGTCAGCCCCGTTCGGGAACGAACGCGATGGCCACTCGGTCTGCGGCGGAGTGCCTGCTCGAGTTTCTGCAGCCAGGAAGGGACATCGATGCCGGACCCGTGCGTCTCCTGCAGATAACGATCGACCTCGGCCCGCAACTGCTCGAAGATCACCGACTGCTCGTCCGATCCCCGGGCGTCGGCGCGGGCTGCGTCGATCATCGCCTGCATCCGGTTGACGGCCAGCGGTCTCAGGAACCGTTCGCCGAGTCGGTCAGCCAGGGACGGCAACCGCATGCCCCAGAGCGATTCGAGCGATTCGAGCCGATCGAGATGTTCGTCGGCACGGTCACGGACCGCCGGGGCACAGACCCTCTCCCAGGCGGTTGCCAACCAGGGGCGGGTCCCCTGGGCCAGTACCTCGTGAGCAATTTCGGACGGGGTGAAATTCCACGCATCGCGATCGTAGGCCGCCTCCAGACGTAGGAAGTCCAGCAGGCAGTAGATTTTCTCACCGTAATCGGACTGCGTCGTCGTCGTGTTGTACTCGATGAAGCGATGGTAGCGGTCGATGACGGTCTGGTAGACGAGCTGCAACAATCGATTGGCGGCGTCACGGTCAAGCAACTCGTCCTCCAGGTCCTCCAGCAGCCGACTTTCGGCAAGCGGGTCGGCTTCGTCCTGGAGCGAGTCGAGAAACCAGTCGATGCCGTGATGCAGGATCGCACGGATGTGTCCGAGTGTCAGTTTGGGTGCGGCAAACAACTCGCTTCCGTAGGCCTCGATGAACTCCTTGGCTTCCGTCCAGGTGTCGGAAGGCTCGAGCGCTTCCGCTGCCGAGAGTCGGGTGCGGCTGCTGTGCCTGAGCCAGGGAACCTGGAACTGTTCGACCAGCTGATCGACAAGCAGCAGAAGTTTCTGGTCACGCCAGATGCCGGCCCGTGGCTGTCGGTGATCGGGTCGCCGCTGCCGGCCGCGGCGCGGCTGGCGACGGCGGCGCGGCGGACCACCGGGAGTCTCGCACCGTCCCGTTCCGTCCGGGGCCCGCCTGTCGGATTTCCAGCCGATGGCCGCGTCGCTGACGGCTTCCAGGATGTGGCGGAACACGACCCGAAAGAGCCGATCGAACTCGGTGACCACCGCTCCCTCGGGTCGTGCGGATCGCTCCATCCGGTAGGCGGTTCGCAACACGTAGGCGGTTTCCCGCAGCAGGCCCATTCGTGGCAGGTGCTCGGCCAGAAACTGCAGGTCGGTGTGGCGGGTTCGGGCGGCCAGCATCTGGTGAGGATCACCACCGGCGTCCAGGGGGACGTACAACAACGGTTGTCGAACCATCCGCCTGAGGACTTCCGGCAGCGTTCGGCGAACCGTGGCCGTGTCACCGTGAATCACCGCCTGGCTGAGCATCCGCCAGCGATGACGATCACTTTTTTCGTCCTCGACCGTGGTCACGGGAAGCAGTCCCTGCAGCATCAACCCGGCACGCCGAGCCTGCACGTGGACAGACATCACCAGTCGCAGCAACTCGTGTTTTGTCTGCAACTGGATGTCGAACTCGATTCCCGCATCCGAGGCCAGCGAGGGGGTGGGGATCTCGTGTTGCCAGATGGAGTCGAGCAGGTTGAGCAGTTCCTCCTGCATTGTCCGGGCCTGTTGGCTCCAGTGCTGGATCCCGTCCGGGTCGAGCCCTGGCAGGACCGAGGATCCGACAATCAACTGTTGCCACAACCGGGTGACTGACTCGAGGAATCTCAACCGGGGTTCCAGTTCGCGGTAGATTCCCTCGAACTCGCTCGTCCCGGGCACGAATCCCTCGTCGAGCAATTCCGCGTCGAGCCCGTCATCGGTGCTGTCGCGGAAAGTGACATCATCGTAGGCCGCCGCGTACAGGGCGTCCTCGTCATTCTCGTCGTCTTCGTCGTCTGCGACGTCCTCGAATCCGTTCTCGATTTCGCTGTCACTTCCCGAGATGATCTCCTCGATCGACGTGGCATCGGTCGGTCCCGAAATATCGAGCAGGCCGTCGTCCAGACCCGGAACCGACCAGAACGACTCGGCGTTGACCTCGAGAAAAGCGAAAAATCGTTCGACGAGGCGAGTGTGTTGCGGAGAAGGATGAAAGTGGATCGGGTCGGTGGCCAGGTCGAGCCAGCGACCCAGCAGGCTGGCGATGCTCTCCGGACCCCCGGCCAGGTCGGTGGGGATCGCCTGGTTGAGCCACTGCATCAGCAGGCCCATCGTGGCTGGCAGGTCATGACGATCCAGCAAGGCATCGACAATCTGCGCATAGGCCGGGCCGGCCTGGAACGACGAGAAATCCTCGACCTGCTCGGCCCAGAACGCGACATCGCCTCGTGCAGATCCGGCCGACTGCCAGGTGGCGAGTACGCGGGCCGCCTGCGATGCCGACCACCAGCGCCGGACGCCTGATTCGGCATTCAGGTCAATCACGATCGACGCTCCGTACCCGTCCCAGTTCAACGCCAGTGTCTGGAAGTCGTTGTCGAGTTGATCGACCAGTTCGTTCTGGCCACGCGCGGCCGCCTCGGAGAGTGCCTTGCCATATCCAGAAAACAGTCGTTCCATCATCATCAGCAGATCTTCCAACCGCGGATCGGGAATCGTATCCTCCCGGGCGTGGAAGAGCGGGAACTGGGCCTGGTAGCCGAGATAGTTCCAGGGATCAGGCAGCGCCCCGCAATCGACACCGCGGGTCAAAAGATCCCGAGCGTTGGAGAGGTACGTGATCGATTCCGACACGTCGCCACGTTCGGCCGAGATCTCCGCCGAGGTCACCGCGCACTGGATCTCGCATTCGAACCGGATCGAAGCCGCCGGAATCGCCTCGGCCTGCTCCCGGGCCGCGGTGGGGAAACCCATCCGGGCATACAGCAGGGCCAGTTGCCGATGCTGGATCTGGCGGGCGCCGTAGCGGGCCAGCGAAAGGTTGAGTTCCTGCCGGACATGGCCGAAGGGTTGCTGGGTCTTGGCGGCCAGGCTGGCCAGCAATTCCGCTCGCGGACCTTCGGCTTGTTGCATGTGGTACTCGTAGAACGCGTCACGCAAGCGTGCCACGACCGGCAGCAGCGTCGTCAGTGAAACGGTCGAATCATGAGTGTCGGGGCCGGCACCGCTGATTGCCGAGGACATCAGCACGGTTCCGGCCAGCACGATCGCTGCATCCTCGAGTGTCTCGGTTTCGGTTTGACTCTCGCCGTAACTGTGACTCGTCCAGTCGAGCAGGGCGTCGAGGATGATCTTGCGGAGAATGAAACGACGGTAGAAGCCACGGTTGTCGATGTGGTCGGGATCCCACTCGCCGAACATGTAGGTTGTCCGCTTGTTGACCGGGTGCAGGTGGTCGTGAGCGCGGATGTCCAACGCCAGTTCATCGAGATGCGACGGGTCGAAGTGGGCAATGGTCAGCAGTTGCGGGGGTGTCTGGTCGAGGATCTCGATCGTGCGGGCGACCAGGTCGTGGCAAGGGCCGGTCGCGGCTCCCACACCGGCCAGGTAGACCGGTACCGGACGATAGCGTTCGTGCGGATACGGTTCGCAGTACAGGTCGTTCTCCAGGACTGGAACAGGACGGTAACCCAGGAAATCGTTGAGCGTGTCCAGGGCAGCGTCGAGAATTCGACCGGTTTCATCCCAGGGTGGGCCCTGTTGCAACACGGCCTCGAACATCTTCACCAGCAGGAACGGTTGCTCCCAGTCCTGTTCGTCGAGGTGGAACAGCAGGTCGGCGTGGTGCAGGCGATACAGCGGAGCGAGGCCGTCGAAAGTGAGATCCAGGATGCTGAGCGCTTGCCGATTGTCGGTGAAGGCGCTGGAATTGGTGCTCAATTGCGTGAGCGATTCCTCGAGCAAGTCCCGGATCCCCGACCAACCGACGCCGCTGCCGCAATGACCGCTGAGGGTGTTGACCTGAGAGGCAAAGGCCGGATCGTGGTTGCCGCTGGAGAGATTCAGGTATCCAAGAATGTCCTCGAGCAGTGCTGAGGAAATCTCGGGAGTCGGGACGGGAGGGCCGAGGGCGGTCATGAAAACTGGCCGTGGGGCTCGGAGCACTGTCGGCTCGACTATAGCGATCTGGCCCCAGAGCAACACCGTAGCCGTTCGCGGCCGCGTCGTCGGTCCGGTTTGGGAAAGCGGTTGCAATCCCGTCACCTGTATGCGATTCTTCCCGACATCTCGGGGCCGGTTCTTCGCCCCATTTTTCTCCTCTTTTGTTGTGATCCGGAGTTGTTTTCATGGCCGAAATGCCCCCCGATCCGGCCGAAATGACTCCCGAATCCGACGAGGTCACTTCCGATCCGGCTGCCGGTTCCTATGAATCGCCGCATCCGGGTTCCTCGGAAATGCCACGATGGAACACCGGTGAACTGATCAAGGCACCGGTCTTCACCTCGCGAAACTGGTTCGCACTGCTTGGCCCCGGCCTGATCATGGGCGGATCGGCAATTGGCGGCGGCGAGTGGCTGGTGGGACCGAAGGTCACGGCCGTCTACGGCGGAGCCCTGCTGTGGCTGGCCACGCTCAGCGTGCTCGGACAGGTGATCTACAACATCGAGATCAGCCGCTACACGCTTTACACCGGCGAGCCGATCTTTACCGGCAAATTTCGCACGATGCCAGGCCCCCGTTTCTGGCTGGTCGCCTACCTGTTATTCGATTTTGGCTCGGTCTTTCCCTACCTCGCCGCCAACGCGGCGACGCCCCTGGCGACACTCTTGAAGGGAGGCGTGGTTCCCGATCCCGAACAGGTGCCAAGCGATTTCTGGTTGATGAAGGGACTGGCGTACGCCATTTTCCTGGGCGCCCTGATCCCACTGCTGTTCGGCGGCAAGATTTACCGATCGCTGAAGGTCGTGATGACCTTCAAACTGATCGTCGTCTTCGGGTTCCTGTTGTTCCTGGCCTTCATGTATTCGAAGTGGGATACCTGGGTCGAGATCACGACCGGCTTCTTCAAGATCGGGACCGTGCCGATCAAGACCGCTCCGGGTGCCGAAGTGGTCCGGGGCGAAAACGTGCAGAATGTCTTCACCTCGCTTGCCAACGGCCAGGGATTTCCGGAGATCGACTTCACGATGATCTCCTTCATCGCGGCCCTGGCAGCAATTGCCGGATCGGGAGGCCTGTCGAACACCCCGGTCAGCAACTACACCCGCGACCAGGGATGGGGCATGGGACACCACGTCGGTGCTATCCCCAGCGCGATCGGCGGTCACGACATTGAACTGTCTCACGTCGGAACGGTCTTCGAAGTCACCGACGAATCGCTGCCGCGGTGGCGGGCGTGGTACAAACACGTCGCCCGTGACCAACTGGCCGTCTGGTTACCGGCCTGCTTCATCGGGCTGGCACTGCCGGCAATGCTCTCGATCCAGTTCCTGCAGCCCGCCGACACCCAGGTTGATAACCAGTGGACGATGGCCGTGATGACAGCCAAGGGCGTCCAGGACACCGTGACGGCCCAGTCGGGCGTGGGCCTTGGTCAGTTTTGCTGGTTCATGACCATCTTCTGCGGGTTCCTTGTTCTGGCTCCGACGATGTCTTCATCGGCCGACGGGATCATCCGTCGCTGGGTCGATGTCTTCTGGACCAGCAGCCCCCGGTTGAGGGCGATGGACCCCAAGCACATCAAGAAAGTCTATCTCCGCGTGCTGATCGGGTACTCGATCTTCGGTGTCATCATGTTGTCGCTGCCTCCCGGTGACCTGATCAAGTACGCCACGATGTTCTTTAACATCGCCCTGGGCGTCAGTTGCTGGCACACGCTGGTGATCAACATGACGCTGTTGCCTCCCCAGTTGAGGCCCCATGTCCTGATTCGGGTGGCGCTGGTCTTTGCCGGCATGTTCTACTTTTCGCTGGGCACGATCTCGGTCCTGCAGACAACCGGCCTGCTGGCGAAACTCACCGGCGGATGACGATGGTTTGCTTGGCGCGGCTCACGCGCCCCCCGGTGTTTTGATTCAATCGGGGGGGCCGCTTGAGCCGATCTTTAGCAGTGTGTGGACAGATCTGTCCACCGTCGTCGGGATCGTGTGCGCACTGAGGCAAGCACGCCTGCCGGTGTTGTTGCGAGCAGCGGCTGCAGATCGAGGGAACGATGGCAGATGTGACCGAAGCGACCGGAATGGATTCCGAATGTTGCGAGGCTCCCCGGCGACGAAGTGGGCTGGGGCGACTTGGAAGTTCGCCGCTGCTGTGGGGCGGCTTGGTCACGTGGTCGTTCTACGCCGCGATCCCGTATTCACCGATCGCCACGGCAATGCTGGATCGTTACTTCACCGCTCATCCTCTCGAGTACGTCACCGCCACACTCTTTTTTCTTGGCATGACCACGCTCGCGATCCGAGCCCTTCTCCTGTGGTACGAAGCCCGTAACGGCCGTACCGTGGAATTGCCCGGATCGATCGTTGCCGGAGGCAGCCTGGCCCGGGCCCGGTCGCTGCTGGAAACAAATGCGTCGTCACGCGATTCCCGGCGACGGACACGGCTGCGTGACCTGTGCCGGTTCGTCACTCGCCGCGGCGGCGGAACCGGTGTCTCCGACCATGGCCGGTTTCTGGCTGACCAGGCCGCTGAACGGATGCACGAGAGTTATGCCCTGGTTCGTACGATCACCTGGGCGGTGCCGATCCTGGGTTTCCTTGGCACGGTGATCGGCATCACGATGGCGATTGCCAACGTCACACCCGAACAACTCGACACCTCGTTGACCGATGTCACCGAGGGACTTGCCGTCGCCTTCGACACCACCGCCCTGGCCCTGGCGCTCTCGCTGGTGCTGGTCTTTTCCTTGAACGGTATCCAGCGAATCGAACAGTCACAGCTGGCCTGGATCGAATCGTGGAGTCTGCGTGAAGTTGCACCCATGCTGGCCGAACCGGCTGGTTCCGGCCAGGTGGGAGGAGCACTCCGCCAGGCGGAGGCCAGTGTGGCCGAGTCGCTGCTGGTCGAGTCCGAGGCGGCCATTCGACGACAAACCGAACTCTGGGATCATTCACTCGAGGAACTCCGCCAGCGATGGATCACGACCCTCGAACGGCAAACCACCGACTTCCAGACCGCCCTGGCCCAGGGGCTTGGCAATTCGCTCCAGGATCACGACCAGAAACTCGAGACCCTGCGAAGTGAATGGCTTGCGGCCTGCAACGGTGTGACTGCCGGACTGGCCGAACAGACCGACCGGGTGGTCGAGTCTCTCGCCGGCGGCGTCGGGGAGTGCGTGACGGGAATGGACCAGGCGGCCACGGCCGTCCGGGATCAACTGGGGCAATTGCAGCACCTTGGCGAGCTGTTGTTGAAGGTCATTGACCGCGAGGAAGAACTGGCTGGACTTGAACAACGGATGGTTGCGAACCTGGAAGCGGTCAGGACTTCGGAGGCGTTTGAACAGACGTTGCTGAGCCTGACAGCTGCCGTGCACTTGCTGACCGCACGCGCCGGGTCACAGGCCGCCTGATACTTGCCGATGGGGGGCTCGATGACGACCCGAAGGGCCAATAGCCCGGTTTCATTGTTCCCCTTCCTCGCAGTCCTGGTCTGCGCGATGGGAGCGCTGATTTTCCTGCTGCTGATCGCCACACGCCGGATCCGGGCCGAGGTTCGCGCCGAGACGATTGATGAGACCCGGCGGGTCGTGGCAGCCGTCGAGACGCCACAGATCGTCGAACTACCAGAACCAGAACCAGAACCAGAACCAGAACCAGAACCAGAACCAGAACCAGAACCGAGGCCGGCTTCTCCGCCACCAACAGTCGT
>PBSL01000023.1 GCA_002726205.1 Planctomycetaceae bacterium | reverse complement strand
TCTTGTCGTCCTTCTTCTTGTCGTCCTTCTTCTTGTCGTCCTTCTTCTTGTCGTCCTTCTTGCGTGACGCGACGAAGGCGGCGGAAAACTTGGCGACGTCGACGGGAAAGTCGAGCTTGATACCCTTTTTCTCGAATGCCGAGCGTGTCTGCTGGGGGGCTGCCTGCCACTCCTTGCCAGAGAGCTTGCCGTCCTTGTCCTTGTCCAGTTTCTTGAAGAGGAAGCGGGCAATTCGGTCGGAGCGGTTCGCGGCGGATTTCGTCGAGTCACTCGGGCGGGAGGCCGGCGGGTTGTTTTTTTTCTTGCTGGCGGCTGGGGGGTTGGCCAGTGCCTTGGTGAGGTGCTCGACGGCCTTGGCGAGTTGCTTGTCGATGAAGTCGCTCTTGGGAGGTCCGCCTTCCTTGAGCACGTCTCGTTGTCGGCGATATTCCTGGTAGCGAATCATGTCGATCCGTGACATTGCCAGTTGCTGGCCTTCGTCGGGCGTCACTCCCCAGATATCGGTTGTCTTGCTGTTGGGGAACCTGTGGATGTTGCGACCACTGGGGCGGTGATAGCTGGCGGTTGTCAGCTTCAAGGCGCTGCCGCCTCCTTCGAGTTCGATCACGTTTTGCACGCTGCCCTTGCCCCAGGTGCGTTCGCCGACGATCACGGCCCGCTTGTGATCCTGGAGGCAGGCGCTGACGATCTCGCTGGCCGAGGCGCTGAAGTGATTGACGAGGACGGCGATCGGGAAACCACTGTGGGTGCCCGATTTGCTGGCATCCCAGACACGTTCACGGATGTTGCGGCCCTTGGTGCTGACGATTCGTCCCTTCTCGATGAACATGTCGGAAATCCGTGTTGCCTGGCTCAGCAGTCCACCCGGGTTGAAGCGAAGATCAATGATCAGCCCTTTCATCTTCTTTTTCTTCAGCTGCACGAGTGCCGCTTCGAGTTCATCGGCGGTGCGCCGAGCGAAGTGGGTCACGCGGACGTAACCGATCCCGGACTTGTCGTCGAGCAGGTAATTCCACTGGTCGTCCTTGCCGTAGTGATCGCCGAGCACGGTCGCGACCTGGATGATTGCCCGGGTGACGGTGACCTTGATCACGTCCTTGGTCCCGCTGCGCTGCAGGCCGAGCGTGATCGACTCCCCCGGCTTGCCCTTCAACAGGGAAATGGCAGTTTCGAGTTCGCGTCCCGAGGGGAAACCCTTGGTTGGTTTGCCTCCGATTTCAACGATCCGGTCCCCGGCTTTGACGCCGGCCTTGTAAGCCGGGCTGCCCGGCAGCGGGGTGGCGACTGTCAGGTTGGGCGTGACCTGAATACCAATCCCGCCGAATTGCTGGTTGACATTCTGGTTGAATTTCGAGATCTGCTCGGGGCTGATGTAGTTGGAGTACTGGTCGAGTTCCTTGAGCATGCCGCGGATCGCGGCTTCGACCAACCGCCGTCGGTCGACGTCTTTGACGTAGTTGCGTTCGATCTGCTCGAACGTCTCGGAGAACATCCGCATCAGCAGCAGGATTTCTTGCTCGCTCGGCTGGGTCTTGCCCGTCTTGGCCTTCTTTTCGCCATCGGCAGCCAGTGCTGGATGCACGGGCACGAGGATCGTGGCCAGCAGCACGGCGATCAGCACGGAGGGAATCGAGAGGGCAAGCGTGTGCGAAAGGAACCGGCGCATGCGGATCTCCAGAGGGCGAACCGGGTTTGAATGAATCCGGCGTGAGTTTAGGCGATCGGAAGGGCTCGCGGCAAGAGTTGCCTCGGGAGACCCGTCACGGAAAAGTCTCCTAGCGATCGATTTCGCCCATCACGATATCGACCGAACCGATGACCGCGGGTATGTCGGCCAGGAGATAGCCCTCGATGATCGGCGGGCAGACGGCGAGATTGCAGAAGCAGGAACTCTTGGCTCGTGTCCGGAAGGGTTCGGCACTGCCGTCGCCGACGACGTAAAACCCCATCTGTCCGCGAGGGCATTCGGTCTCGAGGTAGCATTCGTCGGCCGGCAGTTTCGAGTTCAGCTTGAACGTCTCGCGGTAGCCACCTTCTGCCGTTGCGTAACGGTCGATCGCCTGCCGGACCAGCCGGATCGACTGCACCACCTCCATCATGCGGACGTAGAACCGGCACCAGTTGTCACCGGGTACGACTTCAGGTGGTGCCTGGTCGAACGGTGCCACCGGCACGTCGAATTCGTAGCCGGCATACATTGCCGTGTAGAGCGGATCGCCGTCGCGACGGAGATCCCAGTCGACGCCGCTGCCGCGGAGCACCGGTCCGGTGCAGCCGTAGCTCTTGGCTCTCTCGGGCGAGAGCACACCCAGGTCGGCGGTTCGCTTGATGAAGATCTGGTTGCGGGTCAACAGCGTGTGGTATTCCTCGATTCTCGGTTCGAGCCAGTCCAGGAACTGGCCCAGGGCGTCTGTCCAGGTCACGCGGGTTTGGGTCGACTGGCCGGTCAGTGAGGCGAGTCCCGGTGGGAGCAGGATCGAGTCGGGCAGGTCGTGGGTCACGCCACCGATGGTGATGTAACTGTACGTCAACCTGGCGCCGCAGACCTCCTCGAGCAGGTCGAGGATGATCTCTCGTTCGCGGAAAGCCCACAGGAACGGGCTAAACGATCCCAGGTCCAGTCCATAGGCTCCCATGCCGACCAGGTGACTGGCGATACGGCCCAGCTCGGCGATGAGCACGCGAATCTCGCGTGCCTTCGCGGGGAGCTCGTCCATCCCGATCAGTTTCTCGACGGTCAGGGCGAAGCCGAGATTCATGTTCATCCCGGCCAGGTAGTCCATGCGATCGGTGTAGGGCACCCACTGGGGTGGCGAGAGGTTCTCACCGATCTTCTCGGCACACCGGTGCAGGTAGCCCAGGTGTGGAGTGACCTCGTGGACAATCTCGCCGTCGGTTCGCAACAGCAACCGCAGCACACCGTGGGTGCTGGGATGCTGGGGGCCCATGTTGACCAGCATCTCGTCGGTACGGACGTCGTATTCGATGATACGAGGATCTTGTAACTCGGTGGTCATCCCGCGCGCCTACCTAACTGACTCGGATGCCATGGTATTCCAGGGGGAACTCGTAGTCCTTTCGCAGCGGGAATCCCTCCCAGTCCTCCGGGCAGAGGATGCGGCGGAGGTTGGGGTGTCCGCTGAAGGCAATCCCGAACATGTCGTAGGCTTCCCGCTCGTGCCAGTCGGCAATCGCCCAGACATCACTGACGCTTGGGCACTCGGGCAACGCTCCTTCCACCCCACCCTGCCACCGCGGCAGTCGGACCTTCAGCGTGATCCGGTGCTTGAGCGAAAAGCTGGAGAGGTGGTAAACGACTTCCAGGTGGGGTTCGTGCTCGAAGGCCTTGGCCTTCTTCGGGTCCGGTTGCAGGTAATCGACACCGCAGAGATTGTTGAGGTGGTCGAAAGCAAATCGTTCGTCGTCTCGCAGCCTCGTCGCGACCTCGACGATTGAGACCGCGGCAACCTCGATCCAGGGATCGATCGCTTCGAGGTTGGCCCCGGTAATCGTCGCGTCGTCGAACGCGATCAGCAGCGCCTGGTGAATCTCGGAGGCGTTCATCACGACCTGTCCGCGGAAGTTGGTGCGTTGGCGACGGCGCGGACCCAGTCCAGGTCTCCTCGCTTCCAGACATAGGCGAAACCGACCAGGAGTACGCCGAAGAAGACCAGGATGTCGATCAGCCCGGTGACACCCAGCCAGTGGGCCGCGTCGGCGGTGATTTCCTGGCCGACTTCCCCGGGAGCCGTCAGCAGGCGATTGGTCAGGGTCCGGCGAGCCTCGTCTCCGAGATTTCCATCGGCCAGTTGCATGGCATTGCCGTAGACCATTGCCCAGGGGAAGAAGAAGGCAACCTCGACATCGAAAATGATGAACAGCAACGCGACGACGTAGAACCGCAGGTCAAACTGGACATAGCTGGATCCGATCGTCGGTTCGCCGCACTCGTAGATTGCGTCCTTTTCCGGCGAAGGCAACCGGGGCCGGACGAGTCGACCGATCGCCAGGGGCACCAGCAACATGCCGATGCCGGCGAGCGTGAACAGCAGGAAATGGTTCAGGAAATCGATCATGGCCGGCGGGGCTTTTGTTGTGGTGGCGTCAGCGGTTTCAGGTTGACGCGTTCCCGGTATCGTCACCGCCGGAAGAAGGCGTGGGGACGGGCTCTTCGAGTTCGACAATCGGGCGGCGGTCGGAGAAACCCGAGTCCAGCTCGTGCCACCAGCTGATCTCGTCCTCGCCGAGTTTCCAGCAGAGGTAGGCTTCGCGACCATCGGCGAGCGTGCGGAAATCGACGAGTCCCAGCAGCGGATCCTTCAGTGCGACACCGAGTTCCTTGAGTTCGACCACGTAGGACTCGAGCGTCTCGATGTCGCCTTCCAGGTCCCGTTCCATCTGCTCGACCTCGTCGCGATACTCGCTGTGCTGGCTGCGATTGCGAAGTTCGTTGAGTCGTTCGCGGCGGTCGTGCAGATCCTGGAAAAGTGTGACGATGTCCCGCACGATCGCGCGGACGAGGGGCAACCGCTGGTTGGCTTCCTCGAGGGTGAACAGTTGTCTCGGTTCGTCGTGACCGTCGGGCATTGCTCAGGACTCCTTTCCAGCAAACTCGAACGGGCTGGGCTCACCCGCAACCCACACCGGCTCGTGCAGTACTTTGCTCTCGGCGACGGCGGTCGGGTTGAGCGTCGATCTCCCCCAGGCCGTTTCCAGTGGCAGCCGGGCGTAATCGACGATGCAGCCGTCGCGACTGTAGCACGACAAGTCGAAGTTGGCCCCCATGAAGATGCAATCGACCGGGCAGGGATCAACGCACAGTGCACAGAACATGCACTTGGTGTAGTCGATGGCAAAGCTGTTGAGCCGGAATCCCTTGCCGACCTTGTTCTTTTCCTTGCTGATATAGATGCAATCGACCGGGCAGGCGGCTGCGCACTTGTCGCAACCGATGCAGGCGGTCAGATCATATCGATGGAAGCCGCGGTAACGGGCCTTCACCGGCACCGGCACTTCGGGGTACTCATAGACCTCGGTGAAGGCACCGCGGTCGTAGGTCTTGAACATCGTCCGGGCGGTTATCCACATTCCCTGGGCGACGGTGGTCGTCGCCACGTAGACGTCCCGAAACCAACGCTGGAAAGCTCGCATGCCGTCCAACCATTCCCCTCGTCCCGCTGACCGAATGGCCTCGCGGGAAGTGATCTCCGTGTCCGATCCCAGCTCGGCCATCGTGGCCGGCTGGGTTGAATTATAGCGCCGGGTTCGGGCAACGCAAGCCAAGCCCAGGTTGTCCCGACCTGGTGGAAGGGTGGAGGTCAGGAGCTGGCGAGGCGTTGGGAGCAGGCCACGAGTCGGGCAAGTTGCTGATGGCCCCGACCGTCATCGATCGCCGTCGCCGCCTGTCGGGCTGCCTGGACAAGATCGCTGGTTTCTCCTCGGGCGACCAGCGCCGCGGCGGTGTTGGCCAGGACGATGTCGCGGGCCGGGCCGGGTTGACCGTCGAGTACGGATCGAATCATCGCGGCACTTTCCTCCGGCGACGACACTCGCAGCGAATCGACATCACAGGCTGGTAGTGCGAAGTCCGCCGCTGTCCAGGTGTGCTCGACAATATCCGAATCCGCTCCGTTGATCTCCAGGGCCAGTGTCGTGCCCCAGAGGGCGACCTCGTCGAGCTCGTTGTTGCCGCAGACGACGATTGCTCGTGATCGGTCGAGTGCCTTCAAGGCGCCGGCGAGCAATCTCGCGGTGGCGTTCGTGTTGGCTCCGAGCAACTGGCAGTCGGCGGCCGCGGGATTGGTCAGCGGGCCGACGAGGTTGAAGATCGTCCGCAGGCCGAGTTGGCGACGGACCGGGGCGGCGTGTTTCATGGCACCGTGAAACAGGGGTGCGTAACAGAAGCCGAGACCAGTTTCGTCGAGGCAAGCAGCGACCGAATCGGGAGACAGGTCGATGGCAACGCCCAGGGCCGACAGCACGTCGGAGGAACCGCTCGAACTTGAAACACTACGGTTGCCGTGCTTGGCTATCGGGATTCCGCAGCTGGCCGCCACCAGCGCGGTGGCCGTGCTGATGTTGAAGGTGTGCAGGCGGTCTCCCCCGGTGCCGCAGGTATCCAGCAGTCGTTGATGGCTGCTGCTGATCGGTGTGACACGCGCGATCATGGCACGGGCGGCCCCGATCACGTCGCCCACGGATTCGCCCTTGGCGGCCAGGGCGGTCAACAACGCCGCGATATCGACCGGGTCGGCGTCGCCGTCCATCAAGACGGCAAACGCGCTTTCGACGGTTTCTGCAGCGGTGTCCTGTCCCTGGATTGCCGCGGCAACGACCGGTTGGATGGCACTGTGCATGGAGTCGGACCCGGTTTACCGGTTTCTCGGCGGGGCGACCCGGGGCCTGCCCGCCGTGGGGAAATTTCCCTGTCGGGGATACGATGAGTATACTCTCAGCGGGGAATCTCAAAGAAGGCTGGCGGCACCCGCGGCTCGGGACTCCCCGGGGAGGTGTTTCCCGGGGGAAGGATGAGATTCCGAGGCGGTGGGGGAGGAACAACGGTCCGTGGTCCAAAAACTGGTCATCGACGCCGATCCGGGGATCGGTGACGCCCTGGCGATCATGTTGGCATTGCAGGACCGGTCGGTCGATCTGGTCGGGGTAACAGCCACGGCCGGCCGCGTGGCCGGGGCCACGGCGACACGTAACATCCAGGCAGTGATTGACGGCCTCGATCCTCCCAAGCGACCGCGGATCGGCCACTGTGGCGGCGCCGTTTCCCCGCTGGCGTCACCGCTGATGGATGGCACCTCGGGATTGGGGGACTACAACCCGTCGGTTGCCGGTTTGCACCAGCGCCACGAGTCGGCACGGTTGCTTGTCGAGTTGGTTCGTGCCAGCCCGCACGAGATCACGCTGCTCACACTCGGCCCGCTGACCAACGTCAGCGTCGCTGCCGAACTGGCTGCGGATTTCTTCGATCTGCTCGGCAGCCTGGTCAGCCTCGGCGGCGCCATTCAATCCGGCGGCGACGTGACCGCGGCCGCCGAGTTCAATGTGGCCGCCGGGTGCGAGAGTGCCCGCGATGTGCTGCGATCACCGGCAACGAAGACGCTGGTGCCTCTTGATGCCAGTGGCCTGGCGGTTCTCAGCCCGGATCAATACCGGCGGTTGCGGCAAAAGGTCGTCGAACCGGTTGCCGGATTGCTGGACGGTCTGCTGCCGTTTTCGTTTCGTTCGCACCACGAGGTGCTGGGAATCGAAGGCGTTGTGCTCCACGGGGTCACGGCCTTGGCAGCGGCCACGAGTTCGGTTTCGTTCGAACAGATACCGATGACGATCGACGTTGAGCTGCACGGGGAACTGACGCGGGGGATGACCGTCTTTGATCGTCGCCGCGGGACCCACATGCAGCAGAACATCGACGCCTGCGTTGCCGTGGATGTGCAGGGTGTCGTCGATTACCTGTCGAGTGTCCTGGCCGGGTGAGCGAATTGCTCAGCGGCGTTGACGGTCGTCGAGGACTTTTCGGTCGGTCAATTTGACGCGGATCCGCATGGCCCGCCCGCCCCGCCACACGCCGAGTGTGACGGTCGTGCCGATTGGCTGCAGGCTGACCAGGTTGATCAGGTGGTCGAAGTCGATCACGGTGGTTTCTTCGAATTCGGTCACGACGTCATCGGCCTGGATTCCGGCGAGTGCCGCCGGAGTGTCCCTGGTGACCTGCAGGACCCGGGCGCCACGGAGCCGGGGCAACTTCAGCAGACGGGCTTCCTCGGCAGTGAATTCCGGGTCGAGGACAACGCCCAGGTAGGCACGCCGCACGTGGCCATAGGTCAGCAATTCATTGGCGATTCTCTGCACCAGCTGGCTGGGGATGCTGAAGCCGACGCCGGTGAATGCGCCGTTGGTGGTTGCGATGGCCGTGTTGATGCCGACGATACGGCCCTGGACATCGACGAGCGGCCCACCGCTGTTTCCCGGGTTGATCGCCGCATCGGTCTGCAGGAAGTCCTGGTTGATGATGTCGCCGTCGCCCAGTTTCAATGAACGTCGCCCCTTGGCACTGATGATGCCCAGCGAGACCGAGTGGCTGAGATTGAAGGGGCTGCCCACCGCCAGCACGAAGTGACCAATCCGGAGTTGGTCACTGTCTCCCCATTCGGCCGGTTGTAGCCCGCGGACATTGAGATTCAGGACGGCAACGTCGCTTGCCGTGTCAGACCAGACTCGCTGAGGAGCCAGGATCCGTCCGTCGTGCAGATGGACCTGGATCGCGTCCAGCGAGGTCTCGGCAATCACGTGAGCATTGGTGATCACGAACAGGCCGGCGGGTTTCTTGTGGCGGACGATGACGCCCGAGCCGGTTTCCTCAATTGTGCCGCGACGGCCCGCTGGTCGGCGGCTGCGGATCTTGACGACGCTGGAAGTCAGCCGGCCGGCGATAACCGACATCTGCCGACTGGCGGCGGAAAGCACTGCAGCATCGGATGCCGTCTCGGCGTTGGTGGTGGATCGGGCGGTGACGGTGGAATAGGCACAGGCGGCGATCGCAACCAGGAAAGCGGCGACGGTTGCCGACATGTGCCAACAGCGTGATGTTGGGGAACGAACCATTATTGATTGAACCGATTGTTCCGGGACGGGGTTTCAGCCAGCGTCGAGATCGCGAAGTTTGACCTCGGACGTGTTTGCCTGTCCATCCTGGTCGAGCGAGTTGCTCCAGTCGGCATCGGTGTCACCTGGCAGCTGACCGGTTGATTCGAGCTTCTGCTGGCACTTGACGCACATGATCGTCGTGGGCACAGCACGGAGTCGCTCGAGAGGAATCGAGTGACTGCACTGTTCGCACGTCCCATAACGACCGTTGCGAATCAGCTCGATCGCCTGTTCCACCTGCCTGAGCTCCCGGTTTTCCAGGGCGGCAAGTTGCGTGTTGAGTTCGTGCGATGTGCCACGGTTGGCAGCATCACCCACATCTCCTCCTCGCTGGGGTGTTGACTGCCAGCGCTGACCTCCCCCGCCGAGTTTCTTGTGGAGGTCGGTTCGTTTGTCCATGAGACGCTGGTGGAGTCTCAACAACGCATCTTTTCGGGCCATGACCGTGGGCCTCCTCTCTGGAACCGACCGCGAGCCGGTTCTGGCAGTCTCTTGCTCGGGAATTGCGGAATCTGTTTTGGGCACGGGGAAATCGAAAGTTCCCGAGGAAAGGTTAGGTCATGCTGACACGCGAGGTCGTGACCAGACCTTGAATCCTCTCCGGTCAACGCCCCTGCAGGCGTTGCAATTGACAGAACCGGTAAAGTCAGCCCAACCGGACTGCCGATACACGTACTGGTGCGGGGACTGTGCGCGGTTTCCGTCGTTAGGCGGATGGCGAAAATTCCGGAGACGAACGGATGCGACGGACAAAAGCGGGATGGTTGAGTCGGTCGTGGATTGGCGTCGCGGCGTTGGTTATCGCCCTGGGAGTGGCAGGCTGCTCATGTCACAAGTCAACCTGTTACGACGGGGACTGTGGGCTGGTCTATGACGACGACTATTTCGGTCCCGATTGCGGTGGTGGGCACAACGGTTGCTCGCACCCCCCGGCCCACGCGGCAGGTTGTGCAACACCTCACGTGTCACACGGTTGCGGCAGTTGTGCCACACCACATCGTTCGACCTGTTCCTCGTGTGGAGGCGTTCATCACGAACCGGCTCCTCCGGTGGAACAGCCGGGCTGCCCTCACTGCGGACAGCGACACGGCCCGCCGGCTACCGGCGCACCGCCGGCCGAACCGATCCCGATGAGTACCGACGCCGCCACGACCAAGGATCCTCCACCCCCACCGCTGCCTCCCGCGGTCCCGGCCGACCCGGCACCGAAAAAGCTGGAACCAGTCAAACCGCCGGCCAAACCGCCGGCCAAACCGCCGGCCAAACCG
>PBSL01000022.1 GCA_002726205.1 Planctomycetaceae bacterium | reverse complement strand
GCAGCTGGTCCGGCAGTCGGTTCGGCAGTCGGTTCGGCAGTCGGTTCGGCAGTCGGTTCGGCAGTCGGTTCGGCAGCCGGTTCGGCAGTCGGTTCACCACCTGATCCATCCGTTGACACGATTCTCTACTCCCGGTTCTTACTTGCCTGTCCTGTTCGGTTCTCTGAATCGCCTCGCGGCGATCATCCGTCTAGAAACTCAATCCCGCCTCGCGAGCCGCATCGGCCAAAGCGGCGATGCGACCATGATACTTGAATGGTCCGCGATCGAACGTCACTTCGGTGATTCCCGCCTCAACGGCGCGTTCAGCCACCCGTTTGCCGACCTCCACGGCCGAACTGCAATTGCCACCAATACCGGACCCTTCGGTCGAGTTAGCTGACACCAGCGTTCGGCCCGCGGCATCGTCGATGACCTGGGCATAAATATGCTTGTTGCTGCGAAAGATGCTCAGTCGCACACGGCCACACCGATCCCGCCGCACACGATTGTGCACGCGAAAGCTCCGCCGCCGCAGTCGAGCCAACATTCGTTTCTGGTACTTCATGGCAACAAAAAGCTCCTAGCCATCGGCTCCGACCAACGCTTTACCCTGCTTACGCCGGACGAACTCGTCGACATACCGGATCCCCTTGCCCTTGTAGGGCTCGGGGGGTCGGACTTTCCGGATATTGGCGGCGAACTGACCAACCATCTGCTTGTCGCATCCCTGGACCTTGATCCGGTTCTGCTGGTTGACTTCACAGGTGATTCCCGCGGGGATCGGCAACCTGATCGTATTGGCGAATCCCACGTGAAGATTGAGGACATTGCCTTCAATGATGGCCTGGTACCCGACCCCGTGGATGTCCAGTTGCTTGACGAAAGGCTCGGTCACGCCGGCGACCATGTTGTTGATCAGGCTCCGGGTCAGTCCATGCAAGGCCCGGTTCTGTCGACTGTCGTCGGGTCGCACAACGCGGACTTCCTTGGCATCCCCGTCAACCTCGACCGACATGTTCGGATGATAGTCCAACGACAATTCCCCGTGGGCTCCCTTGACGCGGACCACGGCGCCCTCGACGGCGACATCGACACCGGACGGGACGGGAATGGGCTGTTTTCCAATGCGGGACATCGAATTGCACTTGGCCGGAAGGAGATGAAAGCGGGTACTTGTATCGTGGTATCGGCAAGGCGCCGAAGAACATCGGGTCTAATAGATCTCGCACAGAACCTCGCCACCGATGCCACGAGACTTGGCCTCACGGTTGCTGAGCATGCCCTGGTTGGTGGAAAGGACAGAAATTCCCAGGCCCTGCAGGATGTCACCGACATCACGACAGCGGTTGTAGACCCGCAGCCCGGGCTTGCTGACCCGCTGGATCGACTGAATGACCTGCTCACCGTTGGGACCGTACTTCAGATTGAGACGGAGAACGTTCTGCGGTGGCTGATCGACAACCTCAAAGTCCCAGATATATCCTTCCCGCTGCAGTACCTCGGCAATCCCCTGTTTCATCCGTGAGGCAGGGACCTCGACGAAGGGCCGCTCGATCCGCAAGGCATTGCGGATGCGGGTCAGCATATCGGCAATCGGGTCGGTCATCATGGTGCGGGTCTTCTCTCAAGCAAGGCGTCGGTTCAACGCCGGATGAATTGTTCGGCCTACCAACTGGCCTTGCGGGCTCCAGGAACCAGTCCATCAAGGCAGAGATCACGGAAGCAGATTCGACAGATCTTGAACTTGCGGTAAACCGCGCGGGGACGACCACACAGTTGGCAACGCCGTTCCAACCGTGAGCTGAATTTCGGTTTCCGATTCGCCTTCTCGATCTTGGCCTTACTCGCCATCAGTCCTGATCCTGTTTCTGGAAGGGCATTCCCAGTTCTCTCAGCAGTTCACGGCCTTCGTCGTCGGTTTGGGCAGTCGTCACAACCGTGATGTTCATGCCTTGCACGTTCCCGACGCTATCGGGATCGATCTCGGGAAATACCAGTTGCTCGGTCAATCCGAGCGAAAAATTGCCGCGACCGTCGAAGGAGCGGGGATTGAGTCCTCGAAAGTCACGGACCCGCGGCAGGGCCAGGGAAATCAGACGGTCGAGAAATTCCCACATCCGCTGGCGTCTGAGTGTCACGCGACAGCCGATCGGCATTCCATCCCGCAGCTTGAATCCCGCGACACTGTGGCGGGCACGCGTGACCTGTGGTTTTTGTCCCGAGAGCGTCGTGAGGTGGGTGACGGCTTCATCAAGCTTCTTGGAGTCCTGGATTGCCTCGCCAACGCCCATGCTGATGACCACCTTCTCGAGGCGTGGCACGGCCAGATCATTGGACTTCTCCAGGCGCTCTCTCAGCGCCGGAATGACCTCTTTTCGGTACTTCTCCTGCAACCGGGGCATGACGTGGCACTCTCGCTGTTCTCGCCCTCAGGCGATAACCGTTCCTGGTGTTACTCGTTTGAAAGTCTATCGGGGGGTCCCGCCGCAACCGTGGCGAGTGGAATCAATCAGACGCAGAGGCCGCTCGGCGAACCTTCGGACCGCCGATCGTTCCGACCGTTGTATTGCACTTCTTGCAGTAGCGGGTCTTGGCACCGTCGTCGGTGTATTTCACGCCCAACCGCACGCCGTGAGCACAGTTGCCACAGTAGAAGAGCACGTTTGAACTGTCAATTGGCAGGTCGAGTTGCAGACGTCCTCCCTGAGGACTCTTCGGGTGCCCACGACGAACATGCTTGAGCACCTGATGAACACCCTCGACCTGAATCTTCTTACCGCCGGCAATCACCTGCACCACGCGATGGGGCGTAGGACCCTTGTCCTCACCGGCAATCACTACCACCATGTCTCCCTTGCGAATGCCCATCGTTCACACCACCTCACTCGCCAGGCTGATAATCTTCATGAATTTTCGTTCCCGCAGTTCCCTGGCCACGGCCCCAAAGATCCGTGTTCCCCGCGGATTTTCTTCGGCATCGAGCAACACGATCGCATTGTGATCGAAACGGACATAGCTGCCGTCGGAACGACGCGTCGGTTGGCGGCAACGAACAATCACACCCCGTTCCACGCTGCCCTTCTTCACCTCGCTGCCCGGCAGCGATCGCTGGATACTAACAACGACAATATCTCCAAGCCCGGCCGTGCGGCGACCAGTGCCGCCGAGCACTTTGATACACCGGGCAATCTTAGCGCCGGAGTTATCCGCGACGTCGAGTAGTGTCTGCATCTGGATCATGACTGAACTCGTCTCTTCCGGCCCTCAGGCCTCCTTCATCGCCGCCTTGACCACGCGAACCAGATCCCACCGCTTGGTCTTGGACCTGGGTCGGCTCTCGATAATCTCCACCACATCTCCCTGGCTCGCCGTGTTCCCCTCGTCGTGCACGTGGCAGACAGTCCGTCCGCGGACGATCTTGCCGTAACGGGCATGCCGATATCGTCTCTCGATCTCGACACGCAGCGACTTGTTGGCTTTGTCGCTGGTTACGACCCCGGTGAGTGTCTTCTTCATGGCCAAGTATCTCGTTGTCTGCTTGTCTCGTTTGCCGGCGACCGGCGACCAATGACTAGGATTCCTCGGACGTCTCATCGACGGCCACCGCTTCGGACTCATTCGTTGCGGTGGCCTGCTCATGCTGGACCGTCTTGACCCGAGCGATGTCTCGACGGAGTTTGCGGAGGTTGCTGGGAGCGTCGAGCCTCTCGGTAGCAGCCTGGATCTTCAGGCGAAACAGCTCGTCGATCAACTGCCGCAACTCGTGCGTCAGCTGTTCCTGGCTCATTTGCCTGAGTTCTGATGCCTTCGTCATGATCTCGACGCTCTCTCTGTCTTCTCGCTACAGGAACCGGGCACTAAACGGTGGGACGGCGACCAATCAGCCGGACTCTCACGGGAAGCTTATGCGCCACCCGTGCAAAACACTCTCTCGCGGCCTCGTGGGAAATCCCGGCCACCTCGAACAGAACCGTGCCCGGCTTCACCACCGCCACCCAGTGGTCAGGCTCACCTTTGCCCTTGCCCATCCGGGTTTCCAATGGCCGGGCGGTGACCGACTTGTGCGGGAAAATGCGGATGTACATCCTCCCCTCGCCCCGAATGTACTGAGTTACAGCAATCCGACACGCTTCGATCGCCGTCGCCTTCACGTGGCCCGGTTCCAAGGACTGCAGTCCCCAGTCACCAAAGGCCACGGTATGACCACGCGTGGCGTTACCCTTTATGCGCCTTCTTTGGCTTTTTCGGTGCTTCACCCTTCTGGGCATTAGCGCCATCGCCAGACTCCTCTGTCGAATACATTCCGCGGTCTATCCAGACCTTGACACCAATAATTCCCTGGGCGGTCTTCGACTCGGCAAAGCCGTAGTCGATGTGCCGTCGCAGGGTGGACAGTGGGATTGATCCACGGCTGGCCTTCTCGGTCCGTGACATCTCGGAACCGCCAAGTCGCCCGGAAACCTGGATCTTCACCCCGTACACTCCGGACTCCATGACCTGGTCAAGCGTCCGTTTGATCGCACGACGAAAACTTCCTCGCTTCTCCAACTGGGCCGCAACATCCTCGGCCACCAGGACCGCGGTCCGCTGCGGATCGTTGATTTCCTCGATCTTCAAGTCCATGACTCGCTGAAACTTCTTCTCCAACTCCGCCACCAGCCGGTCAAGCTCCTGCCCCTTGCGGCCGATGATGATCCCCGGTCGGGCCGAATGCAGGCGAATCACCACGCTCTTGGTGCTTCGCTCGATCTCGATCTTCGCGATCAGGGCAAACTTGTACTTCTCCTTGATGTAGGACCGGATCTTCTGGTCCTCGATCAGCAGATCGCCGAATTCCTTCTTCGAGGCGAACCAGCGGCTTCGCCAGTCCTCGGTAATGCCGATCCGAAAACCCGTGGGTCGAACTTTCTGTCCCATGCCGATTCCTTCAATGCTGCCGAGAACGTGTCCGGCCGATGCCGTGACCGATCAATTTGCCTCGGGGATATCGATTCCCACGTGAATATGACATTGTCGTTTGCGGATGATAAAGGCCATTCCGCGTGCCCGGGGACGAACTCGCTTGACCATCGGTCCCCCATCCACGCGCGCCTCGGAGATCTTCAAGCCACCCACGTGCCCGGTCACCTCCGACGCGTTGGCCTGGGCGCTGAGAATCACTCTCTCGAGCATCCGTGCCCCACGGTTGGGGAGAAACTTCAACGCATCCAGGGCGTCCTCGACGGTCTTGTCGCGAACCAGGTCCGCCAGCGGACGGACTTTCGTCGCCGAGATTCTCGCGTATCGATGTGACGCCTTGACGAGGGCCATCGCGGCCACTCCTTCCGTTATCTAGTCTTCTTGCTGGTCCCGGTTTCGCACTAGCGGCCTCCCCGGGCGCCGTGACCTCGAAAGGTCCGCGTCGGAGCGAACTCACCCAGTTTATGTCCCACCATTTCCTCGGTGACGTAAACGCTGATGTGAGCCCGCCCGTTGTGCACCAGGAACGTGTGCCCGATGAACTCCGGCGCGATCGTACTGCGTCGCGCCCAAGTCCGAATCGGTTCACTCGAATGCGATGCCTCGAGCCGCTCGATCTTCAGCAACAACTTCTGGTCGACATACGGACCTTTTTTCAGTGACCGTCCCATTCGATTCTCTCGCTCACTCCCCGGTGTTTTCTACTGTCTTTACTTCTCTGCTGCCGTGTCACCAGCTCGCCGTTGATCAGGTCTTCAACTGCCCGTAACGGCGACTCCTGCGACGCCGGATAATTGCCTTCGAGGACGCCTTGCGGCGACGGCGTGTCGATCCGCCCTTGGCCAGTTTGCCGGTCGGGCTGCAAGGATGCCGGCCACCGGAGTTGCGTCCTTCACCGCCGCCCATCGGGTGGGCGACCGGGTTCATCGCGGTTCCCCGCACGTGTGGCCGTCGTCCCATCCACCGCTTGCGGCCGGCCTTGCCCAGGACAATCAGGTTGTGTTCGAGATTTCCGATCTGACCAATCGTGGCGCGGCACGAGTTCGGCAAACGGCGGACCTCGCCCGACGGCAGGGTGATCTGTGCCCATTTGCCTTCGCGAGCGTTCAACACGGCACTCGCTCCAGCACTGCGACACAACTGACCGCCCTTTCCAGGCTGCATCTCGATATTGTGGATTGTCGTTCCCAGTGGAATCCGCGTCAGGGGAAGGCAGTTGCCCACCTTCGGTTCCGACGACGGGCCGCTCATCACCTCGTCGCCGGCGGTCAATCCCAGCGGAGCCAGGATGTAGCGTTTTTCGCCATCGGCATAGTGGAGCAAGGCAATCCGGGCCGTCCGGCACGGGTCATACTCGATGAATGCCACCTTCGCGGCCACGTCATCCTTGTTCCGCTTGAAGTCAATCAAGCGATACTGCTGCTTGTGGCCACCACCCCGGTGACGGCTGGTGATCTTGCCCTGGTTATTTCGGCCGCCCCTCTTCTTGCGTGGCTTCGTCAGGCTGCGTTCGGGCTTCTTCTTCCGATCCGTCAGTTCGACGAAGTCACTCACCGACGCACCACGGCGTCCGGGGGTTATCGGCTTATAGCGTCGAATGCCCATGTCGAAGACTTCCTGGAGAACAAGTCGTTATTGATCTGGTCGCGGGTCGAGTGGTTTCGGCCTAGAAGAACGTGATGTGGTCTTCCTCGTGAAGCTTGACGACAGCTTTCTTCCAACCGCGGGTGTGGCCAACGAGTTGGCGATGCCGGCGAGGTTTTCCCTTGCGAGTCTGGGTTCGCACCGCGACAACCCTCACTTCGAAAAGGTCCTCGATGGCCTCCTTGATCTGCTGCTTGGACGACCGGGAATGCACTTCGAAGGTGTAGGCATTCAAGTCGTTGTCCTGTGACTGCTGCATGCTCTTTTCCGTCACGACCGGGCGAAGAATCACCTGGTACGGCTCGAGTTGCAGCCCGTTTTCAGGGGTCGTTGCATGGGTCTTCATTTTGGCCATCGTGATCACTCCCGCCCACTTCAGGCGGCCTCCTCCTCAGATTCCGCTGGTGTCGCCGCTGTCGGAGGTCCCTGGCGAAGCAGGTCCAGCGAGTCGGTGGTCAAGACAAGCTGTTTTTGATGGAGCAGCTTGAAGGCATTCAGTTCCGCGACCGGTGAAACCCACAGGTTGGCGATATTGCGAGCCGCCCGCCAGAGCAGTGGATCCTCGGCGGGGATCGCCAGCAGGCAAGAGGTCTCGGAGAGCCCCAGCGCGGCGATCATGGCGGCGACATGACGCGTCTTGGCTTCCTCGATCGACACGTCCTGCAGCAGTGTCACTTCCTCATCGAGAAACTTGCTGAGCAAAGCCTGCCGTGTCGCCGAGCGGATGGCCTTTTTCGGCAAGCGGTAGGACCAGTCTTTCGGGCGTTTCGCGAACGTGTGTCCGCCGCCTCGTCGAACGGGTGTTTGACGCATGCCGGCCCGGGCACGTCCGGTGCCCTTCTGCCGGTAGAGCTTCCTTGTCGAGCCACGGACTTCACCGCGAGACTTGGTACGCACGGTCCCCTGGCGACGATTGGCCTCGTACATCACGACCACGTCATGCAGCAGTTGCTTGTTGATGTGCGATGCGAAGTCGGCCGGGTCGAGCTCGTAGGAGCCCACCTCCGCGCCTTGCATATCACGAATCGGCAGAGTGATCATCGCTTCTACGCCACCTGGTCAGGCCCCTTGCGAGGGCCGGAAAACTAAAATTCGGTATCAATCAAAAAAGATGTCCGGGACAACAGACTTACCCCGTCTTGTTCGTAGGCCGGATCAACAGATATCCTCCGTTGGGACCGGGCACTCCGCCCCGCACCAACATCACATTGTTTTCGTTGTCGACACGGACCACCTGCAGGTGACGCACCGTGCTGCGAGCGTTCCCGTAGCGTCCGGCCATCCGCGTTCCCTTGGGCACGCGTGCCGGGTCGGCACTCATGCCGATACTGCCGGCATGCCGGTGCACCCGCTTGACGCCATGGCTGGCTCGTTGCCCGGAGAAGTTGTGCCGCTTCATCACGCCGGCGGTCCCGCGCCCCTTGCTGGTCCCGACCACGTCAACGTGTGTCGTCTCGGCGAACAGGTCCACGGTCAAGGTCTGTCCCACCTCCAGATCCACCTCTTCACCATCGATGCGGAATTCGCGGATGAACTTCTTCGGCTCACAGTTGGCCTTGGGAATCGGTTCAACACCCGCGTCAGCCCGCGCCTTGGCGCGTTTGCTGCCGAGCGAGGCGACATGTCCACGTTCGCTGCGACGTGCCTGGCTGTGGCGACTCCGGTTTCCACCCACTGGACGCTTCTTATCGTCGAAACCGACCTGCACGGCCTCGTAGCCGTCGCGGTCGGAGGTCCGCAACTGCAGCACGACACACGGACCAGCCTCGATCACGGTGACGGGGATCAGATCCCCGGCGTCATCGTAGACTTGAGTCATACCGACCTTGCGGCCCAGCAGTCCGACCGGCATTGGTTCCCGTTCCCTTATCCTGGCGACCTACTGGGGTGGATCTGGCCCGCGATGGGCCATATCAACCGGTGGTCTGGGTAAAGTCCCTGATCTTGATATCTACTCCGGTCGGCGGCGACAGCTTGTTCAAAGCGTCGATCGTCTTCACGGTTGGCTCAACAATGTCAATCAGCCGCTTGTGTGTCCTGATCTCAAACTGCTCGCGTGACTTCTTGTCGATGTGCGGACTCCGCAACACCGTGTAACGTTCGATTCGCGTCGGCAATGGAATCGGTCCATGCACTTCCGCTCCGGTTCGCTTGGCCGTGTCCACGATCTCCAACGCGGACTGATCCAAGACCGAATGGTCGAATGCCTGCATTCGAATACGAACGTACTTTCGACTGTCGTCAGCCACTCAAATTCCTCTCACTCAAGGCCCGGTAACGGGACCGGTACCGAGAACGCACCTGATGGCGTCCACAATGACCGAAAACGGGCCATGTTAGAGACGGCCGTTTGCTTTGTCAACAAGATCGGCGCGGCGTTTTCCTGCTTATTTCACGACGAATTCTCTCTCGCTCCTCACTCGAACAAAGCACTTGTGACCAAAGCCGCCCATGGCCCCGTAGAGGTCTCAACCCAGCATCGCATCGAGGACGTCGCGAGGGGCCTCGGCGTATTTGTGCGGCTGCATCGAATAGGTCGCCCGGCCCTGCGAGAGACTGCGAACCTGGGTGGAGTAGCCAAACATCTGGGCGAGTGAGACCTCGGCAGTCAGCACAGCAAGGTCTCCCCGTCGTTGCGAGTTGCTGATCACCGCATGACGGGCGTTGAGATCAGCCTGGATAGAACCAAGGAATTCGTCGGGGGTGACAACTTCCAGTTGCATCACCGGTTCGAGCAGTACCATTCCGGCCGCGCTCAAGCCACGGTGCATCGCATCGCTGGCGGCCGCCTGCAATGCCACCTCGGTCGTCTCGCCTTCACGCGTTTCCACTTCCAGCAACACCACCCGGACACTCATCAGCGGATACCCCAGCGTTCCGCCGCCGGCAGCTTCGTCGTACAGGGACTGTTCGAGGGACTCGAGCAGGGCCGCAGACAGCGCGGCCGGATCGAGACGACTCTCCATGTCGGCCGGTTGCCCGTCATTGGTCGGTTCGATCGCCAGTCGAACGCGGGCAAACTGCGACACGCCGGCCGACGTTCGCTGAAACTCCCCGGTCACGTCAACCGCTTTTCGTACCGACTCACGATAACTGACTCGTGGCTTGTGCACGCGGACAGCCAGGCCGTAGTCCCGCTGAATCCGGTCACGGATCACTTCCAGGTGCAATTCCCCCATTCCGCTGATGATCGTCTGGCCGGTTTCCTCCGAAACCCGCTCGGTGAACGTCGGGTCCTGCCGTGCCAGCCGCGCGAGTGTCTCGGCCAGTTTCTTTCGCTCGGCACTGGTCTCGGGTTCGACCGCCATCGAGATCACCGTCTCGGGGAACTCGATCGCCTCGAGCAGAATCGGGTGAGACGGGTGACAGAGCGTGTCACCGGTGACGGCGACCTTGGGGCCGATCACACCGACGATGTCCCCGGCGGCCGCCTCATCGGTTTCAATCTTCTCTCGGTTGTCGGCCTGGACCCGCCAGATTTGATTGACGAGTTCCTTGTCCCCGGTGCGGGCGTTGATCACGCGACTGCCACTGCGAATCGTACCGGAGTAGATTCTCAGGAAGCAGAGGTCTCCGTGCGCGTCGGATTGGACCTTGAAGACCAACCCGCAAAACGGCTCCTCGGCATCGCACGAGCGTTCGCTCCATTTGTTCTCCTCGGAGACTGTTCCCAGGGCCCGCTTGCGGGCCTGGCGGCGGGCCTGTTTGCCGGTCACCTTGACCGCCGATGCCGCCAATCCCCGAACAGGTGGACGATCAAGCGGGCTGGGCAGGTAGGCGGTCACCGCATCCATCAACGGTTGGACGCCGACAAAATCAAGGGCCGATCCACAAAAAGTCGGTTGCAGAACCCGGTTGAGTGTCCCCTGTCTCAGCAGACGGTGAATGTCGGCAACCGGAACGTCATCGGTTTCGATATAGGTTTCCAGCACGTCATCATCCAGCAGCACAACCGCCTCGAGCAAACGTCGCCTCCACTGCTCGGCCAGGTCGAGCAATGGTTCGGGGATTGCCTCAACACTGATCTCTGAACCATCATCCCGGGCGTCGAATCGCAGAACACGACTCTCGATCAGGTCGATCACACCACGAAACCCATCGGCAGATTCTCTCGACGGCCCTTCGCCCAGCGGAAGTTGTACCGCGATCGGCTGTGCAGCGAGCCGGTTGCTGATCTCGTCGAAGGTTCGCTCGAACCCTGCACCGAGGCGATCCATCTTGTTGATGAAGCAGATTCGCGGCACTTCGTAGCGATCCGCCTGTCGCCAGACCGTCTCGCTTTGTGCCTCGACTCCCTCAACCGCACTGAAGATCATCAACGCCCCGTCGAGCACCCTCAGGCTGCGTTCGACCTCGGCGGTGAAATCCACGTGGCCGGGCGTATCGATGATGTTGATGACCGTGTCCTGCCAGCGGCAGGTGATCGCGGCCGAGTAAATCGTGATGCCGCGTTTGGCCTCGTCGGGATCGAAATCGGTGATGGTCGTGCCATCATCGACATTGCCCATGCGGTGAGATTCACCGCTGTAGAAGAGAATCCGTTCGGTGGTGGTGGTCTTGCCGGCATCGATGTGAGCCACGATGCCGATATTGCGGACCTGCGCGATCGCGGCCGCGTTCCAACGGGCAGCGGATTTACCAGGCAAAGTGAGCAAACGCCTTGTTTGCGTCGGCCATCCGGTGCACGTTCTCGCGGGTGGTCACCGCGGTGCCTTCCTTCTGGTAGGCGGCGATGAACTCATCGGCCAACCGCAGGTGCATCGGCCGTCCCCGCTTGTCCCTGGTCGCAGCCAGGATCCAGCGAATGGCCAGGGTCTGTCGTCGCTTCGAATTGACCGGTGTCGGGACCTGGTAGGTCGCCCCACCAACCCGTTTCGACCGCACCTCGATCGCCGGCTTGACGTTCTCTACCGCCTGCGTAAACACTTCCAACGGTTCCTCGTCACTGACCCGCTGGGCGATCACATCCATCGCCTCGTAGAAGACTCGCTGGGCGACGCTTTTCTTGCCGTCATGCATCAGGCAGTTGACGAACTTGGAAGCCAGCACCGAATCGTAACGGGGATCGGGCTTCAGTTGCGTGGCGCTGGCGGTGAACCGTTTGGACATCGCGACGAATCTATTCGGGGTTGGATTGGATTGGGGTCGGCGGTCAGCTACGAACGCCGGCGTGACCAGCCAGATCACTTGGGTCGTTTGGTTCCATAACGGCTGCGGGCCTGGCGGCGATCCTCGACTCCCAGCGTGTCAAGAACACCCCGGATGATCTTGTACCGAACACCGGGCAGGTCGCGGACGCGACCACCTCGAACGAGCACGATCGAGTGCTCCTGGAGGTTGTGGCCTTCGCCGGGAATGTAGGCGGTGACTTCCTTGCCGTTGGAAAGCCGCACGCGAGCGACTTTTCGCAGGGCCGAGTTCGGCTTCTTGGGCGTGACGGTCTTCACCTGCAGGCAGACCCCACGCTTCTGAGGGCAACCCTCCAGCAAAGGCGTGTTGCTCTTGGCCTTCTTCTGCTTCCGCGGCTTGCGGACCAATTGGTTGATCGTCGGCACTCTCTCCGCCTTCGAATCGTGTTAGGACGTCGAAAAACCCAGTCTGCCCGCGATGCCAAGGGCAACACGGATCAGAATCGCCTACTTTATTGCACCCCCCGAGCAACGTCAAGCGACGCGATGGGAACGGTTATCTCCATCGCAACTGCCGAAACCGCCTATCCGCCATCGGCGGGAACCTCGACCGCGACGACGGGCTGTTCCCCCGCTGCCTCCTCTTCACCGGCGACCATCTTCATCCGGGCCACCCGGACCCGCTCCTTTTCAGCTTGGAGTTCCAGCAACGCTTCGGGTCGGATCCGGACCTCGGAATCCTGGTGAGTGTGGAACCCGGTGCCGGCGGGAACGAGGTGTCCGAGGATGACGTTCTCTTTCAACCCGACCAGTTGATCGTTCTTGCCGGCCACCGCCGCCTCGGTCAGCACCTTGGTTGTTTCCTGGAAACTGGCTGCCGAAACAAAGCTCTCGCTCTGCACGGCCGCCTTGGTAATTCCCAGCAACTGGATGCTCATCGTGGCCTCGCGTGGCCTGGCTGATTTCGCTCCCTTTTCTCCAGCCGCGGCAATCTCCGCGTTGACTTCCTCGAAGACGTCCTTGGGCACGACCTCGCCTTCCTTGAACTCCGAATCGCCGGGCTCGGTGATCTTCACACACCCGGCGAGCCGTTCGTTGGTCGTCTGGAACTCGAGCTTATCGATGACCACACCCGGCAGCAGGTCGGTGTCACCCACCGAATCCACCCGCACCTTCCTCAACATCTGCGAGACGACGATCTCGATGTGCTTGTCATCGATTTCCACGCGTTGCGACCGGTAGACATTCTGGATTTCGTGGAGCAGGTACTGCTGCACGGCCTCGACCCCGGAAATCTCGAGGATATCGTGTGGCACGAGCGGACCGCGGACCAGCGCATCGCCGTGCCGAACAAGATCCTTGGCATGCACCAGCAGTTGCTTGCCGTGGGGGATGATGTGTGCCTCGGGCTCTCCGTCGCCGGGTGGATGGATGTTGATCACTCGTTGACCGCGGCGGAGTTCCTCGACGAACTCGATTTCCCCGTCGATCTTGGCGATCACTGCAGGATCCTTCGGTCGCCTTGCTTCGAACAACTCGGTCACCCGCGGCAAGCCGCCGGTGATGTCCTGGGTCCCCCCGCTTTCGCGAGGAGTCTTGGCGAGCGTCATGCCGGCCACGACCTTCTCTCCCTCGCCGACCTCGATACTTGCCCGTTCGGGCAGGTAGTAAAACGCCTGGGTTTCTCCCGAGTTGTCGATGAGGCTGATCTGCGGGTGCAGGTCTCCCTTGTGCTCGATCACCGTCCGTCGCACATTACCGGCAGCATCGGTGTCAACGGCAACCGACTGGCCCTCTTCGCACTGGACCAGTTTCACCGTGCCGCCGACCTCGGCGATAATCGGCACTGAGTGGGGATCCCACTGGCACAGCGGCTCACCGGCAACGACGACGCCGTCGATCTTCCCCAGGGCCTTGGTGTCATCAGCGGAGGTCTTTTCGGAGATCCCGGATTTCGGATCCTGCGGATCCCACTCGGTCACGAGTAACCTCGCTCCGTTGGGCACACGGTATCGTTCGAGTTCCCGCTCGCGTCCCTCCTCGCGGGGATTGAGCTCGAGAATCACGATCTCGCCGTTGCGTCCCAGGGCGATCTTGTTGCCGTCGGGGCCGACGCTGCGGACCCGCTCGAACTTGACCCGTCCCGTATGCCGTGTCCGGACCTCGCTTTCCTCGACCTCCCGTGACGCCGTCCCGCCAATATGGAAGGTCCGCATCGTCAACTGGGTCCCCGGTTCACCGATCGACTGCGCGGCAATGATCCCGACCGCCAGGCCGTCCTCGACAAGACTACCGTTGGAAAGGTCCATGCCGTAGCAGCGTTTGCACATGCCGAGCTTGGAACGGCAGGTCAACGGACTGCGAACCATGATCTTCTCGACGCCCATTTCCTCGATCTGCCGGGCCTTCCTGTCATCAATCAACTCGTCTTCCCGCACGATGACTTCATCGGTGATCGGGTTGACGATGTTTGTGCGGCTGACACGTCCCCGGATCGCGTCGGCCAGTCCAAGCTCGACCTTTTCACCCCGGTAGACCACGCCCTTGGTAATTCCCTCGGTCGTCTCGCAGTCGTCCTCGGTGGTCACCATGTTCTGACAGATGTCGGCGAGTTTCCTGGTCAGGTAACCGCTGTCGGCGGTCTTCAACGCGGTGTCGGCCAGCCCCTTGCGAGCGCCGTGAGTTGAACTGAAGTACTCGAGTACGCTGAGCCCTTCTCGGAAGTTCGCCTTGATCGGCGTTTCAATGATCTCTCCGGACGGCTTGGCCATCAGTCCCCGCATCCCGGCCAGCTGGCGAATCTGCTCGACACCGCCACGGGCGCCCGAGTGCGCCATCAGGTAGATCGGATTGACGTAGTCGGTCTCGTCGGCCCGCTCATCGTTTTCGAGCTCCTGCATCATCGACTTGGTGATCTGCTCGCGGGCGTGCGTCCACTGGTCGAGTACCGCGTTGTAGCGTTCCTGGTCGGTGATGATGCCGCGGCCATAGAGCCCCCGTTGATGCTCGACTTCCTTCTCGGCGAGAGAAATCACTGCGTCCTTGTCGGGTGATGTCTTGAGATCGGACGTGCCGAAGGAAAGTCCGCTCTGGGTGGCTTCCTGGAACCCCAGGCTCTTCATGCGATCGAGCAGGGAAATCGTGTCGCTGCGACCGAGCTCGTCGTGCTGGTAGCAGTCGGAAATCACGTTCGCCAGATCCTTGCTCTTCATCGTCAGATTGTAGAAGGACATCTTCGGATCGAGGATGTCGTTGAACAGAACGCGGCCGACGGTGGTTTCGAGCAGATCGCCGGAACGAAACTCCTCCGACACTTCCCCGCGGATGTCTTTTTCGGCCGCCAGTCGAACGCGAATCCGCGTGTGCCGTGTCACACGGCCCTGCTGGAGTGCCACGAAGACCTCACTGGTCGATGCGAATTCCATGCCGTCTCCGGGGCGATCGTCACGGGGCAGCGTCAGGTAATAGCAGCCCATCACGATGTCCTGGCTGGCGCTGATGATCGGCGCCCCGTTGGCCGGACTGAAGATGTTGTTTGTAGAGAGCATCAACGTGGTGGCCTCGACCTGCGCCTCGATCGAAAGCGGCAGGTGGACCGCCATCTGGTCGCCGTCGAAGTCGGCGTTGAACCCCTTGCAGACGAGCGGGTGGATCCGGATCGCGTTGCCCTCGACAAGCGTCGGCTCAAACGCCTGGATGCCCATCCGGTGCAGGGTCGGAGCCCGGTTCAGCAAAACCGGGTGGTTGGTGATGACTTCGTCGAGGATGTCCCAGACGTCATCATCCTTGCGTTCAAGCATCCTCTTGGCACTCTTGATCGTATCGGCGTGCCCGAGTTCTTTCAGTCGACGGATCACGAACGGTTGGAACAGCTCCAACGCGATCTTCTTCGGCAGGCCGCACTGGTGCAGTTCGAGTTCGGGACCGACGACGATCACCGAGCGGGCCGAATAATCAACCCGCTTACCGAGCAGGTTCTCGCGGAACCGGCCCTGCTTGCCCTTGATCATGTCGGTCAGGCTCTTCAGCGGGCGATTCGATGAACCCAACACCGGTCGCTTGCAGCGGTTGTTGTCGAAAAGCGAATCGACGGACTGCTGCAGCATCCGCTTCTCGTTGCGGACAATCACCTCGGGCGCATTCAGGTCGACAAGTTTCTTCAGCCGATTGTTGCGGTTGATGATGCGGCGGTAGAGATCGTTGAGATCGCTCGTGGCGAAATTGCCCGAGTCAAGCAACACCAGCGGTCGCAGGTCGGGTGGAATCACCGGGATCACGTCCAGGACCATCCACTCGGGTCGGTTTTCGCTGTCACGGAGAGTCTCGATGATCTTCAAACGCTTGATCAGGTCCCTGGTCTTTTGCTGGCTGCCGGTCTCTTCGAGCTCGAGACGAAGTTGATCGGAGAGTTCGGCGAGGTTGAGGTTGAGCAGGAGTTCCTTGACGGCCTCGGCTCCCATCCCCAGCGTGAATGTCTCCTCTCCGTACTTCGCCCGCGCCAGCCGGGCCTCCTCCTCGGTCAGGATCTGGCATTGCTGCAACGGTGTATCGCCGGGGTCAACGACGACGTAATCCTGGAAGTAAACGACCTTCTCGAGACTGGTGGTCTTCATGTTCAACAGCGCGCCCAGGCGACTGGGCATGCTCTTGAAGAACCAGATGTGAACGATCGGGGCGGCCAGTTCGATGTGCCCCATTCTCTTGCGACGGACGCGACTGTGAGTGACCTTGACCCCGCAGCGGTCGCAGACCATCCCCTTGTACTTCATCCCACGGTACTTGCCGCAGGCGCACTCCCAGTCCTTTTCCGGACCGAAGATCCGCTCGCAGAACAAGCCGTCCCGCTCCGGACGGTAGGTCCGGTAGTTGATCGTCTCGGGTTTCTTTACCTCCCCGAATGACCAACTGCGAATATCGTGGGGGCTGGCCAAGCCGATCTTGACGGAGCCGTAATCGTTGATCCGGTCGTACGCCGAAACTTCACCAACGCTCACGTGACTTGCTCCCGAAAAAAGGTTACCCAAAGGTGAGTGATTCCACTCCGGACGGTCACGGCGACCGGCGGAGTCCTGGTTCAGATCGAAGCCTTCTCCAACTGGAGGTTCAGCCCCAGTCCGCGGATCTCGTTGTTGAGCACGTCGAAGCTGGCGGGGGTGCCAGCCTCGAGAGTGTTCTCGCCCTTGACCATCGATTCATAGATCTTGGTGCGACCCTCGACGTCGTCGCTCTTGACAGTCAGCAACTCCTGCAGGATGTAGGCGGCCCCGTAAGCCTCCAGCGCCCAGACTTCCATCTCGCCAAACCGCTGCCCACCGAAGCGGGCCTTGCCCCCCAAAGGCTGCTGGGTGATCAGCGAGTACGGGCCGGTGGCCCGCGCGTGCACCTTGTCATCAACGAGGTGGTGGAGCTTGAGCATGTAGATCTGACCCACGGTGACCTTCTGCTCGAAAGCCTCGCCGGTTCGACCGTCGCAAAGCACCGCCTTGCCATCCCGCGGCAAACCGGCCTCGACCAGACAGTCGCGGATCGTCTCTTCGGACGCCCCGTCAAAGACCGGGCACAGCGCCCGGAAGCCGAGTTTGCTGGCGGCCCAGCCGAGGTGCGTTTCCAGAATCTGGCCGACGTTCATTCGGCTGGGAACGCCCAGCGGGTTGAGAATGATATCGATCGGCGTGCCATCTTCAAGGTAGGGCATGTCCTCGATCGGCAGCACCTTGGAGATGACTCCCTTGTTGCCGTGGCGACCGGCCATCTTGTCACCAACGGAGATCCGTCGCTTGCTGGCGACGTAGACCTTGACCATCTGCAACACCCCACTGGGCAGTTCGTCGCCCCGTTTGAGGTTGTTGAGTTGCTGATCCCGGGCTCGTATTTTCTTCTCGACCTCGTCGAAGGTCTCTCGCTTCAACTTCTGCAGGTCCTTGCGTTTCTGTGGACTCCGGATGTCGAGTCCCTGGAAATGATCGTCAAATCGCGAGGCGTAGTCCGCCACGACCCGTTCGTCCTCGTGCGTCCGCAACTCGACACCGTCGTCGTCGGTCAACCTCCGCCCCAGCACTCGCTCGAATCCCAGGAGAAATTCGCGGAAGGCTTCGACCACGACGCTATTGCCTTCACGCTCGAGCTTGCGAACCGAGGCCTGGAACTTGCGGCGTTCATCTTCGGGCAGGCTCATCTGCCGTGAGAACTTCTCGGTGTGAATCACGATGCCCTCGACACCGCTGGGAACATCGAGCGACTCGTTCTTCACGTCCTCGCCGGCCCGACCGAAGATCGCGTGCAGAAGTTTTTCCTCCGGAGTCAACTCGCTCTTGGCCTTCGGCGAGACCTTGCCAACGAGGATGTCTCCGGGGCTGACCCGGGTCCCGATCTGGACGATTCCCTCGTCATCCAGGTGCCCGAGCGCTTTTTCGCTGACGTTGGGAATGTCCCTGGTGAACTCCTCACGACCCAGTTTCGTCTCGCGGATTTCCACGTCAAATTGGTCAATGTGGATCGAAGTGTAAACATCCTCCTTGACGAGCCGTTCCGAGATCACGATGGCGTCCTCGAAGTTGTAACCCTCCCAGGACATGAACGCGACCAGCACGTTGCGGCCCAGCGCCAACCTGCCGTCCCTGGTCGCGGCGGTGTTGCACAGGAGGTCTCCTTTCCTGACCTTGTCACCAACCGCAACCACCGGCGTCTGATTCTTGCAGGTTCGCTCATTGAGCCCCTGGAACTTCTCGAGTTCGTGGCCGATCCCGTCGATCTCCACCCGTGTCGCATCGACGAAGTTGACCGTACCGGACTTTTTCGCCTTGACCATCATGCCCGAGCGGTGGGCGACTTCGTCCTCGAGCCCGGTTCCAACAATCGGCGGTTCGGTGATCAACAACGGCACGGCCTGCCGCTGCATGTTGGATCCCATCAGGGCCCGGTTGGCGTCATCATGCTCGAGAAACGGGATCAGGCCAGCCGAGACGCCCACCATCTGGTTGGGCGCGATGTCGATGAACTCGACTTTGCTCTGGTCGACCATCACCACGTCGTTGTCGTAGCGGGCCAGAACCCGATCGGGGGAAATCCTGCCATTCTCAGTCGGCGTATCGGCCGGCACCACATACCTCAGCGCCTCCTCGTCAGCCCGCAACCGGACGATCTCCTCGGTGACTCTCCCCCCCTTGATCCGCCAGTACGGCGTCGTCAGGAAACCGTACTCGTCGACCTGGGCATGGACCGAGAGTGACGAAATCAGGCCGATGTTGGTCCCTTCCGGAGTCTCGATCGGGCAAATCCGGCCGTAGTGAGAAATGTGGACATCACGAACTTCGAAACCGGCCCGCTTGCGATTCAGCCCACCCGGTCCCAGCGCGCTCAGGCGGCGCTCGTGTGTCAGCATCGACAGAGGGTTGGTCTGATCGACGACCTGCGAAAGCTCGCTGCGTCCGAAGAAGTACTCGATCGCCGCCGAGACGCTTTTCGGATTGACCAGTGTCCGCGGTGTCATTTCCTCGACATCCTTCAGGCTCATCCGCTCCTGCACCGTCCGCCGCAGCTTGAGGAACCCTTTACGAATTTCCTCGGACGCGAGTTCGTCGATGGTCCGCAGGCGGCGGTTGCCGAGATTGTCGATGTCATCGGTGTGGACCGGCGTGTCCCCACCGATCTTCAGGTGCACCAGGTATTTGATCGCGTTGATGAAGTCCTTGGGGTCCAACGTCATCGCCGAATCGGACACATCCTGCTCGAAGTTCTCCTCGAGGAACTTGTTGAGGACGTCGCTCTTCTGCCCCCCCGGCTTGAACTTGCGGTTGATCCGGAAACGGCCGACCTTGCCCAGGCGATACCGGTTGACATCGAAGAACTTCTCGCGGAACAGATCGGTCGCTTTTTCCAGCTGCGGTGGGTTGCCCGGACGAAGCCGCTGATAAATTCGCAGCAGCGCCTGTTCGTGGCTGAGGGTTTCGTCGGCCAGTAGCGTTTTGAGAATCAGCAGATCCTTGACATCCTTTCTGGGGATGATCTCGATCTCCTTGATCTTCGCCTTGACGATCTCCTCGGCCCGCTTCTCACCGATTGGAATGATCTCACCATCCAGCACGTTTCGTGAATCGACGATTATCTCTCCGCACCGCTCATGGCCGACAGGATAGACAATGTCATTGGACGTGTAGGCTTCGGCGATCTCCTTGAGATTGGCGGTCTTGGGCTTGATCGTCTTCATCGCGGAGGAATAAAAGACCTGGAGCAGGTCACGGTCACTGCTGTACTCGGGTCCCATCGCCCGCAGCAGCGTCATCGCCGAGAACTTGCCGCTCTGGTCGATCCGAACATCCAGGATCTCTTTCTTGTTACTGACCAGCTCTATCCAACTGCCGCGTTCGGGAATGACACGGCAGGAGAAGCTGGTTCGTTCACCCGGTTCCGAGCTCTTGACGAAATCAACGCCCGGCGAACGGTGCAACTGGCTGACAACGACCCGCTCGGCCCCGTTGATGATAAACTCGCCGCCACCGAGCATGATTGGCATGTCGCCCAGGTACACCTCCTCCTCGATCGGTTGCTCCTTGTGCAACCGCATCCAGACGCGAAACGGGCGACCGTAGGTCAGTCGCAATTGCCGGCAGGTGGTGGTCTCGAAACGCGGTTCCCCGAGTTCGTACTTGACGAACTCGAGCCGGTACTGCCCGTCGTAACTCTCGATCGGAAAGACCTCTTGCAAGATCCCTTCCAGCCCGCGTTTCTTCCGATTGTCCGACTCGGCCTCCTCCTGGAGGAACCGGCTGTAGGACTCGGTCTGGATCTCGGTGAGATCCTTCAACTGGGCACCGTCTCCCACCATCTTCCCGAATTGGCGAGTCGTGTCGGTTTGCAGAGTTCGAATGGCGGGGATGGGCATGGAAGGCTCTCTGTTTTTCCTGGCAGTGACCTGACGGGACCGATCGAGGTCACTGCGAAATCGAACTTCGGGCAAGCAGCATCGAGCGCACAACAAGACCGCACACGGTCCGAAAATGGACCGGTCGAGAAAATCCGGGGCAAGGGGCTGTCAGGAACAAAGTGTCCGCGGGCTCCAGATCTCGGTGACTGTCCGAACAGGTCGCAACTGCAGTGTCGGTGCGCCGCGAGTGCGGAGCGCAATGGGTGAGACACGAACACCGAACCGGTCGATGTTGCGGTCCCGAGTCGCGGTACGTACTACTTGATATCGCACGCACCGCCGGCCGCTTCGATTTCCTCCTTGAGCTGATCGGCCTCTTCCTGAGACGCGCCTTCCTTGAGCGGAGCTGGAGCGCTCTCGACAAGTTCCTTGGCCTCTTTCAGGCCCAGGCCGGTTGCGGCCCGGACCGCCTTGATGACCGGGATCTTGCTGTCACCGAATCCGGTCAAAATGACATCGAACTCGGTCTTCTCGACCGCCGCCTCGCCGCCATCACCTCCACCGGCTGCGGCCGCCATCACGACGCCCCCACCGGCCGGCTCGATACCGTGAACCTCTTCCAGGTAATCAGCCAGTGACTTGGCCTGCAGCAACGTCAGCTCCACCAGCTGATCGCCGAGCGTCTTGGTTGCGTCATCAAACTCGGTCTCGGTTACTTCGTCAGTCGCTGTCGCTTCGTCGGTCGCCATCGCTTGTTTTCCTCTCGTTGCGCTTTCGCGTCAGTCGGTACTTTACCGGTTTCTTACCCGATCGCCCACCGTTTAGGCGTCTGTTTCCCCAGTTTCCTCTTCTCCAGCGTCAGCTTCTCCAGCGTCAGCTTCTCCAGCGTCAGCTTCTCCAGCGTCAGCTTCTCCAGCGTCAGCTTCTCCAG
>PBSL01000076.1 GCA_002726205.1 Planctomycetaceae bacterium | reverse complement strand
GCGAAGAAAAAAGGAATGAAAAGGTTCCGTTTCTCTAATGATCCTTTCGGCGGGTTGAAGAATTCGACCTCATTGCCGGCGTTCACCGTGCCGATGGGGTCGTCGTAGACCATAGCGAAGGCGGTGGCGTCGTGCTTAACGCCCAGTGTGGGAAAGGGAGCGCCCGGGTCTTGAACAGAGGAACGGAATGCATCCACCATCTCTTGAGTGAGGATGTATTCGTAGGAACCTAGTTCTTCTCCGATCTCGGCCTTGTCGTAATCGAAGACCTTTAGTTCTGTATCCGCCATTCCTGGCTCCTTCCTGCCCCTGCCGGGCACACTACTCCTACAATACAAACTTTGCCATGGGTAGTCAACGCGAGCCGTAGTGATGGCGGGGCTGCGCGGGCGTGGCCGGGGGTCTTGCTTTGCCCTATAATGTACCGAAGCGTACGCGCCAAGGGCGTGACTGCCTGTAATGGACCCTATCTTCGCTTTAAAGGCACGGCTTTAGACATGGACCTGATCTTTGACAACGGCGAATCCCAGAATCCCAGAGGGCATGCCCTGCTCTACTTCCGGGTGGACACGGAGCCGGGCTCTGTCTATGCCACCTATGTGGTCACGCTGCCGGTCAAGTCTGACCTCACCAAGTACGTCCCTCCCTTCTTGGCGTCCCATCTGGGCAACATGCCCTTGAGTGAACTGTCGGCGTTCGCCATGCCGCCGGTGCCTGAGGCCGTCGGCTCCTTCGCGGAACTGGAGCGGTTGAGCCAGTTGCGAGGGGATGATTTGGTCTACGGTGGCAGCATGTTCTCATTCGACCTGGCCAGGATGATGGAGACGGCCACCGAAGCAGTCCAAGTTTATTCCAGCCTCTGTTCCGACGCGCTGGCGATGACCAGCACCCCGGCCGAAGGCGCCGCCGCGGCCATCAGTGAAGAGCTCAGAGACACCCTGCAAGCTCCCCCGACTGCTGAGCCTGAACCCGAGCCGGAAGAAGAACCGGACGAGTCACTGAACGTCAATGAAGTCCTCTTCAGTTTCATGAGCGAGAGCGACAAGCTTGGTGAGCTTTCAAAGCTGCTGGGCCGGTTGCGGTTCGCTGTCGACGGGTCGGATCAGGCAGCCGCGGACGAGGTTAGCGTTGAGATCACCGTGCTCGCGCGCCATCTGCCCGAGAGTTTCAAGGTGGGCGACTTGTTGGAGGCGGCCAAGGACAACTCCGAGCGTAGCTCGCAATTGGCCAAACTCTACATCGACCGCTGCTTCCGGCTCTCCGTCGGGGAAGAAATAGCGGCCACCGAACTGGACGCACAGATCCAGTTGCTAAAGGACCAGGCTTAACCGGCGAAGCCGGGTTTTGTATTGAGCCAAGGCGCCAAAATTTGGTCTATGAAGACTAGGACCAGTGGGAGGAATACGACCGGTTGGCTTACCTCTCCCGCCTGCGACTGACCAATTTCCGTAACCTGACTCACCTGGACCTTGGCTTGTCTCCGGGTGTGACGGTCTACTACGGCCCCAACGCTCAAGGCAAAACCACCCTCTTGGAAGCCGTCTACCTGCTTTGCATCGCCCGGTCGTTCCGGGCCGAGAATGAACGGGAAGTCGTCAGCTTCGATGCGGCCATTGCCGGTGAGCAGGCCCTTGTCGACGGGACGGTCCAGAAGAACGGCCAGCAACTTCGGGTGATAATCGGCTACCAGCCAACCCAACGCTCCGGCCGGGAGGGCAACGACCTGGCCTACAACGTGCGCAAGGAGATTCGGGTCAACCGGCTCAAGCACACCGCCGGTGAGCTCATTGGCCAGGTGAATGCCGTGCTCTTCAGCGCCGCCGATATCGAACTGGTCCAGGGTCCGCCCTCGGGCCGGAGGCGTTTTCTGGATATTCTCCTGTCCCAGGCTGACCCCGTATATCTCAAGGGACTGCAGCGGTATCACCGCGTGGTGCAACAACGCAACCAACTACTACGCCTGCTCCGTGAAAACCAGGCGGATGCCGACGAGCTGGCCTTTTGGGACGATGAACTGGTGCGTGAAGGGGCCTGGATCACCTGGCGGCGCTACGAAGCCATGCGCGAACTAACACCGGCCTGTGTGCGGCAGCACGAAGACCTAAGCGGCCTGGAGGAGACACTGGAAGTCGAGTACCGGCCCAGCGTGCTCCTGGCTGGAGATTTGACCGAGGTCGAGAACAACTTTCGGGAGGCGCTGGCCGCGGCTTCTTACCGGGAGCGGGTCCGGCCGGTCACGGCAGTAGGCCCACACCGGGATGACTTCAATCTATTGATCGACGGGGCCGATATGGGCGTGTTCGCCTCCCGGGGCCAAGCACGAACGCTGGCGTTGACCCTCCGGCTGGCTGAGGCGGAGTTCCTGGAGTTGGTGCGGGGCGAGGGCCCGGTGGTTTTGTTTGACGACGCCCTGTCGGAGATGGATAGTTCCCGCCGGCACCGGCTGCTGGAAAAGGCGACCCGGTACGAGCAGGTCCTCATCACCACCACCGATCTGGAGCAGGTGAGCGACTTCTTCGGGTCCGAGGCCAGCTACTGCCACGTTTTAGGTGGGCAGGTCTGGCCATCGGACCAGGGCGGGAACGTTGCGGACAGCCAGGCCTCGTATCAAAACGATGGGCAAGAAGCTAACGGGGTTATCGACGAATCGGCGTGACCGGTGTATACATCAGGTGGACCATGGGAATAAGGGCGGAGGTTGAGCGATAGATGGCGGTGACCAAAGAAACACTGGACGAGATCGCGCTCTCCAGGGCCGAATACGACCTGATTTTGGAGCGGCTGGACCGGGAGCCCAACCCTGTTGAATTGGGCATGTTCGGAGCGCTTTGGAGCGAGCATTGTGGCTACAAGCACTCCCGGCCCCTGTTGCGCCGGTTTAATCAAAACCCTGCCGGGCAAAGGCCCTCCCGTGTTTTGTCCCAGACCGGAGCTGAGAATGCCGGCGCGGTAGACATCGGCGACGGCTTGGCGGTCGTGTTTAAGGTCGAGTCCCACAACCATCCATCTGCTGTGGAGCCGCTACAGGGCGCCGCCACCGGCGTGGGCGGCATCGTCCGGGACATCCTGGCCATGGGCGCCCGCCCCATCGCCCTCCTGAACTCTCTCCGATTCGGCCCTTTGGACGACCCCCAGAATAAGTATCTGTTCCACGGCGTGGTGGACGGCATCTCTTGGTACGGCAACTGCATCGGTGTACCCGACGTGGCCGGGGAGATCTGCTTCGACGAGTCCTACTCCCAGAACCCGCTGGTCAACGCCATGTGCGTGGGCCTGGTGCGGACCGATACCATAGCAACTTCGGCGGCTAGCGAGGTCGATAATGTGATGCTGTTGGTGGGGGCTGGCACCGGACGGGACGGCATTCACGGAGCATCCGGGCTAGCATCCCGCACATTCGAAGAAGAAGTGGAGCTCCGCCCGACCGTGCAGGTGGGCAACCCATTCTTGGAGAAAGTGCTCATCGAGGCCTGTTTAGAGGCACTGGACACCGGCCTTGTGAACGCCATCCAGGACTTGGGCGCTGCGGGACTGACCAGCGCGGCCATAGAGTCGGCGGCCAGCGGCGGCCGAGGCATCCGCCTGGACATCTCCCAGGTGCACCAGCGAGAAGAGGGCATGAGTCCATACGAGGTGATGCTGTCTGAGTCCCAGGAACGGATGTTATTGGTTGTTGCGCCGGAGAACGTGCCGGCCATCAAGGCCGTCATGGAAAAATGGGACGTCACCTGCCGGGAGATTGGCGTCATCCTAGCCGAGCAGACCGCTCAGGTGGCCGTGGGTTCGGAGCTGGTGGTAGACCTACCCATCGGGCCCCTATCGGAAGCGCCGCAGTACAGTTTGGAGGGGAAGCCGTCGGAGGAAGATATCCGGCGTCGCCAGTTGAACCTGGACCTTGTCCCGCTACCCCAAGACGGCCCGCAGGAGACGCTGATACGATTGCTGGCGTCGCCCAACATCGCCAACAAAGAGGGCGTCTACCGCCAGTACGACCACCAGGTGCAGACCAACACGGTAGTTGGCCCCGGCAGCGACGCCGCGGTCTTGCGAATAAAGGGTACCGATAAGGCCATCGCGGTGACCATTGATGGCAACGGGCGTCTTTGCCAACTGGACCCGTATCAGGGCGGCCAGATCGTGGTCGCTGAGGTCTGTCGGAACTTGAGTTGTTCCGGAGCGCTGCCCCTGGCGATCACCGATTGCCTGAACTTCGGCAGTCCGGAGCGGCCCGATGTATACAACCAATTGGAACAGGCCATACAGGGTATCGCCGACGCCTGCCGGGTGTTGGAAGTGCCAGTGGTGAGCGGCAATGTGAGCCTGTATAACGAGTCAAGAGGCCAAGCGATCTTCCCCACGCCCGTGGTGGGTGGGCTGGGCCTGCTGGAAGTGGCCACCAACGCAACCAGGTCTGCCTTCGCCGGAGAGGGGCTTATGGTGGTCCTTTTAGGAGCCGACCCGAGTCTGGTTGATGTCGATGACCTAGCCGGAAGCGAATATCTGCAACGCATTCACGGGCGAGTAGAGGGCCGCCCCAAGATAGACATCGACCTGGAGAAGAGGGTCCAGGCGCTGTGTCGCGAGGGCATTGGACAAGGTCTGATCACCTCGGCCCATGATTGCTCCGAAGGCGGTCTGGCGGTGGCACTGGCCGAGTGTTCCATCCAGGGCGGTATTGGGTTCAATGGTGATTTTGCGATCGATGATCGCTGGGATGCTGTACTTTTCGGGGAACGGCAATCACGCATAGTTGTTAGCCTACCTGGTGATCTGATGACCGCGTTTGTTCCCCTTGCTTCAAGTTTCGGGGTACCAGTCTCTATTCTGGGTTATACTGGCGGCGACCGGTTCCAGCTTAAAGAGCAGGTCGACGTGCCTGTATCGCAGATCACCGAAGTGTGGAATAAAGGTCTGGAGGTTGCCAGTGGCTAGCACACCACTGCGCGTTCTGTTTCTGACCCCCTATTTTCGGCCCTATCTGGGGGGCATCGAAAGGGCGATAGAACAGTTATCATTCCAGATGCAGCAGTCGGCCTCCATCGAAGCCGTCGGCGTGCTCACCACCAAGTACTCCTTCCCCCGGCGCCCGCAGCCCGATTGGGATGACCAAGAGACCACCCCCAAAGGCATCTCCATCTTCCGGCTTTCTGGGTTCCCCCGTCGATCCCTCCCGCTTTACTCGGTCCCGTTGGTCTGGTTCTCACCCCTGCGCCTAAAGAAATACTTGGACGAATTCAAGCCTGACGTGATCCATTTCATGGGTGACGGCTGGTTCTGGGGCCACTTTTGGGCGTGGTTCTGGTACCGGGGTCGGGCCCGTTTCGTGTTCACGCCTTCCTATCACCCGCTTCCCCCAAGCAGGTGGTGGTTGAAGCCCATCAACGCGTTCCTTTCCCACATCGCCGACCGCGTGGTGGCGTTGACCGCCCTTGAGGCGGAGAGCGTCCACCGGGCCTACCGCACGGGCAAGGATAAGTTGGGAGTGATTGGCTGGGGCGCGTCCATCGACGAGAGATATGGCCAGGCCGCAGAGAAAGACAACCCGCAACTGCGGGATGAACCGGAATCCAGACCCCTGACGATTCTTTGTGTTGGCCGGGTCGGCAGCCACAAGGGCCAGCGTTGGCTGTTGGACACCTACCTACAGGCCCGGATACATTTTAAGCGTTCTGTTCGCCTGGTCTTGGTGGGCCGGGATGAAGGCGGCGTCAACGAGATCGAGACGGTTATCGCCCAGTACCATCTTGAGGGAGAAGTGACGGTGATCGGTGAAGTCACGGACAACGAGTTGGCCGAGTGGTATGCCGAAGCCGACCTATTCACGCTATTCTCCCGTTACGAGGCGTTCGGCCTGGTGTATCTGGAGGCCATGGCCCATGGCACGCCGGTGCTGACCCACGATGTCGGCGCCAACCGAGAGGTGCTGTTGCAGGGAGCGATGGTGGTCCCAAGGTTCGACCGAGATAACGCCGCCGGCGAGTTGGCCCGGCTGGTGAACGACGACGCAGCCCGCCGGGAGCTGGGGCATCAGGCCTTGCAGTACGCCCTGGCCGAATTCACTTGGCCAGCGGTGGCCGAGAAGTACTTGGAAGTCTACTCCGGCACAGCGGCCTGAGCCTCGAGAGAAGCACTTGGACCGGACAGCGCTAGAAGATGGCGCCAGAAAGATACTGCTGACTAACCTGCGCCAAGGTGTGGCCGACTGGAACGGCCAAGAGTACAGTTTCGTCTGCCCTTCCCTCACCGGCTATCCCTTCCAATGGTTCTGGGACTCCTGTTTCCACGCCATCGCCCTGCTCCACCTCGACCAAGACCAGGCCAAGGCCGAGCTGCGGACGCTGATGAGCGGGGCCCTACCCAACGGTTTCATGCCCCACATCATCTTCTGGGAGATGGAGAAGCAGCCCGACTTTCTGAACCGGAACATCGTTGGCCAGGCCGGTGATCCCCACTACAGTTCCACCATGCAGCCACCCATCATCGCCTACGCCGTCGAGCGGGTGTACCGGGCTACCGGAGACAAGGCGTTTCGGGACGCGGCACTGCCGGTGTTGGTCAACTTCTACCGCTGGCTCAGAAATACCAGGGACCCGGACAACGACGGCCTGATCGCGGTAATCCAACCGGAGGAAGCCGGAACAGACTGTTCTCCCAAATACGACGAGGCCTTGGGGCTTACGGAACTTTCCAATCAGGGGTTCATCGCCGCGTTGCGAAAGATCTACGAGGCCTACGAGCCGCTGCGGGGCGACGACCAAACAATACTTGCCGCCGACCTGTTTCATTTCGAGGACGTGCTGGTCAACTCGATCTACGCTCTTGGGATGCGGTCTTTGGCCCGGCTGTTGGCGGAGTACGGGGATTCTGCGGGGGCGGAGGAGTTCAACCGCGAGGCCGGTCGCACCAGAGACGCCCTGTTGACCAAGTGCTGGGACGAGGAGGCCGGGGCGTTCTTCGACCTTTCAGGTGTCGCGGAAGAACCTGTGCGGGTCGTGACCATCAGCTCCCTGATGCCACTGATATTGGACGACCTGCCAAGGCCCTACGTGGAGCGCCTGGTGAACGACTGGGTGACATCCCCCGACCATTTCTGGACGCCGTACCCGCTGCCCTCGGTCCCGGCATCAGACTCCAAATTCAGGCCTGGAAATCCCGGGGGATTCATCTGGCGGGGCCCATCTTGGGTCAACACCAACTGGTTCCTCTCCCACGCCCTGCGTGGTCATGGTTACCCAGAGCTGGCCGACGAGATCGTAGCCAAGAGCCACGAGTGTATCGAGAAGTCGGGATTCAGAGAGTACTACCACCCCTACACCGCCGAGGGCCTGGGCGCCCGCGATTTCGGCTGGTCCACGCTGATCTTGGATATGTGAACATCCCTGTCATTCCGGCGAAGGCCGGAATCCACGTAGGTTGGGTCAGACTTTTTGGAGTCGTGAGAGCTCAGTGGCCCCTGCTTTTGCAGGAATGACGACAAGTGATATTTGCCGGCTGGTGAATGACTTATGCAGAACTGTGCCCCACCCTAACCCTCCCCTCCTTCCGCGGAAGGACGACGGGAGAG
>PBSL01000021.1 GCA_002726205.1 Planctomycetaceae bacterium | reverse complement strand
CATCGTGAGACAGTCGGTCCGGTACTTCCTCGACCGTGTTCAGCCCGCACGACGCACGACTCCAGGCATGGCCAACTTCAACGTCTTCCAGTGGTATCCGACAGCCGGCACCGATATCAACGGGCTCATCAAGTCACAGTTCGGACAGTTCATTTCCGGTAAGAAGACGACCCTGGTTCTGCGGCCGGCCGATTCGAAATTCGAGGAAGAAGAGGATGTCCAGTTGCAGACAGGAGACGTTCTCCTGGATATCCACACCCCGTTTGTTCTCAACCACGATGATCATCCGGACCTGAAATTGGACCAGATCGACAGCAAGAAACGTCGGATATTGGAGGTCGCATCGACGGGAGCCCTGGTGGTCAATCGTTATGGACAGTTGGTGTCGCACGGAAAAAGTGCTGTTGATCGGTTCCGTGAGAAGCGAGAAAAACAGCGGCTGACGAATGATCGGCAGCCCTGGCAGGATCTCCTCAACAACGACAAAGGCGAGACGGAGAACAACGGCGGTTTCGGGTTCAACGCCGGCGAGGAAAATCCGATGGGTGGTGCGGATGGAGCTGGAAAGAAGAAGCGTCGTGGCCGCAAGAAGAACCCGTCCCGTCGAAGTAATGCCTACGGTGGTGGCGGTATTCCCGGCATGGGCGGCGGCGGCGGCGGCGGCCCGATGGGTGGCGGTATTCCCGGCATGGGTGGCGGCGGCCCGATGGGTGGCGGCGGCCCGATGGGCGGCGGCGGTTTTGGCGGCCCGATGGGTGGTGGCGGTCCGATGGGCGGCGGTTTTGGTGGCCCGATGGGTGGTGGTGGTGGCGGGCGTTTCCCGGGCAACCGCTAAGAGACTCGCCGACGCAAGTCGATGGCCCGATTCCGTGGTGCGTTCTTCTAGAAGGTGCCGGCGGGAAGAGACTGCGGCGCGTCGATGATCAGTTCGCGAATCTCCGCGGCGATGAAGAACGAGCCGGTGACGCAGATCAGGTCTTCGGGTCCAGCCAGTCTCCTGGCCAGCCTCCAGGCGGTCGACGGATCAGGTGTTGCGTGGACGGGAACGCCGAAGACCTCTCGAACCCGCCGGTGCAGATCTTCGGCCGGAACGGCGCGGGGATTGTCGAGGAACTGGGTCAGGACAATCGTGTCGAAACGGGGAAGGAGACGTCGAAGCAGGCCATCGGCGTCCTTGTCTCGCGATGTCGCGAAAACGAGCACGCGTCTTCGCGCCGGGAAGTCCTCGTCGAGTGTCTCGAGCAAGGCCTGGATGCTGGCCCAGTTGTGAGCGGCATCGAGAACGACCGTTGGTGACTGGCTCATGACCTCGATCCGCACCGGCCAACGAACCTCTGCGATCCCCTTGACCGCCGCGTCGGCAGAGTTGTCGTTCATCGGCTGTTGCATCCGGTCGATTGCGGCCATCGCGAGAGCCGTGTTCGAAGCCTGGTGCCTGCCCGGCAGGGGGACGGTCACTTCTGGCCAGCGTCGCCGCGGTGTTTCGACACACACCGTGTGCCGGTCGCGGTTGTGGGTGAATCGGATTTCGTGACCGAGTCGCCATGCGTCGGTCTCGAGGTCGTTGCAGATCGACAGGATGGTCGCGAGAGCCTCGTCGTCTGTCACACCGCAAACGACAGGGATTGCCGGCTTGATGATCCCCGCCTTCTCCCGGGCAATACTCGACAGGTCGCTGCCAAGCAGTCGGGTGTGATCGCGGCTGATCGTCGTGATGACCGAAACCGAGGGGTGACAGATATTCGTGGCATCCAGGCGTCCACCGAGGCCGACCTCGAGGACGGCCAGGTCGGCCTGGCAGCCCAGGAAATAACGCCAGGCGATCGCGGTCGCCAGTTCGAAGTACGTTGGTGACACCCGTCCGGGTTCGTGTTGAATTTCTCGAACGACTTTGGCCATCTCGTTGACCAACCCGATCATCGCCTCGCGGGTCGGACGGATGCCATCGACGGTCATTCGTTCTTCGAAGAACTCGATGTGAGGCGAGGTGAACAACGCGGTGCGGCATTTCGCTGCGGTGAAACCCGCGGCGATCATTGCGGCAGTCGATCCCTTGCCCTTGCTTCCTGCGACATGGACCACGGGAATGTCAGCGTGAGGATTTCCCAGGCGGTCCAGCAGGTGTGCCATGCGGTCCAGCTTGAAGTCGTCGACGGCGAGCAGATCGCCACGCAACCGCTCGTAGTTGATCCGCGCGTAGAGAAACTCGATTGCTTGCTCGTACGTCTCGATCGCTCCGTCCATCGCCCGATCCTGATCCTGCCGGTGTGGTGCCGAGTATAACCACGGCGGTTGGGTGGTGAAATCCGGTCGGGACCCGGTTCGAGGCAGTGATGCTGAGTGACCGGGGTGACGTTGGTTGCAAAGTCTGGCCAGGCCCGATCAGAATGGAAGCTCGGTGGGGAAACACTGCCCTGAGGCGATGTGACGATGCCGGTGACGATTCACTACTGCCGCCTGTGCGGTTTTGCCTCGCATGCCGAAGCAATTGCCCGGGCGGTTGACGAGGAACTCGGGTTGGCCACCGAGCTGCGGGAGGCATTCTGGGGGACGTTTCGGATCGAATCCTCCGGTCGCGAAATCTACAACCGGTGGCGGACCCGGGGGTGGCTGGGTCGATTGGGAATGGGCCGGACACCCACTCCCGGCGAGATCGTGGAACTGCTGGCTAGCGATTCCCGGCAACGCCAGGTCCAATCCTCAGCCGACGGAACTTGACCACCGTGCTGTGGTTTTGCAGGCCGAGAAAGCCCCGGACCTTGCGGAGTCCCTGGAGGGGATGACTCTTGGCCGTGATGTCGATGATCGTCACGCCGTTGTGGATGGTGGTGATGTGCTGCTTGACGCAGTTGATCTCCAGCGTGTTCCATTCTCCGGCGGGGCGGCCGACGTGTCGCGTTGCCCCGGCGATGTCGTAGACCGATCCGCAGTACTGGTAGTCCTTCAACTTGGCGTACTTCTTGGCCTGGTCGTCGAGAATCTGGATCTCGAACCCGGCCGGTGGCGCCTTGGCGTTGTCGCGATGATGCAATCCGTTCTCCGGAACCCGAACGTAGATTCCGCTGTTGCCACCGGGCGAGACCTGGTACTCGAAGCGGAGGTTGAAGTCAGCGTACTGCTGGCTGGTTCGCAGCCAGGGGCCTTTTTTCCCGGTGCACTCGATCACGCTTTGGTCGCCATGCTGGTTGTCGGGACCGCTGAGCTTGGCCAGATCGCCGCCGAGTGATCGGAAGCGTTTCAATGCCCTGGCCCAGAGTTTCGAGTGATCGACGAGAGGTTTCTTCAGGCGAACGCGCCAGCAGATGTCGGCCTTGGCNCCGGCGCCNTCCCAACCGGAAAGGTCTCGNCCNTTGAAGAGGCTGTGGTGACCGAGTTCAGTGATNCGGAGGTTGCGGAACCACAGNCGNCCNCCTCCNGGCACCTCGACCTGGATTCCGANGTGACCGCGTNGGATCGTCAAACCGGTCGCCCGATAGGCCGGGCGGCCNTTNATGGCNAGCGAAACCGAGTTCTCGACAACCAGAATNTCGAAGCTGTTCCAGTCGCCGCGTTTGATCAGTCCCGGCAGTGGCGTGGCACCGGGAAGTCGACCACAGGCGCCTTCCTTGCCGTCGGCCAGGTTCAACTGGTAACTCTGCCGTGGAAACGGGTCTCCACCGGGGCGGGTGCGGATGAAGATGCCGCCGTCGTAATTGGCCTTTTTTTCCGCCTTCCATTCGACGTGCAGCAGAAAATCAGCGTATTGATGGTCGCTGCGGAGCCAGCCGTTGCCTTCGCGTAGTCGGATCCGGCCCTTGTCGACATCGGCCTTGCACTTGTTCTGGATCGTCCAGCCGTTGAGGGTCTTGCCGTCAAACAGTGAGTACGCGAAACCGGCCGCGGGAACCGTCCGCGGTACCGCCAGGCAAGCCAATCCGGCCAGGACCAGCAGGACGGTCGGGTGTGAGCGTCTGGTGAACCGTGGCATCTGCGCTCTCCGGGAAGATGGGTTGCGTTCGGGCTAGGGGGCTTTCGACTTCGACTTTTTCTTGCCCGGCGTCTTGGTGGCCGGGGCGGATTTCTTGCTGAAATCACCGGCGGTCACCACGACCAGCTTCGCGGGGTTGAAGTACTTGCGGACCGCGGCCAGTACTCCCTTGGTGGTCGTGCTGGCCACCTGTTTTTCCAGTTCTGCCTGGTGGGCCAACGTGCGGTTGGCGAAGAGCGATTCGGCGAGAATTCCGGTCAGCCGGCCATCGCTTGTCCGGCTGACGCGGGACGACTGCAGGTAGCCCTTCTGGGCGGCGGCAAGTTCCGCAGGGGTCACTCCCGACGTGATCAATTTCTGCATCTCCTCCTGGATCACGACAACGACCCTGGGGACGTTGACCGGATTGGAGATCGCAGCGATTGTCAGGCTGCCTCGCTGGTCGACGCTTGCCGCGTTGAAGTACGAGCGGATGCCGTAGGAGAGTCCCTCCTTTTGGCGGACCCGGTCGCCCAGCCGCGACGCCAGCGATCCGCCTCCGAGGATATAATTGGCCATTACCAGCGAGGGGTAGTCGGGGTGAGTGTCCTTCATGGGGAAGACGATCCCGGCAAAGTAAACCGCGTTGGCCTTGTCGGGGGTCTGGATCTTCGAGGCGCCCGGCTTGTAAGGCAGGTCGCCTCGACTCGCGATGTGTCTGTACCCGGTTCTTGCGGTCCAGTCGCCGACCAGTGCGGCGAGTTGGGGTCGAATGGTCTTGGCATCGAAATCTCCGACCACGGCCAGTTCCCCCTCCGCACCTCCCAGGAACCGTTGGTACAGCGCGACGATCTGCTCGCGGGTCAATGACTCGACCATGGCGATCTCGCCGGCAATCGTCGGTTCATAGCGCGGGTCGCTCTTGGCGTAAGGGCGGAAGGTCCGGCGCAGTTTCCTCAGCGCCAGCGGTTGGGGTTCGGATTTCTCCTGCTCGAGGCCGGTCAGGGCCCGTTGTTTCATCAAGGCCAGTTCTTTTTCGGGCAGCGTGGGCTGCCGCAGGACCTGCCCGAGCAGTTCCAGGACTTTCGGCAGGGTGGTCCTGGTGGCCTGGATCGAGAAACTGGCCTCGCCGGGCGAGCGGCGATCACCGCTTCCGGCAACCGTGGCCCGCAACTCGGCCAGTGTGTCGGTCAGTTGTGTTCGCGTGTGCGACTTGGTGCCACGGGTCATTAAAGTTGGCAGAAATTCTCCGACGATCGTCCGTCCCTGCAGGGTCTTGAGGTCTCCATAACGGAGCGTCAGCAAGAGGCTGACGACTTCTCCCCGGGTCTTTTTCGGCAGCAGCGCCACCTTGAGCCCGCCGGGCATCGTGTAACGGACAGTGTGAGATTCGATGTTCTGTGGGGAAACATCGAAGGCCTCGCCCGCGGCGACGGCTTTTCGTCCCTTGTAGTTTCCGATCATCCTGGCGAGGTCAGGGGTTGCCGGAACGCTGACCCGCGTTGGTGACTTCGTCGGCAGGAACAGGCCCACCGTCCGGTTGGTGGGGACGAAGTAGGCCCGGGCGACACGTTTGACGTCGGTGGCGGTTACCTTCTCGAGCCGGTCGCGGTAGAGAAAATACAGCCGCCAGTCACCCTGCGCGGCCCATTCGGACAACTGGACCGCCAGGCGACTCGTGTTGGCCGCCGCCTGTTCCCGCTGCCTCAGGAACCTCGACCGGGTTCGCTTGATTTCCTCGGCCGTCACGCCCTTCTCGGCCACCGCGTCGATCGTATCGAGCAGGGCATTAAGAACGTCGCGGGCGTCGTTGCCCGGATTGACTTCGGCGGTCAGTTCGACGACGCCCGGGTCATGAAATGCGTAGGCTGATCCCTCGACGCTCGCGGCACGTTTTGTCTGCACCAGAGACTTGTAGAGCCGACCGGTGGGGGCGCTGGAGAGGATGTCGGTCAGCACATCGACGGCGACGAAATCCGGGTGGGGCCCGGCGGGGATGTGGAACAGCGACGAGACGACGGCGACTTCGCCGACCCGTCGCAAGGTCACGATCCGCTCGCCATCCTGGGCGGGTTCCTCGGTGTAGGTGTTGGCCAGTTTCCGCTTTGGGGCCGGGATCGCGCCGAAGGTCTTTTCGATCAACGCCAATCCGCCGCGAGGATCGAACTTTCCGGCCACGATCAGCATCGCGTTGTCCGGCTGGTAGTACTTCTTGTAGAACGGTCGCAGGTTTTCGACCGGCACCCGCTCGATATCGGCCCGGTTTCCGATCGTCGATCGACCGTAGTTGTGCCACTCGAAGGCCGCCGCCATCATTCTCTGCGAAAGCACTCGCGACGGGCTGTTCTCACCGCGCTCGAACTCGTTTCGCACAACGGTCATCTCCGACGCCAGGTCCTTGGCTCGGATCAGGCTGTTCATCATCCGGTCGGCTTCGAGTTTCAACGCGAATTCCAGGTTCTCCTTGCCGGCCGGTAGCGTCTCGTAGTAGTTGGTCCGATCGACCCAGGTCGTGCCGTTGAACCGGGCCCCGTGATCCTGCAGTGCCTTGGGGATGTTGGGATGATCGGCGGTGCCCTTGAAGAGCATGTGTTCGAGCAGGTGTGCCATACCCGCTTCGCCGTATCCCTCGTGGCGTGACCCGACAAACACCGTCAGGTTGACCGTCACGGTGGGACGGGACGCGTCGGGAAACAGCAGGACCCGCATCCCGTTTTCGAGCCGAAACTCGGCAATGCCCTCGATGGCGGTGACCAGCTTGGCGGCGGCATCCGCCTTTGCCGGCATCAGCAGGCCCGTGGTGGCCACGCAGGCTGTGACGACGACGACCGGGAACCATCTCCTGTGAAACATGCCGTTCTCCTCTCGTGAAATGATCGGCCTACCGGTCCGGGTGAGGACTCGCGGACTGTATCACTCCGGCAGCGGCTCAACAAGCGGTCGGTTGACGGTGCGTGGCGTTCGCTGTCAGAGGCGCAGCCGGCCCGTTCTCCTTACTCACGAAACCCCGTCATTCTCTGGGAGTCGCGGCCCCGGGGTGTTAGGCTGTGGCGGCAGTGACCGGAGAATTCGGAGGATTGACGATGCGAAGAGGTGGATGGGTTCTGGCGGTGATGTTCGGATTCGGCCTGGGAGCGGTTTCGTTGCCGGCCGCTGGCCCGACGTGGCCGGGCTGGCGAGGACCTCGTCTCGATGGCCATTCCACCGAAAAGAACCTTCCCACCAAGTGGTCGAACCAGTCGATTGCCTGGTCGGTTGGCCTGCCCGGCCAGGGGCACTCGTCTCCGACCATCTGGGGCGATCGTGTGTTCCTGACCGCGTCACTGGAGAAGGGACGCAAGCGGGTGGTTCTGTGTGTCGATCGGCGGTCAAAGGCCATCGCCTGGCAGCACACCGCCTTCACCGGTCCGGCGGCGGCCACGCACGGCATGAACGGCTGGGCCTCGGCCAGTTGCGTGACCGACGGCGAGTTGGTGTATGCCTTCTTCGGCGAGGGCGGTGGCGTGCACTGTTACCGCGTCGATGGGACGCCGGTCTGGCAACGGGCCATCGGCGTCTTCGACAACAAGTGGGGATCGGCGTCGAGTCCGGTCCTGGTCGGCAACGCGGTGATCCAGTTGGTCGATTCCGACAGGCAGGCCTACATCACCGCGCTGGATCGCAGGACGGGAAAGCCGCTGTGGAAGACACCGCGAGAATTCCGTGTCAAAGGGACCGAGCAGACCAACTTTCGCGGCTGGAGCACGCCGGTGTTGATTCGGGTTGCCGGGCGAGACGAACTGGTGGTCAATGGACACGCGGCCGTGTGTGCCTACGATCCGAAAACCGGCAAGGAACTCTGGCGGGTCATGACCCACAGAGGGCGGGGAACCCCTACGGTCACGCCCGGCCATGGTCTGCTGTATGCCAGCAACGGCAGTGATGCCATCCTGAGGGCAATTCGGCCCGGTGGAAACGGTGACGTGACCACGACGCAGCTGGCCTGGCAGACACCGCGCAAGAGCCGCGACATCCCGTCACCGATCGTCGTGGGCGACTACGTGCTGATCGTCAGCCTGCGAGGAGGAATCCTGGGCTGCTACGAGGCAAAGAGTGGGCGGCAACTGTGGCTGAAGCGGTTGGGAACGAATTTTTCGGCCTCACCGGTCTCCTGGAACGGCCTGGCCTTTTTCCTCAACGAAGCCGGCGAGACGTTCGTGATCAAGCCCGGACCCACCGCCCAGGTCATTGCCAGGAACCGGATCGAATCCCCGGCCGAGGAGGTGTTTCGAGCATCGATCACCCCGTTGGCGGGCCGGTTGTATCTGCGATCGACCTCGAAACTGCACTGCATCGGTCCCGAAGGAGCCGGGCAGTAGTCTGCTAGGGAGCAAATCGGTTTCGCGTCGGCAGCATTGCGACCAGCATCCCCGTGGCCAGGCCGAAGGCATGCGCCCCGTTGGCAATGTTGCCGACAATCCCGGTCCAGCAGATCAGGAACCAGCCGATCATCCACACCGCACAGCCGGGCGGCAGGGTCAAACCCGAGTCGGGGTCGTAACGCTCCTTGATCCAGAGGTAGCCGAACAGGCCGTAGACAACGCCTGACAGGCCACCAAACACGGGATGGCCGGTTGTCCAGTACTGGCCCACGTTGGAGACGACCGAGATCAGCACTACCAGCAGCAGGAAGCGGACCTTCCCTCGCCGCAACTCGATCGCACCTCCGAATTCCTTGACCCAGAGCAGGTTAAAGAGGATGTGCAGGATGCTGAAATGGAGGAAGATCGGGGTGACCAACCGCCAGAGCTGACCCCGGGCGATCTTGCCCACCCCGTGTTCGGGAATCACGGGCAGGGTTCCCTGCCCGATCGAATTCCAGAATTGTTCCCAGGCCCGTGCGAAGTTGTACGTCGGTACGTACATGCCGTCGTCACGCTGCTCGACGGTGACAATCGTCAGCTTGTCCATCACGGGTTCGATCGCCATGTCGAAATCGAGTGATCTGAGTCCGCGGACGCAGGCGAGTGTGAGCAGGACCGAGAGCGCCATCAGCGTGATCGTGGCCGGGCAGCGCTGCCAGGGTGTGCGGGTCCAGGTTCCGGCAGGCCGTGAGCGAGTGTGACGTTGTTGCTCGGCCCGTCGTTGTTGCTCGGCCCGTCGTTGTTGCCTTGCCGCCGTGGCGGCGGCCAGGTAACGCTCGGCCTGTGGATCGGCCTGGAAGTCGCGAAGCTCGGCAGCGGCTGATTCGAGCCGGTCCTCGTCATGGATCCAGACCACCCATGTCCCGTCCTCGCAATCGACCTCGCAGACCATGTCACGGGTCGTCAACCAGTCACGAAATCGCTCGGCCTGGTCCTGCTCGGGCAGTGTACCGATTTCTCGCATCCGCTCAGCCTGGCCGGTTCCGGGATCAGGCGATCACCGGTCCAGATATCAAGGGAAGGTGACTAGACATGCAGTTCGACGAGGTCCTTGTCCGAGAGGACGTGATCGCGGCCGACACTCTGGCCATCGTGGACCCCCTGTCCCCAGATTCTTGCGAACTTCAGGTCTCTGGCCAAGTCCCGATGGACCTGTAATGCCAGGTCTTCGATGGTTCCGTTGCGGGGGACCGTGAACGGGGCCTCGAAATCCGCCGGTTTTCCGGGCCGCTTGGTGTAGACACGGACGACGTCAAGCGTGTGGTAGATCGCGTCCCGCAGGGCCTCACGGGATTCCGGGTCATCCAGTGCGACGCGGATGACCTGGAATCCCGTGAGGTCTCCGGCTTCGGCCAGGTATTCCAGCCGGTCCCCGCAGGCCGGGTCGTCGGCCCGGGTGGCCACCAGCAGAGTCTGCAGGTTCACGATACTGAAGTCGTCTTCATCAAATCCGGTGTGGTCGCAGAGGTGCGTCTTGCGGTCGCGGAACTGGCTGACCACGGTCAGGGTGTCGTCGGGGGCATCGTCGCTGCTGCCGTCAAAGGTCAGCAGGACGAGGTCGGCGGCCCGGACAATTCCGGTCAGGTAGGGTGCGATGTGAGTGTCGGTCACCGGCGGCGTGTCGATCAGCTGCGCGGTGGCATCCTCCCAGGGCATCATTGCCGGCGAGGGTTCGTGGGTCGTGAACGGGTAGTCGGCGACTTCGGGGCTGGCCTTGGTCAACTCGGCAACGATTCGGCTCTTGCCCGAGTTGGGGCCGCCGACCAGGACGACCTGCCCGGCGCCCTGGCGTGGGAACTTGTAGCTGCGGCTTTTCTTGCTCGCCTGCTTTTCCGAGACGCTGTCGGCTCGGGTCTCCTTGAGCCGTTTGCGAAGGTCGGCCTGGAGTTTGTCGGTCCCCTTGTGCTTGGGGATGATCGAGAGCATTTCCTCCAGGCAGGCGATCCGTTCCTCGGCATCCTGGGCACGCCGGTAGGCGTTTTCGGCCTTCTGGTACTGGGGTGTCAGGTTGGCTGGCATGTCAGGCCGGTGGCGATGGGAAGAACGCGATCATTGTATCGACGAGCCGTCCTGTCGAAAACGACCGAGAACCACCACCGGCCAGGGACTGACTGGGTCCACGGTCCGGGCGTCTTCCTCGCTGGCGACAAACACCCGCCCCCGTGTGGCCGAGAGCGATCGGAGATCCAGGTCCCCCAGGTGTCGCCATTCGGCTTCCAGCGTCCAATCCAGTTTCGGCTGTGTTCGGGCGTGGGTCGGTTGTTCGAACGGGTCGTCGCCGCTGAATGAATCGGGTGGCCGGTAGATCACCGGACGACCGCCGCGGGCAGACAGCCAGTTTCGAGAGATCGCGATTCCGTACGGCTCGAAATCCCAGCGACCGCGGTGTGGGCGAAAGATCCGGCGCGAGGCGAGGCTGGCCAGGGGGCAGGCCGAGAAACTGACCGCGAGAGGACCCCCTTGAACCGGACGTGAAACCGCCCGCAGTCGTCGCTGGGCAATGATCCGCAACAGGCTCGCCAACACCGAGTGGTCACCTGGGGGTCGCCCGAGAATCAGGTCATCGAGGTAGTCACGGCGGGATTGGCCCGGCCACGGTCCGCTACACTCACGGGTGCAGTGCAGCAGCCAGTCATGCGGTTCGAGCGAGCGGTCGTCCCGGCGGGTTCGGCCCGGTTCCCGTTTCGGGGAGATAGGGACCGGGTGGCAATCGGGAACCGGCACCGGGTGCAAGAGCCTGGCCTTCCATCCCAGCGATGAGAATCGCCGGGCCAGGGACGGATCGGTGGCACTCCAGATCTCGGGTCGAACGACTGGCGGGTTGGTCAGCAGGGTTTCGATCAACTGTTGGGTTCGACTGCCGGGACGTGCCGAGAGGATCACGACGAGATCCGATTGCGAGACGGCCAAGCGATCGCGTTCGTGCCGCTGGGTTCCTGTCGCGTCGACTTCATCGATCCGATGGTCGAACAACCCGGCACAACGTGACAGGTAGGGTTGGACGGTCGTACCGGGCACCGAGAGCAGTCGTGATGCCGGGGGCAGCAGATCCCGGCACACCGTGGCCAGGGCGGTGAACCAGTCACGGTGGCGATGCGGCCAGCGGCCCAGCCCGGAACTGACGATGGCCACTCGCGGCGGTTGGCTGTCGGAACCCGGACGTCGTTGTTCAGGACCTGGAAAGTGCACGATCGGGGATCCGGCAAGACAACCTCTCCCCTGCGACCTTCACGAGACGAACGCCGGAGCCAATGTACGCCGAAAATCCGGAAATGCCATCATGGACTCGTCAGAACGGCCGAGGTTGTTGAGCGCCTTGGTTGGTGGGGGTATGATCAGCGTGTACGGAAAGCGAAGATGCGGGATCCTGGAAGGAAAGTGCCATGCAGGGACGACGAGGTGGTGGGGGTCTGCTGCGTTTTCTTGGTTGCGGCCTGTTGGTTTGGCTTTCCCTGATGGCGACGGCCCAGGCCCAGCAGACAGCCGAGGAGAAAGCAGCGATCCAGGACTACGTGGTTGCCCAGGGCTTCCAGAAGAAGAAGCTCTTCAATGAGGCGGCCACGCGCTGGAAGAAGTTCCTGACGGCGCATCCCAAGTTCCCCCGGCTGTCAGGCGTGAGGTTGAGCCTCGCGGTTTGCCAGCTGCAGCTGAAGCAGCACACCGAGGCGGTTGCCACTCTTCGCCAGCTCCTGAAACTCTCGCCCCAGTACAAGTTGGCCGACCGGGTGCAATACAACCTGGGCCTGGGCCTGGAGAACATCGCGATCGCGTCGAAGAAGCCGGCGGATTACCGGACGGCTGCCGTCGAGTACGGCCGGGTGGGGGAGCGATATCCGAAAAGTGCCCTGGTCACGTCGGCACTGTACTACCAGGCCGAGTGTCTCTACAGGGCCGGGCAGCTGGAACCAGAGAACAAGGCCCAGGTGCTGGCGATGGAGGCGGCTGTGGCCGCTTATTCCAAGGCGCTGTCCTTGAAACCGTCGGTGACGGTGGAGCCGGACATCCTGTATGGGTTGGGCACGACCCAGGAGCAGCTCGAGAAGCATGCCGAGGCGGCGGTCACCTACCAGGCATTTCTGGCCAAGTACGCCAAGAGGCCGGAGGCCACCGAGATCACGTTGCGATTGGGTTTGTGCCTGTTTCGGCAGGAAAAGTACCCCGCGGCGGAACCACTGTTTGCCAGGGCTGCCGCCGTCAAGGACTTCCCCCAGGCCGACCTGGCTCTCCTGCAGCAGGGACATGCGCTGCGACAGCAGAAGAAATTACCCGAGGCGGCGTTGGCATTCGAATCGCTGCCGAAGCGGTTTGCCAAAAGCGGTTTGGTCGGCGAAGCGTTACTGGCCGCGGGGAAATGCCGGTTTGACGTCAAGCAGTTCCCACAGGCCAGGACGGCACTGGTGGCTGTCGTGTCCTTGCCCAAGGCGGCCGAGGCGGCCGAGGCGGCGACCTGGCTCGGGCGGGTTCTGGTCGAACTGAAACAGCCGGCCGAGGCGGTGAAGGTCTATGACCGGGCGATTGCCGCGTATGCCAAGAGTCCTCGCTTGCCGGAACTGGCCTACCTTCGTTGTGAGGCCCTTTATGCTCAGCCCGACAAGCGGGCCGGAGTCGCGGCCGAGTTCATGGCGTTTGCCCAGAAGCATCCCGACCACGAACTGGCGGCCAATGGAATGTACATGGCCTCGCTGGTGAACCTGCAGACGAGAAAAGTGTTGCCGTCGCGGAAGGCGGTTGATGCGTTTCTTGGTCAGGTGAAATTCAAGCAGCACCGGTTGCGGCCCGAGGTGCTCTACGTGGGCGGCCAGGCGTACCTGCTGGGAGATGCTCCCGACTGGGCCAGGGCCGAAGTCCTGTTCCGGGAGCTGGTCACGACATATCCCAAGCACAAGCACACTCCCGCGGGGATCGTGCGGATCGGTTTTTGCCTGTACCGGGCCGAGAAGTTCGATCCGGCGGTGACTCACCTGAAGGGAGCACTTGGCGGGTTGGCTGATCCGGCGTTGAAGGCCGAGGCGGGGTTGCTGCTGGGTCGTTGCCAGCTGGCCGCCAAACGTCCCGAGCCGGCGACGGCTGCGTTCCGGGCCGCGTTGGCGGCGCACCCGAAATGGGATCGTGCCGACGAGCTGTTGTACGTGCTCGGGGCAGCCTTGAAGGATCAGCAGCAGCACGAGGCGGCTGCCGTCGAGTTGAAGAAACTTGATTCGCAGTTCCCCAAGAGCACGTTCCGGGACCGGGCGCTGTACGATCTCGGGGACATCGCTCGTGGCCAGAAGAAATCCGACCTGGCTGTCGCCTCGTTCCGCAAGGTCGTCGCCGAGTTTCCCAAGAGCGAGGTGGCACCGCTGGCTCAGTACGGGATCGGGGCGTCACTGTTTGAGGCCGAGGACTTCAAGGCGGCCGAGGTGGCGCTGAAGGAATTGACCACCAAGCACGCGAAAAACCCGATCGTTCCACAGGGCCGCCGCTTGCGAGCCAGGTGCCTGCGGGAGTTGAAGGATTTTGCCGGGGCGGTATCCGAGTTGACGGTGTACCTGGCCGGCAAGCCGGCTCCGCCTGTCGATGGAGCCCTCGAGGCTCGCTATGAACTGGCACTGTGCCAGGTCGGGCTGAAACAGCACAAGGCGGTCATTGCCACGCTGACGGCGATCCTCAAGGACAAACCTGACTTCGCACAGAAGGACAACATTCTTTACGAGTTGGCGTTTGCCTGCGAGGCGGACAAACAGGCACCACAGGCGCTGGCCGCCTATCGTCGCCTGGTCGCCGAGGTGCCCGCCAGTCCACTGGTGGCCGAGTGCTGGTTCCGCATCGGTCAGGCTCTGGAAAAGACCAAGGACGTCAAACAATTGCCCGAGGCCGAGAAGGCCTATGGTGAGGGCCTCAAACAGGTCAAGAAAAACCTCACGGTGCGTCAGAGCCTGCTCTATCAACTGGGGTGGGTCCAGTACCGGCAGGAGCATTACAAGGAGGCGGTTGCCAACCTGCAGGCATTCCTGAAGGAGTTTCCCAAGGCCACCCAGGCCCGCGACGCCACGTTACTGGCCGGCGAGTGTCTCTACCTGCAGAAGAACTGGAAAGCGGCGGTCGTGTTCTTTGACAAGGCGGCTTCCGAGACCAAGTCGCCCGAGCGGGCGCGATCGCTTTATCGTGCCGGGACCTGCCACCTCAACCTTCTGCAGTGGCCCCTGGCGCAGCAGCGGTTCGAGGTCCTGGTCAAGGAATTCCCCAAGTATCCGCAGTTGTCGGCCGGTCGTTACGGCCTGGGACTGGCGCTGCAGAAGCAGAACCAGCTGGATCGTGCCGTGGTCGTTTTCGAGCAGGTCACCAAGGAAACCAGCACCGAGTCGGCGGCGAAGGCCCGGTTCATGGTCGGTGAGTGTGCCTTTGCCAAGAAGGAGTACAAGAAGGCCTACGAGCACTTCCTGGTGGCTGCCTTCAAGTACCCCTACATGGAGTGGCAGGCGAAGGGCTTCCTGGAGGCCGGGCGTTGTTTCAAGGTGCTCAAGGACCATCCCAAGGCCCGGGAGATGCTCGAGACGGTGATCAAGAAGTTCCCGAAGCGGCCCGAGGCCAAGGCAGCCATGCAGGTGCTGACCACGCTGCCCAAGCCTTCTCCCTAGTTGTTAAAGCGGTCAAGAGTCTGCCGGAAAAGTTCTTCAATGCCACACCGATTCAAGGAACAGAACAGGATGAGGGAAACCCTGGGCAACAACCGGGCCGTATTGCTGCTGCTGGCACTGGTCGTGATCGCCGTGATCAACCCTCTGGCCGGGTCCCGGCCGGCGATTGCCCAGGACGGTCAGGTGGCTGCCGAGCCGGTTGCCGGGTCCGAACCATCCGATTCGCAGGAAGAGGACCTGTCGCTTCTGACGCTGATTGTCGGCAGCGGCCCCACCGGCTGGCTGTTCATGGGGGTCCTGGCGTTGTTTTCTTTTTTCAGCGTGACGGTGGCGATTGAACGGGCCGTGGTGACGCGACGGATCAGGGTGCTGCCGGCCGAGTTTCTCGACGAGGTCGAGGCGTTGACCAAGGATTCCCAGGCACGGATCGGCCGGTTCCAGGACCTGTGTTCGCACTGGGATGTCCCGGTCGCTCGTGTGCTCGAGGCCGGGGTGTTGCGGAGCGACAGACCGTTGCCGGAGATCGAGAAATCGATGGAGGATGCGACGATGCGGGAGATGGCGACCCTGCGTGGTGGCATTCGCCCGCTGGCAACTGTCGGCAGCATCGCACCGCTGATCGGCCTGCTGGGTACGGTCGTGGGCATGATCGTTGCCTTCCGCACGGCCAGCCAGGCGGGACTGGGCAAGGGCGAGCAGATGGCCGAGGGAATCTACCTGGCACTGATGACCACCGCGGCCGGCCTGAGCATCGCGATTCCCACGCTGCTGCTCTCGGCGATCTTTAACGCCAGGGTCGATCGGTTTTTTCGAGAGATGGACAAGGAACTGGCACCGGCCATCCCGCGACTGGCCCGGTTGGGAGAAGCGGCCGAGTAGGGTCCGGGCCATCGACAGCCCGGCTTCAGCCACGAGCGTTTGAATCCATGAAACTACCCGACGAAACACCCCAGGACGAGGGACCGAATCTGACACCGGTGATCGATGTCGTGTTCCTGCTGTTGATCTTCTTCCTGGTCGCCACGCGATACGACCAGGAGGAACGGGAACTCGACGTGGTCCTGCCCGAGGTAACCCAGGCACAGCCCCTGGCGATGACACCGGAACTGATCGTCAACATTTCCCGGGACGGGCTCTACAAGGTGTCGGCCCGGGAGTTCAACGAGGCCCAGTTGTTCCGGATCATCCGCGAAGCCAAGCAGAACAACCCAAAGATGACGGCGTTGATTCGTGGAGACAGCGAGAGCGCGTTGCGGTATGCCGTCCGCGTGATGGGGATGTGCAACAAGGCCGAGATGAAGTACAGGATCGCCGCCCTGCAGGCTGCAGGACGGTAACCGCGAACGGGAGTCGCAACAATGACCGACTGGCGAAACCGTCTGAGGAGTCGACTCGAGGGTCTGGTCGAGTGGTTCCAGAGTCCACGGGGACTGTGGGCGTTTGGTGTTGTCGTCGTGTTGCTGGCCATCCTCTGGCTGTCTCCGCGAAGCGACGAACGGCTGGTGACCGTCGATGGCCAGGACATCGGACCCGCTCCGGCGGGATCCCCGACCCGGCAGGTGGCCTGGGCACCGGTCGAGGCGATCGAGGTGGAACTTGCCGGTGGAAAAGAACCCGTCGACCTGATCGCGCCACGTTTGGCCGGTCGGGGCCAGATCTTGTACTTGACCCGCCGCGATCAGCAGGGGCGACTGGACATCTTTCAGAGTCATTGGGAACGCGGGCGTTGGCTGCCGGCGTCTCCTCTTGATTCACTCAATTCCGAAGCCAACGACATCGGCCCGGTGCTGACCGACCTGGGGCGTACCCTCTACTTCTTCTCCAACCGCGAGGGAGGGCAGGGCGGCTATGACCTTTATGTCAGCCGACGCTCCCAGGGAACCTGGACCCCGCCGGAAAACCTCGGCCCCACCGTCAATTCCCCGGCCGACGAATTTGATCCGGCGGTCTCTCCCGACGGACGCCACCTGTTCTTTGCCTCCGACCGTGCCACGGCGCGGGTTGACCAAACACCTCGCTGGACGACCACCTTGCGGCTGGTTTCAACCGAGGCCGACTTTGACCTCTACCAGGCGACGCGGGAATCGGCGGATTCCGACTGGGGCAAGGTGCGGCCACTGGACCGGCTCAACCTGCCCGGCAGTCACGAGGGGGCCCCGTTTGTTTCGCCCGACGGCGCGTTCCTGTACTTCGCTTCGAATCGTCCGGCACGGGCCGGGGAACCCAGGAATCTCGACCTCTACCGCGCCCGCTGGAACCGGGGCGAATTCGATTCACCTCGCAATCTTGGCTCGATGATCAATACCGCCAGTGATGAAACCGAGCCGGCCGTGGCGGCCGAGGGTTTCCGGCTGGTCTTTGCGACCAATCGCGATGGTCACGATCGCCTCTACCAGAGCGTGGCGCGGGAGATCGAGTTGCGGCAACGGTGGGACAACAGTCGTCTGGAAGGGCTACTGGGTGGCTTCCGGGGGCTGTGGGGGCGTGCCCTGTTGATCACCCTGATCGTCGCAGCGATCGTTGGGGCAATTCTCTGGAGCCGCGGATGGCTCTGGAGAAAAGCCATGGCCTCCCGGTTTGTTTTCGGCAGTATTGCGTTCCACCTGCTCGTCCTCACGGTGCTGTTCCTCTGGAAACTCGACGTGGTGCTGGCCGTGATCGCCGAGGCTGTCGTCGACGCGGAGATCTCAACGGAACTGCTCGATGACAACCAGCACCAGTCTCACGAGGATGGTCAGGAGTCGTACGAGAAGGTCGACGAACTGAAATCGCTGGACGATTCCCCTTCGCCGGAAGTCGTACGACGGGTGACCGAGGCGATGAGCGTGCCGTTGAGGACCGAATCGGTCGTGCCCCAGGTTCCGTTGAGACAGGCGGCCTCGTTGCCCCCGGAAATGGTCTTGCGGGTGGCGCCGGAGGTGACTCCCAGCAAGAGTGAACCCCGGAAACTCGTTCCACTCACCCGGCGAGAGCGGGCCGATCCTGACAGGGAACTGGCTCTTCCGGAACTGGCCGAGGCGGCCCTGCCGCCGGCGGAGCCGGAAGTCCGCGAAAACCGGGTAGATGCTTCCGATGCCCGTGTGCAGCGCGAGACGGTTCGCCCGGTCACCGTTGTGCCCCGGCGACCCCGGGCGGCAACTCCCGCCCCGGCCACCGTTGCCGTCGCCGACGTACCCGATGAGCAGGCCGCCCGACCGGTGTCAGACGACGCGTCCCCGCGGGACGTTCGGATCGACCGTACGACGCGTGTCGCGGCGGCCACGGCGGTGCCGGCGACAGTCGAAGCCACCCAGGAGGCTCCCCAGGCAGTCGAGTCTCCGCGAGAACAGCGGCTGGCTGTCAGCGACGGGGATCTGCCGAGAAAATCCACCGCAACCGTTGCTCCGGGGATCACCGGCGAGCTCGTCGAGCGTCCGGCGCCGCGAATGGCCGTTGCTGCTCCACGGACGGATCGGGCCCTGAGGGCTGTTGTGGCGACGCCGACGCCGGCCGCGACACCTGCAAGGCGGCAGGTTCAATCGAGCCGTCCACGGGTTCTTGCTTCCCGGACTGCCGCCGGAATTGACAGCGAGGTGGTGCTTGACAAATCGACCAGGGTGGAGTCGGCCAGGACAAGTGACGTGAAGGTGGCCGATGCGAGCGTGGCCCGCCGCGTGCCGCGCCGCCGGCGGACCGTGGCGGCCGCTCCCGGTCTCGAGCGGGCTGTCGCTGATTCGACTGCTCTGCCGGTCGCCGATACGTCGCCGGCAACCGCCAGCCTGGCGACTCCCGACCGGGAGGTGGCTCCGAGAACAACGCGAAAGATCGCCCGCCGGAAACGACCGGTGGCTGTCGGTGCCGTTGCCACACCGGTGACCGAGGTGGACGAACCGGCGTTGACCGGTGAACGGGTAACCGCCGTCGGCGCCCTGGCTTCGCAGGACAGCACGCTGCAGCGGTCCTCGGCCGTTTCCGTCGCCAATATCCGCACGCCCCGCGAACTGTCCGGACCCATCCGGCGTGTTCCCGATCGAGTGATCATCGGCGAGCAGGGACCGGTGGAGAACAAGGTCGCGCCCGATTTCGGACCGCTGGTCACGCGTCTGGATCGTCGCAAGGCCCGGGCGCCGCGGGTGGCGTTGGCCGAGGACAACGCGGGACTGCGGGCACTGTTCACGCTGCGGCAGGGAGACACCCGCCGGAAATATATCAAGCTGTTCGGCGGCAGTGACTCATCCGAAGAGGCGGTCAATCGCGGACTGGTCTGGCTGGCTGCCCACCAGGACAAGAATGGCCACTGGAGCCTCAACCAGTTCCAGACGCAGTGCAAGGGCAAGCACCCCAATTGCTCGGGTGCCGGCCGGGTCCACTCCAATACCGCGGCGACGGGCATGGCCCTGCTGCCCTTCCTGGCTGCCGGTCACACCCACCGTTCGGGCCGCTTCCAGCAGGTGGTCGAAAAAGGAGTCAACTGGCTCGCGTCGCAACAAAAAGCCAACGGCGACCTGCTCAGTACCGGCGACTCGGCGCACGCCCAGATGTACAGCCACGGAATTGCCGCGATTGCGTTGTGCGAAGCCTACGGGATGACCGAGGACCCGAAGTTGAAGCCCGCCGCGGAAAAGTCGCTGGATTTCATCGTCAAGGCGCAGAACCAGAGCACCGGCGGGTGGCGGTATCGTCCGGGAGAAGCCGGCGACACCTCGGTTGTCGGGTGGCAGATGATGGCGTTGAAAAGTGGTGAAATGGCGGGCCTGACGATTCCCCCCCGATCGATCGCATTGCTCGACAAATGGCTGAAACGTGTCGAAGGCAACAAGCCGGTCGGGGGACAGTTCGGTTACACCAACAGCAGTGTTCGTCCGTCGATGACCGCCGAGGGCCTGTTGTGCCTGCAGTTCATGGGTGTCGATCGAAACGACCCGAGGATGCGGGCCGGGGCCGACTACCTGTTGAAGAACCTCCCCCGTTCCAACCAGAAAAACTCCTCCTACTACTGGTACTACGCCACCCAGGTCATGTACCACATGCAGGGGAAATACTGGGAAGCGTGGAACGAGCCGCTCCGCAAGCAACTGGTCAGTACGCAGAAGACGTCGGGGCAGATGGCCGGCACCTGGGATCCGGCCGACAACTGGGAGAACCAGGGTGGGCGGATTTACGCGACCGCGATGAAGCTGCTGGTCCTGGAGGTCTACTACCGCCACCTGCCACTCTACGACCAACTCGACGACGAGTAGTCCCGGCTACACGAACAGCTTCTCGTACAACGCGTCGCTGTAACCGACGATGAGTGTCTTGCCGCGGCAGATCGCCGGTGCTCTCAGCGTTCCACTGCGGCCGGTGATCAGGTCGGTCAGTTCCTGGTTGCTCAGCCGCTCGGACTTCATGTTGACGTGCCGGAAGGACTTGCCACGGGCCACGTACAGGTGGTTCGCCTCGCGGGCCAGCGTCGCCGCGCGGCGGGCGTCGTAGGTATCCTGGCGAGCATCGACCTGCTCGCCGATCTGGGCATCGATCTTGGCAAGGAACCCCTGCGCTTTGACGCAGCTGGTTCAGCCCTTGCGTTGGTAGTACCAGTTGATCCGTGCAGCCATCGGTAGGTCTCCTTCCGCGGGACAGATCGGGCCGATCGGGCCGATCGGCCCGACGTGAGTTGGCTGTTGTGGCCCGCTCCGAGTATGCTCACTCTCGCCAAGAACAACCGGGACTTCAAGCGTAGAGAGACAGGAGATGGAGAACTCGATGAAAGGGACGATTTTCGATTTGAGTGGCCGCGTGGCCCTGGTGACCGGTGGCAGCAAGGGTTTGGGCCTGGCGATGGCCCGTGGATTTGCCGAGGCCGGTGCCGACGTGGTGATTTCCAGCCGCCACCAGGACGAACTGGATGCCGCCCTGGCCGAGATCAGTGATGGACTCGATATCCGCGGCCTGACCGTCGTTGCCGACATGACCGACCGGGAGGCCGTCAAGCGACTCGCCGAGACGGCCCTGGCGGAAATGGGACGCGTTGATGTCCTGGTCAACAACGCGGGGTCGAATGTTCCCGAGGAGATCGATGCGATCACCGACGAGAACTGGGACCGGATCATCGAGCTCAACCTCAGCAGTTGCATGGCACTGACCCGCGAGTTGGTGCCGCAGATGAAGGACCGCGGCTGGGGACGCGTGATCCATATTTCCTCGATCATGGGACTGGTCAGCAAGGAGGGCCGCAATGCCTACTCGGCAACCAAGAGCGGCTTGCTGGGACTGACGCGTGCCAGCGCGTTGGACCTGGGAAGCACCGGGATCACCGTCAACACGATCTGTCCGGGTCCCTTCCTGACCGATCTGCCCCGGAGCGTGCTGACCGAGGACCAGGTGGCCTTCTTCGCCGAGCGAACCGCCCTGGGCCGCTGGGGCGACCCGAGGGAACTGGTTGGCTCGGCGCTGCTGCTGGGCAGCGAGGCGGGCAGTTATATCACCGGGACCGCCATTACCGTCGACGGGGGAACCGTCATCAAGTCGTTCTGAAGACAATCCCCAGCGTGACCAACAACACTTGGAGACCAAGCCATGGCCGGACGTGTCGTGTACTTCAGCGGCGAGTTTGTTCCAGAACGCGAGGCACGCGTCTCGATCTTCGACTGTGCACTGATGTATGGTGACATGGCCTTCGAGATGACACGGACCTTCGATGGCCGGTCTTTCAAGCTCCGCGAGCACCTGGAACGCCTGTACGGCTCGCTGCGCCTGCTCGAGATTGACTGCGGCTTGACCATCGACGAGATGGAGGAACAGACGCAGTTGACGCTCGAGAAGAACCAGGCGACTGAAGAGGAGGGCATGGACTGGTGGATCATGCATGATGTCTCACGCGGTCCGCTTCCCGTCTACGGGTCCTTGTGGCCGGAGGGCGTCAAGCCGACGGTCACGATCAGTACCTGGCCATTGATCACCCACATGGGCCCCTTCGCGGAGAAGTACACCCGGGGGGTCGACATCGTCGTTCCCGCACAGCAGGCACTTCCGGCCCACCTGATCGATGCCAAGGCCAAGACCCGCAGCCGGATGCACTACAAGCTGGCCGAACTGCAGGGCCAGCGGATCGGCGAGGGGTCCTGGCCGGTGATGTTTGACCCCGACGGGTTCATGGCCGAGGGGCCGGGCTGGAATATCTTTCTGGTTCACGAGGGCGCGATCTCGACACCCGAACCCAGGAACATTCTCCAGGGGGTCAGCCGGGCGACGGTCCTGGAGCTGGCGGCGGAGGAAGGAATCCCGCTGGTCGAGCGAAATCTGGGTCGGTACGAGGCGCTGCAGGCCGACGAGATTTTCTGCACGTCGACGTCGTACTGCATCGTTCATGGCCGATCATTCGAAGGCCAGGTCGTTGGAGACGGGCAACGTGGTCCGGTGGTCGAACGCTTGACCGAGGCCTGGCGGCAACGGGTCGGCGTGGACATGATCCAGCAGGCTCACGATTACGCCGCGGCGCTGCCGGCCTGGTTGGAGAACGAGCAGCAGGCAAACAGGTCGGCACTGGCCGAGGCCTAGCGGATCGGATCCGACTGGTGCCATGGTGGTGGGACGATTTCGTCGATCCGGGCAAAGTGCTCGGCCGGGATCTCGATCTCGGTTGCCGCGACCGCGTCGGCCACCTGCTCGGAGTGCTTGGCCCCGACGACCAGCGACGACATCGCCGGCTGGGCCAGTGTCCAGGCCAGGGCATAACGAGCCGGCGTGGTGTCGATCTCGGCAGCCAGGGCCTCCAGTGCCTCGAGCGTGTCATACAGCGAGTCGTTTCGTTCCCAGACCCACTCGGGTTTTTCGGCCGCTCGCGATCCGGTCGGGGCCTCTTGATCCCGCCGGTACTTGCCCGTCAGCAATCCTCCCTGCAACGACTGGTAGGGCGTGACCCCGATCGAGAATTCCTCGCAGAACGGCAGGTCGTACTGGAAATCGCGACGAAGAAAACTGAAAGGGATCTGCGAGGAGACCGGTCGTGGCCAACCGTGTTTCTCCGACAGCCACAGCAGTCGGCACAGTTGGGCGGCCGAGTGGTTCGAGATACCGACGTAGCGGGCCTTGCCCTGGCGGACGACACGGTCGAGGGCTTCGAGCGTGGCCTCCAGCGGGGTCTGGCGGTCGGGCCAGTGGATGATGTAGAGGTCGATCACGTCGGTGCCCAATCGTCGCAGGCTCGCTTCGATCTCGCGCTGGATGTGCAGTGGCGAGAGTCCTCGGTCCTGGGGCCCGGGACCCAGCGGGGCACCGACCTTCGTCGCCAACACCACCCGGTCGCGGCGATCGGCGATCGCCTTGCCGGTGATCTCTTCGGCGACACCGCCGGTGCTGCCCAGGACACGGTCGTAGCCTTCGTAGCAGTTGGCCGTGTCGATGAAATTGACGCCCTGGTCAATCGACTCGTGGACCAACCGGATCGCATCGGCCTCGGCAACAGGAGTGCCGAAGGTCATCGTGCCCAGGCAGATCGGGGAGACAAGCAGGCCGCTGGAGCCGAGGACACGATGTTCCATGATGTTTCTCGAGGGTGAGTTTCTTCGGGGATATCGACACGCCGGTCGGCCGTCAGGCAAGAATGTCGGCGACGGGGTTGCCGCGTTGAGCGATCGGGTGGGGGCGGTTGGAGGGATCGTGGATCGACATGGTCGTGTCCAGTCCCATCGCCGCATAGACGGTCGCGATCAAGGCTTCCGGACCCACGGGGCGATCGGCTGGGTAGGCGCCGATCTTGTCGGAATGGCCGTGGACATACCCCTGCTTCACGCCGGCTCCGGTCATCAGGATGTTGCTGCAGAACGACCAGTGGTCGCGGCCTCCGCGGCTGTTGACCTTTGGTGTCCGGCCCATCTCCCCCATCACCAGCAGCAGGGTCTCGTCGAGCAGGCCCCGGTCGTCGAGATCCTTGCAGAGGGCCGAGTAGGCCTGGTCGAAGACGGGCAGGCGGTGGTCACGAAGGATATGGAAATTTCGCTGGTGCGTGTCCCAGCCGTCCAGGTCGATCTTGGCCGTCTCGAAGACTTCCCAGGTCACCGTCACGAATCGCACACCCGCCTCGACCAGTCGGCGGGCGGTCAGCATCGAGTGGCCATAGAGGTTGTTGCCGTAACGCGTTTGCAGGGCCGTGGGTTCGCCCGAGACGTCGAATGCCCGCCAGGGACTGTTGGGACGGTTCGTCGATGTCAGCAGGTCATAGGCCCGGCGATGGTTGCGATCGAAGGCCTCGACGGCACCGGTGCGCTCGAGGCGGTTGACTTCCCGGGAGAATTGCTCGGAGAGGCTGCGACGTCGTTCGAGACGATCGAGCGTCAATTGCTCGGGCAGCGTGACATCGGGCAGCAGGACGCGACCCAGGGTACGTTCCGGATGAGCGTACTTGGCCGGTTTGTCGCTGTGCACCTTGCACTTGGTGATGAACGGGTCGAAACGCCGGCCCAGAAATCCGCCGTACAGGCCGGGACGGATCGAGTTCTGGCCCCAACCGGTGTAGCAGGGCATCCAGACCGATGCCGGCAACTCGCGGTGCTCGTGCCGCGAGAGGTACTCGATGACCGAGTTCATGCTCGGGGCCTGCGTGGGCAGGATCGGTACGCTGGGCTGGACCTTCGCGGCTGGCTTGCCTGTCATCGTGTAGAGCAGCCCGGCCGAATGATCGTTGGTGTGGTGGCGTGCCGAACGAATCAGGGTCGAGCGACCCATCCAACGGGAGACCTGCGGAAGCAATTCACAGAAGTGAACGCCGGGCACATCGGTTGCCGTTGCACCGAACTCGCCGCGGATTTCTTTTGGCGCCTGGAACTTGGGGTCGAACGTGTCGTGCAGCGGCGGCCCGCCGAACAGGTAGACCAGGATCACGTTTTTCGCCGGTCCGTTCCCAGGGAAAGTCGAGTTCCGGCCCGGGCCGCCCTGGGCCGATTCGGCGGCCAGCAGGTCCGGGAGCGAGGCCCCCAGCAGCGACAGGCCGCCGGCGGTGAGCGCGTCGCGACGTGTCAGGCCGTCGCAGGTCTGTTTTCGATTTCCGAGAACGCTGATCATCATCCGGACCCCGGGAAAGGCGGCACGCTCATGATATCGGTCCACGGACGTGTCGATCAACAGCGACCAACGGTGTCCGGCCTAGGCCATCACCTTGCGGTAGAGGAATCCCCCCAGAGTGAATCGCGTCGGTGACCGGTCTTCGCCGGATTCGAAGACGGCCAGTTCACCCGCGCCACGCCCACCGCGGACCCGGAAGACCAGGGCCTTGTCGGTCGGTTCAAGAACACCGCCGGCGTGAAGCGGGTAGGGCCAAAGCGGCGAGAGAACCAGTCGCAGGTGGCCGCCGCGGGACTCGATGTGAACCGGGACGCCCGGGTCGGCCACGTAGAGCCCGGCCAGCAGTGATGTCGGATCGTCGTCGCCGGGGACACACGGCCGGGTGATCGGATGGGTGTTGGGGACTGCAGGAGGAGGCGAGAGTGGTGGTGGATCGGGGTTGCCGAGCAGTCGTTCGAGAATCTGCACGGTCACCGACTGGATCATTGGATACGGCCAGAGGTTGGCCAGGGCGATTGCCCCGATCCGGTGCTGTTTCGAGAACAGGACCTGGGAAGAAAATCCGAAGATACCCCCGCCGTGGCCGTGGTAGACGTTGTTGCCGACTCGCAACGAACGCCATCCCAGGCACTGGGCGGCGGACCAGTCGGGTTCGGAATACTGCGGCTGGTGGAATTCGTCGAGCGTGGTCGGTGCGAGCACGGCATCGGCGGTGCCGTCCTGCGGCCGTGTACGAAACTGAAACGCGATCCAGCGGGCCAGATCGGCCACGTTCGAGTGCAGTCCACCGCAGGCCGCAACGCCGCCCAGGCTGACATACGCCGCCGGAGTGGTCTCGTCTCGAAAGAGTTCCGGCGAGTAGCCGATGGCCATCGATTGGCGGGTGTCATCGGTCAACTCGTAAACGCTGTCGGTCATCCCCAGCGGTTCGAGGATGTGCTGCTGGACGTACTCGAAGTAAGACTGTCCCGAGATTCTCGCGATCACTTCGCCAAGCAGGCCGAAGGCGAGATTGGAGTACTTGAAGGCGTGGTCGGCCGGGAGCACGATTTCCGTTTCCGGCAGCGCGGCGAGAATCTGTTCGCGCGAGGGGAATTCCGAGGAGGTCCAGGTCGGCAGCGGGGTCTCGGTGACCAGTCCGGACCGGTGTGTCAGCAACCGGCGGAGCGTGACCTGTTCGTGGCTCCCCTCCACCGCCCGGGCCTGGGAAAACTCGGGCAGGTGCCCGGTCAACGGGTCGTCGAGAGCCAATAGCCGGCGATCTCGCAATTGCAGGATCGCGGTGGTGGTCAGCGTCTTGGTGATCGAGGCGACACGGTGCAGGGTGTGACGGTCGGCCGGTTCACCGGTTGCCAGGTCCCGCGTCCCGAAACCCTGTGACCATGCCAGGTCCTGGTCGATCACGATGCCGACCATCAGCCCCGGCAATCGTTCATTGATGACCAGTTGCTCGAGTCGGGGTTCGAGGCCGGGGAGAATGTCTTCAAGTGGAAGGACTGTTGTCGAGGACATTGTTGTTCTGTTGCTCGAGTGAGGTGGATTGTTCGTGGAACTTGTGGAAGAAGATCCCGGCGGCAGCGGCCACGTTGATCGACTCGACACGGTCGGTCATCGGGATGGTCCAGCGGTGATCGCAGATTGCTTCCAGTGAATCATCGATCCCGTGGGTTTCGTTGCCGAGTACCAGGATCAGTCGTCGGGGTCGTTGAACGGCAGAGATCGGGATCGATCGCTCATCGATGACGGCCGCTGCGATCTCGAATTCGTATTCGGCCTGCAGGCTCGAAAGGTCAGCTTCCAGGTCCTGGCTTTGACGGATGGGCAACTCGAGGGCCGATCCGGTCGAGACCCGCAGGGTCCGTCGCGAGAAGGGGTCGGCGGTGCCGCGACCGACGATCAGCCCGTCCACTCCGAAGGCGTTCGCCAGGCGGATGATCACGCCCAGGTTTTCGGCATCGCTGATCCGCGGACAGGCGACCAGTGTCTGGACCGCCACGTCGGGATCAACCAGTTCAGTCAGCGACGGGGAGGGGGGCCGCAGGCCGCAGGCGAGGACCCCGGAATGGAAATCGAAACCAACCAGCTGCGTGGCCTGGTCGTGTTCGATCACGTAGACGGGGACTTCCGGCGGCAACCACCCGGAGAACTTGTCGACCTTGCGGTCGCTGATCAGCAGCGTGACGGTTTCGCAGTCGCTTTCGACCAGCCGTCGCGCCACCCGCAGGCTTTCGGCAACCATCATCCCCAGGTCGCGGGTCCGGTTGGTCCACCGCAGGTTGCGGTAGATCTCGATCCGCGGGTCGTCAATCGACTCGATGGGAATCAGTGGCATTCGATCAGAAGGCCAGCACGCGTCGCGGGTTGCTGACCAGCATCGCCTGGATGTTGCTGTCGGAGATTCCCTGGGTCTTCATCGCCTTGACCAGGCCCGTGGTGACGACCGTGTAATCGCTTTGCGTAATTTTCCAGTCACTGTCGGAACCCTTCGTGCCGGCGTAGTCGTTGTTGAAGTAGGGTCCGTTGTCGTGGCTGAAGAAGACCTGCTTGACGTGGCCCGAATCGACCAGGGCCTTGACCTGTCGGGCAATCTTCTCGTTCCCGTACTTCTCGGCATGACCGACGCGGTCGAACTGGACGTTGCAGCCCATTCCCACCAGCCGTCGGTGATACTCGTGGGATTCCAACTCGGTGCGATCATCAAGATTTCCCTGGTGACCGATGATCACCCTGCCGGGATCGACTCCCCGCTTGAGGAACAACTGGGCTTCTTCCAGGCCGCCGCCGTCGGTCGTATGGGTCGTGATCGGGCAACCCGTCGCCCGGCTGGCGATCGCCGCCGCCTCGTGGCATCGCCTTTCGCTGGGGCGGAGATAGGTGCTCGTGGCGCACTTGATGATCCCGACGGGGATCTTCGTGAACTTCTTGCCCCATTCCCCGTGGGGATCTTCCATTCCACGGGTGATTTCCCGGATGTAGAGGTCGGCGATCTTGCGGACCCCGTTCTTTTTCTGGCCCAGGGCGATGGCCCAGGGATGTTGAGGCGCCATCGCCTCGCACCAGAACCCGGTGCAGGCGATCACGTGGACCTTTGTTCGCCGGGCCAGGTCGACCAGCAACCGCGGGTAGCGTCCCACGCGGATCGGGGTGCACTCGACGATCGCACCCGGGCCCTGTCCCTTGCCGAGAGTCTTGTGGAACCGTTCGAGCAGGCGGATCGACGTGTCGAGCATCTGTTTGCGGACCGGGGCGATCGGTGCCGGCGGCAATTCGAACAACTCGGCCCAGTCGATCACCGGAGCATGCTCGTGCATCAACGTGACACCCAGTGTGTCGGCGTCGACCGGGCCCAGCACCGTTCGGACTTTCGGCCCGGCCTTGGGCCTGGCGACGGCCAGTCCGGTCCCGGCGGCGATCGCGGTGGCCTGCAGGAAGTGGCGGCGGGAGATTGCGGCGGTGGGAGTGCTGGGCGAACCGGTTGGCATCGTGGTGATTCCCCTGAAGTGAGTCGGTGGCGGTGTTCGTGGAGAATGTGCTTCAAGTACAATGGCGTGATGAGAACGCGTCTGCAAGTTGTGGCCCGGTGTTGCACGATCGTGATGCTGGCTGCCGGCGGGCTGTTTGCCGATGAGCCGGGCAGCGGGAAAAATCCGGGCCGACAGAAAAAGCAACCGACCGCCAGGCCGGGGCGGGTGACCTGGGATTTTCAGCAGGATCTGAAGACCCAGCCCGGCTCGAACAATCCCCAGGCCGACCTGCTGGGATTCGATTCGGTCTGGCACTTGCTGAGAACCACGCGATCGAAGGGTCCGGTCGGCACGCGTCGATGGCTGCGGGATGGTCGCTACGCGTTGTTGACGCAGCGTGGTGACAGGCTGTTCGCCGCACCGCTGCAGGCCTGGACCTTCAAGCTCGGCCCGGCCCTGGCACCGTTTGCCGGTCGTTACACGGCCCCGCAGAACGTCGGGATCCATTTNCAGGCCGGGGAGACAGTGATCGCCCCGGGGCCGGATCACGCGATCGTGATCGGCTGGCGGAGTCCGGTGGCCGGGCGCCTGGAGATCAGCGGCGAGTTTCATCATGCCCAAAACTGCTGCGGCAAGAATTCCCAGATCAACTGGTACGTTGAACGCGGGCCGGCTCCCGATCTCGAACACGGTTTCAAACCCCTGTCGCTGGCCAGGGGACACGCGGATTTCGGGACAGCGACCGAGCACGGCCGCTTCAGGATCGGCGACCTGGAAGTGGTGCCCGGCGACTTTGTCTACTTCATCGCCGATTGCGTTGCTGACGGGACGGGAGAACCGCATCACGGCGACGCAACCCGATTGGTCGCGAAACTGACCGTCGTCGGTGCGAAGGTGCCCGATCCCCCGAGCTACGAGAAGGACATCCGGCCCTTGCTGTCCCGGTATTGCGTCGACTGTCACGGTCAACAGTCGCGGGAGGCAAGGCTCGATCTGCGGAGCCTCGCCGGGATCCTGTCCGGCGGCGAGAGTGGTCCGGTGATCGTGAGACGGAAGCCGGGGGCGAGTTTCCTGGTGCAACTGGTCGAGTCGGGTGAGATGCCTCCGAAAGGAGAGAAGAAGTTGTCGGCGGCTGAGCGAGGAGTGATCAGGCGCTGGATCCTGGCAGGAGCAGCGTCGAAGGAGGACCTCGGCGACGTGCCGCCGCTGGCACTGGTCAGTGCCGAGGATCGCAAGCACTGGGCCTTCCGGAAGCCGGTACGGCAGCGTTTGCCGGAGGTGACTGCAGGGGGGCGAGTCCGCTCTCCGATCGATCGATTCCTGCTCGGGCGACTCGAGTCCGATGGCCTGGAGTTTGCCGCCGATGCTGACCGGGCAACACTGCTTCGCCGTGCCTGTCTTGACCTGCTGGGCCTGCCGCCCTCATTGCAGCAGCAGCAGGCGTTTCTGAACGACATTCGCCCGGGGGCGTACTCGCGACTGCTCGATCGGCTGCTGGCTCATCCCCAGTACGGCGAACGCTGGGGCCGGCACTGGATGGACGCGGCCGGCTATGTCGATGTGCGGCTCTTCGATGGAGACGCAGCGACGATCTACCTCAATGAAGGAATGTGGCAGTACCGCGACTACTGCATCTCCGCTCATAACCAGGACCTGCCCTGGGACCAGTTCATCACCGAACAACTTGCCGGTGATGAACTGGTCGCCTGGGACACGCTCAAGCAGTGGACTCCGGAGGTCCGCCAGAAGCTGATCGCGACGGGTTTTCTGAGGAACATCGAGGACCCGACCAGCGAGGCCCAGTACGGGGTGAAGGAACGCTACGACGTGCTGTTTGACCTGATGAAAACCGTCTCCAGCAGCCTGCTGGGACTGACGTTGGAATGCGCCCGTTGTCACAGCCACAAGTACGACCCGATTCCGCAGCGAGACTTCTACCGGTTCATGGCCTGTTTCGAACCGGCACTGAATGTCCATTCCTGGAAGAAGCCCCAGGACCGCTGGTTGCCGGATGTCTCGGCGACCGAGCGATCCCGGATCGACGAGCACAATGCCTCGCTGACGGCCCAGACCAGGGAACTGACGTCGAAGCTGAAGGCGGCCGAAAAGGCCGGCAAGCAAGAGGACCAGCAGAAGACGATCGCGGAACTGAAGAACCGGATCCAGGCCCTGGGACGGGCGCGTCGCAGCTACGGGAAGATCCAGGCTCTTTGGGATGTCGGACCCGATTCGCCGTCCCGGGTACTCAGACGAGGACAATGGAACAAGCCGGGTGCTCCGGTTGTTCCGGGATTCCTGGAAGTGCTCTCGGATGGTCCGGCCGAGTTGGCAGTGCGACCCGATCATGCCCGGCCGGGCAGTAGCGGCCGACGGCTGTCACTGGCCCGTTGGTTGACCCGGCCCGATCATCCGCTGACAGCGCGTGTGATCGTCAACCGCGCGTGGCACCACCATTTCGGCGCCGGTATTGTCACGACGCCGGGCAACTTCGGTCGCAACGGAGCGGCACCGAGCCACCCGAAACTGCTCGACTGGTTGGCCGTCGATTTTGTGGAACACGGCTGGAGCCTGAAACATCTGCACCGCCGGATCATGCTCTCGACCGCCTACCGCCAGGCCTCCTTCCGGGCGCCGGCCTTCGAAGCCCGTGCGGTGACCGTCGACGCGAAGAATCGGCTGTTGTGGCGAGCGAACCTGAAACGGATCGAGGCGGAGGCGGTTCGGGATTCGGTGTTGGCCGTCGCCGGAAATCTTGATCCTCACCCCGGCGGTCCCCCGGTGATGCTGACAAAACCGCCAAGCGGCCTGTCGCTGGTTCAGCCGGGTCCACGGCCCACCAGCCGGAATCGCCGCAGCATCTACCTGTTGGCTCGCAGGGTCTATCCCCTGAAATTTCTCGAGATCTTCGATTCTCCCGTGGTGCCGATCAATTGCACCAAGCGGCCGCAGTCGGCGACCGTGCTGCAGTCGCTGGCACTGCTCAACAGCCAGTTTGTTGTTGACCAGGCTGGCGTGTTGGCCGAGCGGGTTCACAGGGAGGTCGGCGACAATCGCGTGTCCCAGGTCCGCCGGGCCTACCGACTGACCCTGGCACGCGAGCCCGCCGGTGACGAATTGAGCGCCTGCCGTCGGTTTCTTGATGACCAGGCTTCTGACGTGGCCGGGAACAACGCGTTGCGCGATCTTTGCCAGATGCTGCTGTGTACCAACGAGTTCCTGTTTGTTCAGTGATCGGGTGAATTTGACGGACGGCTTCGCGTGGAGCCGGCACTCAGGTGAAGTGATGGGAAAAGACATGACGGCCTCGAGAGAGTTTCCGGAAACGCGGCGGAAGATGCTCGCCGAGGTCGGGGCGGGTTTTGGAACGTTGGCCCTGGCCGGGATGTTTCAGCGCGAGGGCTTGTTGGCGGCCGACGGCGATGGGCAGAACCTGCTGCCGCGATCCGGACACCGGCCGGCACGAGCGAGGGCGGTCATCCAGCTGTTCCAGAACGGTGGCCCGTCGCAGATGGACCTCTTCGATGACAAGCCCGAGTTGACCCGTCAGCACGGAAAGGTTCCCAGCCAGGAGATCGAGACGTTCCAACTGGACAACAACAACGTCTTGTTGAAATCCCCGTTCTCGTTTCAGCATCACGGAAAGTGCGGAATGCACCTGGGCGAGACGATTCCCCACATCTCCGCGATTGCCGACGACATCTGCCTGGTCCGCTCGATGCACACCGGGCACAACAATCACCCGTTCGCGATCAACATGATGCAGACCGGGAAGACGTTTGCCGGTCGACCGGCGATGGGGTCGTGGATCTGTTACGGGTTGGGGACCGAGCGAGACGATCTGCCCGGCTATATCGTGTTGCGTGATCCCCGGGGCTACAACACGTCGGGAAAGATGGTCTGGTCGAGTGGCTGGTTGCCGGCGGTGTTTCAGGGGACCGAGTTCAACAGCGGTGGAGACGCCGTGCATCACCTCAACCCGGGAAAAAATGTCACGGCCAGCGGCAGGCGGCGGGCACTGGAGCTGTTGGCGACGCTCAATCGCCGCCACCAGCAACGATACACGCGTGAAACGGAGTTGGAGGCGAGGATCCAGAACTACGAGTTGGCCGCGCGAATGCAACTGGCGGCAGCCGACCTGCTGGACGTGAAGCAGGAAACCAGGGAGACGCGGTCACGCTACGGCCTGGACAACCCGACGACGGCCGCCTACGGGCTGAGGTGCCTGATGGCCCGTCGACTGGTCGAAGCCGGCGTGCGGTTCGTGCAGATCTTTCCCCCGGTCAAGCCGAGTTCCCAGCCGTGGGACAACCACAACAACCTGCCCGCTGACCTGCCGAATATCTGTCGCCAGACCGATCAACCCAGTGCCGCCCTGGTGACCGACTTGAAGCAGCGAGGTTTGCTCGACGAGGTGATCGTGATGTGGACCGGCGAGTTTGGTCGTTTGCCGATTTCGGAAGCCAAGGACGGCCGCGACCACAACCGCAACGCGTTCAGCCTGTGGATGGCCGGGGGCGGATTCCGTGCCGGTCACGTACACGGGGGGACCGATGATTTCGGTTACGCGGCTGTCGAAGACCGTGTCAGCGTGGCCGACCTGCACGCGACGATCCTGCAGCAACTGGGCCTGGACCACCGCCGCCTGGCCTACCGCGTCGCTGGCCGTCCCGAACGGTTGACCGATCCCGATGTGACCGGGGCTCGTGTCGTCGACGGGCTGCTTGCCTGAGGCACTCGCTCCGGCCGGATCCCCGGTCAGTCGTTCTAGCTCCGCGGGGGAATTGCCATGTCGGGTTCCTCGCAGGTGATGAACTCGATCAGCGCCGGTTTTCCTTCGGCGTTGGCCGCGATCCCTCGTTCGAAGGCTGCCCGAATGTCAGCGGGTTGTTCGACCCGTTCACCGTGGGCGCCCAGGGCCCGGGCCAGGTCGGCGTAGTCGCCGGTCAGGAACTTCGTGCCGTATTTCTCGACAGAAATCGGGATGTGCTTTTCGTAGTTGCCCATCGCCGAGTTTTTCAGCACGACGGTCAGGATCGGGATCTCCTCGCGAACAGCCGTCTCGATGTCCATTCCAACCATCCCGATCGCGGCATCGCCCATGAAGTTGACGCAGAGCTTCTCGGGGCAGGCGAGCTTGGCGCCCATCATCGCCCCCAGTCCGAAGCCCAGCTGGGTGGAGTGTCCCCAGCCGAGATAGCCACGGGGAGTGGTCGGCCGATACAGCGGCACCAGCTGGTCACGAGGGTTTCCTGAATCGTGAGTGACGATCGTCTGGGCCGGATCGGTCAATGCCATGAACTCGCCGATCACGCGGTAAGGGTTCAGTGGCACCTGGTCGCTGGTGAGTTTCTCGGCCCAGCGTGCGTCCCAGGCAGCACGGGTCCCGGCCACGTGCGCCTCGGCGACCTCGCGCTCGGGCCGCCCCTCGCCGCTTCCGGAGACACTCTTGAGCTCTTCGAGCAATGACTCGGCCGCCAGCCGGCAATCACCCAGCAGTGGGACATCGGCGGTGTGGTGCTTGTTCAGGTCGCGGGGGTCGATGGTGTTGTGGACGATCCGCTTGCCGGCCGGGATGTCGGGGGCGAAGACCGAGTGGGTCAGGCTGGTGCCCAGGGCGAGAATGGCATCGCAGTGATCCAGGTAGTCGATCGCCATATCGGTGCAACTGTGGGACCCGGTGCCCAGGGACAGTGGGTGGGTTTCGTCGAAGCCACTTTTTCCCAGCAGCGTGGTCATCACCGGTGCCCCGAGGAATTCGGCCACCGCCGTCACCGCCGCGGTGGCTTCGGCATACAGGACGCCCTGGCCGGCCCAGATCATCGGCCGTTCGGCGGCAAGCAGCAGCTTGGCGGCGTCGCGGATCGCGTCGGGATCGGTCCCGGCGCGGGCCGCCGCGACCGGTTGGTAGTCGAGGTCGGTCGAGAGATCTTCGACGGCCACGTCGACGGGAACCTCGAGCATCACCGGGCCGGGCCGCCCGGTCCGCAGGGCGGTGAATGCCCGTCGCATCCGCTGGGGGATCGCGTCGGCGGTCGGGATCCGGTCGGCCCATTTCGTGGTCGCCGCGAAGTTGGGAACCGCGTCGAAACTGGGAGGAGTGCCCGCTTCGAGACGGCTCATGCCGCCCGGCAGAAACAGGATCGGGCTGGAATCGGTGAGGGCCTGGGCGATACCGGCAAACGCATTTTCAGCACCCGCGGCCTGCTGGACGGTGACCGTGCCGATCCTGGCACCGTTGGTGATCCGTGAAAAACCGTCGGCCATGTTCTCGGCCACGCGTTCCTGGCGAGCGACGATCGGACGAATTCCCGCCGCCGAGACCGCTTCAAGGATCGGGGTGAACGGGAACAGGAAGATCTGTTCGACACCCTCGCGTTTGAGGATCTCGGCAATAACTTGGTCACCACGCATGGGTCGGTCGCCTCTGCAAGGAACGGGAAGCCGGGTCTTCTCCTTGGGATCCGGCCGGATCGGCCGGGTACGCATTGTCACGTGATCGTTCGGGGATGACAACGGCACGGCGGTTGCTCGTGCCCGTGGCGTGACCGGCGGCCGTCACAGCACGTCACCGATTTTGACATTCCGGCGGGATCCGAGTACAAAGTGTTCTCACCGCGGCCACCAGACGATGCGGTTGGGCCGGGTGGTTGATTTCGGGAGGAGAGCGTTCGATGACCATGATGCTGAATATCGTGCCGGACCGGTGTACCGGTTGCATGCACTGCGAGCTTGCCTGCTCGTGGGTCCAGACCGGGACGTTTCAACCGTCTCGCTCTCTGATCCGCGTCAACGTCTTCGACGAGGAAGCCAGCTATGCCCCGTTCACCTGCCTGCAGTGTGACGAGGCGTGGTGCATGAACGCGTGCCCGGTCAACGCGATCGATGTCGACGGCGACAGCGGGGCCAAGATCGTCAGCGAATCACTGTGCATCGGGTGTCACCTGTGCACGATTGCCTGTCCCTTCGGTACCGTCTACACGCTGCCGCTGACCGATACGGCCAGCAAGTGCAACCTGTGCGGTGGCCAACCGGCCTGCGAGGCGGCCTGTCCGACGGCGGCAATCGAGTTTGTCGACGCCGATCAGGGTGGCGATTGGCTGGAACCATGGGCCGAAACGGTCAACTCGAAATACGTTGCTGCCTCCGGCTAGGCGGTCGGAGCACATCGGCCGGTGGAAACGGTCAAACACGACACTCCCCCGGGTGTCATCATCAGCGGAGAGAAGACGATGGGTGGTTGGACAGGCAAGTTGTTGCGAGTCGACATGACGGCCGGCACGGCCGTGCCCGAGGACATTCCCCAGGAATGGATGGAGGAGTACGTCGGCGGCCGCGGGCTGGCCGATCGCTACCTTTACGAGGAGATGGATCCCACCGTCGACCCGCTGTCGCCGGAGAACGTCCTGATCTTCGCCACCGGACCGCTGACGGGCACCTGTGCGCCGTGTGGGTCCCGCTACATGGTGATCACCAAGGGCGCGTTGACCAACTGCATCACCACGTCCAACTCGGGGGGATTCTGGGGCCCGGAACTGAAATTTGCCGGCTACGACCTGGTGATGATCACCGGCGCGTCGCCGACGCCGAAGTACCTGTTTGTCTACGACGACCGGGTCGAACTGCGTGATGCCGCTCACCTGTGGGGCAAGACGGTGGGTGAGACCGAGGACGGGTTGCGCGAGGAACTGGGAATCCCGGGTCTGCGAACCTGTTGTATCGGGCCGGCCGGAGAGAACCTGGTCAAGTTCGCCTGCATCATGAACGACAAGCACCGTGCCGCCGGACGCAGTGGCGTGGGCACCGTGATGGGATCGAAGGGGCTCAAGGCGATCGCCGTTCGCGGGACTGGTGGCGTGGAGGTTTCTGATGGCGATGCTTTCATGAAGGCCTTGTGGGACATGCGTGGCGAGATGATCGTCAACCCGACCTACGAAGCCTTTGGCATGTTCGGCACCGCCTCGACGATTGACCTGACCCAGGCCTTTGGTGGTTTGCCGACCCGCAACTTCCAGCAGGGACAGTTCGAGCACGCTGAGAACCTCAACGGCAACACGATCCGTGACACCCGCCTGACGACCAACAAGGCGTGCTTCGCCTGCACGATCGCCTGTGGCCGTGTCTGCGAACTGGGAGAGCACTCCGACAAGTTCCTGGTCAACACGCATCCGAAGAACTGGAAGCAGGCCGGCGAGGGACCCGAGTACGAGGCGGCATGGGCCCTGGGTGCCGACACCGGGGTCGGCGACCTTGATGCGGTGTTGAAGGCCAACTGGCTGTGTAACGACCTGGGCATGGACCCGATCTCGATGGGTTCGACCCTGGCCAGCGCGATGGAGTTGTACCAGGAAGGGCGGGTGACCGACGAGCACGTCGAGATGCCACTGGAGTTCGGCTCGGCCGAGGCGCTGGTGCGGATGACCGAGGCGACCGCCTACCGGGAGGGCTTCGGTGACGACCTGGCCGAGGGGGCCAAGCTGATGGGTGAGAAGTGGGACAACCCCGACGTCTTCATGGGCGTGAAGGGACAGGAATTCCCCGCTTACGATCCCCGTGGCTTTGTTGGCATGGGAGTGGCCTACGCCACGTGCAACCGGGGCGCCTGCCATCTGAGAGCCTGGACCCCGGGGTTTGAAACCTCCGAGAGCACGCCTCATACGACCGATGGCAAGAGCGAGTGGGTGGTGCACGAACAGCACCGTTCGACGGTTCACGATTCCACCGGGTTGTGCCTGTTCACCGGCTTCGCCGGTGGCACGCTCGAGACATTCGTCCCACTGGTCGCCGCGGCGACCGGCGTCGATTACACGCTCGACGATCTTGTGACGATTGGCGAGAGAACCTGGAACCTGGAACGACTGTGGAATCTTAAGGCCGGCCTGACCATGGCCGACGACAACCTGCCCAAGCGGCTTCTCAGTGAACCTCACACCGAAGGCCCATCGGCAGGAGTGACTGTCGATCTGGATGCCATGCTGCCGGTCTATTACCGCGAGCGTGGCTGGGACGAAGCGGGTGTACCGACCGAGGAGAAGCTGGTCGAACTGGGCCTGGCGTCGATGTAAAGGACACCGGTGGCCGTGATGGCCATCGAGAGCAAGGAAACGACTGACCATGACCAAGCATGTCATCATCGGCGGTGGCCCGGTGGCCACCAATGCGATCGAGACGATCCGGCAATACGGCGGCGGCGAGGCGTCGATCACGTTGATCAGCGACGAACCGGCTCATTCCAGGATGGCTCTGCCCTACTGGCTTGCCGGCAAGGTGCCCCGTGAGCACACACACACTGCCGACGACGCCGAATTTTCCCGGCTGGGCGTCGACGCGAAGATCGGTCAGCGGGCCACTGCGGTCGACACCTCCGCTCGCACGGTGACGTTGTGTGACGAGAGCACTGTCGCATACGACAACCTGTTGATCGCCACCGGAGCGGCCCCGGTCGGCCTGTCGGTTCCCGGCAGCGACCTGCCCGGCGTGCAGTCGTTGTGGACACTCGAACACACCGCCAGCCTGCTGGCTGCGACCGAGGGAGTCGATGCACCCCGGGTGACGATGATCGGAGCCGGGTTCATCGGCTTCATCATGCTCAACGCCATGCACGAGCGCGGCTGGAACCTGACGGTCGTCGAGAGAGAAGGGCACGTGTTGCCGCGGATGCTCGATGCCGAGTCGGCGGGACTCGTCGCGAGTTGGCTGGGGAAAAAAGGTGTCACGGTTCATACGGGGGCATCGGTCGAGTCGATTTCCGAGGGCGAGGGTGGCAGCAAGGTCGTTTCGCTGGCTGGTGGTGCGACGGTCGAGTCCGACGTGGTGATCGTGGCGACCGGCATCCGGCCCAATACCGACCTGGCGTCGGAAGCCGGGATCGAAACCGACCAGGGGATCATCGTCAACGGTCGTTGTCAGACCAGCGCCGAGGGCGTCTACGCCGGTGGTGACGTTGCTCAGGGGCCGGTGCTCGGAGGTGGTGGCAACCAGGTCCACTCGATTCATCCCACCGCCGTGGATCACGGTCGGATCGCCGGGGCGAACATGGCCGGGCACGATGCGGAGTATTCCGGCAGCCTGTCGCTGAATATCCTGGACGTCTGCGGCCTGCAAAACGCAAGCTTCGGCAACTGGAGTGATACGTCTGATGACGCCGTCACGATCTCCAACGCCGCCGATCACATCTACCGCAAGTTCATTTTCAGCGGCGACCAGATGACCGGTGCGGTATTCGTTGGCGAGGCGAACGACCTGGGGATGTTGACCGACGTTGGCATGGTCAAGGGAATCATGCAGACCCAGGCCGATCTGGGCGCGTGGAAAGGGTTCCTCAAGGAAAACCCCTTTGATGTGCGTCGGGCCTACATCGGCACGGGTGTGGCCGCAACGCTGGCCCGGACCACCCTGCTGGGTCAGAAGGCCCAGCCCCGGGGCTACCACTTCGGTGGCCAGTCGGCGCCGGTGGCCGTCGGTGGCTCGCACGCCCAACTGGTTTCACCCAAGGCGGCAGCCATGGAGAAGGCAGCCGCGGTTGCCGCGGCGATGGCGGCTGAAGCCGAGGCGGCCGAGAACTCGGAGTCGGCCGAGTAATGCAGATTCGCGTCAAGCTGATGGCGGCATTGAAGGAGAAGTCGCCCGAGCGGAACGTGTTGAGTCTTCCCGATGGAGCGACGATCGACGACGCGCTGGCGGCGATGAAGGTGCCGGGCAATTTTGTTCACCTGGTGATGATCAACAACCAGATGGAACGAGACCGCGGTCGCGAGTTGGCCGAGGACGACGAGTTGATGGTGATGCCACCGGTGGGTGCCGGCTAGCGACTACGCCAACAACCCCTCGATCGGGTTGGCGTGGTAGACGGCGTAGGGCCGCTTGACGTTGTCAAACCAGGTCGCCTGTCGATCGATTCCCAACGCGTCGTAGATTGTCGCCGCCATGCTCTCGGGCGTCTGCTTGTTTTCCCTGGGCTGGCCCCCATCGGCATCCGAGGATCCGACAACGTTGCCGCCGCTGGCTCCGGCACCGGCGAAGAAGACACTCTGCACGGCGCCCCAGTGGTCACGACCGGGCAGCTCGTAATACTGCGGCAGCGTGAAGATCCGGGGTGTGCGGCCGAACTCACCGGCGGCGACAATCAGGGTGTCCTCGAGCAGGCCCCGCTCGTGGAGATCGTCGATCAGCGCCGAGAGCGCCTGGTCGGTGGGAGGCAGCATCAGGTTCTTGAGGTGATCAAAGGCGTTGCCGTGCGTATCGAATCCACCACGACCAAGGTTGACCTGGACCATGCTGACGCCGACCTCGACGAGCCGGGCGGCCATCATCAGCGAGTAGCCGAAGAGGTTGCGACCGTAGCGATCCAGGGCCCGGGGGTCGGCATTCTCGATGTCAAACGCCCGGCGGACTTTCCCGGAGGTCAACAGGCTGAGTGCGCCGGTTCGGTAGCGATTCAGGCTGTTGACGGTGGCGTAGCGGTCGAGAAAACGCTGCTGTTGTTCGATCGAACCCAGCAGCGACTTGCGGGAATCGACGCGACGTTGCGTGAGACCATCGGCGAGGTTGAGGTTTGGAGCGCGGAAGACCGGGTAGCCGATGTGCCGGGCATCGGGTCGCCGTTGATGATCCCAGCAGTTCGGGCAGGCACCCGACCACTTGCAGTTGCTGGCCGCCTTGAGCATCCAGGGGTCGAATCGCGGCCCCATCCGTCCGGCCAGTGTCCCGGGCGTCTTGATCGGATAGGGCAGCACCGCCGCCCCGGGCAGGTGGCCTTTGCCGGGGACCATTCGTCCTGCCATCGACGTGATCCCGGGAAAATCGGTCGGCTTGGGTGTGCTGTTGAAGCTGGGCGGCAGTACGCTTCGCCCGGTCAGCATCATGCAGGTCCCCTGGACGTGTTCGTTCCAGGAGTGTGAGACGCTGCGGCAAAGGGCCCACTTGTCGCTGCGGGCCGCAAGCATCGGCAGATGTTCGCAGATCTGCACGCCGGGGGTTCGGGTGGCAATCGGGTCGAAGGTGCCACGGATGTCGGCCGGGGCGTCGGGCTTGGGATCGAAACTCTCGTGCTGAGACAAGCCGCCGGTCAGAAAGACATAGATCACCGCGCGAGGTCGCACCACGCTCGGCGTTTCGGCACGCAATCGCTCGACATCGGCGATCGACAGCCCCATCAGCCCCAGCGTACCTGCCTGCAGGATCTCTCGCCGCGACCAGCCGGAATGGACCATCTGCTGGGAACCCGTCGGAACCATGCTTTCCCCGTTTCCTGTCTGTCCACCTGCTTTCGTCGGGTCATCCTACCACGCTATGCTGGGGGCAGCCAACAGCATCGACGAGGAAGACGATCACAATGAAACACGCCACGACGACGCTGGCAGTGGGCCTGGTGCTGCTGATGGTGACATCGGCAACTGGACAGAAGCCGGTCGAGTTTTCCGGACACACCGGGTCGGTTTCCCAGGTGGCGATTTCTCCCGCCGGGGGGCTGGTTGCCACCGGGAGTTGGGACGAGACGGTGCGGTTGTGGGATCTGACCGGTGGTCCCCCGCGTCGGACGCTGACCGATCACACCGACTGGGTTCTCGCACTGAGATTCACCCCGGCAGGCAAAACGCTGCTGACAGCCAGCCAGCGAACCGTGAAGGCCTGGGATCCCCGGACCGGCGAACTCAAGCAGAGTTGGAGTGGTCTGCCGGGACAGAAAGTCAGCATGGTCACGATCTCTTTTGACGGTCGGCAACTGGCCTGTGGCCTGCGTGACGGGCGGCTGCAGTTGTACCGGCTCGATGCCAAGTCCCGGCTGGCCGAGGGACCGCGATTGGCGTTGAAGGCACACGACAGCTGGATCGATACGCTGGTGTTTGATCGAACCGGCCGGAGGCTGGCCACCGGGTGCCGTACGGGGAAGATCGCGATCTGGGATACCGACAGCGGGAAACCGGTTTCCCGGCCCGCCGGACATGCCGGCCTGCAGATCTCGTCGCTGGCTTTTTCTCCCAAGGGGCAGCAACTCGCCTCGGGCAGCTTCGACACGACGGTCCGGATCTGGGACGTCAACGACGGCAAGTCCGTGGCGGTGCTCAAGGGCCACAAGGGGCTGGTGCTTTCGCTGTGCTATTCCCCCGACGGCTTGCTGCTGGCATCGGGTGAACGGCACGGTCCGATCAAGCTCTGGTCGACGACCGATCACCAGTTGAAGTCCACGCTCGCCGGTCACTCGGGCGGCAAGCTGGGTTACAGCGTGCACGCCCTGGACTTTTCGGCCGACGGCAAGTCGCTCGCCTCGGCCGGACGTGACAAGCTGGCTCGACTGTGGCAGATCGTCGACTAGCTGTCAGTGCCGCTTGACGGCTCGCCGTCGGATTCGGCCAACGCCGGCCCGTCGCAGACTTTCAGCAACTCGTCGAGCCGGGTGATCGCCAGCACCTCGCGGATGTCGTCAGAGAGGTTGAAAAGCTCGACTGCGACGTCGTGCTCGCGGAGCGAGGCCAGCAGCCCGAGCATCCCACTGGGAATCACCGCGATCCCGGAAAGATCGAAGGCGACCGTCTCGGCGGCGTGTTCCTCGATCAGGCTCAGGAGGTGGTCACGGTATTCGGCCACGCTGGTCTGTCCGAGGATCTCCTGGCCACCGAACCCCAGGACGGTTCGTTTGCCAACGGCGTAAATCTTCAACTGCTCGTCAGCGGATGACATGGTCTCGATCTCCTCGTCATGTGGAACGTGTCGTTGGAGTTCCGGTTCTCACTCGATCTGGCGTTGCAAACAGCACCACCGAGTTCGCTTCACTGTAACGGTCGCGGGAAACCGGTTTCAACGCGAACCATGGTTGTGCGGACAACCCGAACGGTGTGCCAGGGCACAGCAAACCCAGGCCCGTGACTGACGTTGGATGACGGGAATCACGGTGCATGCCCGAGTTTCAGGATTCTCTCCGGTCGTTTTTTCGCACAACTCCTCGTGCAAACGGTTCTGCACGCCGCGTATAATGGGGGTGGCGGGCCTTCAGACGAGTAGCAACCGGGACGGACAATATGCTGTTGCGCTCTTGGTTCGGCCGGGCTCGCCGGTCGGTAGGGTGGCGATATCGACCGAGGCGGTTGTCCCGCTCGCGTCGGGTGAACCCGATGGCGGTGCTGGTCGAGTCGCTCGAGGATCGGACACTGTTGAGTGTCCAGTTCCTGTTCGACTACAGCTATGACACGTCCGGGTTCTTCCAGGACCAGTCGCGCCGCGACACGCTCTCGGCGGCGGCCGATTCCCTGGGGCACAGGCTCGATGACAGTCTGCAGGAGCTGACCGCCGGAGGGGCCAATACCTGGACGGCCAGCTTCATTGACCCGGCCACCGGGACCGGTGCCAGCGAAGTGGACCTGGTGGTGCCGGCCGATACGTTGTACGTGTTTGCCGGAGCCCGCGACCTGGTGGGTATGGAGGTCGGCCAGGGAGGCCACGGCGGGTTTTCAGCTTCCGGCGACCCTGTTTGGCTGAATCGGATCGGAGCACGGGGCCAGGACGGAGCGCTGTTGCCGGCCCCGACGGACTTTGGCCCCTGGGGAGGATCGATTGCCTTTGACAGCCTGACGTCCTGGCACTTCGATCCCACGACCGCGGTCGGTGCCGGCGAGATCGACTTCTTTTCGGTTGCCGTCCACGAACTGGGGCACCTGCTGGGAATCTCCACCGGAAACGGGTCCTGGATGGGCTGGATCGTCGAGTCGGAATTCGGGGGGCCGGCTTCGCTGGCCGAATACGATGGCCTGGGGAGCGTCCCGCTTGATGGCGACAACGGGCACTGGGCAGAGGGTGTGACCGACGGTGGGCAGGAAGTGGCCATGGATCCCTCGCTCGACAGCGGGGAACGCAAGCCGTTCACCGAGCTCGATTTTTCCGGCCTGGTGGACCTGGGCTGGGCCGTGCTGCCGGAAACGCACACGATCGACGTTGCCGCAGGTTCGGGGCACACGATCCTGATCGAAGATGATCCGATCGCTTCCGACAGTCGATCGCGTGTCACCATCGATGGCACCACGGCGGTCACCTTTCTCCATCCGGCCGATTTCCTCTACATCAACGGGGCCGACGGTGACGACACGATCACACTGGCCGGACTCGATGCAGATTTTTCCGCCCGGATTGTCATCAACGGCCACAACGGCGATGACACGGTAAGCACCGGACCCGGGTTTGGCTGGGCGATCGAAGCTCACGGAGGCAACGGGGCCGATTCGATGATCGGTGGTGACGGGCCCGATACGCTCGACGGCGATTCCGGTGAAGATGTCCTGGTGGGCGGCGCCGGCGACGACGAACTCAACGGGGGGGACGCGGCGGATCATCTCTCCGGTGGCCCCGGTGCCGACATCCTTGACGGCGGGGCTGGAGATGCCGACACGCTGCTGGCCGATGGTGGCGACGATTCGCTTGACGGAGGCGAGGGCAACGACCGCGTTGAAGTCGAGGGTGACACCGACTTCACGTTGACCGACCTGGCACTGTCGGGCACCGACATGCTGGTTCTGACGGGAGTCGAGGAAGTCAGGATCACCGCCGGTGCCGGTGACAACCTGCTCGACGCGACCGGGTTTTCCGGTCGCGTGACGCTGTTTGGGGCAGGCGGGGCCGATACGTTGAAGGGAGGGGCCGGGAATGACCTGCTGATCGGCAACGCGGGCGGCGACACGTTGGAAGGCAACGGGGGGGCCGATACGTTGTTCGGTGGCAGTGGCGGCGACTGGTTGGACGGCGGTGACGGTCCCGACCGCCTCAGGGGCCAGGGCGGCAGCCTCGACTCGCTGCAGGGCGGAGCCGGTGATGATTCACTCGATGGCGGACCCGGCAATGACTGGGNGATCGNCGNGGGCGANGTTGACCTGGTCCTGACCGANGTGTCGTTGTCCGGNGATGGTGCTGACCTGTTGTTCTTNATCGAGCGGGCGGAATTCGTCGGTGGNGACCTGGCCAANACGTTCGATGCCACGGCTTTCACCGGNAACGTCACGATGTTCGGNGGTGGTGGCAATGACACGCTGCTTGGAGGTGGCGGCAACGACCTGCTCAATGGCAATGGTGGTGACGACAACCTCGCCGCTGCCGGGGGTGCCGACCGGGTCTACGGCGGTGCCGGCAACGACTGGATCGCCGGCGGCAGTGGCAACGACCGGCTGAAGGGGAACGGGGGGAATTTTGACACCCTGGTCGGCGGGTCCGGCAATGATCTGCTGCACGGTGGCAGTGGAACCGGTAATCGTGCCCGGGAATCCTCTGAAGGGAACATGGTTCTCATCGATGGTGAACTTTCCGGTGCCGGCACCGATCAACTGCAGTCGATCGACATCGTGGAACTTCTCGGGGGTCCGGGACCCAACCGCTTCAACGCGTCGGCCTATGCTGGGAACGTGATCCTGCGAGGTGGTGGTGGCAACGACACGCTGCAGGGCGGTGCCGGCGCGGATCTGCTGGTCGGAAACAGCGGCGATGACGAGATTTTCGGTGCCGGTGGTGCTGACCGGATCTTCGGCGGCAGTGGCACCGATTCGCTGTCCGGTGGAGCCGGAAATGACCTGCTGCGAGGCCAGGCAGGTGACGGTGATCGGCTGACAGGCGACGGCGGTGACGACTTGCTGCGGGGCGGCGATGGTGAGGATCGGGTCGTCGAGAGCGGTGACCTTGACTTCGTGCTGACGGTGGCCAGCCTGGTTGGTCGAGGGAACGATTCGCTGATCGAAATCGAGGGAGTCGAGTTGACTGGCGGAACGTCGGGCAACGTGATCGACGCCACCGCCACCCTGCTGGCCGTGACGCTGGTTGGAGGCGAAGGGAACGATACCCTGCGAGGAGGAACCGTCGATGATGTTCTCCAGGGAGGGGCCGGAGACGATCTGCTCGACGGGGGAACCGGCCTGGACTGCGTGGTCGGCAGCGGCGATGTCGATTGGACGCTGTCCAACGCGGCACTCTCCGGCGACGGTGACGACACGCTGGTCTCGATTGAACGCGCCCTGTTGACGGCCGGCCCGGGTGACAATCTTCTCGACGCCACCGCCTTCTCCGGCCAGGCGAGTTTGCACGGAGGCCTCGGGAATGACACGCTCCGCGGGGGACATGGCGACGACAACCTCGATGGAGGCGGTGGCAATGACCGGATCGCCGGCAACCAGGGAGCCGACCGGGCCAACGGCGGTTCGGGCAACGATGTGATCCTGGGGCATGGCGGAAACGACACGCTGCTGGGCGGTGCCGGGGACGACTCGATTCTCGGCGGTGACGGCGACGACGTCGTCAAGGGGCACGGTGGGAACGACCGGCTCTGTGGTGGCGAGGGCTTCAACCAGGTCGTGGGAACCGCTGCCGAGATCGACGAGTGCTTCGGCGATTGCTTCGAAGACCTCTGTCCCGACGTGTAGCCGGCCGTTGAGACCGGTTTGCCGCTGTGACCAGTCCGCCAAACAACGGCATGACGAGTCCTCCGGTGGCGTCCCGGAGCCGTCAAAGTCTGCCCAGATTACCTCAACCACCACTCGAGGTTCCGGTCAGTCAAACCTTGCGGATCATGAGACGTGAAGGACGATAGAGGGCTCCGATTGATCCGATTGTGTTGAATCTCGCGACCCGGTTCTGCTGATGAAGACTACAAGGACGATTGTATGGCCTCGTCCGGTCGTGCGCGTTGTCTTCATCAGGAGCTTAAACTGTGTACTTCACATCATGGCTAAATACTGTTCGGGTCCGCTTGGGATCATGCAGAAAGCGTCGTAGCGGGCGGCAGATGCCGCGTCGCCAGGTTCCTCGATCGGCGATGGCCGAACGGCTTGAGGACCGGACGCTGTTGTCGGTGACGTCGTTGTTCATCGACGGTGAATTGTCTGTCATTTCCGATGCCGGCGACAGCATCAGGATCTCGGCCGATCCGACGGGCAATGTCCAGGTCGACGTCAACGGTGTTTCTGATTCGAGCCTGCCGTCGATTGACGCAAGCGACGTTCAGTCGATCAACGTCGCCGGTGGCGATTCGGCGAACCTGATTGACCTGCGGCTCGTCGACAGCAGCGACTTTGACTACGTCGATCCTGTCACCGGTGCCGTGATGCAGGTGTCGATCGAGGGTCACAACGGCAACGACACGATCTACGGCAGTGCCGGATTTGGAGACACGATCCTGGGCGGTGACGGAAACGACCGCATCGAGGGGCGTGCTGGCAACGATGTCATCAACGGAGGCGACGGCAGCGACAGCATCTTTGCGCAGGAGGGTGCCGACACGGTCGATGCCGGTGACGGTCGTGATCTTGTCAGTGGCGGAGACGGTGCCGACAGCCTGCAGGGACACGATGGTCGTGACACGATCGATGGTGGCAACGGGGATGACACTGTCATGGGCGGTGACGCCCGTGACGTATTGCACGGCAACGACGGTTCCGATCTGCTCAATGGCGAATCCGGAAAGGATTTCATCTACGGCGAGAGCGGCAACGACATGCTGATTGGTGGTGGCGCAGCCGACTATCTTGACGGCGGTGTCGGTGACGACACCCTGGAAGGCCAGGGCGGCTCGGACGACCTGGACGGCGGTGCCGGTGACGACAGCCTCAACGGTGGGACGTCCAACGACATCCTGTTCGGCAACACCGGCAACGATCGCATGAGTGGCGGGAGCGGATACGACACACTCGAGGGTTCGGCCGGCGACGACAGTCTCTACGGCGGCAGTGGCCGGGACCAACTCTACGGCGACCATTCTGATCCAACCCAGACCGGCGACGGCAACGATGTCGTCAAGGGGCAAGGAGCCCGAGATACGATCTATGGCGGTGGTGGAGCCGATCGGCTCGAGGGTGGTCCGGGCAACGATCTGATCGACAGTTTTCTTCCCCAGCAGACCCTGGTGTTGATCGACGACGTGATCGTCAGCAGCGAGGGAGACGTGGCAACAGTCGTCGCCTTTTCGACCGATTTCGGATCCGGGGCGGACGACGAATTCACCGGGTTCACGGCAACCGAGGCGGTGCAGGGGTTCGCGGGGCTGGGGACGGCGGCCAACGTGTTTTCCGGGGACTTTCTGCACAACACGTCGGGTTGCTGTGCCATTCAGCCCAATACTCCTCAGACAGCAACGCAACTGACGTTGACCGACTTGCCCGATCACACCAGCGTCGACATCGACTTCCTGCTGGGCGTGATCAACAGCTGGGAAGATGAAACCGATTCCAGCGTCGTGGGTCCCGATGAATTCTCGGTGACCGTCGACGGTGTCGAGATCTTCCGGGAGAATTTCCGCAACCTCGATGGCAGCCGTCAGGGCTACCAGGCGCCTGCTGGTGTCGCCCTGACGCCGGCTCCGCTCTCGGATCTGGGCTTCCCCGGTCCATCGAGCAGCCTGGACCGAAATGATGCCGCCTATGACATGGGACTGGACCCGGCTTTCAGCGCGATTGCCCATACCGATTCGACGTTGACGGTCGAATGGATCGCCGACGGTGGCTGGGAAGGCGGCGGCAACGAATCGTGGGGAATCGACAATGTCGAGGTCCTGCTCAACGGCGTCCCGATGCAGACGACGGCGACCTTCGACGTGAGTCTTTCGAAGCGGTCCGACAGCACGGTCAGCGTCGATTACACCACAGTCGATGGGACCGCCGTGGCCGGTGAGGACTATGCCGGCACGACCGGAACAGTGACGTTCCCGGCCGGTTCGACGGCCGCAACGATCAGCGTGACGGTGCTGGGCGATGATGTGGCCGAGGCCGACGAGGACTTCACTGTCGTACTCTCGAACGTAACCAACGCGGTCCTGGGTGATTCGGACGGGCAGGCCACGATCATCGACGATGATGCCGGCAGCGCGTTGACGTTTGCGTCGTCGTACCTGCAATGGAATGCAGACGACCTGCAGTTGGCCGATGCGGACATCGCCAACGCGATCGTGACCGACCAGTATGTCAGCCAGCACACCGGTGTCACTCATATCTACATGCAACAGACCCACGGCGGACTGGATGTTGCCGGAGCGGTTGTCGGTGTCCACCTGAGCGACGCATCGGAACTCGTTGCCTTGACCAACAGCTTCGTGCCGAATCTTGGTGAGACGCCACCGCTGGAGAGCGAAATGCAGCCGATGCTGTCGGCGATGGAGTCACTCGAGGGGGTCGCCGACCATTTTGGTTGGGAATTTGATGCGACGGCACCCGATCCGATGGGATTCGAATCACTGACGACGCTGCAGGACGACATGGCGACGGTGATCGAGGCCGATGACATCGCCCTCAACGACATACCCGTGCACCTGCAGTGGGTGCCCGACGGCAACGGTGGTGTCGAGTTGGCCTGGCACATGGAGATCGACACGGTCGACCAGGCACATTCCTACGAAATCGCTGCCAGCGCCACGACCGGCGAGGTGTTGTTCGAGAACGACCGGATGCTGCACTACAGCTACCGGGCCTTCGAAGTGCCGATCCAGAATCCCAACGACGGCAACCGGACGCTGATCGTTGATCCCCAGGACGCGACGGCGTCTCCTTCCGGATGGCATGACGACGGAACGACCACCTACACCGATACCCGCGGCAACAACGCGATGGTCCAGGAGGATGCCGACCAGGACGATGCCGCTGGCAATCGTCCTGATGGCGGCGGCGGCGGTGTCTTTGATTTTCCGCTCGACCTGGGCCAGGCTCCCAGCCAGAACGAGGATGCGGCGATCGTCAACGCGTTCTACTGGACCAACATGGCCCACGACATTCACTACCACTATGGCTTCGACGAGGCGGCCGGCAACTTCCAGACGGTCAACAGTTCCGGGCAGGGCACCGGTGGTGATGCGATGATCGTTGACGTGCTCGACCCCAATGGCGGACTTGGCGGCGGTGGTCCTCATATTTTCGTCCCCGCTGACGGGACGGCGCCACGGATGGAACTGGGCCCGAACCCGACTCCCGATCCCGACACGATGGCGGCTTTGTCCAACGAGATCACGATCCACGAGTACAGCCATGGCGTCTCGATTCGCCTGGTCGGTGGTCCGTCCAACGCATCGGCACTCTCGAGCAGCCAGAGCCGTGGGATGGGCGAGGGATGGGGCGACTGGCACGCCCTGATGTTCACGCAGAAGGGAACCGATACGGCGACCACGCAGAAAGTCAGTGGTGATTACTATCTCGAGAACACGACCGGGATTCGAAACTACCCGTACACGACTGACATGGCGGTCAACCCGCTGACCTACGATTCCTACAATGGCACGATGCCCAACGGCGGGCCGGGCTCGCAGAGTCATAACGCCGGTGAAATCTGGGCTGTCACGCTGTGGGACATGAACTGGCAGATGATCAGCCGCTGTGGTTTTGACGGGGACTTCCACGCCGGTGATGGCGGCAACAACACGGCCATGCAACTTGTCATGGACGGCATGAAACTGGCACCGGTCGATCCGTCGTTCCTGGAGGCTCGCGATGCCATCCTGCAGGCCGACCAGGTCCTGACCGGTGGCGAGAATGCGTTCGACATCTGGACGGCGTTTGCCGGACGCGGGATGGGCTTCAGTGCCGATGACGGAAGCAGTAACAACGACACGGTGGTCGAGGCATTCGATCTGCCCGCGGGTCTCGAGGATCCCGCCGACAGCCACTCCTGTGCTGCCGTGCCACCGCCACCACCGGGACCGGGTGAGCCCGGGACTTCCCAGGATCCGGACCTGATTGGTGATACGCTGATCGGCGATTCGGGCAACGACACGATCCGCGGCGCCCTGGGCGATGACGAGATCAGTGGCGGCGGCGGCAGCGATCTGATTGACGGCAGTGGTGGCGATGACGTGATGCTGGGCGGCGCCGGCCGGGACACCCTCAATGGTGGTGCCGGTAACGACACGCTCAATGGCCAGGGGGGCGTTGATACTGTTGACGGCAACGAGGACGACGACCTGCTGATCTGGCAGGTGGGCAGCAGTTCGGACAATTTCTCGGGGACCGACGGGTTTGATGAACTGGTCGTGCAGGGGAACTCGGCCAACAACAAGCTGACCGTCAGTGAGAACACCGCGAGTAACCTGCAGGTCTTCGACAACACCTACACGATCACCGCCACGGCTTCGGTGACCCGCGTGACGATCAACGCCGGACCGGGCAACGACCGCGTTACGGTGCAGGATGTCGGTGGTGCGGCGGGCGTGTTGCTGGTGGTCAACGGGGAAAACGGCGGCGACACGATCGATGCCAGCGGAGCCGACCTCGGCGATGTCCGGCTGCTGGTCGAGGGCGGAAATGGAAACGATTCGATCACCGGCAGCGACAACGATGACCTGCTGCGAGGTGGAAACGGCAACGACGTGATCGATGGTGGTGCCGGTGTTGACACGATCGACGGCGGCGACAACCACGACGTGTTGTCCGGCGGTGCCGATGACGACCGGATCACCGGAGGACTCGGCAACGACACGCTCAACGGCGGAGCCGGAAACGACGTGTTGCAGGGAGAAGAGGGACACGACCTGCTGACCGGAGACGACGGCAACGACACGCTCGACGGTAACGGTGGAGACGACTTCCTTAATGGTTCCATCGGTGACGACGAATTGTACGGCCACGACGGGGCCGACAGTCTCTACGGCGGCAATGGTGACGACACGCTCGACGGTGGTGTCGATGACGACACGCTGGCCGGCCAGAACGGTGACGATGTCCTGGCCGGGCGGCATGGCGATGACCTGCTGGACGGGGACGCGGGCAACGACCTGGTCAACGGTGGTGATGGCCACGATACGATCAGCGGCGGCTCGGGCGACGACATCCTCGGCGGGCACGACGGCGACGACCGGATCAACGCCGGTGGTGGTGCCGACACGCTTGTCGGTGGGGACGGTCACGACACCCTGCTGGGTGGCGGTGGTGCCGACATCGCCGTTGGCGGTGACGGTGATGACTTCATCAACGGCAACGGGTCGAATGACATCGTTGCCGGAGACGAAGGGGCCGACCAACTGGACTCCAACGCTTCAAGTGAAATCGACGAGGCCTTCGAACTGCCGGCCTCGATCCTCGACCTGCTCGACAACGTCTAGGCCCGGGGAGTCTAGGCCAGGATCTCCTTGACGACGTTGCCATGGACGTCGGTCAGCCGGAAGTCACGGCCGGCGTAGCGGTAGGTCAGTCGCTTGTGATCCAGGCCCAGCAGGTGCAGCATCGTGGCGTGCAGGTCATGGAAATGCACCTTGCCGCTGACCGACTCGATTCCGTGCGGGTCGGTGGTCCCGTGTGTCAGTCCCGCCTTGACCCCGCCTCCGGCCATCCAGAAGCTGAATCCGCTGGAGTTGTGGTCGCGGCCGTCGGGTTTCTTGACGTGGGGCGTCCGGCCGAACTCACCGCCCCAGACCACCAGTGTGTCCTTGAGCATGTCACGTTGCTTGAGGTCGGCGAGCAATGCCGCGATCGGCTGATCGACCGCGGTGCAGTTGGCGGTCAGCTTGTTGCGGAGTCCGCCGTGCTGGTCCCAGTTGGCGTGCGAGAGTTCGATGAAGCGGACACCGGCCTCGGCCAGTCTCCGGGCCAGGATGCACTGGCGAGCGAAGACGTCGGTGGGTTTGCCATCGACACCGTAGGCGTCGAGCGTCGGCTTGGTTTCCCCGCTGAAATCCAGGACCCGGGGAAGTTCCGACTGCATGCGGAAAGCGAGTTCGTAGGACTCGATCACGCCCTCGAGTTGCTCGTCGGACTGGCGACGTTCGAGCAGTCCACGGTTGAGTGACTGCACGAAATCGACCTGCCGCCGCTGGAGGTCGGTGCCCAGGCGCGGGTTCTTGAGGTTGCCGACGGTGGCATCCTTGAGCGACTGGCCGAGTTGGCCGATCCGGGTCCCCTGGTAGAAGGCCGGCAGGAACGAACTGCCGTAGTTCTGGGCACCGCCGACACGGCTGGGCGGGTTGAGCGTGATGAAGCCCGGCAGGTTGGCATTCTCGGTGCCAAGTCCATACAGCACCCAGGCGCCCATCGAAGGGCGGACGAACTGGAAGCTGCCGGTATGCAACTGGACAAAGCATTCGGGGTGGCTGGGCACGTCGGCGTGCATGCCGTTGAGGATGCAGAGATCGTCGGCATGGCGGGCGACCTGGGGAAACAGTTCCGAGATCCACTGCCCGCTCTTGCCATGCTGGGAGAACTTCCAGGGTGACTGCATCAACTTGCGACCTTTTTTCCCGGGCGCCGGCTTGCCGTCATCGACGGCCAGTTGAGGCTTGTGGTCGAAGGTATCGACGTGTGAGGGCCCGCCACGCATGCAGAGAAAGATCACCCGACGTGCCCGCGGCGCGAAATGAGCCGGCCGAGGGGACAGGGGGTTGCCACGAGACGAATCGGCGGCAGCGGCTTCGGTGGCCATGCCGGCCAGCGCGGCATAGCCGAACCCGCAGGAGAGTTGCTTGAGGAGATCACGACGGGTTGGTGTGCTGGGGACCATGTTCAGGTTCCTGGAACGTCTGTCGAAGGGAAAATGGTTCGTATCGGACGCTGAAAATTCAGGGCTGGTAACGGAACTCGGCACAGGCCAGCAGCGACTGGCAGAGCGCCGACCAGGCCTGTTTCCGGTTCTTTTCGGCATTGCCCTCGGGCAGGCCGGCCAGGGTGTCCTGGATCAACGAGGTCGCGGCCCGGGATTCAGCCTCCGAAGGACGCCGCGCCAACGCCAGGCGGTAGGCGCGGCGGACCCGGTCCCCGGCGTTGCCGGAGACCGCCAGGACTCGCTCGGCCATCCGGTCGGACTGTTCGAGAATGAAGGGGCTATTGAGCAGGAACAGGGCCTGCGAGGGTACGGTGGTCACGGAACGACGTCCGACGATGATCGATGGCTCGGCGAAGTCAAACAACCGCAGCATCTCGGGCAACCGGTTGCGAAGGATTGGCAGGTAGACACTGCGGTGCCGGCTGGCGGCATCGAGCCGATTACTGACATTTCTGTTGGTTCGCCCGACGTTGATGTTGCCGACTTCGGCGACGGCGGACCGCTTGCGGGGAGTGGCGTCGAGTTGTCCGCTGGCCGAGAGGATCGCGTCACGCAGCGATTCGGCATCAAGCCGCCGGTGGTTCATTCTCCAGAAGAGGGTGTTGAGGGGATCCTTGGCATTGGCGGCCGCGGAGGGCGAACTGGAGAGTCGATAGGTGTGGCTGAGAACGATGTCACGAACCAACTGCTTGACCGACCAGCCGTTTTCGACGAAACGAAGGGCAAGGTGATCGAGAAGCTCCGGATGTGAGGGGCGTTGGCCCATCAAGCCGAAGTTGTCGACCGTGCTGACCAGTCCGCGACCGGTCAGGTGGTACCAGATGCGGTTGGCCATCACGCGGGCGGTCAGCGGATTGTCGGAGTGAACCATCCAGCGAGCCAATTGCAGCCGGCCGCTCTGCTTGGCATCGACCGTCGGAGCCGAGTCGAGATGGACGACCTGCAGGAAACCGCGGGGGACGGTCTTGCCCAGGGTCCGAACATTGCCGCGGAGGTGGACCTTGCAGTCGGCTGGCGCGGCGTCACGAACACCCATCGCCGCCGGGCCGGTCGGTTTTGCGTTGGCCAGTCCTCCTTTTCCAGCATTGGCCCTCTTGAGTTTCTGGTTGAGCTGCTTGATCCTGGTCCGGATCGGACGGAGCGTCTTGTTGTTCCTTTTTTTCTTCTTTCCCTTGCCCGGCAGCGCGGCGATTGCCTTCTTCAGTTCCGCCCTGGCTTCTCGCAACTGCCGGGTCAGCTTGGCGATCTGCTTGGCCCCGGCAGCCTTGGGCTTGGCAGCCTTGGGCTTGGCAGCCTTGGGCTTGGCAGCCTTGGGCGTGTCGGCCGGCTTCGGCTTGGCTTTTGCAGCGGTCCCGGTGGCTTTGAGTGAGACCAGGCTTGAGGGCTGGCGGTTGCCCTGCCCCTTGGAGGTACCAAACAGCGTGCTGGTGCTGCGGAAGATTCCCGCCAACGCGTAATAGTCCTCGGTCGGAAACGGGTCGAACTTGTGGTCGTGACACCGTGCACAACTGACGGTCAGTCCCAGGACGGCTCGGGTGGTGATGTCGATCTGCTCATCGACAATATTCATCCGGAAGATTTCCTTGTTCCGCTCGTTGAGCGACTTCGGTCCCAGGGCCAGGAAACCGGTGGCGATGATTAACCGGTTGCGGTCGGCGGGTGTCTTGGCCGGAAGCAGGTCGCCGGCAATCTGCTCGGTGATGAAACGGTCGAAGGGCAGATCGCGGTTGAAGGCGTCGATCACGTAGTCGCGGTACCGCCAGGCCTGGGGAAAGGTGTAGTTTCGCTCCATCCCGGTCGACTCGGCGAAACGGGCCACGTCGAGCCAGTGACGGCCCCAGCGTTCACCGAAGTGAGGGGAGGCGAGCAATCGATCGACGAGCGATTCAAGGGCCTTGGCAGAGTTGTCGTTGAGAAACGAATCGACCTGCTCGGGTGTCGGGGGCAGGCCGACCAGGTCGAAGAAGATCCGGCGGACGAGCATGGTCCGGTCGGCGTCGCCGACCGGTGCGAGCTTGGCCGACTCGATCCGGGCCAGGATGAAGCGGTCGATGGGATCGACGGGCCATTCCCGCTGTTCGACTACCGGCAGCGGTGCTGCGACCGGTGGCCGGTAGGCCCAGAACTTGCGACTTTCCTCGATGTTGATCTCGCGGCGGATCAGCGAAGCCGTCTGGCCGGTACGGGGATCGGGGGCCCCCATCTTGACCCAGCGGGTGAAGTCGGCGATCTGCTGTTCGCTGAGTTTTTCCTTGGGCGGCATTTCCAGGCCGTCGTAGCGGATTGCCTGGATCAAGGGGCTCTCTGCCGGGTTGCCGGGGATCACCGCCGGGCCGCTTTCACCGCCCTTGGCCCATCCGCCGCGGCTGTCCAGCAGCAATCCGCCCTTGACCGCCTTGGCCTTGGCCGAGTGACAGCCGTGGCACTTGGCCACGAGTACCGGCCGGATTTTCTTCTCGAAAAACTCGAGCTGTGCAGCTGTCGGTTTGGCAGCCGACGAAACCGCCGACAGGCAAAAGACCAGCAAAAGCGAGACGGGACGCAGGATGGTTCGCGACATCGGACGCTCGTGGAAAAGTAAAGAGAAGTACCGTCGATTTGATGCGCCGCAGGGGGGGATTATTTTCCGCCAGCGGTACATTTCAGTGGACCGGCTTCGCAGGATCCAATCGTACCTTATCGGTCACCGATTCTGGTATCATGCTTCGCGAACGGGGTCGGGTCAGGCAGAAGAGAGCGAACGTGAGCCAACCAGACGGAAAAACGCCGATTGAGACTGAACAGGTCGATTCGAAGTCGATCGTGGAAAACCCCTACGCCCGCTCGGCCGACTCGTTCCAGGAGCCACCCAAGGGGTTCCTGGAAATGCTGAAGCACCTGGGTCCGGGGATGATCCTGGTCGGATCGATTGTCGGGTCGGGTGAGTTGATCATGACGACCAAGCTGGGGGCCGAGGTGGGCTTCCTGCTGTTGTGGTTCATCCTGTTGAGTTGCTTCATCAAGGTCGTGGTGCAGGCCGAACTGGTCCGTTACACGATTTCCAGTGGGAAGACGTTTCTCGAGATTTTCAACGCGTTGCCCGGACCCGGACACCAGCGGCCGCGGTGGTTGACGACCCGCTGGCTGGCCACGGTGCTGTTGAGTTTCCTGGCCGGGGTGGCGATCTACACCCAGGTCAATTCGTGGGAGGGCCGGCTGGAGGCATGGCGGCCGGCCATTCTTGTCGGCTTGCCGCTGCTGCTGTTCGGCTTCCTGGTGATACAGGCAATTCGGATTGATCGCGTCGAGCGGCACCGGGCCACCGCGGCCACCCCGCGAATCAACTGGTTCATGTGGGTCTACCTGTCCAGCGTGCTGTTGATGTACATCAACGGCGGGGCGATCGTCGGAGGTGCCGGGCAGGCCCTGGAGCTGGCGTTGCCCGGGAAACTGGGTGACCACGGGGCGGTCTACTGGACGATCGGTGTGGCGATTGCGGCCGCGGCAATCCTGCTCTCGGGAGGCTACCGGGTACTCGAACGCGTCTCGATCGGTCTCGTCTTCAGTTTCACCCTGATCACCATCGTCTGCACGGTGCTGTTGCAGTGGACCGGGTACGCGATCAGTTGGTCGGATATCCGCGTGGGCCTGGAAGGACGGATGTTCCCCGACCGGCTCCTGCCGGGACTGGCCGCGGCGACGATCGTGATGACCGCCCTGGCCGCCTACGCGGGGACCGGGATCGGTCACTACGAGATGATCACCTACACCTACTGGTGCGTGGAAAAGGGCTACTCGCGGAATGCCGGAGAGAATGTTCCCGGTGAGGATTGGCCGCGTCGGGCGCGGGGCTGGGTCCGCGTGATGTACACCGATGTCTTCCTGACGATGATCGTCTACACCGTCAGTACCCTCTGCTTCTACTTCCTTGGCGCCGCGATCCTCAACAAGAAGGGACTTGATCCGGGGAAAACCGAGACCCTCTCGAAACTCCAGGTGATGTACACCTCGGTGATCCAGGAACTCTCCAGCGGTGCTTTGGCCGACTGGGCTGCGACCGGTTTCATCGTCGGCGCTTTCTTCGTGCTGTTTTCGACAGTCCTGGCCGGGGCCGCCGGTGGGGCCCGCCTGCTCTCGGATGCCCTGTGCGTGATGCGGGTCATCGACCCGGCCGATTACCCCGAACGGCAAAGGCACATCCGGGCACTGATCGTCATCGGCCTGGCCACCGGTACGATCATGTACTCGCTGTTCGAAAACCCGCCGGTGATGTTGATGATCTCGAGCCTGGTCTCGGTTGTCTTCTACCCGGTTCTCGCCCTGGGCACGCTGTGGTTGAGACATCGCAAGGTCGATTCGCGGATCCTGCCCTCGCCGGCGACGACCGTCTTTCTCTGGATCTGCGGTCTGATTCTCGCGGTGACCTCACCCCTGGTCGTATGTTACGCCCTGGCCCTGAAGAACGGTTGGGTTCGCTTGCCTGGAAGCTAGCCGATATTGCGGTGCTGACCGGAAATCCGACCCGTGCAAGGCACGTTGTGGTCATGACTTACGGGAATAGGTCGAGTGGAGAGTCGGAAAAGATCGATACCTGTTGATAGGTAAGCCTTCGCCGATATAATGACGTGGTGGGCGTGGGTTCCACGGTTGGCGTTGATGTGCGGTGTGTTTGGGCTGGACAGGCCTGACACGGTTCACCTGACAAACGGGAGAATGCCGGAATGCTGTCAATCCAGGGTTCGGGACATCAGTTCTGCGACGGGGTGTCGCGGCGTTCGTTTTTGCAGATTGGTGGCCTGGGCCTGGGAGGGCTGACGCTGGCCGACCTGATGCGGGCCCAGTCGCAGGCGACCGGCGGAGCCGATGGCGACACGAAGAAAAAGGCCGTGATCATGATCTACCTGGCCGGCGGCGTGTCGCACCAGGACTGGGTCGACCTGAAACCCGACGCTCCCAGCGCGGTCCGTGGCGAGTTCAACCCGATCGCGACGAATGTGCCGGGGATCGAGATCTGCGAGTTGGCGCCGCGGATGGCCAAGATGATGGACAAGTTTGCCATCATCCGTTCGATCGTCGATTCCGACGGAGCCCATGCGGCGACCCAGTGCTGGAGTGGTGTGCGGCGTGGCGATCAGGCGCGGATGCAACAGCCGTCGTTCGGTTCGTTCCTGGCAAGAGAACTCGGTTCCCGCGATTCGACGGTCCCCGCTTACATGGGCCTGACCAAGACCTGCGGCCACAAGCCGTGGTGTGATGTTGGTTTCGCGGGCAAGCTGGGGCGAGCTTACGCTCCGGCCAAGCCCGACGGCGAGGATGTCAAGGTGATGAAGTTGAACGGTGTCACGCTGGACCAGTTCAACAACCGCAAGAAACTGCTGGAGGCCTTTGACGGATTCCGTCGGCAGGCCGACAGCGCCGTGGTCAACGGCGCCAACGCGATTTATGAGCAGGCGTTCGAGGTATTGACCTCGAGCAAGTTGCTCAACGCCCTGGACGTCAGCAAGGAGGATCCGGCCATTCGCGAGCGATACGGCAAGGGGTCCTCGAAGAACGTCAACGACGGGCCTCCGGTCTGGAACGAGCAGGTGTTGATCTGCCGCCGTTTGATCGAGGCCGGTGTCCGCTGCGTGACACTGGGCTACGGCCGCTGGGATTACCACGGCAACAACTTCGGGCAGATGAAGCAGCGATTGCCGATGCTCGACCAGTGCCTTTCCGCCCTGGTGACCGATCTTCACGAGCGGGGCATGGACAAGGACGTGACCGTGTTGGTCTGCACCGAGTTCGGTCGAACGCCGAAGATCAACAAGAACTCCGGTCGCGACCACTGGCCGCCGGCCAGTTGTGCCGTGCTGGCTGGTGGTGGACTGCGGACCGGCCAGGTCATCGGTTCGACGACCAAGGATGCCGGTCATCCGAAGCAGCGGCCGGTGAGGTACCAGGAGATCATGGCGACGCTCTATCACAACATGGGGATCAACCCCAAGGGCTTCATCCGCGATAGCGCGAACCTTCCGATCAAGTTGCTCAACCAGAATCCCGACCCGTTGCACGAGTTGATCTGACGGCGGGTGAGGTGGCCTCAGGAAGCGACCGCGTCGAGCAGTCCCTGGATGTAACCGGCCGTCCAACCGCGGCCCCGGTGGCCCCAGTCGGTGTCGCCTTCCATCCTCGGTACGTGATCGGGAATGAGAAAGCCGCGGAAGCCGACCTGCTTGAGCGTGCGAATCGTCTCGACGGGATCGCAGTTTCCCTCGCCCAGGAAGCACTCGGTGAAGTCACCGACGTCGCCCTGAACATCGCGGAAGTGGACGTAGTGGATCTGCTTGCGTTCTCCGAAATGCCGGATCGCCTCGAGGACACCCTGGCCGGCCTTCATCTCCGACCAGCAGCCATGACAGAAGTTCAGGCCGTGTGCCGGAGAAGCGAACTTGTCCAGGGCCCTGCGAAAACTCTCGAAGCCGTGGAATAGCCGGGGGATACGGCCGAGGGGGTCGTCGACCGGCGGGTCGTCGGGGTGCAGCGCCAGCCCGACACCGGCCTCCTCGCAGGCCGGCAGGATCCGTTCGAGGTACCAGTCGTAGTTGGCCCACATCTCCTCGACGGTGTAGTCACGATCAGGTGGGGGCACCGAGTTCTTGTGCTGGTAACGGTCATCCCCGGCGGCGATTGCCAGGGAGTGTTCGTAGCGCGTCGCCAGGGCCCCGCCGCGAACCAGCTCGGTCGCACTTGTTCTCCAGACGCCGGTCGGCATGAAGTGGTAGCCGAGGATCGGGATCCCGGCCCGGCCCATGTTGCGGACCGTGGCGACCATGTTGTCGAGTTGTTCCTCGCGGCCGGGCAGGCCGAGCAGGATCTTGTCATAGAACGTTACCGGGACGTTCTCCAGCGACATCAGTCGCAATCCCGCCGCGTTGACTTGCTCGCGCCACGCCGCCAGGTCCTCGTATTCCCAACGACATTCGCCGGGTAAGCGGGGCGTGTTCACCTGGATGTCATCGACGCCGCATTGCTTGATGTAGGTCAGCAGCGAGTCGGAGAGGGTGTGGAATTGTCCGAGACCGACGCGGATCGGGAGTTCGTCGACGTGCGTGGCGGGAATCATCGGTGGAACTCCGGGATGGGCAAGAGGCGACCGTCGGGCCCATTAGGCGAGTTGGTCTGGGGGAATGCAACGTCGAGTGCGCCCGTTGACGATGGAGGTGGAGAGGCATACAGTTGAATCGATTTTCGGGAAGACCATCCGGGGACAAACTGCGATGTTGGCCAAGCGAATCATTCCCTGCCTGGACGTACATGCCGGTCGCGTGGTCAAGGGTGTGAACTTCGTGAACCTGCGCGATGCCGGTGATCCGGTTTCGGTGGCGGCCGGTTACGAACAGGCCGGGGCCGACGAACTCGTGTTCCTGGACATCACGGCCAGCCATGAGGATCGCGACATCATGCTCGACGTGGTGCGACGAACCAGCGAGGTGGTGTTCATGCCGCTGACGGTTGGGGGTGGAATTCGGACACTCGAGGACATCCGCGTTCTGCTCGAGGCCGGTTGTGACAAGGTCTCGATCAACTCCTCGGCCGTTCGTGATCCGGAATTCGTTGAGGCGGCCGCGCTGCGATTCGGCAGCCAGTGCATCGTGGTCAATATCGATCCGAAGCGAGTCCAGCGGGATGGTGAGGAATTCTGGGAGGTTCATGTCAACGGGGGACGCGTACCGACGGGCCTGGGAGCGGTGGACTGGGCTCGGGAGGCCGAACGATTGGGGGCTGGAGAAATTGTCCTGACCTCGATGGATGCCGACGGCACACAGAACGGGTATGATATTCCGATGACTCGGGCGGTATCGCAGGCCGTGCGGATTCCTGTCGTGGCCAGCGGTGGAGCCGGGTCTCCTGAGCATCTCTGCGAGGTGGTGACTGAAGGCGGGGCCAGTGCCGCGCTGGCGGCCAGCATCTTTCATTACGGGACTTTCACGATCGCCGAAACCAAACAGTACCTGGCCGAGCGGGGCGTTCCCGTCAGGACCGGGGGCTTGGCCCTGTAGACGGCCGAAACGCCGAAGCCGGGAAGAACAACGGAGTCGAACAGATGGCCACCGAACTTGATGTTCCCGTCAAGATAGTCGCTACTGGCGAAGACCTGGAAATCAACAAGGCTTTCCGCCAGCTGATCAAGCACGACGGGTCCGACCTGCACCTGCAGGTTGGCAAGGCACCGATCCTGCGCGTCAAAGGTTCGTTACGCGAACTGCAGATGGACCCGATCGACGACGAGCGGATGAAGCAGTTGCTGGCTCCGATGATGGACAAGCGGAGTCGCGAGATTTTTGACGAAGACGGCGGGGCCGACTTTGCCCACGTGGTCGATTACGAAGGCGAGTCGTGGCGATTTCGGGTCAACATGTTCACCCAGCTGGGGAGTTGGGGACTGGTTGCCCGGAAGGTCGAACGTACCATTCCCAGCTTTGACGGGCTGTATCTGCCGCCGGTGATGGAGGAACTCTGCAAGTTTCACCAGGGGATGATCTTGCTGGCGGGTGTTACCGGCAGCGGCAAGAGCACGACGATCGCCTCGATGCTTAATTGGGTCAACGCGAACTATCGCAAGCACGTGTTGACGATCGAGGACCCGATCGAGTTCGTCTACACGCCCGACAAGTGCCTGATCAACCAGCGAGAAGTCGGGCTGGACGTCAAGGACTTCGAGATTGCACTCAAGCACGCGGTCCGGCAGGATCCCGACGTGATGCTCGTCGGCGAAATGCGTGACGCCGAGACGTTCGAGACCGCGATGCATGCGGCCGAGACCGGGCACCTGGTCTTCGGGACGATCCATGCCTCGACCGCGCCCAGTTGTATCGGCCGAATCCTGGACCTCTTTCCCCAGGACATGCATTCGGCACTCCGCAGCAGCATGGAGTTCAACATGCGGGCGATCATCGCCCAGAAACTTGTGCCGACGATTCGCGAGGATCCCAAGCGTGTGCCGATTGTCGAGATCATGACGTTCAACCCGACGGTCAGGAAGTTGATCCGTGAGGAGGAGGACGGCAAGCTCGTCGATGCGATCCGGATCGGCAAGGATGAGGGAATGCAGTTGTTCAACGACAGCCTGCACGGGTTCATCGAGGATGAGTTCATCAGCCGGGCGACGGCTTTCGAGGTCTCCGGCAACGTGGAAGAGTTGAAGATGATTCTCAAGGGTATCGACGTGAAAGCGGCGGGCATCCTGTAGCATTTTCAGGGCGTGGGAATTGTCGGGGCGGCAACTCGGAGGGCACTGGCGTGATGGGGGTCCGGGTCGCACTCTTGTTGGGTCTGCTCTGGGGAGTGTTGCCGCTGCCCGTGGGGGCCCAGTCGCCGGATTCTGCCGACGGCGGCCAGGCCACGGCGGCGGAGGTCCCTGCACCAGGACCGACGGTTGTCGGCGGTCGGCGATTTCCGGAATTCCCCGAGGCGTTTTCCCGGGGAAACGTGCTGCCGCATCCGCAGTCGGCCGTCCGGCAACGTCCCGGAAGTTACCTCAATCCCGGACTCTACATCCCCCTGCTGGGTTTGTTCTTCCTGTGGACCTGGACCTGTTTCTGGGTTGATGAAGACAGCAGCTCGTTGAAAGTTCGCAACGAGTTCTGGACCGCCGCGGTGATTCCCACCGGCTGGATCGGTTTTCTCTCGGCCCTGTGCGTTCCCGGATTCATCGGCTACGCCGTGCTGCTGGTGGCCTACATGATTCCACTGTGGTGTTACGTGCTCGAGCGAAACTCGAAGGTTCCCGATTCGGCCAAGGTGATGACACCGGCCCACATGCGGCGGATCCTGCGGCGACTGGGATTTCCTGTCGGCGGGGGGCGGACGGCCGAGGCTGGTACCGGCCCGGACATCCGTTTTCTTGGCAAGTCCGACGGTCGGGGTGGTGATGACGGTCGCAGCAAGCAGGTCGAGAATTCTCGAGGCTATATGGCCGCCAAGGAACTCGTCTATGACGCGATCGTACGACGTTCCACCGACATTCACCTCGAACCCAAGAGCGATGAAATCTCGGTGCGAATGCGGATCGACGGTGTGCTGTATGCGATGGAACCGTTCGACCTGTCGGTGGGCAATGCCGTTGTCAACGTCTGCAAGGTTCTCGGGGCGATGGACATCACCGAGAAGCGCCGATCGCTGGACGGGAGTTTCCAGGCGATTACCGAGAAACGTCGGATCGACTTTCGCGTCGCGACGCAGGGGACCAATTACGGGGAGAAGATGAGCCTGAGGATTCTCGATCAGGCCAACTCGGTCAGCACGCTCGCCGACCTGGGTCTCCGGAAACAGTTGGATCAGGAACTCTCGGATGTCATTCATCAGCCGCACGGACTGTTGTTGGTGTGCGGGCCAACCGGGGCCGGAAAATCGACAACGCTCTTTGCTGCCTTGAACGAGATCGACACATTTCAACGCAACGTGATCACGATCGAGGATCCGGTCGAATACCGGATCGAAAACGTGAACCAGATCGAAATCAACACCCGCTCGGGCAACACGTTCGCCACGTCATTGCGAAGCGTGCTGCGTCAGGATCCCGACGTGGTGATGATCGGAGAGATCCGGGATGCTGAAACCGCCAACATTGCCTGCCAGGCGGCCAATACGGGTCACATGGTGTTTTCTACCGTGCACGCCAACGACACGATCACGGCGCTGTACCGGATCATCGACCTCGAGGTCGAGCCCTTCATGCTTGCCGGGTCGATCTCGGGAATCCTCGCGCAACGACTGGTCCGACGCCTGTGTACGATGTGCCGGGAGCCGTACAGGCCCAAGCCTGAATTCCTGAAGAAGGCCAACCTGCCGGCCGAACGGATCAGCAAGTTCTATCGGCCGCCCAAGAACCCCGAGACCGAATGTCCGGCGTGTGGAGGGTTGGGCTACCGGGGTCGGATCGGCGTCTTTGAATTCCTGCCGATCGATGATCGTATTCGCGACATGATTCGTGACCAGGGGGCGATGGCGGGGGTCAAGGCCGAGGCCCGCAAGAATGGCATGTTGTACATGAAGGAAGAAGGGCTGCGGTTGGTTGTTCGTGGTGTGACCTCGGTCGATGAGTTGCTCCGCGTGGTGAAATGACGCGATGACGACCCGTCCACACAGTGTGGTCGGTGACTGTCGCTGGCGAGAACGGTGAGCTGATTACGATGGGTGGAATCGATATCCTGTTGCTGATCATCCTGGCAGCGGTCACCTGGTCGGTGGCCAGCGAGGGGGTCTGGGGCGCGGCGTTGACCAGCTTGATCGTGATCTTCAGCGGGCTGTTGGCGATGAACTTCTTCGAGCCGGTTGCCGCGGGACTCGAGGGCATGGGGGGGCTGTGGTGGAGAAGCCACTGCGACATCTTCGCCTTGATCGGACTCTTCGGCCTGCTTGTCTTTGGTTTCCGCGCCGCGACCGATCACATTTCCCCGCGGTTTATCATGACCAACCGGCTTGTCTATGAACTGGGCCGATGGTCTGCAGGGTTGCTGGCCGGTTATGTCACGATGGCTTTTCTGTTGACGGCGATGCACACCGGGCCATTTCCACGGTCTTTCTGGGGATTTGCGCCGGAACGATCGAACCTGTTGAACATCGTCGCCCCCGATCGGCAGTGGCTGGGGTTCACGCAATGGACCTCGGAACGAACACTGAAATGGGGCGGCTACGGCAAGGTCTTTGACGGCCCGAGATCTCAGCGACCGATGGGGACTCCTCCCAACCAGATCTGGCCGTCATTTGTCATTCGTTATGCCAGCCGTCGGCAGGCGCTGGCTTCCGGTGCAGTTCCGGGAGGGTCGGCGTCGACATCGGATGTGAAGACCGACCAGGGGAGTGGTGAGGGCCCGCAGTTCTAGCCTGTCCGGTCCAGGCCGTGCTTCTTCAATTTGCTGAAGAAGGTGCTCCGGGGCATTCCCAGTTCACGGGCAGCCCTGGCCTTGTTGCCATCGCAGTTTTGCAGGGCCGTCTGCAGCCATTGCCGCTCATCGCCACCGCTGGCTGCGATCGACACCGGCCTGAAATCGAAGGTGTCGTCCCGCCGCGGTCCCTGAGGAGCTGATGGTTGTGACGAGGTGGCCAGGATCTCGGCTGGCAAGTCCTCGAGGGTGATTCGATCGCCTTCGGTCAATACAGCCGCCCGCTCGATGGCGTTCTCCAGTTCCCGGATGTTTCCGGGCCAGTCGTAGCGAGTCAAGGCAGTGACGACGGCTTCGTCGAGATTGGTGATTTCTCTTCCAAGTCGTCGAGCACTGCGTTGGAGAAAGTGGACGGCCAGGTCGACGATGTCGTCGTGGCGTTCGGCGAGCGAGGGGAGTTCGACCGAGATGACATTCAAACGGTAGTAGAGGTCTTCCCGGAAACGACCTTCCTCGATCATCGCTTTCAGGTCCTGGTGAGTGGCAGTGACCAGCCTGACATCGGTCTCGACGGTTCGTGTCCCTCCAACCGGTTCGAACGAATGATTCTGCAGGACTCGCAGCAGCTTGATCTGGGTTTCCAGCGAGATGTCCCCGATCTCGTCAAGAAACAGGGTTCCGCCATTGGCCATTTCGAATCGTCCGATCCGATCGCGATGGGCTCCGGTGAACGCGCCGCGGACATGCCCGAAAAGTTCACTTTCGAGGAGGCTGGGGCTGAGTGCTGCACAGTGCACCCCGACCAGAGGCCCCTCGCGGCGTGTGCTGTTTTCATGGATCACCTGGGCGAGCAGTTCCTTGCCGGTCCCGCTGGGTCCGTGGATCAGGATACTCGACTCACTGCCGGCCACCTTGCGGACCATTTCCAGCACCCCCCGCAGTGCCGGGGAATTTCCGATGATGACTTCCCGACGAAACTCGTCATCCGGCCGAGGCCGGAGTTGTGGATCGCCGGAGGGCGTTGCCAGTTCCGCCTGCATCATTGCAATCCGCCGCTCCTGTTCAGCGATCGTCTCGACCTTGTTCTGCAATTCGTCATTCAACCGGGCGACATCCTGGTGCACTCGGGCGGTGTGCAACGCGACGCTGGTAATCTGCCCCAGCGCTCCCAGGAACGTGAGATCCTCGGCCGTGTACGGTGTCTCGTCGGGCTTGCTGCCCAGCGAAACCAGGACTCCCAGTTCGCCGTCGAGTTCAAGTCCGAAGAGCAGCTCGGCGGAAAGTTGCTCCATCAACGGCCAGTCGCTGCCGAATTCCGACATCGATCCTCCCTGCCGAGGTCCGAGGATGTGCGAGCGTTCCTGGAGACGGCCGAGGGTGCTGGCGTCGAGTGCCAGTTGCAGCGGAGGGTCATCGGCAGGTGTCCCCTGGGCGGCAGCCAACTGGAAGACACCAGGCCGGTTTCCGATCAAGTAGACCGCCGCCGAACGGACCTGGAAAACGTCGTGGCAGGAACTGATCATGCGGTCGGCCAGGGAATGCTGGTCGCCGACCCGTACGACCGCCTCGTTGATCCGCTCCATCGCCGTGTGCAACCGGTACTTCTCGCGAAAGAACCGGCGGTCGACCTCCTGGAGAATCCGTCCCCGCAGCCAAAGCAGGATCAGTGCGATGACGACCAGGATCGTTCCCAGTGTGAGAATCCTCTGGACCCCGGGCGGCCGATCCTGCTGACGGGTCAGTTCGTCGATGACCAGCCAGACAACCGAAACCGACAAACCGAAACTCAAGGCCAACGCCACTCGCGCCAGGTAGTACAGCACACCACGACTGACCAGTTCGTCGATCAGCATCAACTTGAAGCGGATGATGCCGACCGCATAGGCCCACAGGAAGGCCAGGCTCGCCAGGAACATCGACAATCGTGCCGTCCATCCCAACGCGAACTCAACCCTGTGATTCGTATCGTCGAAGAGGGCCAGCACCAGCGTGTAACCAACCGGGACCACCGCCAGCAACCCGGCCCAAAGCAGCCACTTCAACTGGTTTCGTTCGATCGGGTGTCGCGTGGCCAGCACGCCGTGGGCCAGGGTGGCCAGTTGAGCCGCGAAACAGGTGGCGGCAAAAACCAGGTAGAGATCAATCAACTGCCGCATTGTCGCCATCCAAGCCTGCATTGTCTGCAACGCCGGGCCATCGCTCCCGGTTGTGCCGCTGAGCCAGCGGGATCGTTCCAGCACCACCAGCATCACGACCGCGGCCAGGGCCGGGATCCCGTACCCGATGGAGAGTGTCAGTCGGGGATGAGTCGAGAGCGGGGGCCGGGGACGAGGGTAGGCGAGGAAGAAGTGCAGAGAAACCACGGGGAGCAGCACGCCGCAGAGAACGAACGGTGTGTTCAACCATGGACTACCAGCCACCAGCCACCAGTGAAACCCGCCCACAAAGGCACCCAGGGTGACGATGCACATGGCAAAGAACAGCCGGGCTGGACCGTCATAGGGACGCCGCCAAACCGCCAACCCACTCACCGCAAAGATCGCCAACTGCAGTAGAAACCAGATCAGCGACAGGAAAATGTCGGCAGGCGGAATTTCCTGCACGAGAACGTAACTGGTTCGCTCGGACCAGACCGCAGCTGCTGGCGTGAATTCCGCATTGGACTTTTCCTGTAGAGCCCCGGGATCGGTCCTGGTGTGAAACTTGATTTCGACCCAACGGTCCCGGGCAGAATTCTGGACAAGTGAGGGGAGATCGGGAAGTTCAGAGATGATCGCGCCGTGGGGCAACTGACCGTTTTCCGCCAACGGGGCACTTCGCAGAGCCGCGACCTGTTGCTGGAAATCAAAGAACGATCGTACCGATTGACGGCCAATTTCGGTGAGAACATCACCGACCCTGGGCCGCGGCAGATTCGGTGCGACGGCGGTCGCCGACGTCGTCTTGTGTATCACGATGCCGTGCACGTCGGCCGATAGACCCGCCGGGTGGGAATCCAACAGCAGGCAACGAATCCGGATGTCCGGGCTCGTCGCCACGTAGGCCAGAATCGTGATGCAGTAGGCGATCGCCAGTGTGCCGGCCGACGCAAGCATCCAACGCGATGGTCGACTCGGAGATCTCACACTCAAATTCCTCGTCCACCCGAACCCTTTCCATGCTGCCAATTCGGCGCCGAAAAGACAAGGATCGGCGCCGAAAATGAGCGAAGCGCCGAGATTTCAATAGGTCATGAAGGAACTGAGAAGACGGTATCAATCATAAGGGGCTGTGAAATAAGGGGTTGTGTAATCCGTCGGGAATCGGATGCACGAGAATCGTATTGGTACGCGAATTGCGAACATATTGGTGTCCGTGATGGAGGTTGCCACGATGGGCGCCGAGGCGGACGGAACTTTTACCCAGCCAGGACCCTTGAAGACAGCCGGGAACTAACGACGAGACCAAGAGAATTCGGACAACGCGGGTCCCCTGATGGCAGCCTGACCCACTACTGCCGTTCAGAGTCCTCCAACGCGACGTGCGTGTGTCGGAATGGTCGAGTCGCCCGCACTGGTTTCGAGGGTCCTTTTTTCGTTCGGACCGATTGGCGGTGACCGTGGGTTTCGAGCTCAGCGTCGTTGTCGGGCCGCCCGATTCGGGGATGTCGGGAGGTTTTGGCGCGAGGTTCGTGGGGCGGTGGGTTGGGTGAACGGAATCCGCAGTGGTGGCAGTTGGCGTCGCTGATTGGGGTTCTCCAGGACGCCGAGGAAACCCTTCAACGCGTCGTCGAGAACCGGTGCTGCACGGACCCGGGCCTGGGGATTGCTCGTTCGTCCGTTGACACGCACGGCGACCCAACCGGTTGTCAGCGATCCGAGCAGTGGTTGCAGGAAGGGGACGGGGATGCGGGAACGCGGGAGCATCGAGTAGAAGTCGAGATTGACCCGGCCGTCGAAAGTCGCCTGGCCACGGCCGCGGAGTTGCAGTGAGTTGCCGACGAGGTCGATGCTGTTGAGGTGAAACCGGGAGCGGGCAAGCTGGAAGTCGCACTGGGCGTAGCGGAAGGCGGTTTGTTCGGGTGGTCCGAGGCTGAGGACATCGAAAAGTTGGACGATGATCGGCAACTCATACAACTCGGCGGGACTCACCTGAAGTTGTCCACGACCGGTGACATTGGCCGGTGACTGGCCACGTCCTCTCAGGTCAACCCACCCGCGCATGGTGCCTTTGAGTTTTCGAGGATCGCGCATGTACTTTCTCGCGAAGTCCTGCAACTTGGCTTCGGACATGTTCATCTTGACGTGGTAGTCTGCCTCCTGTTTGTCGATCCGGGTCTGGGCATCCAGGGTGAACAGGCCACCGACGGCCCGCGCGGTAACGTGTTGGCTGAGCGGGATAGTCGGTTGTGTTTTTCCGGATTGCTGTCGTGTGAAGGCCTGGCTGGTCCCGATCACCAGGTCGTGGTCCATGAGATGAAACGGGCCCCGGACGTCGGTGAAGCGATAGTCCCAGAGGGTGACATTCTTCAGCTGGAAATCGCCGTTGACAATCGCGTGAGTCCCGTACCATTTCCCCCGGCTGTTGATTCGACCGGTGACCTCGTCGAGCCTGACACCGGTGGTGAGGCTGTTGCCCGCCAGCCGCGTTTCGAGGTCCCAGGCTGCCGTCATGGGGATCTTCGGGTCTTTGGCGCCGCGAAGTTCAATCAGCCCGGCCAACTGCAGCGGCCCCTGCGGGTTGAGGTGTGTGGCGAGGTCGCGCAGCTTGTCTGGCAGGGCGGTGAGAAGGTCCTTGTCGCTGACCAGGCCATCGACTGAGAACGGTTCGAAGCGTAGTGTCCAGTCGCGATGGGGATCGATGGTGAAGACCACGCCCGAGGAGACGTGGACCGTCTCGTGCTGACCGTGAAGTGACGTGAGAACAAGTTGTTGGCTGCGGTCATCTGCCACGGAATAATTTCCGGTGGCGTGGACGTCTCGGAGTTCATAGGGAAACCCGGCATCACGCAGGCCACCCTGGCGGACCACGAATCTGGGGATCGTGATGCGGACCGGAGACCGCCCCTGGCGCCGTATCTCGAGTCGACCGTTGAGCAGTCCCCGGAGCGCGATGCGGTTCCACACCGCGCGGAGTTCAGGTCGGCAGGCCGCCCTCAGTTGCGAATCGAGGTTGATGTCGTTTGCTTCGATGTTGAGAGAAAACGGTCCGGGGGCGCCACTGCGGCCGTGGAGGTACCCATCTCCAGTGAGTCGGGCCGTGCCATGGCGACCGCTCAACTTGTCGAATTGCCAGGTGTAGCCCTCGGGAGTGATCGTGGCGGTGATCGTTCCGGAAAGTTGTGAGATCGGCCACGCGAAACCACGGTAGTTCACTACAGCATCGACGAACCCGGCGGCGAGGTGGGTGGTGGGTTTTCGGTTGAGCCCGGGCGGTCGTTTCAGCTGCGCGCGAATGTCGACGGCCCCGTTCAATCCCAGGGATTCCAGAGTCCGACGGACAGTTGGTGTGACCGCCTGCAGCAGGGTCTTGTCGAAGGGCAGGCGATCGACGGCGATGTCGATCGTCGACTCAGCCGTCGGTCCGGCGTTCGTGATCAATCCGCGCATCGTCGCGGGACGAGATCCCGCAAACGCTTCGATGTCGACCTGCAGGTTTCTTGTCGATCCGATCTGCGTCAGGGTTCCGGCCAACTGCCGCAGTGGATAGGGGAATCGGGCATGCCGCATCCGGCAGCCCCTCGCGGTGATGACCGAGTCACCGGGAAGCCAGTCGCCGTCGGTCGAGGGCCGCAGGGTCGACGTGAAATCGACGCGCCCTGCCAGGGAATAGGTGTCGAAGAGTGTTTGCCAGTCCGGGGGCAGGTTGTTGCGAAACCGCGAGTCGAGAGGAATGTTCTCGATAGAAATATCGATTCTTCCGTCCGACCGCAGTCGGCGATGGACCAGCGCGTTGATGGCCAGGGTCGTCTCGCCTTCGCGAGCGACCAGGTTCTTGACCTGGATGTGACGCGGGTCGCAGTAGACCTTGCCGCCAATCTGGCTGAACTGCCAGGGATGGCCGGGCAGTGTTAATCGGCCAGCAGAGAGATCCAGTAACAACTTGTAGTTCCAGTCGGACCCGGGTTGCCAGCGGTCCAGTCGGAAGGCGACTTGCCCACGACCGGCAAACGAGGCTCCGGCCAGGCTTTCGATCAGCCGTGGGGCCTGGTCCTTGTCGGCGGGAAGAAACTCAGAGACAAAATCCGTCAGCGACCTGTCCAGCGACAACGACGTGATCTTTCCGTTGAGGCTTGTCGTCGAGTCGGTGACCTGCCAGTGGCCGTTCAATGACAGTGTCGTGGCCTGACGGCCGTTGTCTCTGGGAGTGGTTGTCTTGTCGTCGAGTTCGGCGGTGGCAGCGACCAGGTAGCGGTTGGTCCCCGAGGGAACGAGTTTGAGGTCGAGGTCGTGGAGTGAGCGGTCGTGAGATGTTTCACCCTCCAGCGACACCTCGATCCGTCCCTGCTCGATCGACCACTCGGGCAACGTCGCTGGCAGTTGTTTCGAGGATGAGACGGCCTGCCAGTTCCATTGTCCCTGAGAATCGCGAGACAGGAGGACCCGGGGACGATGCAGCGTGATGCTTTGAATCACCAGTTGCTGATGTTTGGCCAGTGCCTGGCGGTCGATGGCAACAGTGACTTCGGGGATTGACGCGAGCGGCTGTTGATTCGACGTGGACAGTGTCACGTTGTCGATCCGAACGCGACGGAGCAGGTCGAAACGGCAACCGGAAAAGTCGATCGTTAATCCGGGGGCGAAGTCATCAAGTTGTTCGCGGACGACCTGATCGAGCAGTTGGTCGCTGTGAGTCCAGACGTGGTGGACCCAGGCCGCGCCGACGGCGCCGACGCTCAGTAATACACCGATCAGTCCCCAGAGGGTGCGTTTCCATTCACTGCGCTGCTGATCGCTCAAGGGGCACCCCTTTCACGGCATCCGGCGGCAGCCAGAACCCACAGGGAGTATTCTGCCGGCAGGCGGTACCGGAGCGATCCAACAAAGACGGTGTGTAGGGCGACGAAATACAGCAAGGGGCCGGCGACCAACAGCCAGCTCCAGGGCGAGCTCCAATGCAGCCAGGCACCGCGAACGGCCAGCAGGTACAGCGAAACTGTCAGTCCTGCGACCAGGATGATCTGCCACCAGCGTTGGAACTGGGGAGCACTGGGCCACGGTTTCAGGAATCGCCAGACCTTGATCACTGCGAGTCGGGCCGCCGTCGCCGGCTGGCTGACGACAAAATCCCAGGCGGCGGCGCGGTAGTGTTGGTCGATCGTGTACTCGGTCTGTGCGGGATCGCCGTAGAGGCCGTCGTCCACGATAAACTGCATGTCGCTGGCTCCGGTGGCCCCGGGGTGCAGCCCGTCATACAGGCTGGGACCTCCCCAGAGGGTGGTCAACACCGGGTGACCGGTCCGCTGCCAATTTCGTCGGGCCCACGGCAGCAGTCCGATGGCGACAATCAGCAGCAGGACCCCGACTTCGGGAACCGCCCTGGCTCGCGATCCGGATCCGACAACCCAGAACAATGCGAACAGCGGAATCGCCGGAAGCCAGCCGGGACGAACGTAAACCGCGGCACAACCGGCTAATCCGGCCAGTGCCGCTACGGTCAGCCGGGGCCGGGTTTCGAATGTCTCGCGGGAGCGTGTCAGCGAGGCCACGGCGAGCAGGAACGCGAGCAGAAGGGTGGCGAAGAGTGTGTCGCTGAGAATCAGGACGCTTGACCCAGCAAGCGTGGGAGAAATTGCGCAGGCAGATGCCGCGAGCAGCCCTGTACGAGTCGAGAACAACTGGCTACCGAGACGGTAGACCAGCAAGCAGGCGAGTGTTCCGATCAGTGCAAGCAGGAGCCGTGCGGCGAGAGGGTTGTCGCCGAGCATCCAGATCGAGAACCCGAGCAATGCAGGAAAACCGGGCATCCGCGGCACCTGCCGTGGAATCGAGTTCCGGGCGAGCTGGTCATCGGGTCGCCCCAGGAGTTGGTAGGGTTCGCCGCGGGCGATGTGCTGACCAAGTTCCCAGTAACCTGCCGCATCGCCGGCAATCAGAAATGACTCATCGGTGCTTTCCAGGTGCCGTGTGACGATCACGGCAGCAACACCGCGCAGTGTCAGCGCGAGTGTGAGAATGATGAACAACATTTTCCGGGCCGACATCGACACCCCCGGGCGGCCGACAAATTGCGGCGAATGGTAGGAACCAGGAGGACATCTGGTCAAGATCGTTCGCTGCAAGGCAAGAGAGTTTCCACAGCCGGGCCGATGGCGTGCTAAAATCAACGTCGAGGCCCTGCCACCGGCTCCTGCACACAGGTTGGTTTGATGACACCCGAATTGCACAACAGTCGTTTCCTGAAGGCCGTTCGTCGTGAGCCCGTCGACACGACACCGATCTGGCTGATGCGACAGGCGGGTCGCTATCTGCCCGAGTACATGCAGGTTCGCAGCCGGGTGACTTTCCTTGAACTGTGCACACGGCCCGACCTGGCCGCCGAGGTGACACTTTCCGCTCAGGCGGTTCTCGGTGTCGATGCAGCGATCCTGTTTGCCGACTTGTTGCCGATCCTGCGGCCGATGGGGCTCAATCTCGAGTACCAGCCCGGCGAGGGGCCGGTGATCGACAATCCGCTGAGGACCCCGGCTGCGATCGACGCGTTTCACGAAATCGACGACATCCAGGAAATGGGATTTGTCTTTGAAACGGTCCGGCGCGTGCGGGACGAATTGCCCGCCGATTGTCCCCTGATCGGGTTTGCCGGTGCCCCCTTCACACTGGCCAGTTACGCGATCGAGGGAGGCGGGTCGCGGAACTATGAACACACCAAGTCGCTTATGTACGGCGACACCGGAGCCTGGGAGGCATTGATGAATCGGTTGGTGCCGACACTGGTGAAGTACCTGACCGCCCAGGCAGAAGCCGGTTGCCAGTTGGTCCAGATCTTCGACAGTTGGGCCGGTTGCCTGTCGCCGGATGACTACCGGCGTTACGTCCTGCCGCACTCCCGGCGGTTGATCGAGAGCTTGCCGGAGGGATTGCCGGTCTCGCATTTCCTGACCGGCAACCCGGCACTGTTACCGCTGCAGCGTGAAGCCGGGGGAGACGTCCAGGGACTTGACTGGCGAGTGGATCTGGCAGACGGCTGGAAGACGGTGGGGCACGATGTCGCCATCCAGGGGAACCTCGATCCGGTGAGCCTCTTCACTGACCTGGCCACACTCCGTGAACGTGCGGCGGCCGTACTCGATGCCGCCGGGGGGCGGCCCGGACATATCTTCAATCTTGGTCACGGCCTGATGCCGGGCATGGATCCCGAGAAGGTCAAGGCGCTGGTTGAAATGGTCCACGAGATGGGTGTTCGCGAATGAGTGGGCTCGGGTCGCACGACGAAACGCATCGACCGAAACGCTGCCTGATCATTGGCGGGGGAATCAGCGGGCTTTCCGCCGCTATTCGGCTCTGTGATCTGGCGGCCGCGGTTCCGTCGTCCGGGCCTCGATTCGAGATCGAGTTGATCGATTCGAGTGAACGGCTGGGGGGGACGATCGAGACGGTTCGGATCGGTGAGTACCTGGTCGAACGGGGTCCCGACATGTTCATCACCGACAAGCCGGCAGCGTTGCAGTTGTGTCTGCAACTGGGTCTGGAGGATCGGCTGGTTGCCCTGGATCCGGAATATCGAGGTGCCCTGGTTGTTCGCAACGGATCCCCGGTGCCGGTGCCCGAGAGTTTTCAGCTGCTGGGATCAGCCCGGATCGGCCCCGTGCTCTTTTCACCGATTTTTTCCTGGCCGGCCAAGCTGCGGATGGCCCTGGAACCACTGGTTCGACGCCGTCGAGAATCCACCGACGAGAGCGTGGCGTCATTCGTCCGTCGACGGATGGGGGCAGAGGTTCTCGAACGGTTGGTTCAGCCGTTGGTGGGGGGGATCTATACCGGCGATCCCGAGACCCTGAGCCTGCAGGCGACACTGCCCCGGTTTCCCGCCATGGAACGTCGCTACGGCAGCCTCTGGAAAGGACTCCGGGCCGGTGCGACCGCAGAGTCGGAGTCGGTTCGGGGTGCACGCTACGGGTTGTTCGTTTCGCTGATCGGCGGGCTCACCGAATTGCTCGAGGCCGCTGCAGAAAATCTCCGTGGTCGCTGCGCGATTCGTCAGGGTCGAGCGGTGACGGCTTTGCGTGTTGTTGACGATCCCGAGAGGTCCGACAGGTACCATGTCGAGTTGTCGGGGGGCGAGTCGCTGGAGGCTGATGCGGTGATCCTGGCCCTGCCGGCCCACGTGGCGGCCACGTTGGTCAGAGACATCGACGGAGTACTCTCCGAGCAACTCGCGGCAATCGAGTACGCGTCGAGCGTCGTGGTGGTCTCTGGCCATCGGCTCGACGAGATCGAGCACCCGCTCGATGCTTTCGGGCTCGTTGTTCCACACTGTGAGCATCGACGGGTGATCGCGGTTTCGTTTGCCAGCCGGAAGTTGGCCGACCGTGCGCCCGCGGGCCGGGTCCTGCTGCGGACGTTTGTCGGAGGCGCATTGCAGCCGGAACTGTGTGAACTCGGCGACGCCGATCTCCAGTCCCTGGTGTCGGAGGAGTTGCAGGCGTTGCTGGGTGTTGCGGGAACTCCGGACTTTGTCGAGGTGGCCCGTCACACGTCGGCGATGCCCCAGTTTGTCGTCGGTCACGCGGATCGGGTGTCGGCCATATTCGACCGCGTCGCCGATCTGCCCGGCCTGGCGGTCGCCGGGAATGCCTACCACGGCGTCGGAGTCCCGGATTGCGTCGCCAGCGGCACCGACGCGGCGGAGGCGGTGTGGGGCGGTTGGGCCGTCTAGTTGTCGGCTGGCCTTGTGGCCGCGTGGACCAGTCGACGGCAATGAGCGGTTGTCGCCTTGGCCAACCCGTCGATGTTGTAGCCACCTTCCAGGACCGAGATCAGACGCCCCTGGGCATGTTGTCCGGCGATCGCGACCACGGTGTCGGTCAGAGAGGAAAAATCCTCATCGGTCAGTCGGAACTGTCCGAGTGGGTCATCGAGCCGTGAATCGAATCCGGCGGAAACGAGAACGAGGTCGGGGCGGAACTTGTCGGCAGCCTCTCGCAGTTCCTGGGCGTAGGCCGGCAGAAGTCGCTTGCGGCCGGTTCCGGCCGGGAAGGGCCGGTTGAGTGTGGAACCAAGTCCCTTGCCTGTTCCGGTCTCCTGGCGGGCGCCGGTGCCGGGATACCAGGGCGATTGGTGGGTGCTGAAGAAGAAGACACTCGGGTCGTCGTAGAAAATGTCCTGTGTACCGTTGCCGTGATGAACATCCCAGTCGACGATCAGGACCTTGCCGACCTGGTGACGTTGCTGAGCATGTCGGGCCGCGACGGCGACATTGTTGAAGATGCAAAACCCCATGCCACGATCGGGCGTGGCGTGGTGGCCCGGCGGTCGCACCGCACAGAAGGCATTGGCAGATCGTTGGGCGATCACCTCATCGATTGCCAGGCACACCGCTCCGCAGGCCCGGCGAGCCGCGGTCAGCGATTCGCGGCAGATCGTGGTATCGCCGGTGCTGAGCGTCGCGGCCCCGGAGGCGATATCTTTTTGCACGACGGCAAGGTAGCGAGGATCGTGGGCACGGCGGATCGTCGGGTCGTCGGCCGTCGGTGGCGCCATTCGCCACAGCGTCGAGTCGAATTCGGCAGCCGCTAATGCCCGGGTGACGGCGGCGTGACGCCGCGGACACTCGGGATGGTTCTCGCCGGTATCGTGCGACTGAAAGACCGGATCGGTAACCAGCAGCGTTTGCCGTTTGGACCGGGCGGCGTTGGACATGGAGTCACTCTCCCTGGATCCACTATCCCGGCTTTGCCCGGTTGCCTTGCTCCGCTTCAGGCGGCTCGGCGGCGCGCGGTGACGGGTTCTCCCTGCAATCGAGAGAATCGTCCAAGTGCCATCAAGGGGAAATAGACCCGGTAATAATGGTACTTGAGGTAGAAGACCTTGGGAAACCCGGTTCCGGTGAACCACGTTTCCGGCCACGTCCCGTCGTGGGACTGGTGGTTCAACAGGTAGCGGATTCCTTTCGCGACCGCCTGGCCGTGTCCTTCGCCTGCAGCGATCAGGCCCATCACCGCCCAGGCGGTCTGGGACGCGGTGACCGGACCCGAGCCTCGCAGTTCCGGGTCCTCGTAGGTCCGGGGCGACTCTCCCCAACCGCCGCAGGGCTGCTGATGATCAATCAGCCACGCCGCGGCCCGTTTCACACGGGCATCGGTGTGCGGGATGCCAACCGCTTCGAGACCGACCAGGGCTTGCCAGGTTCCGTAGATGTAATTGACGCCCCAGCGGCCATACCAGCAGTGATCGTCTTCGCGATTGTTCCAGAGGAAGTCCAGGCCGCGGGCAACCGCGGGATGAGTTTCCGGAACACCGAGAAAACCGAGCATCTCCAGGACTCGTGCGGTGAGGTCGCTTGTCGGGGGATCGATCATGGCGTTGTGGTCGGCGAACGGGACCCGCGTGAGAATCTCTCGGGTGTTGTCCCTGTCGAAGGCGCCCCAGCCACCGTTACGGCTCTGCATACCCAGTGTCCAGCGGGCACCTCGATGGATCGCGGCCAGCACGGGCCGCATCGACTCGATCGCGTCGGTCGCCGCCAGTGGCGAATTGGTTCGCCCGGCCAGTACCGCTGCGATGTCGGGAGCCCCGTCCCGGGCGGGGTCGAAATCGAGGAAGAAGTCCGCGGTCCAGGGGAGTTTCGGCAGGCAACGGGTCAGTGCCAGGACGACCATTGCCGTGTCATCAACGTCGGGATAGAAGCGGTTCTCGAATTCGAAGAACCAGCCGCCCGGGGATTGACCGGGCCGACGTACCGACCAGTCTCCCCCGTGACGGACTTCGCGGTCGAGCAGCCAATCGACGGCACGGCCGATTGCCGGATGGTTGCACGGTAGCCCCGAATCCCTGAGCGCGATGGTCGTGATCGCCGTGTCCCAGACGGGTGACTTGCACGGCTGCAGGTGATCGGTGTCGTTGTGCGAAATTACCAGGTCCTCGAGTTGATCGATCGCCTGGACCAGGATCGGGGAGTCGTCGGTATAACCCAGGCACTTCAGGGCGACGACGCTCCAGACCATGGGGGGAAAGATGGCGCCGAGTCCATCACTGCCGGCGAATCGTTCGATCATCCACTCGGCCGCACGCCGGACCGCCATCCCGCGAACCGGGTTCAGTTTCCAGCGTTCAACGTGTTTCCACGCGGCATCAAGTTGAACGAAGATCCCGTTCCAGTTGATGCGGGTCGGTGTCGAAAGATCATCGAGTTGTTCGCAGGGAAGCGTGGCCGTGGAGAGTCCGCGACGGTCCCGGAGAAACAACTCGTCGATGCTCCACTCCCGGGGTGTTTCGATTCGCGGCTGAAAGGCCCACAGCAGGCTCAGCGGAACAAATATCGTTCGTGACCACGCCGACATCTCGTAGATGTTCAGTGGCATCCGCCGCGGAAGCAGTACCAGTTCCGGTGGTACGGCCGGACACTGGTCGTATTCGAGAATTCCAAGCAGGGCAAGGTAGTACCGTGTGAAGCTGTTGACCCGTTCGGCTCCGCCGCCTCCACGAATGGCCTGCACCGCACGGACCATCCAGGGCGCATCGACCGAGTGACCGGCGATCTTCAACGCCAGGTAGGCCTTGACCGAGGCACTGATTTCCAGCGGACCGCCGGGATACAGTGCCCAGCCTCCGCCGGGCTGTTGCTGGGTGACCAGATGCTTGGCCGCACGGCGGATTCGTTCATGGGCAAAGTCTGGTGCTGATCCACTTTCGTTCAACCACGCCAGCAGCAGGATGTACTCGGATTGAAGGATCGAATCTCCTTCCAACTCGCCGACCCAGTAACCCTCGGGGGCTTGCCGGTCGATCAACCACTGCTGGGTTCGACCAATGGCCCCTGCGAGCGGATCGCAACGCAGAGGGACCGCGCCTCCATCTTCCGGATGGCTGGGGCCGGAACCGGGAATTCGTGGTGACGAGGGTTCGTGGCTGAACATGACCGTATTTCAGGATTCGCTGGAGGTTTTGACCGGATCTTGCCGAAGATTCGAATGGTCGGGAATGTAGGGGCCGTGCTAGGATCCGGCAAGTTCAATCGCGACCGGGAATTTCAACCGGCGTACCGGGCTGTTTACCGAGCCAGACAAGGATGGAGGCTGGGCGATGATGTCGTGGGGAACGAAACCACAGCTTCGGTCGCGGTTCGAGTCGGACACGTTGTTGCCCAAGGCCGATGTGGCCGGGCTCTCGTTGACCGAACTCGGGGAAATGAGCGACGGTGAACTTGTCAGGGTGATTCGCTCGGTGCACCAGCCGCATCGCGGAAGCGATCTTCGCGGGCCGCTCACCGATCTCTCGCGGGAGCCGCTTGTCCGGCTGGCCAGGCAGGCCCGCAAGTACTGCCGCAACCAGGGCTATTAGCTGGCGATCGGTTCCGGCGAAGTTGCCACGTGGGTGACGATGCGGAATCCGAGGTCCTCGATCATGCCGATGTCCTCGCCGACGGGCTGGCCGGGGGTCGTCAGGTAATCGCTGACGAACAACGAGTTGGCTGCGAACAGTCCCAGTGGCTGCAGGCTCCGCAAGTGCACCTCACGTCCACCGGCAATCCGGATCTCGGTCGTCGGATGGGCCAGACGGAACAACGCGAGCACCTTCAGGCAATACCCGGGGGTGAGCTGGCTGCTGTCTTGCAGGGGAGTTCCCTCGATCGGGGTCAGGAAATTCACCGGGATCGACTCGACGCCGAGCTCCTGCAGTTCTTCGCTGACATCGACGACGTCCTGGCAGGTTTCACCCATTCCCACGATCAGACCACAGCACAACTCCAGGCCCTCGTTGCGACAGGCCCTGAGCGTATCGATCCGTTCCTGGTAGGTGTGTGTCGAGCAGATGTCGTCGTAGAAGGCGCGGCTGGTGTTGAGGTTGTGGTTGATACGATCAACCCCGGCCTGCTTGAGCGTGCGGGCCTGGTCGGGATTGAGCAGTCCCAGGCAACAGCAGATCTGCAGATCGGTGTCCTCTTTGATTTGCCGGACCGCGTCGGCCACCCGGGAAAGTTCTCCGTCGTCGGGTCCTCGCCCGCTGGCGACGATGCAGTAGGTTCTCGCCTGGTTGCTCGCTGCCTGGTGAGCTCCCCGGAGCAGTTGCTCGGGACTCTTGAGCCGGAAGCGTTCGATCGGGGCTTGCGAGACGGCCGATTGTGAACAGTAGGAGCAGTCCTCGGCGCAGAGTCCGCTCTTGGCGTTCTCGAGGTAGTGGAGTTGAACATCGAGACCGAAGTGGTGGCGTCGTACACGGAAGGCGGCTGCCAGCAAGTCGGGCAGGCAGGTGTCATCGGCCTCGAGGACCGAGAGTGCTTCGGCGGAGGTGATGCGGTGCCCGCCGAGAACGCGACCGGCCAGTTCCTGCCAGTCCAGGGGGTGTTTGGTCACGGTGACATTCCTGCTAGGTGGAATCGCCGTTGTTGCGACGCTTGTTGCTGGTGTGGAATTCGAAGTCGTTTTCACCAAGGACACGGGTGAGATCGGCCTGCAGTTCCCGGGAACAGGAAACCCGCAGATCACCGGGCGTCGACATGATGTAGCGGACCGGGGCATCTTCTGCATCGGTCCGGTTCGTCTCGACGATGACGATCACCTCGACTCGCCCGGGATGCCGGCCGAGGATTTCACGGGTGCGATCCATGTCGGTGCGTGAATGGACACCGTGACGGAACTTGATCGCCAGTTGTCGTGTGAATTCCCGTTCGGCCTCTTCCCGGGTCAGGGCATTGTGGACGACAAGCGAGGGTTCCCGGCCGCGACGATCAATCTTGCCCTGCAGAAACAGGCAGGATTCGGGTTCGAGTTTTTCCGCGAGGCGGCTGTAGTCTTCTGGCCAGATGATGCAACGGATATTGCCGCGAAGATCCTCGAAGTTGAAATCGGCAAACCGCGTGTGGCCGTTGCGGGACGGGCGGCGGGTCTGCTTGGTCCGGATCGACGTGATCATGCCACCCAGGAGGATCTCGGTCCCCTCCTCGAGCGTTGCCGCTTCGAGCACGTTGTGGCTGGCGTGCCGGCCGATGATGCTGCTGTACTCGGCCAGTGGGTGCGAGGTCAGATAGAAACCAAGAACCTCCTTCTCGAATGCCAGTTGCTGGCTTTGGGGCCACTCGGCGGCGGCAGGCAAGTCGGCCGTGGCATTCTCGTCGGGTCCGGTGTCCTCGATGTCACCAAAGAGGCTCTTCTGGCCACGGGCACGGTCCCGGTGACGAGCTGCGGCTGACTGGACAGCTCGTTCGACCACCTGGAAATGCTGGTTGCGGTGTGATCCCAGGCAATCCAGCGCGCCGGATTTGATCAGGATCTCGAGGACTCCCTTCGTCATCGCCTTGGGATCGATGCGTTCGGTGAGGTTGAAGAAGTTCTTGAAGTCGCCGTTGGTTTGACGTTCCGTGGCCAGGGCCGCAACGGCCGATTCCCCGACGCCCTTGATTGCGGCCAGCCCGAAACGCAACGCTTCCCCTTCAACCACGAAGTCGACACTCGAGTGGTTCACGCAGGGGGGAAGCACGGTCAGGTTCATGCGGCGGCAGTCATCGACGTGTTCGCTGATCCGATCGGTATTCTCCATTTCGCAGGAAAGCAGGGCGGCCATGAACTCCAGCGGGTAGTGGGCCTTGAAATAAGCCGTCTGGTAGGCGATGGCGCCGTAGGCAGTCGAGTGCGACTTGTTGAAACCGTACCCGGCGAATTTCTCGATCATGTCGAAGAGTTCGATTGCCAGGTGTTCGGCCAGATCGCGGGTCTTGGCACCCTCCACGAATTCCTCACGGAACCGCTGCATCACGTCCAGTTGTTTCTTGCTGATGGCCTTGATGCAGCGATACGCACTGGAAAGTTCGATTCCTCCCACGCGGTTCAGGATCCGCATGACCTGTTCCTGGTAGACCATGACCCCGTAGGTTTCGGCCAGCACGTCGTCGACGATCGGGTGCACGCTGGGGGTCGACTCTCGCCCATGTTTGACATCGACGTAGGTCATCACCATGCCACCTTCGAGTGGCCCTGGCCGGTAGAGGGCACTGGTGGCGATGATGTCGTTGAAACTGTCGGGTTTGATCTTGGTCAGCAGGGTTCTCATCCCCCCGCTCTCCAGCTGGAAAACGCCCTTCGTCTCACCACGCTGAAGCAACTGGTAGGTCTCGACGTCATCGAGCGGCAGCGTGTTCGGGTCGATGTCGAGTCCATGGTTGGCGCGGACATTCTTGACGGTCTTGTCAAGAATCGAGAGGTTGCGGAGTCCGAGAAAGTCCATCTTCAGCAGCCCGGCGTACTCGACGTCCTTGTCTCGCCACTGCGTGACCACGTCGGTCTTTCCCGAGATCTTCTGCAGTGGGACGAAATTCTCCAGAGCCCCTTCGCCGATCACCACGCCCGCGGCATGGGTGCCGGCACTGCGGGCCAGCCCCTCCAGTCGCATGGCGATTTCCAGCAACCGTTTGATCTGCGGATCGGTATTGTATTGTTCCTCGAGATCGGGATTTTCTCTGAGCGACTCTTCGAGGGTGATCCCGAGCGTATCGGGGACCATCTTGGCGATCTCGTCGACTCGTGCCAGCGGCACATCCAGTGCGCGACCGACATCGCGGATTGCCGCCTTGGCTTTCAGCGTGCCGAAGGTCCCGATCTGAGCCACGTTGGCTTCGCCGTATTTTTCCTTCGTATAGTCGATCACCCGCTGGCGGCGGTCGCGACAGAAATCGATGTCGATGTCTGGAGGTTCGTTACGGCTGGGATCAAGGAACCGTTCGAACAACAGGTCGTACTTCAGTGGGCAGACATTGCTCAATTTCAGCAGGTAGGCGACCAGTGAACCACAGGCGGATCCTCGGGCCTGGCAGGGGATGCCCTCTTCCATTGCGAATCGGACAAAATCCCAGACGATCAGGAAATAGCTCGAGTAGCCCATCTCCTCGATGATCCTCAACTCCTCGTCGAGCCGTTCCCGGATCGTGTCGGTGATCTCATCGCCGTAACGATCACCGAGTCGGGCTTCGCAGAGTTCCCGGAGGTAGCCGGTATCGGTTTTTCCTTCGGGTGGTGAGAAGACAGGGTAGTGGCGGGTGTTGAAATCGATCTCGATCTCGACGAGATCAGCGATTTCCTGGGAACGGGCCACCGCGTCGGCATGGCCGGGAAACGCCGCGTACATTTCCTCGGGCGATCTCACGAAAAACTCGTTGCCCTCCAACTGCATCCGCTTGTCGTCGGTGATGACCGTACGGGTGTTCACGCACAGCAGCACGTCGTGGGCCACCGCATCGTCCCGGGTGAGATAGTGCGAGTCATTGGTGGCCACCAGTGGAACACCCATCCGCTGCGAGAGATCGACGGTGCCGGCCAGGCACTCCTGCTGGATCTGCAGACCGGCGTTCTGGATCTCCAGGTAGAACCGGTCATCGAAGACTCGCTGGTACCATTCGATCAACTGGCGAGCCTCGTCGGCCTGTCCCGCGAGAACCAGTTGCGAGAGTTCACTGGAGGCGCAGCCGGAAAGACAGATCAGGCCGTCGCTGTGGGCTTCGAGCAGTTCCTTGTCGATCCGCGGCTTGTAGTAGAAACCCTCGAGATAGGCCTTCGAGGCCATCTTGATCAGGTTCTGAAAACCGGAGCGATCCTGGGCCAGCAGCGTCAGGTGAAAGGCCGCTTCCTTCATTTTCGACGGGGTACGGTCAGTGCGGTGACCCGGCGCGACATAGGCCTCGTACCCGAGAATCGGGTTAATGTCCTGCGCACGGCACTCCTTGTAGAAATGCAGTGAGCCGTAGAGGTTGCCGTGATCGGTCAGGGCCAGGGCATTCATGCCGTCGGCTTTGACCTTGGCGACGAGGTCGGGGATCCGATTGGCACCGTCGAGCAGGCTGTAGTGAGAGTGACAGTGCAGGTGAGCGAAAGGTTGGGCGTCGGACATCGTCAATCCCTTAACGGTCGCCGGTCGATGGTCTGGAGGTCGCGTGATTGTAACAACCCAACCAGTGCCCCGTCACCGAATCGGGAGATGAGGCGACATCGGTCGGCGATCCGCAGACAACCAGTCGCCCCCCGTCCGGACCTGCTCCGGGTCCGAGATCAATGACATGCGCCGCTGCGGCAATCACCTCGAGATGGTGTTCGACGACCACCAGCGAGTGACCTACCGACAGCAGCGTGTCAAAACAGGCCAGCAATCCCTGCACGTCGGCCGGGTGCAGGCCCGTGGTTGGTTCATTCAACAGGAACATCGTCGTCTTGCCGGCGCCTGCAGCGAGAAAGGCGGCGAGTTTCAGCCGTTGGGATTCTCCTCCGGAAAGCGTCGGTGCAGGTTGCCCCAGTGGGAGGTATCCGAGTCCCACATCCCGGAGCGGTTGCAGGCGACGGCGGATCCTGGCCTGTCCACGGAAGAACCCGAATGCCTCGTCGACAGTCATCGAAAGCACGTCGGCGATTGATCGACCACGAAACGTCACTTCCAGGACCTCGCGGCCGAACCGTTGCCCCCGGCATTCCGGACAGGTGGTCCGGATATCGGCCAGGAACTGCATGTCCACCGCGATCTCGCCGCTGCCGCCGCACTGCCGACAGCGGCCACCTTCGACGGAATTGAAACTGAACTGGCCGGCCGCATACCCTCGCTGTCTTGCCTCGGCGGTCTCGGCAAACACCCGCCGGATGTCGTCGAAGGCCTTCAGGTAGGTGACCGGAATCGAGCGAGGGGTTCGTCCGATCGGTGACGGATCGATCAGCAGGACCTGGTCGATCGATTCGTCGACGGTGATCGAATCCCAGCAGCACTCCGTCGAGGTCCCCGGGGAAAGCGGTTGGTCAATGGCCCGGCACAAGGCCGGAAACAGCGTGTCCTCGACCAGGCTGCTCTTGCCACTGCCGCTGACCCCGGTGACGACGACCAGGCAACCCAGCGGAAAGGGGACGGTGAGATTCTGCAGGTTGTGGCGGTCGGCGCCGGTCAGGATGATCACCTGCCCTGTCGGCTCGAGGTCACGGCCGGGGTGTACCGATTCCGCTGGAAGCCGCCCGGAAAGAAATCCGCCGGTCAAGGAATCCGCACAGTCGGCCAGTTCGGCCGGTGGTCCCTGGAAGACCAACCGCCCCCCGTTTTCCCCGGCCGAGGGTCCGATGTCGATCACCTCGTCAGCTCCGGTCACGAAAGCCGGATCGTGTTCGACAACGACCACGCTGTTGCCCCGTTGCACCAGTGCCCCGATCACTTCCTTGACTCGTGCGACATCACGGGCATGCAACCCGGCCGTGGGTTCGTCGAGAACATACAGCGTGTTGACCAGTTCCGATCCCAGTGCCGCGGTCAACAGGACGCGACGAGCTTCTCCACCGGAGAGGCTGCGGAGCGGTCGATCGAGCGTGAGGTACTCAAGCCCCACCTCGTGAAGGTAATCGAGTCGGGACAGGAGCGGGTCGAGGACCGCGGCGGAGAGATCCGCGGGGATGTCAGAGATCTCCGCCAGTGTTTCCTTGAGCCCGGCGATCGTCTGGGTGCAGAGCCAGTCGATCGTGCAACCGCTCTCGCCGACCGGCAGGTGGACGGCCAACGCATCGGGTTGCAGACGGCCTCCATGACACCCGTTGCAGGTGTCATAGGCCCGCCACCGGTTGAGGAAGACGCGAACCGGAAGCTTGTAGCGGTGTCGTTCCAACCAGTCGAAAAATCCCTCCAGGCCACCGAAATTTCTCTCCGGGACCCCTCGAACAATCAGGTCCAGTTGCTCTTGCGACAACTCGTCGAACGCAACATCGACGGGGATTCCGTAGTCCGACGCCAGGGTGAGCAGCTCATCGAGTTCATGGGAGTAGGCCGGGGTTGTCCAGGCAGCGATCGCACCCTCCCGCAGGCTCAGTCGCGGGTCGGGTACAAGCTTGTCGAACGAGATGACTGGAACTTGACCAAAGCCATGGCATTCAGGGCAGGCGCCCAGCGGGCTGTGGAAGCTGAACAATCGCGGTTCGGGAGGATGAAAGGCACGCCCGCAATCGTCACATGCCGTGCCGGTCGAGTAGAACTGTATCTGCCAATCGTCGCCATCCAGCGAGACGTCCGGATCGGCGTGGTTACCGTCTTCGATGAGTACCAGGCAGCGGCCGTCTCCGCAGGTCAGGGCTTGTTCGAGGCTGTCCTCGATTCTCGCGGGATCGACCGAGCCGGAGGTGAGGCGATCCAGGATGATCCAGGCCGTGGAAATGCCGTGTTCTTCGACTTTTGCCAGGTCGGCTGTTTCGCGTGAATCTTCGCCGGGCTGGAGAACCGCCAGACGCCGAAAACCGTCTTCGGCCAGTCGCTCGAGACATTCCACAGCGTCGGGCTCGTAGGCCTTGGCTGCGAAAGCGACCTGGTAGCGGCAACCGTCGGGTAACCGGCCGAGATCGTCGGCGATCGAGGCCGGTGTTGATGTGGTGACCGGGATCTTGCAGTCGGGACAGCGGATTTCCCCTGACGCTGCGAAGAGTAGCCTGAGGAGGTCGTGAATTTCGGTCGCCGTTCCCACCGTTTCACGGGCGCCGGCGCGGTCGGTACCCTGCCGGATCGCGATCGTCGGGGGGATGTTCTCAATGCGATCGGCCTCGGGGCGGTCGAGCCGATCGAGCAAACCGCGGGAGGTTGGTGAGAGTGTCTCGATGTAACGCCGTTGCCCCTCGACGGCCAGCGTGTCGAAGGCCAGGCTGCTCTTGCCGCTTCCACTGATGCCGGTAATGACCACCAGGCGATGCAGCGGGATCTCGAGGTCCAGGTTCTGCAGATTGTGGACCCGGACTCCTTCCAGCACGATCGAATCACGGTGAACAGCGGCGGCATCCATGCAGGGGAGGATACCGGCTCAACGGCTCGCTGCCACCCCCTCCGACGGGATACCCTCCGCACCGGCTAGGCGGCGTCGAAGAAGGAGATGCGGTTGTGGGGCAGTTGCTGATCGTCGTCCGACTCGGATTCGATGAGCCGGTAGCGCATCACGTAGGCATCCTCGGTTGTGTCGTCAAAATGCCTTCGCAACACACGGACCGCTCGGAACTGCAGCTTCTTGAAGAACAACTGGGCCTCGAGATTCGATTCTCGGACTTCCAGCAGGATTTCCTGGCGGCGCTGTTGTGAGAGTTTGTCGACGAGCTTGGCGACCATCTGGGACCCGATACCCAGGCGTCGGTGATTGGCACTGCAGGCGAAATTGAGTACCTGCAGGCGGGCCTTGTGCAGTTCGTAGATCATGAACCCGACGATCTGCTGGTTGTACTCGGCAACCATGCCGATGCAGTTGCGTTGTCTGAGGTAGCCGAGAAAATCTTCTTCGCTCCAGGGGGCCGCGAAGCTGGATTGTTCGATTTCCAGGACCTCCGGCATGTCGCGGCGGATCAACCAGCGAATCTGGACCGTCAGCTCGCCCTGCTGATCATCGGTCGAGGGAAGATGATGTGAAGCCGGACCCGTTGCGCCGGGGTCAGACTTGGACGATTTTTTCGACGATTGCCTGGAGGAATGGCCCCAGTTCACGACGGCCTCCTTGCCGTACGCCCCCCGGATACACTCGGGATTCCTGCCCTGTGCAGGAAAACACAGCCCTGCCCGAGCAAGGCGGGCGGAAAACTAGCACAAAGGTCCAATGGAGGTCGAGCCCTTTCGGGGACTTCTTTTCACGAGAGTCGACCGCCCGTTGTCCCGTCCGCCGCGGACCGCTACGATGCCCGCATCGGAAGTTCCGGTGAATCGTGGATTCTTCAAGGCGTTGTGCCATGCGTCGCGTCGCGTTCGTTGCGCTCGTACTGGTCGGGTTTGCCGGGACCGGACGCGTCATGTCCCAGGCACCGCAAACATCTCGCAGAATGGCCGTGGAAATCGATCCGGCCGTTTTTGCACCGGTCCTGGTGCCCGGTGGCAGCCTGGTTTCGAGGGGTATCCGCAGCGAGGAGGCCACAGCCTATTTCCACGTTCTCGATCACGTCCGCCACGTCGACCCACAGCTGTTGAAATCGGCCGCGAAGCGGTTCCTGGCGTCCCGCCGTGACTCTGCCGAAAGTCCCGCGATCCGTCAGCGGCCCGTCGAGGAGTTTCCCGTCTTCGTGGACCTCTACAACAACGTGCGGCGACCCCGGGTCTACCTGGGCCGTCCCGTGACACTGCGTGGCCACCTGAGGAAACTGGTCGAGATGCCCGCCGGGGAAAATTCGCGGCAGATCACGACCCTGTACGAGGCCTGGCTGTTCACGTCCGACAGCCAACAGCACCCGGCTGTCGTGATCACCACATCTGTCCCGGAATCACTCAAGCGTGAAGTTCAGCGACTCAAGTCGCTGAACCGTCCGGTATTGGTCAACGGCGTGTCGGTGACCGGCTATTTCTTCAAGATGTACGGGTACCCGGCGCGGGATGCGTACCGGTTTGCACCGTTGGTACTCGGGGCCGGACTCGCTTGGCGCCCCGCCGCCTCGAGCTCGCTGGAAAGGGCCCTGCCGCTGGCCCTGGGCGTTGGCCTGTTGGTGATCGGGTTGCCGGTCAGCTGGTTTCTTTGGCGGAATCGCCGCGACGATCGGCAACAGCGAACCCGTCGTCGCAGCGAAGAACCCGAGCGGCTGGAATGGTCCCAGGCCCCGATGGTGGAGGATCTCTGACGTGGAGCCATTGTTTGGACCCCTCGACCGGCCGATTCGGCTTGGTGTCTTCCTCTCCGGAGGAGGCACGACGCTGCTCAACCTGCTGCAGGCGATCGAGCGAGGAGAGTTGGGGGCGGAGATTCCTCTGGTCGTGTCGGACCGGGACGGTGTCGGGGGGCTTGATCACGCCGCGGCCGCCGGACTTTCCTGCCGTGTCCTGCCGCGACGGGATTGTGAATCGGCGGCGGCCTGGAGCGATGCGGCTTTCCAGGCATGTCGCGCTGCGGAGATCGATCTGGTCGTCCTGGCCGGGGTCCTGTCGCTGGTCGTCGTGCCCGAGGATTTCCTGCTGCGGGTGATGAACATCCACCCGGCCCTGATCCCCGCTTTTTCCGGCAAGGGATTCTACGGGCATCGCGTTCATGAGGCGGCGTTGGAACGGGGAGTCCGTGTCAGTGGCTGCACCGTGCACTTCGCCGATAACCAGTACGACCACGGTCCGATCATCCTGCAGCAGGTCGTACCGGTCGAAAACGGCGATTCTCCCGACTCGCTGGCTGCGCGGGTCTTTACTGCCGAATGCCAGGCCTATCCAGAGGCGATTCGCTTGTTTGCCTCGGGTCGTCTGCGAATCAGCGACGGTCAGCTCCACGTCGATTGATTTCCGGGTATCGGACGCGGTTCCACATGCCACCGGCATAACCGGTCCGCGGCCACAGGGATCGACGTAAAGTGAAAGAAACTGACAGAAACTGTTTGAAATGGCGGTCAAAAGTTGTGAATATAGGTAAAAATCGTGCATTCCTCGTGGAACGAGGTGACTGATGCTGGTTGATGAACGACGGAGCCGTATCCTAAATATCGTTGAAATTGAAGGTTTTGTTGGGCTTCAGTCACTGGTGGACCAGGTGGCGGTCAGCGAATCGACGGTACGACGCGATCTGGAAGTTCTTGATAGAAATGGTCAAATTCGGAGGACTCGAGGAGGAGCTGCCTACGTTGGTGAGTCGTTGACGGATTTTGAGGATCGTCGAGTCAAGGCGCGTCCTCAAAAACGTCAGGTGGCCCGGACGGTGGCGGCGTTGATTGAACCGGGCGAGACGGTATTGCTCGACGGGGGGACAACGACGCTGGAGGTTGCCAAGCAGTTGCAGGGCAAATCGTTGCAGGTGATCACCAATTCGCTGCCGATCGTCAACGTGTTGTTGAACCAGCCGAAGATCGAGTTGATCCAGGTCGGTGGGTATCTCTATCCGAAAACCGGTGTTGCTCTGGGACCCTTGGCGGTCGAGGCGATCGGACGAGTTCATGCGAGGCGATTGGTGATGAGTGTTGGTGGGATTACCGAACGGGGTCTGTTCAACAGCAACGCGCTGCTGGTCGAGACCGAGCGGGCGATGATGCAGTCGGCCGAGGAGGTCATCGTGGTGACCGACAGCGGCAAATTGGGTCATGCGGCCCTGGCACGGCTTTGTTCGCTTGCCGACGTTGATCGCATGGTGGTCGATGGAGGGATCACCGAGGAATGGCGAGACAAGATCGGTGCGGCCGGCGTGGCATTGACGGTGGTGGAGTCCGAATCGGGCAACGGTGAGGGGCAACGATGACCGGAGTGTTGCAAGGTCTGGGAAGAGCGGAGATCGAGCAGGTCGTCCGCGACGTGTTGCGACGGCGGGCCGAAACCGCCGTCCCGACCGGCGCCAGCGTTGCGGCACACGGTCAATCCGCGGGCTCGCGACCGTTGCTCGTCAATGTCTCGGCACGCCACGTTCACTTGTCCCGGGAGCATCTGGCGTCACTGTTTGGCCCCGCTGCCGAACTGGAAGTTCACCGCGCGTTGTATCAGGACGGTTTCTTTGCCGCGAAACAGACGGTTGCCGTCGTTGGGTCCAGGCGTCGGATGATTCCCAACGTGAGGGTGCTCGGTCCGTGTCGCAACGCCACCCAGGTGGAATTGTCGTTCACCGACGGTGTGTCTCTGGGCATCGATCTGCCGGTGCGGATCAGCGGTGACCACCATGACACGCCCGGCTGTGTCCTGATCGGGCCGGCCGGCACCGTCGAGCTGGAAGCCGGGGTCATCCGGGCAATGCGTCATGTGCACATGGGGCCGGCCGACCTGGCGGATTACGATGTCGCCCCCGGCGACGCGATGCAACTGCGGATCGAGTCGGCCGGTTGCACGGCACTGCTCGAAGACCTGATCGTTCGGGACGGCGAGGATATCAAGCTCGAGGTACACATCGACACCGACGAGGGCAACGCGGTCAATCTGCCAGCGGCCGATTCGATCGAATTGCTCAAACCGGAGATCTGTGCCTGCCGTGGCTGACCCGTTCGTGCGGGTCCTCGGGGCAGGTGACAGCAAGAGGAGAGGCGGAGAGGAAAAGAGGCGGAGACACCAAGACACGGGCGGCGTGTGGCCGTTCGAATCTCACTGTGAGTGACTACCAGGAGACTCTAGCGATGGCGAAGAAAATGGAAGCGTTGGGAATGATCGAGACGCGGGGCTTGATCGGGCTGGTTGAAGCCTGTGATGCGATGCTCAAGGCAGCCAACGTCGAGATGAAAGGCTGGAAACAGGTCGGTGGCGGCCTGGTGACAGGTTTTGTCGTCGGCGATGTGGCCGCGGTCAAGGCGGCCGTGGACGCGGGTGCCAGTGCGGCAAGCAAGGTTGGCGAAGTGGTCAGCGTGCAGGTGATTCCGCGTCCGCACGAGGAACTCGTCGCCATGATGCCGACGTCGGACTGACCCGGAAACCGGTTCTGACTCACCGACGAGGATGATTCGCCAGCAGTGCAGGCGGTTTGGTCCGGCGGTGGCTCGCACAACGTGAAGCGAGGGAACTCTGATGAGTGGTGAAGCGATTGGAATGGTCGAAACCCGTGGCGTGGTGGCCCATTGCGAGGCCTCCGATGCCATGCTCAAAGCGGCCAACGTCGACCTGGTGAGCCAGATCGTTCTCGGGGGCGGCTGGGTGACCGTGGTTGTCAAGGGTGACATTGGCAGTGTACGGGCGGCCATCGATGCCGGATCACAGGCGGCCTCGCAGGTCGGCGAACTGATTTCGGCTCACGTGATTTCTCGACCCGCCGATGGGCTGGTCGAAGTTTTTGTCTGATCGGGAGGTTCGAAGGACCGAACCATGAAAGTGCTCGTGGCCAACCTGGGATCGACCAGCTTCAAGTACCGGCTGTTTGACCTCGACGAAGAACGCCAACTGGCTCGTGGGGCGATCGATCGGATCGGCCAGGAGCAGAGTGTGTGTCAGGTCGAGATTGAAGGCCGCGTTCGGGAATCGACGGCGTCGATCTCCGACCATGCCGTCGCCGTTGGGATGTGCCTGGATGCGCTGACCGATCCCGAGTGCGGGTGCCTGGAGACGGTCGACGAGGTGGCGGCGATCGGTTTCAAGGCCGTCTTTGCCGCAGAACTCTCCGGGGTCCGCCCGGTCGACTCGCAACTGCTGGCCCGAATGGAAGAACTTGCCGACGTGGCTCCCGCACACAATCCCCCCTATACCCGGGCAATGCGGCAGTTGCAGGATGCCTTTCCGGACATCCCGCTGGTGGCAGCGTTGGAGACGGGTTTTCACGAGACGATTTCTCCGGAGGTGAGATCCTACGCTGTGCCTCTCGAGTGGCAGGAGCACGGAGTTCGCCGCTGGGGATACCACGGTGCCAGCCATCGATACATCGGGATGCGGATCGCCGAACTGCTCGAGCGGGATGACCTGAGAGTGATTTCCTGTCATCTCGGCGGCAGCAGTTCGTTGGCGGCGATCTGCGGTGGAGAATCACGGGCGGCGAGCATGGGGATGAGTCCTCAGAGCGGGTTGCCTCATAACAACCGGGTTGGCGACTTCGACCCGTTTGCCTTGCCGGTCCTGATGCGAGCCACGGGAAAAAGTCTCGAGGAACTGCTTGACGATCTCGCCTGCCGCAGTGGCCTGCTCGGCCTGAGTGGCCTCAGCGGCGACGTGCGTGACCTGGAGGCGGCGGCGGCCGAGGGTCACCCGGGGGCTGCGTTGGCCTTGAAGACGTTCGTCGCTGCGATCCGACAGTATCTCGCCGCCCAGATGGCCGTACTCGGTGGGGCTGATGTGGTCGTCTTCACCGGGGGCATTGGGGAAAACAGCCAGCAGATCCGTGAGGACGTTTGTCGGGACATGGCCTGGGCCGGGCTGGTGATCGACGAGGAGCGAAATGGCCAGGTCGATGGCGAAACCGAGATCACCGGCCAAGGCAGTGATGTCGCAATCTGGGTCGTGCCGACCAACGAGGAGTTGATCGTGGCACGGCAGACGGCTGCGGTGGTCAGAGGCAACGACTGATCCTCCCGGCTCTTTCAAGGAGCATGACAGCGATGTTCATGGCACAAGTCACCGGCAGTATTGTTTCCACCCAGAAGGTGGATTCGATGGTCGGGCAGAAGCTCTTGATCGTGGAACCTCTGCGACTTGAGGCGAAGAAACGCGGTCGACTCGATTCCACCGGACGGACCTTCGTCGTCGTCGACACCGTCGGCGCCGGCGAGGGTGAAGTCGTGTTGTGTGTCCAGGGATCCAGTGCCCGGTTCACTGCTCAAACCGAGAAACTCCCGATCGATGCGGCCATCGTCGGCATCATCGACCAGGTCCATGTCGGCGACAAGTCGGTCCGTATCCCATCCTTCTAGGAATCGTCGTAAACCGGTTCCCCGACCAACAGAGAACAAATAGACAACAACATCTGTAGAGAGGTTTTTCGATGATCCAGGCCAACGAACAATCCGTTCGCACAGTGGTTGAAGAAGTTCTGGCGCAACTGGGGCGTGACGGTGCCTCGAGTGCTGTTCCCGCCGTTGCCGATGGTGACTGGGGAGTATTTTCCCGGGTCGATGATGCTGTCGATGCCGCCAACCGTGCCTTCCAGCAGTTGCAGGGGAAGACGATCGAGGATCGCAACCGGGCCATTGCCTGCGTGGTCAAGATCTGTACCACGCAGTGCGATGAACTGGGGCGGTCCGAGTTGGAGGAGACGAAGATCGGGCGATTGGATCACAAGATCGAAAAGTTGCAGATCGTCAAGCTGGTTCCCGGGACCGAGTTTCTCCGTTGCGACGCGATCTCGGGTGATCGTGGCCTGACGATCATCGAGAACGCGCCCTTCGGTGTGATCGGTGCGATCACTCCGGTCACCCACTCCTTGCCGACACTCGCCGGCAACGTCGTCAGCATGGTTGCGGCGGGCAACACGCTGGTCGTCAACCCGCATCCGAGCGGCGCGAGAATCGCCTGCGAGGGTGTGCGGCGATTCAACCAGGCGATCAAGGAGGCGATCGGGATCGAGAACCTGGTGACGATCATCAGTGAGCCGACGCTGGAGACGGCGGCGGAGATTTTTGAGCATCGCGGTGTGAGGCTGTTGGTGGTGACCGGTGGTCCGGGCGTGGGGCGGGCGGCGATGGCCAGCAAGAAACGAGCGATCGTGGCCGGCCCCGGAAATCCTCCGGTCCTGGTTGATGAAACCGCCGATCTGGACAACGCGGCCGCCTCGATCATCAAGGGGGCCGCCTACGACAACAACCTGTTGTGCATCGGTGAAAAAGAGGTATTTGCCGTCGAGTCGATCTTCGATCCGCTGATGGACTCACTTGGTAGCCGCGGGGGGCATCGCCTGTCGTCTGATCAGATGGATCAACTGGCCCGGGTGGTCTTTTCTCCACCCGCGGAGGACGGAGGCCACCACGTCCTCAACCGGGATTTCGTCGGAGCCGATCCGTCAGTGCTGGCCGAGCAGGTGGATGTCCGCGTGCCGGTTGGCACCCAGATTCTGTTTGGCGAGACGACCGCGGACAGCCCGTTTGTTGTCGAGGAACAGATGATGCCCTGCGTGCCGATTGTCCGTTGCCCTGACGCGGCGGCAGGAATCGAACTTGCCCTGGAAGCCGAGCACGGTTTCGGCCACACCAGCCTGATTCATTCCAGGAACGTCCGCACGATGACCGAGATGGGGCGGGTGATGAACACGACCCTGTTCGTCAAGAATGGTCCTTCGATGGCCGGCCTGGGGCTTGGTGGCGAAGGCTATCTCTCCTACAGCATTGCCACACCGACCGGCGAGGGCGTGACCAACCCGTTGACGTTCACCCGCCAGCGGCGGTGCACGATGGTCGATGACCTGAGGATTATCTGATGCAGCTGGCAAAGGTCATCGGCCTCACGACGGCCACGATCAAGCACGATTCGCTTGCCGGGCAGCGAATGCTGCTCGTGCAGCTACTCGATGCGAACGGTCACAACGAGGGCGATCCGCTGGTGACAATGGACCAGCTGGGTTGCCGTCGAGGCGATCGGGTGCTGTTGACCAGCGACGGTCGTTCGGTTCGCGAAATGCTCGACGCCGAGGATGCCCCCGTCCGCTGGGCCGTGATCGGCATCGTCAACAACTGACACGCGGGATCTCTCCACTTCCGGAACTTCAAGACGACGATGGGACACTCGGTGAATGGACATCGACCGAAAACTCGTGCAGCAGATTGTTGCCGCCGTCGAGGATCGGCTGCGACCCGGCGAGGGTACCGACTATCCCGCTGCCGCGACGGTGCTGTCCGATCCGGTCGTTACCGGAGAACTGCTCAGGCAACGGCTTGTCCCCGGGGTGCGATTGATTCGGCTGTCGGCCAATTCGATTCTGACGCCCACCGCCCGCGACTTGATTGGCCAGCGAGAGATCGAGTGCGTCAGGGATTCCGGCCAGGCAGAGGCCACGGCATCGGGATGGCACCTGTTGCTGTCCGGGTCGGGTGTGCCCACCCCGTTGAATCATCGGGGCGAACGGCTCGAAGATTCCGCCAGCACAGTGACACGGGTGATCGAGTTGCTGGGTTCGGGCATTCCTGGCGGAGTACTCGTCCTGTCGACGGATCCTCACCGGGTCGCCTGTCTGGCCAACCGGTCCGGCGAGATTCGAGGGGCCGTCGTCGCTGGTGCCGAGGAAGCCGAATGCGTGTTGCGAGGGCTGGGAGCCAACCTGATCGTCGCTTCTCCGGTGGCTGTCGGAGTGCTCGGGACACGTCGGATCCTGGAATCGTGTCTTGTCGCGGAACCGCCCTCGGCTCCTTCCGATTGGCCAGCAACGCCCGAAGGGTCGATCCCCTCACGAGGGCTGGAAAGAAAGTGAAACACCAATGCGGGTAGCCGACGTGATTGGCAACGTGACGCTCTCGACGTGTCACCCCACGCTTTGTGGGGCGACCTGGCTGGTCGCCTTGCCACTCTCGCTGGAGGAGCTGCGAGGCGATGATCGGCAACGCAGCGATGCGATGGTGATCTATGACGAATGCGGGGCCGGCCCGGGGGTGAGGATCGCGGTGGCCGAGGGGCCAGAGGCGTCCAACCCATTCCTGCCCGATCTCAAACCGATCGATGCCTACAACGCGGCCATCCTCGACACGATTGAACTCGACTGAACACGAGACCTTCCACCGCAGGCCAACAACCACTGTTTGAGGTGGTCGAACGAGATTTCACCAGAGACTGACCACGGACCCCGAAAGGAAACGGATCCCCAATGACACAACACAACTGGAACAGCGGACTTCATGACCGGTCCCTGAAAGAGGAGATCTGCGAGATCGGTCGACGGGTTTACGCGAAGGGCTTCGCCGCAGCCAATGACGGCAACATCTCGATTCGCGTTGGCGAAAACGAGGTGCTCTGCACGCCGACGATGATCTGCAAGGGCTTCATGACGCCCGAGGACATCTGTGCAGTCGACCTGGACGGAAACCAGATTGCCGGGACGCGGAAGCGGACCAGTGAGGTCCTGTTGCACCTGACGATCATGAAACAGCGGCCCGACGTGAAGGCAGTCGTTCACTGCCATCCGCCTCACGCGACCGCTTTTGCCGTCGCGCGCGAGCCGATTCCGCAGTGCGTGTTGCCCGAGGTCGAGGTCTTCACCGGTGAGGTGCCCCTGGCACCCTACGAGACACCGGGCGGCCAGAAGTTCGCCGACACGGTGATCCCCTTCCTCGAGGGGACCAACACCATCATCCTGGCCAGCCACGGGACGGTGAGTTTTGGCAAGGATCTTGTCGATGCTTTCTGGAAGACCGAGATCCTGGACGCGTACTGCCGGATCCTGTTGCTCGCCAAGCAACTGGGCAAAGTGAATTACTTCGACGAGCGGGAGACACGAGAACTGCTCGATCTGAAAAAACGACTGGGTTTCGACGATCCGAGATTCCATAACGAGGATTGCGACCTGTGCGGAAACACGGCGTTTGTCGAGGGCTACGGTGGAGAACCGTTGCCGCAAACGGCCTTTCCGCCCGCTCCGGAATTTCCCGGCTACCTGCAGCGGCCGGCCACGACGGCTGCCGCCGGGACCGGCGGCGATCTTCCGGCGACGACCAGTTCCGTCGACAGTTCCGAGGAACTGGTCGAGGCCATTACCGAGCGGGTGATGGCCGCTCTCGGGCAGCAGTCCACGTCGGCCGTTTGAGAGACGCCCTCGAACCTTCAACCAGCTGTCGGCGGTTCTCGCCGGCGGGAGGCGCTTCCTGATGCCACTGACCCAAAAATCTCTCGACCGTAAACTGTCCGCCATCCATGCCGATCCCTCCGGCTGCCGCGAGTTCATTCTCGCCGATGCCAAGGATGCCGATATGGCTTTTGGAATCGGTGCCCCGGGGCGGTCACCCGAACGCCACGACAGCGAATTGCAGTTCCGGTCACTGCAGGATTACCGCGATCAGATGCGCGAGATCGTCGAGGCCGGCCTGGTCGACATCATGTTGATGTCGGCCTCGTCGAGTGAACAGCTGACGATGCAGGAGAGGATTTTTGATGGGTCGGAGGTGACCCCGGCCGTGCGGGCCAACGATACGACCGACATCCACGTCGTCCGGGGGGGGCGAATCCACGAGTCGGCCTCGCGACCATTTCGAAGCGCGTCGATCGACCACATCCAGTGCGGCCATCTTGATTGTGATCTCGAGGAACGTATCAGTGGAGCTGATCTGGGACTTTACTCGATCACCTTCTCCAATTCGCGCGATGAAGATCTCGTGATGCTCGAAGCCTACAAGTCGTTTCGAGACGAGGCGGAACGCAAGGGGTTTCGACATTTCCTGGAGATCTTCGATCCCAACCTGGCCGATGCCGTGGCAGCGGATGTGCTGCCGGGGTTCATCAATGATCTGATCGCGAGAACCCTGGCCGGTGTGACCTCGATTGCTCGCCCCCTGTTCTTGAAGATGGTCTATCACGGACCACGGGCGACCGAGGAATTGGCCAACTACGATCCTGGCCTGATCATCGGGATTCTCGGCGGTTCGGCCGGTACTACGCTGGATGCGTTTCAGCTGATCCACCAGGCCCGGAAGTACGGGGCCCGGATCGCCCTGTTCGGACGCAAGATCAACAACGCCGAGAACCAGCTCGCGTTCATCCGTTTCCTGCGACTGATTGTTGACGGGACGCTGGATCCACCGGAAGCGGTGCGGGCCTATCACGCGGTCCTCGAGAAACTTGGGATCACCCCGTCCCGCTCACTGCAGGACGATCTCGTTCTGGAGACCGGCGTGATGAACTATGCGGGCAGCCAGACGACGATCAGTCTGCCTGCTGCGAGCGCGGGCGCCTCCGACACGGTCGCCGATGGGACTCCGAAACAAAACGGGGTCGCAACCGGCGGGGAGCCGGCATCTACGAACCTGGGGAGCATGACAGCCGAGGAACGGTTGGCGTATCATCGTCGGCGACTCGATAAACTGCTCGGCCCCTGAAAACGTCGTTTGCCCAAGGAACCCATGGACTGGGACGACAGCTATCCTGAATCCGGCGAGGAGTCGTGGGATGACGATTCGCCGACGATCACCGTCGATTGCCGGCAGTGCGGCGCGGCGGTCTACGAAGATGCCGAGCAGTGCCCATCGTGCGGCGAGTGGATCGTCTCGAACCACTCGCCCTGGCAGGGCCGTTCGGCCTGGTGGATCGTGCTTGGAGGTCTCGGGGTCGTGGCCACGATCGCGGTGCTGGGAGGACTTCTGTCGGTGATCGGCTGACCGTCAGGCTGCCGCTGATGAAGGGGCTTCAACCAGTGGAAATCTCAGCGTGAATCGAGTCCCGCGTCCGACGGCACTCTCGACACGAATCCGTCCCTGGTGCGATTCAATGATCTCACGGCACAGTGACAGGCCCAGCCCGGTTCCACCCTGGCCCTGGTCGTCAGCGGTCTTGGTCGAGAAGAACGAATCGAAGATCCGGCCGAGCGTTTCGGGTGCCATTCCGGATCCGGTATCGGCCACCTCGATCTCGGAAACTCCTTCGCTGGAGTCGCTGCGGACGGCAATCGTCAATTGCCCCCCGTCCTCCATCGCCTGCCGGGCGTTGATGATCAGGTTCAACAGCACCTGCTGAATCTGGCTCGTATTGACCTCGGCGTAGACCGGGTCCTCCAACCGTATTTCCAGTCCCACCCGGTGTTTCTGGAGGTCCTTTTCGACCAGGACAACCACGGCAGACACCAACTCGGCCAGGTCGATCGGTTCCTTGCGGTCTCCCCCGTTACGTGAGTAGGCGAGCATCCCGGTGGTGATCTTCGCCGCACGTTGCCCGGCGGCCAGGATCTTGGTGAACGCCTTCTCTCGCGTCTCGTCGTCGGTGTGGCGAAGGCCCATCTTGGCGTAGTTGATCACCGTGGTCAGGATATTGTTGAACTCGTGTGTCGTCGATGCGGCGATGGCCCCGATGGTTCCCATTTTCTGGGCCTGCCGGAGATGTTCCTGCAGGGCGTCGAGACGATCCTGGAGAGCGTCCTGGGGGGTCGTGTCGGTCATCGGGGACGTCCTTGGGGAGGAACGAATGGCCAAAGGGGACCGGTACGGTTCGACTGCAGCGTGCAATAGTCTCTGTTCTCTCGTATCGACCATGATCGCCGTCACACTTCATGCCCACGCCCTGAGGATCCTGCTGTAGCGACAGAGGGAATTGTCCGAACTTGGCAGTCTGGGTAATCCCGCCGATTATCACGGCAGTGTGCTGCCGTGATCACGAATTGTGGGTTAAACTGGGACGCTACGAGATGGTTCACGATGAGAACCGTGAACCGAGATTGTCGGAGTCCGTTTCTGGTTTTCCGGGAGAAACCACCGCGTGATTGTCGTCGAAGATCTGACCGTCCATCTCGGCAGTTTCACTCTGCAGAACGTGTCGTTTTCCCTGGATGCCGGTGATTACGGAATCCTGATGGGCCGGACCGGGGTTGGAAAAACCACCCTGCTGGAGTCGCTGTGTGGGCTGAAACCGATTTCCTCCGGTCGCATTCTGATCAACGGCACCGACGTCACGGGGCTCAAGCCCGGTGCGCGTGGAATCGGGTTTGTGCCCCAGGAGGGGGCCCTGTTCCGGTCGATGTCGGTTCGTGACCAGATTGGTTTTGCCCTGCAGATCCGCCGTCGTCCGCGGCGGGAGGTGGAGGACCGCGTCAAGGAACTGGCGGGATTGCTGGGAATCGCGACGTTGCTGGACCGTGGACCGGTCGGGCTCAGTGGAGGGGAACGTCAGCGAGTGGCCCTGGGCAGGGCGTTGGCAGCTCGACCCGGCGTGCTGTGTCTGGACGAACCGTTCAGTGCGCTCGACGAGGACACCCGCTCTGAAATGTACGACCTGGTGAAGTCGGTCACCCGTCAACACGGATTGACCACCGTTCACATCACCCACAGTCGAAGCGAGGCTGAACATCTCGGAGACTGTATTCTCCGGATGCGTGATGGTGGGATTGAACGGATCGGGTCCGAGGTGTCGGGGAAGACTCCCGAAGCGGTCGGCACCGGCCTGGGCAAGGACACAGGGGCCGCGGAGGGGCAGGTTGCCGATGTCGTGAGCGAATGCGAGGGGTGAAGTGAGTCCGATGGTGGCAAACGAAATCACCTGTTGCTTGCGACCGAGCCGTTTGTCGGCCAATTCGCCAGAGACCGGCTTGGCCTTGCTGGTGGCCGTCGCCGTCGTGTTCGGGGGCGCGGGCCCGCAGGCAGCTGTTCTGGCGGTGGCGCCCCAGTCGACAGATCACTGGGCCTACCAGCGGCCCGGCAGACCGGCGATTCCGCGAACGAGACCCGGTGACGACATTCGCACTCCGATCGATGCGTTCATTGTCCGGCGTCTTCGTCAGCAGGGGTTCGTACCGCTGGGAGCAGCCGCACGCGTGACCCTGATCAGGAGAGTGACACTCGACCTGCTCGGCATCCCGCCGACACCAGAAGAGATTGATGCCTTCCTCGCCGACCGGACTGCCGGCAGCTGGGAACGGCTCGTTGACCGGTTGTTGGCTTCGCCGCGTTACGGAGAACGCTGGGCGGTTCCCTGGCTCGACGCCGGCAGGTTTGCCGACAGCAATGGTTACCAGCGGGATGGGCGACGCGAGGCCTGGGCCTGGCGCGACTGGGTGATCGACGCTCTCAATAGTGATCTGCCATTTGACCGGTTCACGATAGAGCAACTTGCCGGCGATCTGCTTCCGGCTGCCACGGTCTCCAGTCGCGTGGCGACCGGCTTTCACCGGGGCACGATGGCCAACGTCGAGGCCGGAGTCGATCCCGAGGAAGAACGGGTGCTGGCGGTCATCGACCGGGTGAATACGACCGCAGCCGTCTGGTTGGGGACGACGATTGAATGTGCCCAGTGTCACGACCACAAGTACGATCCGTTCAGTCAACGCGAGTACTACAGCCTGTTTGCCTTCTTCAACAGCACGCAGGCCGAGATCCGAACGGCGGGAACGCGGCGGGATTTCACGGGTCCGAAAATCCAGTTGCCACAGGCAGTCGACACACTGGACCGTGCACGGGCTCAGCAGCGACGGGTCCAGCGACTTGCGGTCCGGCAGGCGGCGTTGCGTGGGGTGCTCGATCGCGAGCAATCGGCCTGGGAGGTCCTGGTGGGGAACCGGGATGACACGCCCGGCTGGTTGAAGAAGATCCTGTCGACTCGTTCCGGTCGCCGGACCGCCAGGCAGAAGGGGCGGGTTGGAACGCACTACCGGTCGCTGTCTCGTGAGTGGACGGGGTTGGTTGCCGATCTGAAAAAGGCTCGCACGCTGCAAAAGACGCTGGCACCGGCGACAACCCTGGTCATGTCCGAGCTGTCCGCACCGCGGGTGACCCGCTTGCTCAAGCGAGGAAATTTTCTCGATCCAGGCGATCCGGTGTTGCCCGGGACGCCGGCGGCGTGGCCGTTGTTGCCGGTACCGACCGGCCGGGGGCTGAACCGGCTCGACCTGGCTCGCTGGCTGGTCGATGGCAATCATCCACTGACGGCCCGGGTGGTGGTCAACCGGCACTGGGCGAAGTTTTTCGGCCGCGGGCTGGTTTCGACGATCGAGGATTTTGGTGCACGGGGTGCCGAACCGACGCACCCGCAACTGCTCGACTGGCTGGCGACGGAGTGGGTCAGGCAGGAATGGAGCCTGAAGTCCCTGCATCGGCTGTTTGTCCTGTCGTCGGTCTATCGTCGTCGGGCGGCGGCACCGCAGCGGCTGAGATTGGCCGATCCCGACAACCGCTGGTACGCGCGGGCTGCGCGGAGGCGGTTGCCGGCCGAGTTGATTCGAGACAATGCGCTGGCGATTGCCGGCCTGCTCAGCGACAAGATGCACGGCCTGCCGGTCTTTCCGCGGCAACCAAAGGGTGTGTGGAACCACATCGGTGTGGCCAGCAACCTGTGGAAGACCAGTCAGGGCGAAGACCTCTACCGCCGCGGCGTGTACGTCTACTGGCGACGGACGGTTCCTTACCCGAGTTTCGTGAACTTCGATGCACCCACTCGCGAAGTCTGCAGCGTGGCCCGTTCGCACTCCAATACCCCGTTGCAGGCGCTAACGCTGCTCAACGACCCGGTATTCTTCGAAGCGGCCGGGGCGTTGGCATTACGGGTCAACCGCGAGGCCGGCGAACGGGCGACCGCGATCGATCGGGTCGAGCAGATGTTTCGACGAGCGACGGGACGCCGGCCGCTGTCGGGCGAGTCGAAGATTCTCGTCGATCGGTACCGGGAGGAGTACGAACGGCTTGTTGGAGAACCACGACTCGCTCGATCGCTGGTGGAGACCTGGATTCCCCGGGCGGTTTCCGAGGACCGGGCAGCCGGCGACGGGAGGATTGCGTTGGCCGCGTGGTTGCATGTTGCCAACGTGATTTTGAACCTCGATGAGGTGATCACCAGAGAATGAGCGAAAAGCTTGATGATCGTGGATTGGCACGACGCGCATTTCTTGGCCAGGGGCTGGGCATGGCGGGGTTGGCCGGTGCGCTGGTCGACGACGGGGTGCTGGCCGCTCCCCTGGATGCTCGACCCGGCCACGCGGGTCCACGCGCCAAGCGGTTGATTTTTCTGCACATGGTCGGTGCGCCGTCGCAACTGGATCTCTTCGACGAAAAACCCGTGTTGCGTCGATACGACGGCCGCGAGTGTCCAGCGGAACTTCTGGCAGGGCAGCGGTTTGCGTTTCTGGGGAAAAAGCCAAGGTTGATGGGGTCGCCGTTTCGGTTCCGACGACACGGCGAAGCGGGATTGAACCTTTCGGAACTGCTGCCTCATCTGGGGGGCGTGGCCGACGAGATTTCTTTGCTGCGAACCCTGCATTCTGAGGAATTCAATCACGGACCGGCACAGGTCTTTTCGCTGACGGGTTTCGGACGCCAGGGGCGGCCCAGCATGGGGGCCTGGCTTTCCTACGGCCTGGGCAGCCTGTCACGGGACCTGCCGTCGTTTGTCGTCCTGGTGACCGGGCTAACACCCGGTGGTGGAAGTTCGTTGTGGGGGAACGGGTTCCTGCCGAGTGTCTACCAGGGCGTGCGGTTTCGGGCCCAGGGAGACCCGGTTCTTTATGCTTCCAATCCCGCGGGAGTCGATCGGTCGGCCCGGCGTCGAATTGTCGATGACGTGGTGAAGTTGAACCGGCTGAGACTGGACGCCCTCGGCGATCCGGAAATTGCCACGAGGATAGCCAACTACGAACTCGCCTTCCGGATGCAAACCGCGGTGCCTGGCATGATGGATCTGTCCGGGGAAACCGCGGCGACCCTGGCCAGCTACGGTGCAACACCCGGCCGGGCGAGTTTTGCGAACAATTGCCTGCTGGCCCGGCGTCTGGTCGAGCGGGGTGTGCGGGTGGTGCAGTTGTTTGACCAGGGATGGGACCATCACGGTTCGATCCGCAAACGTCTCCCGGTCAAGACGCGTCAGGTCGATCAGCCGATCGCGGCATTGATCGCCGACCTGCGGCAGCGTGGTCTGCTCGACGAGACCCTGGTCGTGTTTGCCAGCGAGTTTGGTCGCACACCGATGCTGCAGGGAGCATCGGCTACTGCCGCAGGCCGTGATCATCACAAGGATGCCTTCTGTGCCTGGTTGGCCGGTGGCGGTGTCGTGGGAGGGCGGACTGTCGGACAGACCGATGAACTCGGTTACTTCCCGTCCCGGGACCCTGTTGAGATTCACGACCTGCATGCGACGATCCTGCACCTGATGGGCCTGGATCACGAGCGGTTGGTCTATCGGTTTCAGGGACGAGAATACAGACTGACGAATATCAGTGGCCGTGTGGTGAGCCAGTTGCTGTAGTCGTCCCGACCCGATCGATTCAGGCTGATGTCAGACGATTCCGCCGTCACCGGTTTCCGGCAAGACACGAGTGATTCCGACCACATCGTCGGCATTGACCTGGGCACGTCGTACTCGTCCCTGGCGGTTCTCGACGAGGAGGGTCATCCCCGCGTGATCGACAATTCCGGCGGTTCACCGCTGACCGCGTCGGTCGTACTGCTTGCGGAGGGGGGGCGGGCGTTCGTGGATCCGGAGATGGAATTGCTGGCTGACGCGCAACCCGAGCAGCGGATCCTGGGGATCAAGCGGGAGATGGGCAACCCGCGGTATGCCGTTCGCCATGAGAACCGGCGACTGACCCCGGAACTGGTCAGCTCGTTGATCCTGAAGCGTTTGCGACAGGACGCCGAACCTCAACTCGGTCCGATTCGTCGTGCCGTGATCACCGTCCCGTATTATTTCAACGAACCGCGTCGACGGGCGACACGAAATGCCGGACAGATCGCCGGTCTGGATGTTGTCGACATCCTCAATGAACCGACCGCGGCGACATTGACCTATGCCTGGGCCGGGGGCGCACTGGGAGGCAGCGGCGATGATCGTCCTCGTCAGATCCTCGTCTATGATCTCGGTGGCGGCACTTTCGATGTGACACTGGTGGAATTCACGGCGACGCATCTTCGTGTCAAGGCGACCGATGGCGACACGATGCTCGGGGGGATCGACTGGACCAGTCGATTGGCCGACCTGGTGGCCGAGGAGGTGATCCGCCACGGAGGAACCGATCCCCGGGCAACGCCTGCTTCGCATTTCCTGTTGACGCAGAAGTCCGAGCAGGCCAAGCGAGATCTCAGTGACCGGTTGGTGACATCCGTCTCGCTGCCGCATGACGGTCGCGGTATTGAGATCGATGTGACACGGACGGGATTCGAGCGCCAAAGTGCGGACCTGTTGCAACGGACCCGCGACACGACCGAACTGGTACTGGCCCAGGCCGGCATCGATGGAACCGATCTCGACGACATCGTGCTGATCGGGGGATCGACGGCCATGCCCGGTGTCCGTGTAATGCTCGAGTCACTTTCCGGTCAACCGCCCAGCACCGTGCTCGATCCCCAGCGGGCTGTCGCCCAGGGGGCGGCGATTCATGCCGCGATCCTCGAGGCCCGGCAAGTTGGCGCCGGTGGGCAGATCGGGCAGGCGCTGATTCAACGGCTGCGGTCGATCACGACCTCCAACGTCAATTCTCATTCGCTGGGTGTCGAAGTGACCAACCGCAACGACCTGGATCGACGATGGAATCACGTGATGATTCCTCGCAACACGCCGATTCCCTGCACCGCGACCCAGCGATTCGTGACCAATACCGGGAATCCTCGTTCCATCCACATCCGTCTGCTCGAGGGCGAGGTCAGCGACGTTGATGCGTGCACGGTGATCGGTGATTTCCGGGTCGTCGATCTGCCAGAGGGCCTGGCGGTCGGGTCACCGATCGAGATCGAGTACGGTTACGACCGCAGCGGGCATATTCATGTTGCCGCCCGGGAACTCGTTACCAACACCGCGGCGTCAATCGTGGTCCACTGGAGCAGCGGGGTCGACGAACTGGCACTGGCGGGGTTCACGCGGCTCGCCGGCGAGTACGACGTCGACTGAGCATTGCTACGGGGTCGGCGGCAGCAGTCGCTTCAAGCGGTCGATTGCCGGGCGGCGTTCTTCAGGCGTCATCACGAACCGGTAGCCGGCGTCGGCCAGGGAAAGCCCGAGCCAGTGCTCCAGCGAGCGGGCTGCGAACTGGCGGTTGAGCAGGAAGGGGTCGTCGAGGGAGTCGGGTGCGAGACGAAGTGCCGGGGGGCGTTCAGGTGCGGGTCGTGGTCGGGACCGGCGTGTCGTAGGTGCGGGTCTCGCTGGTGGCATCGGCATTTCCAAGGGCCAGCTGGTAGAGTTCATCGCCGGCGGTCGTGGGATAGTGGCAGTCGATGCAGGCCTGGCAAAGGCTGTCGCGATCCAGGTCGATCGAACGCGTGATCGAGTCGAGCGGCAGATACCTGAGGCTGTCGGCGCCGAGGCTCTTGGTCATCTGCTGTTCGACTTCGGGTGTCAGGTTCGATCCGTCCATGAAATTCGGAGCAAACAGCTCCGAGATCGTTGACATGTCGATGCCGTAAAAGCAGGGGGCGACAATCGGCGGGCAGGCCACGCGAACGTGGACCTCGCGGGCGCCTCCACGCTCTTTCAATTGAGAGACCAACGCACGCATTGTCGTCGATCGAACGATCGTGTCCTCGACGACCAGAACACGTTTGCCTCGCAGCACTTCCGGCAGTGGCGTGTATTTCAGCCGGGCCTTGTCAGCCCGGTTGGTGCCCTCGATGAAGGTCCGGCCGATGTAGCGGTTGCGCATCAGGCCTTCCAGGCACGGGATCCCGAGTTGAAATGCCATGCTGGCCGCCGCCGCCTTGGCCGTGTCGGGAACCGGGACGACGATCGTGTCTTCGTCGATCGGCACCGTCTCCATTGCCGCCAGTTCCTCGCCGAGTGCCTTCCGGGTCATGTAGACACTGCGATCATCGAGAGTACTGGCCACGTTGGCGAAGTAGATCCACTCGAAGAAACAGTGCGCCTTCTTCGGCGAAAGGGCGAACTGGCGGACATCGATGTCGCCGTTCTGGATGGTGATCGCACCGCCGGGGGGCAGGCTGTGGATGTCGTCGTCGGCAAAACCGATCTGTGACAGCGCGACACTTTCGCTTGCCGCGGCAAACAACGGTCCGTCAATCGCGTAGCACAACGGCCGGATGCCCAGAGGATCGCGGGCAACGAACATGTCACCGACGGCGTTGAGGAACACGATGTTGTAGGCACCGTCGAGCCAGGGAGTGATGCCGCTGAGAACGTCGAGCAGGTCGGGAGTGCGGTCGTCGGAGAGTTCCTGGCAGATCAGGTGCATCAGGATCTCGGTGTCGGTTTCCCGGGCGAGATGGAAGTCAGTGTGCGAGAGGATTTCCTGGCGGAGTTGTGGGTAGTTGGCCAATTGGCCGTTGAAGGCAAAGCTGAACCACTTCGACCGTTGGATGTGGTGGCGTTCAAACGGCTGGGCATAGCTGCGATCGTCCTGGCCGCAGGTTGCATAGCGTACGTGGCCGATCGCCGCCGGACCGGCGTATTTCTGCATCAGTTGCTCGGCCGGCTCCTGGTGATTGAGGTGAAACACCTCGCTGACCGTTCCGACGTTGCGGTGCGTGTCGATGAGTTGCTTGCGGTCGGGAGAATAGGTCGTCATCCCCGCGGCCAACTGGCCCCGATTCTGGATGTCCAGCAGCAGACGGGTCATCAACCGCGACGTCTCATCGGCCCCCTGTGCAGGGGCCAGTCGGCTGGTCTGCCGATTCGGGAGATGGTAGACGGCGGCGACGCCGCACTCGTGGAATAGCTCGGCCATGGCATCAGGCGTCCATGCAGTCCCGGTGGAAGCGAGGCAGCGTCCATGATAGCGAGCCGTCGGCGCGGAACCAACGTGGCTCGTCGCACTTTCACACGGCCGGGGGATGGTTTAGAAGAGGTGACAGCACCTGTTCCCCGCGAGAATCGTGGTTATGAATGCCCCAGGCAACCTCGTCCGCCGCGAAGTGATCGAGACGGCCGAGACGCTGGTGATCAAGATCGGCACGAATGTGCTCTCGAGAGACGATGCGACGCTCGATATCGAACGAATCGCCGACCTGGTCGCGCAGATCCAGCGGGTTCTTGCAACCGGCCGCAAGGTGGTGATCGTTTCCAGTGGCGCGGTGGGAGCGGGAATTGACGTGCTGGAGCTGGGAGGCCGTCCCGAGGATCTCCGGCATCTGCAGGCCGCCGCCGCTGCCGGGCAGGCGAGGCTGATCCATCACTACGATGATTGCCTGCGGCAGCACGGTGCCCACGCGGCGCAGCTGTTGCTGACCGCCGATGATTTCAGCGAGCGGGATCGCTATCTCAATGTCCGCAACACTCTCAACACGCTTTTCGAATACGGGGCCGTTCCCATTGTCAACGAGAATGACACCACCAGCGTGGCCGAGATCGGTTTCGGCGACAATGACCACCTGGCTTCCCTTGTCACCAACCTGCTGTCCTCGCCACTGCTGGTGCTGTTGACCGTCGTCGACGGACTCTACCGGTCGGTCGATGAGCCGGAACCGTTGCCGCTGGTCGAGAACTGGGACGACGGGCTGTTTGACCTCGTGCAGGACCAACGGAGTCAGGGAGGGCGGGGGGGGATGCGTGGAAAACTCGAGGCGGTCAGAAATGCGACCGCTGTTGGCGAGAGCGTGATCATGGCCAACGGCACTCGACCGGGAGTGCTCGACGAGATCCTCTCCGGTCAGGAGGTTGGAACGCTTTTCCTGGCTCACGGTTCGACGATGCCGGCCTGGAAACGATGGATTGGCTATGCCTCCACGCCGCAAGGACGTTTGACACTTGATGAAGGGGCCTGCCGGGCTCTGGCTGTCAACGGAAGCTCTCTGCTACCGATTGGTTTGATCGGTGTTGAAGGAGACTTCGCCCGCGGCGATGTGGTCACGCTACTCGATCCGACCGGACACGAGTTTGCCCGGGGGCTGTCCAACTACGATGCCGGCGAGACCACGACAATTGCGGGACAGCGAAGCGAGAAAATACCCCAGCTGCTGGGCAGCCTGCCGTATGTCGAGGTGATCCACCGGGACAACCTCGTCCTGATCGATTGATCACAACGGCGACGATCAACCCAGCTGCTTGATCGCCCCCCGCACGGTCTTCAGGCAGACCTCGATGTCCGATAACGGGTTCTTGGGGTTTTCTTCGTATTCCAGTGCCAGGCACTTGTCGTACTTCAACTTCCGCAGAAGTTTCAGGCAGCCGACCACGTTGAGATCGCCCTCGCCGAGGATCTTGAAGAGCTTGCGTTTCTTGCCGGCCTTGGTGACGGTCAGCACGTCCTTGAGGTGCACGCCAAAGACACGGCGTCCCAACCGCTGGATCGCCTCGACCGGATCCTCGTCGCTGCGAAGGAAATGACCCGTGTCGACACAGGCACCGACCAGTGGATGCCGGTCCTTGACCATCCGTTCCACGTCGGAGATCTTGTCGTACAGCGCGCCGGGACCGTGATTGTGGATCGCAATGGCCACACCGTATTCCTCGACCAGCTTGTCCAGCAGGTCGAAGGTCGCCTTGTTCTTCTGCGGGTTGGCACTGAGCGAAACGATTCCCATCTTCTTGGCGAAATCAAACGCCTGGCGAGCCTTCGCCTCGTTTGCGTCAAACCCGATCACGCCGTAGGCAATCAACTTGACCCCGGCACTCTCGAGAATCGCTTTCTGCTTGCGGATGTGTGCCGGCAGCGTCCCCAGCGGGACATGCCGGGGGTAGGCTTCCCAATAGCTCAGGCCCAGTCGCCGCGTGTGTTTCAACGCCGTGGCGGTATCGAATCCGCGCAGCGAATAACTCTGCACCCCCATCTTGAACTCGGCGTAGGGCGACTTGGCCGCCACCGCGTTCTTCTCGCCAGTCACGATGGCACCGGCGGCCAGGCCGGTTGTGGCCAGGAAGACCCGGCGATTGATCTCGCCGGTCGTGGAAGTCGCTTCTGTGGTTGCTGATGCTTTCATGCTCATGCTCCCTGTGTCATCCGCCCGATGGTCGTGATCGGTTTGTATGGATAATTCCGATTCTCCGGCCAGCATCACCGTTTGCCAACGGCGATGGTGCCGACTGCCCGCAAAGACGGGCCAGTATACCTCTCACGATTGATGAAAACCTCCGATCCGTTGGAATTCGTGAATTTCCCCAAATTACCAGACTTGACCTGCCGATCTAAATTGCTGCACGACAACCAGACCTCTCAATCAGCCAATAACTCGGAGGTGCCCTAACGCGTAGAGTTGGACAGGTCAGCCGGCCGGTGTTTTCCGGTTTGTCCCAGGCACAACCCGGTCCTACTCACAGCTACCGCCGTAAAATGGTGAGAGGTTTGTTCTTGATAGCCGCGGTTCCATGTCAGACATGGGACCGCGGCGTATTTTTTGTGATGGTCTGTGGTGGCGAGTCGGCCGAGATTGCATGGATCAACGGCTCCGCGTCACAATGTCCGGACAGGTTGCCGGCAGGTGGTCCGGTTCATGCTGGTCCTGGTGGTGAGGGTGATCTTGGTGAGGCCGCGGCGATGACCAACGAGCGATCCGGGCGATTCAGCCTGAGCGACCTGCAGCAGTTGATCGAGACGATGTATTCGCAGAAGGACGAAGCACGGGGGGTCGACGGGACCTTCATGTGGTTGATGGAGGAAGTGGGGGAACTGGCCGCGGCGTTGCGGGAGGGGAATTCCGCCGAGGCTGCTGCCGAATTCGCCGATGTGCTGGCCTGGTTGGCGACAATCGCCAACGTGGCTGGAATTGACCTGGAACAGGCCGTCTTGGACAAGTACGCGGCCGGCTGCCCGGGATGCGGCGAAATGGTCTGCGTCTGTGACGATGCGACCAAGCCGTAGGGTTGTTTTCCGGCGACGGGGATCAGTCTGCCCGGAAGCTCTTTGCGAATGCGTGGGCGCGGGGTGGTGCCTTGCTCGGTGACCGGGGACCGCTGGCACCGGGGACCGGTGAGATTGACAGGTGGATGAACGTTGGTCCATCGGCGTCGATCAGGTCGCGGGCGGCCGCCTGCCAGCTGACGAGGTCGTCGAAGACGTGAACCTGTTGAAAACCTGCAGCGCGCGCGAGCCCGGGGTAGTCAACTCGCGACCCGTCGTCATCGATCGCCGGTGTTGGCTGTCCGCCGGTGATCTCGTAGATGCCGTTGTCGAAGATGATCAGCGTGAGATTTTTCGGGGCCTGCTGGGTAATCGTGACCAGCGAACCGAGGTTCATCAGCAGGCAACCGTCACCATTGCAGACGACCACGTTTTTCCCCGGTTGTGCCAGCGCCATGCCCAGGCCCAGGCTGGGGGCCTGGCCCATGCTCGAAGGGACATAGATCCAATCCAGTGGATGCAAGTCGCCCAACGCCATCCATTCCCGCGCCGTGCCCATCACGGTCAGTACGACCTCGTCGTCACCCCGGGTGTCCCGCAGCACCTGCAGTGATTCGACCAGCGGCATTCCGCTCGACGTGGTGTCGTTTCCGGTCGCCATGGCTAGGCTCTTCCTTCTGCGACCAGCGCGACACCCGGAACGCCGGCTTCCTGACAGCGATGGTATTGTCCGGCGATCGCTTCGAGTTGGCCGGGGAGGTCTTCGGGCCGGTCGTAGAGTACCCAGTCCAGTCCCCAGGCATCGAGGACCGGTTCGGTGAACGCCAGGCAGGTGTCCCCGGGCAGGGTGGCCTGGCTGAGAAAGCTGCGGTAGCCGATCATCGCGAACAGGGGCAGCTGGTAATCGAACAGGGCATTGCGAAGTGAGTCACCCGACTCGAACAGACCGGTGCACTGGATCATGACCAGTGGACGGGCTCCTCCCAGGTACAACCCCGCGGCCACAGCCCACGCTTCGCCTTCGCGACACACTCCCAGATAGCTGATCGCCGCTGCCGCCCGGATGTCGTCTTCCCATTGTCCCAGTGTACTGTCCGGGATGGTCACCACGTGAGTGATCCCGAGTTCTGTCAGCAGCGAGACGATTTGGGGTCCGGTGAACATCTGTTTTTTTCCAACCGCTTCGGCGGGGAGTGGAACCGGCGGGAGGTTCAGTCGAGACGAGCCCGCTTGGGTTGGATCACCGTGACCAGTACGAATGGTTTACCGGATTCGTCGATTCGCAGATCGCGAGTCAGATGATGAGGATTGGTGATGGTCTTCTGCAACTGAAACCAGGAGGTTTTCTTGGCCGGGACCGTGGCGGTCAGAGAGTTCAGCTTCAGCCTGCTGGTGCCGATGGCGCGATGGTCGATCAGCATCGGGACCTCGGTCTTGACCGCGATGGCGTCGATGACCTCCAGCAGGGGTGACTTGTCCAGGTTGACCGGCACGATCTTGAACAGCGAGGGCGCTGTCTTCAGGCGGGTCAGGCGTGGCGGCCATCCCAGGGGCCAGGATCGCGTTGCCGCATCCCTGGCACCAATGACGAGTTCCACGCGACCGGTCGGCGTTCGACGGGGATGGAAAGCCAGTCCGGCGGCGGAGAGGATCGCAGCGAGCGTGGAACCTCGCGAGAGCCCATATCCGTTGGTCCGCGGGGGGACCTTCGACGTTGTCTTGTCGGTGACGGGGCCGAGTTGGAGGGGATAGGAGGAGGGGATTTGCAGCGAGCGGATCGCTTCGCTTAGCGGTTTGCCGCTGAGGTCGGCCTTGACCGGTTGTGCGAGTGTCTCGAAGAGTTCCTGGAACTGGCCCTGGCTGAGGCCGAATGCCGGTTGGCCCTTTGGATCGCCCCGGGCTCCGAAGGTTCGCAGCCCCTCGAGCCACTTGCCCAGAGCGGTCGAATTGGCGGGCGAGAAGGTCTTGCCGGCCACCAGGATCCGGCCGGATCGTTCGAGTCGGCCGATCACCGTCACACGGCGGAGCGATCCGGTTGTCTGTTCCTCGACCGAGGTCCGCTCGCTTCCCAGTTCACGCCGTACTCTCAGCGGGACACGAAATCGTTGGAAGATACGGGCCCATCGCTGGGCTGCCAGTGGGGCGCCCCGACGGTCGGTGATCAGTTCGACACGGACGTTGGTTTTCGAGACGGCCCGCCGCGGCTTGACCGTCTGGGCGACCAAGATCGCCGAGCGGTTGGTCAACAGCACCAGCGCGAGTGCCAGGAGGGCGTTTTTCATCCCCGGATTGCCTCGTGTCACGACCGTGGTTCCGGGAGCATAGCCGGGAAACTCACGGGTGGCTAGGTGGCGTTGTCGGCTGCCGCCGAGATCATTGTTGGGGGAGGATCAATGCGGTGGCGGTGGGGCATCCTGGAAGGCGCGGGCCCGGAAGAGGAAGTCGATGATGTTTCCCTCGTGGGGCTGCAGCCAGTTGAGTTGGATCGTCTTGACCTCGCCGATGTTGAGCCGATCGACACTGGTTGCATCGAGCATCTCGCGGCTGAGGGCCGGATCTTCGGTCAGGACCGAACCCACCAGCGTGTAGCCGCTCTTGGCCAGGAACTGGTCCTGGGGGCATTCGACGACACTGCAGAAGGGGAACATGTACTCGGTGTTGGCCATCGGGTCGTCGCAATCGCTGACGTGTAACACCGTCGGTCGCAGAAAATCGCAGCGTTCGTTTGTGATCAGGCGGTCGCCGTCACGGTACTTCGCGGTCATCTCGGTCACCGCGTCGGACGTGCAACCGTCGTCGATCTGGGCACTCATCGCTTCGGCCGCACCCGGGATCGTGAACGCCGCGAGACCGCTCTCGGGATCGCCCATCGGCAACGGGGCGATCGGACCAAGCCGCTGTGCAAGGGCATCGGCAATTTCCTCGGTGTGCCGACTGGCCCAGATTCCCGAGCAGCTGATACAGCTGCGACCACTGTTGACGAAGACGCTGTCGGCCATCAGGTCGATGTATTTCTCCCAGTCGTCGACCTTGTCGTCGCCGAGAAAGATCTTGGAGAACCCGGGACCGTGGGCGCTGACCCGGGGGTTGCCCTGGTAGCGTTCGATGGTCGCCGTTCCGCCGAAGATCACACTGCGTTCGCAGGTCTCCAGGACCGCGCCGCCGAGTTCCGGCCCCTTGGCGGTTCCGCCGGGGTAGATGGAAATTGCCTCCCGGGGAATTCCCGCCTTCGCGAAGGCCTCGTACATCCGGTAGGGAGTCCAGGGTTCCTGCGGTCCGGGTTTGAGTACCAGCCCGATCTGCAGCGGGATCACCGGCAGCCACAGCGTGTGAACACCGGGACTGTTGGAGGGCAACACCCATCCGGCAGCATTGCAGTTGGCCTGGTAGCTGACCATCACGCCACGGTCCTCGTGGCCGTAGCCGTTGGAGAGGATCTCGTAGGGCAGGCCCCGGGTCAGTGCGTCGAGGATGTCGTGCATGTGCTTCATCACGAAGGCGTTCTTCGTCATGTTGAACCGGCACATGTGCTCGGGCAGTCCGGTCGTCGCCGACTGCATCCGACAGAAATCGTCGGGCGACTGTTCACCGTCTCCCAGCGGGAGCGTGTCGTCGACATAGTAATCGGCGGCCTCGGCGACCATCTCGACAAGTTCAGTGATCGAGAACTCCCGCAGTTTTTCGCGGGCGAGACGGGCTTTTCGCATGTCCATGCGAATCAGCCCGGCGTTGGCCTCGTGCATCGTCGCCAGCGTTTCGCCGGTTTCGAAGTGGACGACCTCCATCTTCTCCATGCTCTCGTAGGGTTCTCCCCAGCGAACAATGGGAATGTCGATCATGGCGTGTTCTCTCTTTGATGAGGCCCGGATGGGCGTGGAGGCATGGAAACGACCGGCTCGGCGATTTGGGTCCTAGTATACCCCGACGGTCGTGGTCTTGGCGAAGACGTGAAACGGCCGCACGCTGCTGACACCGTCCCAGGGGTATTTCTCGTGGGGTTCTTCCCGTTCACCCTCGTCCCGTTCCAGGAATCCGGGAATGAACAGCTCCCTGGTCAGCGTGTACAACTTGACTCTTCCCGTTCCACCGTAATCAACCACCTGGTTGTGATCGTCGAAATCGACCACCTCGACGATCGCTCGTGGTTGCGGGGCGTAGTAGGTGATCTTGTAGTCGTCGGCCGGGTCGAACGGTTTGCCACAGGCCAGGCCCATCAGCGTGTTGCCGTAGGTGGGTGTGATATAGACATCCGGCCCGAGCAACTCCTCGCGGGCGAAGCGGTACCACTGCGGAGTGAACTCGGTGCCGCCGCAGAAGATACCGGTGATGCCTGTCTCGGCGATGCTTGACCCGTTGTCGATCAGTCGCAGCGCCAGGGCCTCGAGCAGCTTGGGCGTCGAGAAGGCGCACTTGATGTCGTGGCCGGCCTCGAGAATCGTCATCGCCTGGTCGATCACATGCTCGGCATAGTCCTTGGCATCTTGCGTCTTGCCCTTTTTCAGCAACTTCACGACCCAGCGGGGATCCAGGTCGACGCAGAAGGAAATGCCCCCACGGCATTGTGCCAGGTGCTCGACGGCCAGCCGGAGCCGACGAGGGCCCGACGGGCCGAGCATCAGCCAGTTGCCACCCTGGGGAAAAGCGTCGTCGGGCAGTGTTTCGCTGAACATCTCGTAGTCAATACGGAAGTCATCGATCACCACTCGTGACTTGGGGATGCCCGTCGTGCCACCGGTCTCGAAGACGTAGGCCGGCTTGTCGGCCAATCCCTTGGGCACCCAGCGGCGCACTGGTCCCCCTCGCAGCCAGTCGTCCTCGAACAGCGGGAACTTCTTGAGATCCTCGAAGCTGTTGACCTCGGTCAAAGGATCAAATCCCAGATCGCCGGCTCGTTCCAGCCAGAACGGGCTGCCGGTTTCGGGGTTGAAGTGCCACTGAACGGTTTCCACGGTGTGGGCATCGAGGGCTGCCTTGGACTCAGCCGTCTGTGTGACAAGATCACTCACGGGTGTCGTTCTCCGTTCAAAGCCGTCCACCGCGACAATCCCGAAGAGAAAGCCAGGTGTTCGGTCGCGAGGCAGTTGGATTTCACTGGGAAACGATTATCTTAGACACCTCGCACCACATTTCAATCAACGGCCATGTGATGGGTGCAGTTGGCCGTGTGGAGATCTGATGAACAGAAACGATCGACCGGGTGCCGGGGACGTTTTCGGCCAGGTTGAGACGATGGGCCGGGGCTGGTTTGACGGTTGGTCGTGCGGGATGATGGCGTTGATCGTCGTGACGTTGGTCCGCGCCGCGCCGGCGACCGAGCCGACGTCGGCGTTGGACGATTATGTTCGCGCCAAGGACAGCTCGTATCGCTGGACGTTGCAGGAAACCCGATCGACCGATCGTGGCCGCGTTCATCGGATTCAGCTGGTTTCTCAAACCTGGCAGGGGATCCGTTGGCAGCACCGGATGTTGGTGTTGGAACCACGCCGCCTGGCCCATGCGGATCGCGTGCTGTTGTTCATCACCGGCGGTTCCACCGGACGTGAGCCGTCCAAGGCCGATCAGCGTCGCTACGGGCTGCTGGCCGGCGCCTGCGGAGCCCGGGTCGCGGTCCTCTACCAGGTTCCCAATCAGCCGTTGCTGGGGAACAAGTTTGAAGACGACCTGATCAGCGAGACGTTCCTGCGTCACCTGAAGACGAAGGATCCGAACTGGCCATTGCTGTTTCCGATGGTCAAGAGTGCGGTCCGGGCGATGGATGCGGTGCAGGAACTTGCCAGGGAAAAATGGAAGACGACGGTCAATGGGTTCGTCGTCACCGGTGCATCGAAACGGGGTTGGACGACCTGGTTGACCGCGGCAGTCGACAAGCGGGTCAAGGCGATTGCACCGCTGGTGATCGACACGCTCAACCTCGCCGTCCAGACGAAGCACCAGAAACGGCAGTGGGGACGATTCAGCAAGCAGATCGGCGACTACACCAGCAAGGGACTGATCGCCTTGCTGGAGAAGAAGCCCGATCTGCCGTTGTGGCGGTGGATCGACCCGTACAGCTATCGCGATCGGTTGACCCTGCCGAAGCTGATCGTCAATGGCACCAATGACCCCTACTGGTGTGTTGATGCGTTGAACAACTACTGGCCGGGACTGGTCGGCCCGAAGTACGCCCTCTACATTCCCAATGCCGGGCATGGACTCGAGGGCGGTGAAGCGAAATTGCGATCGGCACTGGGGGCGTTTTTTCGGCTGGAAGCGCTGGGTCGGGAGTTGCCGAGGATGACCTGGAAGCACGGTGATCAGCCGGGGGCGTTGCGGTTGCAGGCCACGTCCGATCCGGCTCCGGTCGAAGCGGCGGTGTGGAGTGCCCGCAGTTCGACACGGGACTTCCGAAAATCGAAATTCACCTCGACCAAAATGCGACGTCGGGGCAGAGAGTTTGTCGGGGACGTGTCGCTGCCGCAAGACGGTCACGTTGTGCTTTACGGCCACTTCACGTTCCTGGTCGGCGACCTGCGTTACGGCCTCTCGACCCAGGTCCGTGTCCGCTAGTCACCCTCGCGGGCCAGGTTCCAGCTCTTGCTCCGGCCAGCCCGGAATCTCCCCGGCCAGTTCCACTTTTCCCAGTGCCGCTGACAGGATATCGGACCAGGAATCCGGCGGCGTCGGTCCCACGGACGTACCGGGAAGAACCAGCCCGGCCGATTGTGTGGCCCCGGGATCATCGGCCCATTCGATGTCGGGAAACTGAGGCTTGAGTTCCTCGATGCGTGCATCGCGATCGGGCGAGTCGATCCAGACCGGCAGTGGCCGCACCAGCAACCGATCTCGCAACGCGGCGAAGGAGACGTCCCACAGCGGGTGACAGTTCGCGGGAGCAATCCGGCAGATCGGATCGAGAACGAATCGACGATACCAGCAGCCCGGATGGGGAATCCGCAGGTGTTCGAGATCGAGGACGGTGGTGCCGAAGGTGATCAGGTCGAGGTCAACGGTCCGGGGGACCCAGACGCCGTGGTCCCGGGGGCGGCCGAGTTCGGCCTCGATCCGCTTGGTCGTTTTCAGCAGTTCGGCCGGTTCCAGTGAGGTTCGAACGGCGGTGGCAGCATTGATGTAGGGATCGCCGGCGTCGGCACCGACAGGTTCGGTCAGGAAGCAGCGACTGACCGCGACGACATTGATGGCGGCGTCGATGTCGAGCTGGTCGAGTGCGGCGGAGAACGTCGTCTCGACATGCCCCATGTTGCCGCCCAGGGCAATCAGGCACTCGGTCATCTCAACAGGTCTCCTTTTCCCCGGTCCTGGTGGCAACGTGACCGGCCACCTGCCGGTCACGTTGACGGCGAAAGTTCATCCTAGTCGCCGGTCGAGGCTGGCTCAACGGGCGACGGTCCTGGCAGGGCGGAGGTCTGGTGTTGGTAGACCACCACCGGCATTGATATAATCCTCGCTCTCTCGCACCCTGTCGAAACAACCCGCAAGGAAGACCCCCCCCATGGCCAAAGAAGAGGCCATCGAAGCCGAAGGAAATGTGGTCGAGGCACTGGCGAACACGCAGTTTCGCGTCGAGTTGGACAACGGGCACATCGTGATGTGTCACGTTGCCGGAAAGATGCGGAAACACTTCATTCGAATCGTGCCCGGTGATCGTGTCGTCTGCGAAATCTCGCCCTACGATCTCAATCGTGGCCGTATCGTCTTCCGCGAACGCTAGGTTCTGCCGTGCGGCATCCGGAATCGACGGAACCGAGCTTCGACGAGAACCGGGAGGCGTGATGTCACGCGTCCAGTTGTTCACCGACGGCGCCTGCCGGAGAAATCCCGGCCCGGGCGGTTGGGCCTTCCTGCTGAAGCATCCCGCCAGTGGAACCGAGAAAGAGGTGGCCGGAGGTGCTCCCGAGACGACAAACAACCGGATGGAACTGCAGGCGGTCATCGAAGGACTCTCGGCACTGAAGAACCGGTCGGAAGTCGAAGTGATCACCGACAGCGTTTATGTGGCCAAGGGGGCCACCGAGTGGATGCCGGGATGGAAGGCCAATGGTTGGCGCCGCCGCGAGGGAAAACAGTGGAAGCCGGTCAAGAACGTCGAACTCTGGCAGAGACTTGACGACCTGCTCGCACAGCACGACGTCCGGTTCACGACCGTCAAGGGGCACAGCGGCCATCCGGAAAACGAACGCTGCGACGAACTTGCCGTTGCCGCGTCTCACGACCAACCGGCTCCCGGCACGGATTCTCGTGTTGGCTGATTCGCCACGGGGACCGCTGTAGGGGTCTGGTGCCGCCGAACTCGTTAGGATGGGGGCCCGGCAACGAGTCGCGTCGATCGACCATGGACGAGTCACCCCTGCTGACCCCTGCGCAGTTTCTGCCCGGCGTGGGGCCGTTCCGCGCCGAGTGCCTCGCACGACTGGGCATCTCGACCGTCGAGGATCTCCTGTGGAATCTTCCCAGGGATCTCCTGGATCTGAGCGAGGTACGAGGTCTTGGCGATCTCGAACCGGACGTCTTGCAGACGGTTCGCGGCCGCGTGGTCGAGTTGGAGGACCGCAGGATCTCCGGGGGCCGTCGCATGGTCGGTGTACTGGTCGACTGCGGGGACGGTTTCCTGAGAGGGACCTGGTTTAACCAGGCCTGGATCCTGGGCAAGTTGAGCCACGATGATGCGGTGTTGTTCTCGGGCAAGCCCAAACGTCGAGCCGGCCGCTGGGAGATGACTCATCCCCGTGTGCAGTCGATCGATGACGACGACCTGGAGGCCCATGGAGGTCTGCTGCCCAAGTACGCGCTGACCGACGGGTTGACGATGGATGTCATGAGGAGAATTGCCCGGGAGGCAGTCGAGCGATTTGTCGAGCACGTGGTCGATCCGTTGCCGTCGGCGTGGCGTGAACGATTTCAGGTCACCGGGTTGGCCGAGGCGTTGACGTGTGTTCACCGGCCAACAACGCTCGAGGAGTTTCACCGGGCACGGCGGCGACTGGTATTTGACGATCTGGTGGAATTTCAACTGGCGATGGCCCTGCGTCGCCGCGCCTGGAAGCAGTCCGGCACGGCTCCGTTGCTGCCATTGACGGCGAAGATTGATTCGAGAATTCGTCTCCGGTTCCCGTTCCAGTTCACGGCCGGTCAGGAGCGGGCGATCGAGGAGATTGTTGCCGATCTCGGGTCCGAACAGGCCATGCATCGCCTGTTGCAGGCCGACGTTGGTGCCGGGAAGACGGCGGTCGCGGTTTACGTGATGCTGGTCGCCGTCGCGGCCGGTCAGCAGACCGTGCTGATGGCTCCCACCGAGTTGCTGGCTCGCCAGCATTGGCAGACGATCGAATCGCTGTTGGAGGGCAGTCGCGTGGAGCGGATGCTGCTGACTGGCCGGTTGCGGGCCCCGGAACGGACCGCTGCCCTGGAGTCGATTGCCGCGGGAGACGTACAACTGGTCGTGGGTACGCACGCGGTGATCCAAGAGGACGTTCGTTTTCGTTCGCTGGGGCTGGCGGTGATCGACGAGCAACACAAGTTTGGCGTGGTCCAGCGATCACGGTTCTCCGACGCCGAGACGACCGCGACGCCGCACGTGTTGGTGATGACGGCCACGCCGATTCCCCGCAGCATCTGCCTGACGCAATTCGGTGACCTGGATGCCACGGTGATCGATGACCTGCCACCGGGTCGGCAACCGGTCGTGACCAGCGTGATCCGGGACGAGACGACCCGGGAGCAGGCCTGGCAATTTGTTCGTGGGCAGGTCGAATCCGGGCGGCAGGCGTTTGTCGTCTGTCCCCGGATTGATGCGAGCGAGGAAACCGGTGAGGGTATGGGAGTCGAGCAGACCTGGCAGCGGCTGCAGGAACAGGAGCTGTCGGGCCTGTCGGTTGGCATCGTGCACGGGCGGCTGGATGCAGAGGCCAAGGTCGAGGCGATGGACGCGTTTCGGGATGGTCGGACACACGTGCTGGTGGCGACGACGGTGGTCGAAGTCGGGGTTGATGTGCCCAACGCGACGTTGATGGTCGTCTACCAGGCCGAACGTTTCGGATTGAGCCAGCTGCACCAGCTGCGGGGCCGGATCGGCCGGGGCGCCTATCAGGGGTACTGTTTCCTGATGGCCGGTCGAGAGGACGAGTCGGTCGCCGCACGTCTCGAGGTGCTTGACCAGCACGCCGATGGATTCTCGGTCGCCGAGGCCGACTTTCTGCTCAGGGGACCCGGTGACGTGCTGGGCGTACGGCAGCATGGCGACTTGCCCCTGCGGGTGGCCGACCTTGTCGCTGATCGCGAACTGCTCGAGGAAACACGCACGATTGCGTTCGACCTCGTACGGACCGGTGAGATCGACTGCGAGGAGGCGGGGCCGCTGCATCGGAGAGTCCTGGAGCGGTTCGGCAAGTTGATGGAGTTGCCGCAGACGGGATGAGGTGAGACGATGGTCGATTCTTCGGGAGCGGGAGACAGTGCTGATGCCGGATGAAATCACCCCCACCGATCGCCAACTCCCGGTGATGTCCGGGCGTGATGACGATGCGGTCGTCCCCGACGAGACGATTCGCCACGGGAGCCTGCCGCCGCTGAAGTGGCGGGACCTGCCCGAACCGATTTCGTGGAAGAAGATGGTTGGCCCCAGCATCATGCTGGCCGGTCTGGCCCTGGGCTCGGGTGAATTCGTGCTCTGGCCCTACATCACCTACAAGGCCGGGTTCATCTTCTTCTGGGCGTGTATCCTGGGCGTGTTCACCCAGTACTTCCTGAACATGGAGATCGAGCGGTGGACACTGGCGACCGGCGAGAGTGCCATTGCGGGGTTCTGCCGGATCAACAGGAACTGGGCCTGGGTGTTTCTGATCTTGAACATCCTGCCGTGGGCCTGGCCGGGTTGGGCTACCGGTGCCGGTCAGATGATGAGTTGGGCGGTGTTCGGGGCCGAAGAGGTGCTCGATCCGCAGACGGGGGTTGTCAGCTTCAGGGCACGTTACGTGCCGCTGCTGGGGATTGCCGGGTTGTGGCTGGTGGGGATTGCGCTGACGGCCGGGCCGGTGGTCTACAACACCGTCGAGCGGATCCAGATGGTGCTGGTCGGGCTGATCGTGGTGATCGTGATCGGCCTGGGGTTCGTTTTGATCCGCGGCGATGCTGTGATGGCGATGGTCTCGGGCATCGGCAGCATCGGGCAGATGCCAGACCTGGATGCGACCGGGCTGACGTTCATCAGCCTGTTGGGTGCCCTGGCGTTTGCCGGCGCCGGTGGATCGACCAACCTGGGTCAGAGCAATTTTATCAAGGACAAGGGGTATGGCATGGGCCAGTTCATCGGGCGAATCACCAGCCCGCTGACCGGTCAGGAGGAAGCGATCGCCGACACCGGCTTCCTGTTTCCCGACAGCCTGGAGAACCGGCAGCGTTGGCTTGGCTGGTGGCGATCGGCCAACATCGAACACGTGTTGTCGTTCCTGGTCACCTGCGTGATCTGCCTGTGCCTGATGTCGCTGATGACCTATTCGGTTTTCTACGACACCGAGGGGGTCCTGAAGCCCGGGATGGATCGCTACGGCGACGGCCTGGATTTCGTCTGGGGCGAGGCGACGGTGATCGGTGAGCGGGCCACCGGGGGCGGCCTGCTGAAGCTGGGGTTCCTGGTGATGGGCATCGCCGTGTTGCTGACGACCGAACTGGGCGTCCTGGACGCCACCGCTCGCATCTCGACTGATATCGTCAAGATCAACTACCTCCGGGACAACGACAACTGGTCGCTCTCGAAGCTGTATTACCTGTTTCTCTGGGGCGAGATCCTGCTGGGCACGGTGATCCTGCTGGTTGGTTTCGACAAGCCGCTGGTCCTGCTGGTCACCTCGGCAGCGATGAACGGGTTCGTGATGTTCGTCTACTCGATCCTGCTCCTGTATCTCAACCGACGCATCCTGCCGTCGCGACTGAGGATGGGCTGGGTGAGGATGCTGGCGATTGGCTGGGCGGTGCTGTTCTTCGGTTTCTTCAGCTACAAGGCTGTTGAACTGGAGGTGTGGCCGAAGCTGTTCGCGAAGTTCTTCCCAGCCGGAGCGTGAACCGACGTGGGCCAGTACGCGGGGACGGTTGCTACTCGATCACGTCATCCAGGGCCGAGATACTGAGTACCTGGTCGCGACGGACCAGCACCTTCTGCCGGTTGGCTCGCACGCCGTGCAGCCGTGTTTCGAGAACATACAGCTCGCGGGTGGTGGGTGTGTCGCGGAGGTCGTGGACGTCAGCGTTTTCGAGGACGAAATGTTGCGTGTCGAGCTCGGCCAGCGTTCCGGTGTAGACGTAGGGTGCCTCGACGTCGATCACGACCACCCGGCCCCGCAACTGCGTCAACGCCGCATCCAGGTCGGCCATTGGTTTCTTCCCGCTGTCGAATGAAATTGGCTAGCGCGACTCGCTGACAAGATGGGCCTGGACGAAGTCCTCGTTGAGTGTCACGCCCAGTCCGGGGTTGTCCGGGACGGTGATCATTCCATCGACGGCCTGGATCCGTTCCAGGGTCAGTTCGTTCCGCAACGGTTCGTCCTCGACACAGTCCTCGAACAGGAACGCGTCGCGGCATGTCGAGAGCCAGTGCGCACTGGCGGCGACGGTGATCGGGCTGGTGTAACAGTGGTTGCACAGCCGGGCCCCGATTTCCTCGACCCGATCCCGGATGTAGGCGGCATCGGTGAACCCGTTGCGCGAGAGATCGACCTGGTAGACATCCAGGGCGTGTCGATCGATCAGCGGTCGAAAACTCTCTCGCCCGCACTCGCCTTCCCCCGCGGCGATTGGCAGCGGGGACCGGTCTCTCAGCCAGGCATAGCCGTCGAAATCGGATTGGTGCAGGGGTTCCTCGAGCCACTCGACGTTGAACGCGGAAAACGCCTCGGCTCGCCTGAGTGCTGTCCGGGCATCCCAGACGCAGCCGGCATCGACTAGCAGCGTTGCGTCCGGTCCCAGTCCCTGGCGGGCTCCACCGACCAGGTCGATGTCGACGGCCTCGCTTGTGCCCATCGGCTCCCAGCCGAATTTCACCGCCGTGTAGCCGGCCTCGACCCATCGCTGTCCGATTTCGGCCGTCTCGGCCCCGTCGGCTCCGAAGAGAATCGATGCGTAGGCGCGAATCGCGTCATGCTGCTTTCCTCCAAGCAGGCGGTGAATCGGTTGGCCGAAGTGCTTGCCGGCCAGATCCCATAACGCCATGTCGACGGCAGCCATCGCCGCGACGGTGACGCTGGTGCGGCCGAAGTACATGCTGCCCCGGTACATTTTCTGCCAGAGCCGACGAATCTCCAGCGGGTCTTCACCGACAATCAACTCCCTCAACCCGCAGGCAATGTTGTGACTGAAGGGCGCGTCGATGACCGCCTTGACGACTTCCGGTGATGCATCGGCTTCTCCGATGCCCTCCAGCCCGCTGTCGCTGCGAATTCGAACCAGTGCGACATCCTGGCAACTGGCGGTCTTTTCTTCGACCGATTCCACCCGGAGGACCTGGCAGATGACTTCGTTGATCTTCATCGAGAAATGTCTCGCTTTCGGTACGGATCTCGGCTTCAGTTCCGGTATGCTACGCCACGCTTGAGTGTTGTGAAACCGAGCGGCCCGGGCAGGCAGGTCTCGCAGACCCGATGGAAAGCTGAATCCGATGAACGCCGACCGCTTACCCCCGGTGAGGTCCGCCCCGGACGGTCGCTCGGGATTTCGCAGGGTCCAGTGGCGGATGCTGCTCGCCACGATGTTCTGCTACCTGTTCTTCTACACGGGTCGGCAGACGTTTGGATTTGCGATTCCGGGAATCGAGCAGGAACTGGGTGTCCAGAAGGACACCCTCGGTTGGTGTGGTACGGCACTGCTGTGGTCCTATGCCGTTGGCCAGGCCATCAACGGCAACCTGGCGGACCGGTTCGGTGGTCGCAGGATGATGAGTCTCGGTGCGATTCTTTCCTGCGGCATGAACTGGGTGACCAGCTTTGGGCAGAATCTTGTCGGCCTGGTCATCCCCTGGTCAATCAACGGGTACTGCCAGGCGATGGGCTGGGCTCCGGGCGGTCGTGTCGTTTCCAACTGGTGGTCGAAGACCGAACGTGGTCGTGCCTTCGGGATGTACGTGTTTGCCGCGGGCCTCTCGTCGGTGCTCTCCTACGTCACCTCGTTGCTGGTGATCGATGTCTTCGGGCTGGATTGGCGGTGGATCTTCCGCTTGCCGGTCCTGCTGATGCTGCTGGGTGGGGTCGTCTTTTATCTGCTCGCCCGTGATCATCCGCGGGAACTGGGGTTCGAACTTCCCGATGATCACGACGAGGATACGACCGGCGACCCGGGAAGTGACGGGGTCTGGGCGCGGTATCGTCGGGTTTGTGGGAACTGGCGATTGATGGTGGCGGGTGTGTCGATCGGTTTTCAGAACAGCGCCCGTTACGGGTTGCTGTTCTGGATCCCGGTGCATTTCCTCGGCACGGGGTTCAAGCAGGATCCCTGGGGCCGCTGGAGCAGTGTGGCCCTGCCGGTGGGAATGGCCGTCGGTGCACTGGTCAGTGGCTGGGCTTCGGATCGACTGTTCGCGTCACGACGTTCGGTCGTGATTTCACTGTTCATGGGTTGCGCGGCGGTGGCCTCGTTGGTGATGTACCTGCTCCCGCCTGACGACCGGTTGCTGGGAATGCTGGTCCTGTTCGGTTGTGGTTTTTTTGCCTACCCGCAGGCTCCGTTCTGGGCCCTGGCTCCCGATCTGCTGGGCCGGCGACTGGCGGCGACCGGTGTCGGAATTCTCAACACTTTTGCCTACGCCTTCGCGGGGCTGAGTGAACCCTGCATTGGCTGGATGATGGAGCACTACAAGATCAGTCAAACCGTGGTCGACGGCTCGGGTGTCGCGCAGATCGTGCAGGTCGACAATACCGGGCTGATCTTTCCGATTGTCGCAGGGCTGTGTCTGTGCAGCGCCGTGACGGCACTGTTCATTGGTCGCTAGAGGTTTGCTGCTGCAGGGGAAACCAGTCAGTGGATTGCGTTTGGCAGTCTCCACTTTTCTCTGGCCGTTCGAGAGGACATAATGGACTTTGACCAGGTTGCCGATGAGGAATAAATGAGCGCGGACGCACCACGAGTCGATTGGCATCGACGGGATGTGTTGCAGGCGGGGTCGCTGGGGGTTTCAGCGACCGTGCTTGGTGGCCTGGGACTTGAGGCGGCAGCCGCCCGGTCGGGGCCCGGAACGGGCAAGGCCGAATCGGTCATCTTTCTCTGGATCGGCGGTGGGATGACCCACATCGATTCGTTTGATCCCAAGCCCGAGGCGCCCGAGGAGATCCGGGGAGAACTCACGGCGATCTCGACCCGTTTGCCGGGAGTGCAGTTCTGCGAGACACTGCCGCGGTTGGCCAAGGTCGCCGATCGACTCTCGGTTGTTCGCAGCTATTCGCACGACAGCAACGATCACCTGCTCAGCCAGGTGTACACGCTCTCGGGCCGCAAGGTGAAACGCAACCAGCTCTTCAGTGAACCCAACATCGGTGCGATCGTCTCTCACCTCTACGGTCCCCGTAACGGGCTGCCCGGTTACATCGCCGTTCCCGGGATCACCCGGCCCGGCCCGCCGCCACACAACCTCTTTGTCGGAGGCTGGCTCGGAAATCAGTATGCTCCTTTTTGCGTCGGTGGACGTCCCGATCAACCCGATTTCACCGTTGGTAAGAAACTCGACAACCCCCCGTCACAGCTCAGCGAGGATCTCAGGCCCCGCGAACTGGTCTATCCCCGGGGACTCGACCAGGGGCGACTTGGCCGCCGGGTCCGACTGCTCGATGGGTTGCAGCAGGCCGCCCGGGAGGTCGAGTCGAATGACCGGCACGTGGCCGTCGATGGTCACTACGACAACGCCTTGAACCTGTTGTTGTCGGCAAAGGTCCGGGAGGCGTTTGATCTGCGGCGCGAGGATGCGTCTTTGCGTGATGACTACGGCCGAACCAAGATCGGCGGGCGATGTCTGCAGGCCCGCCGATTGGTCGAGGCCGGTGCACGGTTCGTGATGGTCGATTACGGCTACGATCCCGACTACGGCAACCTCTTCGATATCCACAACGCACCCAGCCAGAACTTCCCGCACGTCTCGAAGATGGTCCAACGCGGCTACAACGTGGTCGGCGTCGATCGGGCCTTCGCGGCACTGGTCCGGGATCTTGAAGGCCGTGGCCTGCTCGACGAGACACTGGTCGTGTTCCTGACCGAGTTCGGCCGGACACCCAAGATCAATGCGCGTGGTGGCCGCGATCACTGGGGCGCGTGCGGCAGTGTCTTCTTCGCCGGCGCCGGAATTCGGGGCGGCCAGGTCGTCGGGCAAAGTGACAAGCAGGCGGCTTATCCCACGACCCGGCCCTATGGGCCCGCCGATATCGCGGCAACGATTTACCGCGTGTTCGGGATCGACATCGAGACCCGGGTCCGCGACCGTGAGAACAAACCGGTCGCGGTACTTGATCACGGCAGCCCGATCGAGGCGGTCCTGGCCTGAACGCGGTTGCCTGGGAAAGGAGCGGGGAAACCGGATGCCCGCCCGTGGTGACTACTGGAAGCGGATCGAGAGGCCGGTGCCGACGAAGAAGTCGTCGGCGGAGCGGCTGAGTCCGTAGCCGGCGCGGATGTCGAACTGGACGTCGTTGCTCAGCAGAACCGTGAATCCACCGTCGAAGTAATGTTCGACCCGGGCCGTGTCGGCTCCGTCCGGAAAGAACGCATACCACTCGGTAAACATCCCGATCTGGTCGGAGAGCCCGAGGACGACGGTCGCCGATTGCGCGATGTCGAGGTACGGGTCGTTGGTGGATTCATCGAGCGATCGATTGGCCTGAGTGCTGCCGCCGATCGAGATTGCATTGTTGACTTCCCACGAGTAGAGCAGGTTGACCCCGGGAAGAACCTCGTCGTTGGTGAACCCGCGGCTGCCCGAAGGAACGGTTGATTGCAGAATGATTGCCATCTCCGGGTAATGGCACTCCTGTGAGGTCAGGGCGATCTTGGTGCCCAGGTAGAGGTCCCTGGATCCTCCTTCGGAAGACCAGCCACCGCCGCTGTCGGTCCGTTGACTGACCGGGAAGAAGGCCAGTCGCAGTTCAAGCCAGTCAGCACCGAAACCGTAGCGGAAGAGAGGCTCGCCGGCCGAGTGCTGATGCATCCGTCCGGAGGATTCCTCGTCCATGGTGAACGTGTACCCGAACTCGACCTGCAGTACCCGACGACCGACCGTGCTGGAGGCTTCGGTAAAGTCCGGACGATCGGTTACCAGCGGGGCGTCCCGGTCAGGACCCCCCCGGTCTTGCTCGCCATAGCTCCACTTCAGCAGAGTGCCCGGTCCATTGTCGTTGTCCGGGAAGCCAAAGTGTCGGTCCTTGAGAGCTCCTTCGACGAGACCGAGCGGTTCGACGGTCGTGCCGTCTTCCTCGACCCAGACCAGTTCTCCGGCGACAGCAGTTGGTGCAGCCAGCAAAAGAGCCAGCAGCATCTGAAAGGTGGTTTTCATCGAATCTGTCGCCTCTGACTGACGTTTGGACAGTTCTCTTTTCCGGCGGCAGCCATGATTCGACATTGCTCGCAACACAGCCCCCCTTCTCTATTTCGTACAATCGGCATAATGCACTTGACCGGAACCTCGTGTTTTGACCGGTCAAAAACGGGATCCGCCGGCAAGACCGGTGAGGAGGTCACGCGGACGCGGGAAGCGAACCTGGAGAATCCGCTGTGATCGAGCAAAATACGGCGGGTTCAGTCAGCCGGACTGCGGGCCTGGTCCGGCTCGGCAATCGATCGCAGGTAGACGGCCAACTGCATTTCCAGTTCAAGCAGTCTCTGCCAGACATCGTTGCGGACTACCATTGCCGCGTCGTCTCCGCCGGGCGAGGTGCCAGCTTCGATTGCTTCCTGATCGGTCGGTTCAGAGGACCGGGCGGCACTCAGGATCGACGCGATACGGTCGTGGGCAAAGGAGATGAGGTCGGAGAGCTGGGCCTGTTGCAGGCCGGTGAGAGTCTCGGGGAGTTGCGGGGGGCCGCCCGGGAAGAGGTTGATCAGTTCCTGGTCGTCGAAGGAACTTGCCTGGGACTGTTCGGGCACGAGGTTCAGTGTTGCATCGGCAGCCAGGCCGATCACCGGGGTGGTGGCTTGCTGGCTGATCAGCCCGTCGTCTTCCAGGCGTGCGGTGATTTCCTCGGGGCTGCCAAAGATCAGCAAACAGCGACCGATGGAGAGTTGGTCGCCGGGTTGCAGGACTCGCAGTTGCACAGGTCGCCCGTTGACCCGGGTTCCATTGGTGCTGTCGAGATCGGTGAGGATGACATGACCACTGTCATCCTGGATCTTCGAGTGGAATCGGCTGACCCGCTCGTCATTGAGCTGGATCGAATTGTCTTCCTCACGACCGATCGTTACCGGGGTGTCGAGACGTTCGTAGGTGCGGCCTCGTTCGAGCCCTTCAACGATCTGGATCGTGATCTCGGCCATCGGCGGCTTCTCCTTCGCCCTTGTGACTGCACCGTATCACGGGGCGATTCGAACCGTCAAGAACCGCCGGTATCGACAACGTTTGCCCGCTGAGCTGGATGCCAAGGCGATGATACGATCAATCGACAATGGCCGGTGCGGGCTCTTCGAAGTTGACGATCTCGCGGACCACTTCCTCGGCCCCGGGCATGCCGGAAAAGAAGGCGACAAGCCGCTGATCGTATTCGGTCGGATTCATCGATCTGGCGCAGTTGTGCTTGGCCTGCGGCACGATCCACGGTTCGCTGCACAGTCCGCCAATGAGCTCGCGGAGTTTCCAGGTCACCTCGGGCATGACATAGTTGTCACGTCCGCCGGAGATGAGCAGTACATCGCGGGACCTCAATCGCGGGAGCCAGCGTTCGACGTTGGCGTACTGGACTCCTCGCCGTCGCTGACTCCAGAAACGAATCAACGTCAGGCTAAGGAGCGTGTGCCACCAGGGGATCATGCGGTAGAGCCAGGCGGGTACAACCAGCGTGGCCCAGCGTGGCGTGTGATGCTGCATCAGGACGTTGGTGCCGTAGCCCCCGTCACTGGTGACGGCTTCGACCGCCGCATTGCGTGCTGCTGCTACCAACGCCGCCCCGCCGCCCCGGCTGACACCGTAGATTCCGATCGGCAAGCCGGCCAGTTCCGGACGTTCCGCGGCGTACTCGATCGCTGCCAGGGCATCGGTGATCTCGCACTCGGTCAGCCAGTGCAGTGGTTCGAATCCGGGCTGGAAATCACTTTCGCCGTGGTTGCGGAAGTCGAAGGCCAGCAGGTCGAACCCGGCATCCCAGAGACCCTGGCAATAGGACATCGCCGACCAGTGTGATCCGGTGAACTCGTGGCAGAAGACGATCACGCCCCGGGGGGTACGATCGAGGTGATGGTAATATCCGCCGCGGAGGGTCAGGCCGTCCGGCGTGGAAATTTCGATCTGCTCGGCCCGCGGATCCAGCGGGGACGCTTCGACGTTGAACGGAGGACCTTTTTCGAACCAGGGCACCACGACCCGGATGATCAGGCCCAGCGCGATCAGGTCGAGAACGACCAGACCGAGAACGATCGATCCAATGATTACCCACACCACGAGATTGCTCCAACGCGAGAACCGTGTTCCGGTCATCTTCCCGGAGGGCAGCGGTCCTGTTTTGTTCAAGATGGCACGAGTGGCTCGGTTTCCCAGCCTGAGCCACTCAGCCAGTATACTCCGAAAAGACCAGTGAGATGTTCTGTCCACCGAATCCGAAACTATTCGACAGCGTGCGGGTGACCTGGGCCTCCCGCGCCTCGTTGGGGATATAATCCAGATCACATTCCGGATCGGGGGTTTCGTAGTTCCGTGTCGGTGGAAGCACATTATCACGAATTGCCAGCAGACAGGCAATCGCCTCGACACTGCCGGCAGCAGCGATCAGGTGCCCCATCATGCTCTTGATGCTCGACACGGGCGTTTTTTCAGCAGCTGATTCCAGTGAGCGGCGAATCGCCATGGTCTCGACCCGATCGTTGACCTTGGTACTGGTGCCGTGGGCGTTGACGTACTGCAGCTCATCACGGTTGATTCCGGCATCTTTCAGGGCCATTTCAATGCATGCCGTCGCGCCGCGGCCCTCGGGGTGAATGTCGGTGATCCGGTAGGCGTCGGCGGTCGAGCCGTATCCGACCACTTCGCCGTGGATCCTCGCGCCACGTCTGAGGGCGTGTTCGAGTTCTTCCAGGACGAGCATGCCGGAACCCTCGCCCAGGACGAACCCGTCGCGATTGAGATCAAATGGTCGGCTGGCGTGCTCGGGATCCTCGTTGCTGGTCGACAATGCCGTCAGCAGGCTGAAGCCGGTAACGCCGAAGGGATGGATCATGCTGTGCGTGCCACCACTGAGCATGATGTCGACATCCCCGCGCCGCACCAGTTCACTGGCCTCTCCGATCGCCTGGCTCGAAGCGGCACAGGCGGTCAGGCAATTCATGTTGGGACCCTGGGCATTGAAGAGGCTGGCAAGGTGACCGGCGGGGCGGTTGGGTTCCAGTTCGAGCTCCATTTGCGGGATCAGCGATTCGAGTCCTCCCCGCACAAACGCCTCGATGTCGACCTCACCGTCGGTCTGGGATCGGGCGATCAGCGACATGTACCGCTGGAAGTCCTGTCCACCCTCTCCGGCCCCCAGGTAGATGCCGAACCGTGGAGGATCGAAATCCCCGTCCGCGAGTCCGCTGTCGGCCATCGCCTGGCTGGCTGCGCCGATCGCGAAGAGAATATTCGAACTGGCGTGCTCGAAACGTTCGGGATCTTCGATGTAGGTGCCGACATCGTAGTCTTTCACCTCCGCGGCAAACCGGGTGGGAAAGCTGGTGGCATCGAAGTGGGTGATCGGTCCGACACCGTTCTCGCCACGGCACAACGACCCCCACAACTCGTCGACAGAATTGCCGACGGGTGTAATACAACCGATGCCCGTCACGACGACGCGGCGTCTCATTCTGGAAGTCTCAGGCGGGGGTGACGGATTGACCCACGTTCCGGTCACGTGACGAGTGTAACACGTCGGGGTGGGCGAATTGAAGGCAGTGACTGGGAGAAGTGGTCAGGTGGCGGCAGATGGTCATGACGGGTCGGATTCGTCGCCGGTGCCGGCCCGGCCGACTTCCATGACACCCATCAGGTTCATCGAGAAGACAAAGTTCTTCTGGTCGATGGCACCGAGTTGGGAGTCTTTTTCATCAAGGTGCACAAAGACGATGTCGGCTTCAGCCACCAACCGGTCGCCGACGGTTGCCGTTACTTCGACCGCGCCTCCTTCGGGCCGCTCGTCGGTCAACCGTGCCAGGTAGGTCAGCGTATCACCGGGACAGGCCCAGCTATGGAAGGTGACCTTGGGTACCTTGGCGAGAATCACGATGTGCTTGAAGTCGTGCAGATCACCCAGCAGGATCCCCCCGGTTTGCGCCATCCCCTCGAGCATCAGGCTCGCCGGCATCACCGGGAATCCGGGAAAGTGGTCGTGAAGGTGATCTTCTGCCAACGTCACATTCTTGATGGCGCGGGCATGAGATCCCTTCTGGAGTTCCTCGAATCGATCGATCCAGATCCAACGCATGGTCTCGTGTTACTCGCCATTACCCAGTTTGTCGGATACGAAGTTGACCAGCATGTCGACGGTGAACAGGTCCTGGATGTTCGCGACCTGGGGATCGGCGGCGAAGGCTTCGATGTCGGCAAACGGGAGCTTTTCCCGCAGCTTGGTCAGCCCTTCCTCGGTGACCACCCCGTCGACGGCCAGTCCGTCGCCCTCGGCCGCCAGGTTCTCGGGAAACAGTTCGCCACGGGGAATCTTGATGTCGAATTCTTTCTCGAGGTTAAACACGATGTCGAGAAAGTCGATTGACTCGGCACCGAGATCGCTGACCAACGTCGCCCCCGGTGTGACTTCATCTTCGTCGGCTCCCAGTGCTTCGACGAGGATGCCCTGGACCTGTCCAAGGATTTCTTCGTGAGTTGGCATTCCGTCCTCTCCCAGCCTCGGATTCAAGTAATGATCTTGCCCCACCAGCGGGGCCGCCCGGATTTGCTCCGAGCTTACAGTCCTCCCAGCGTCAATCCACCGTCGATGACCAGTACGTGCCCGGTGATGTAGGACGCCTCGTCACTGGCCAGGAAGGCCGTGGCGTGGGCGATATCCTCGGGTCGACCCAATCGTCGGCACGAAACGTGCTTGATGATTTCCTTTTCCGCCACGTTGCGGATTTCCTCGGTCATGTCGGTTTCAATGAAACCCGGCGCCACGGCGTTGACGGTGATCCCGCGTCGACCGAGTTCGGCTGCCAGGCAGCGCGTCATCCCTTCGATGCCTCCCTTGCTGGCCGCGTAATTGGCCTGGCCGGGATTGCCGAAATGGGAAGCCACGCTCGAGATGTTGATGATGCGACCGTGCCGCTGGGACATCATCGGTCGGGTCACGGCGCGGCTGAAGTGGTAGACGCTGCCGAGGTTGGTGTCGATCACCTGTTGCCACTGCTCGGTGTCCATCGTCGCCAGCAGTCCGTCGCGAACGATCCCGGCGTTGTTGACCAGGATGTCGATCTGTTCCCAGGCCTCCTGGACCTGTTGGACGACGCGTTCGGCCGAATCGGCTTCGGACACGTCGGCCTGGATCGCCATCGACTCGCGCTGGTCCAACTCGAGATCCTTGACCAGTTGCTCGGCCGCCTCCGAATCGGAGCGATAGACAAATGCGACCCGCGCACCTTCCTGGGCCAGGGCCCAGACGATCGCACGACCGATGCCCCGGCTGCCTCCGGTGACCAGTGCTGTCTTTCCAGCCAACTTCATGGGTTTTGATTTGCCTTGGTTGTCAGGCGTGGAGCGGGCTTGTTTCTCGGACCGTCCCGGGTGGAAACGCCGCGACGGTCAGTCGGTTTCGGCGGTTGCTGTGGGCTGCCAGACCTGGCCGAACAGGTCTCGCATGTGTTGAATCGTCCTTTGGTCGGAATCGGCCATCGACGGATCGCGTTCGGCGAGGTTGAATTGTTCCAGGGTGATACGAGCCGAGACGGCCGAAGCGTCATCGACGCTTCCCCGGGCCTTCAGGGTCCATTCCCGGTCACCGGATTTCTGAACGGTCGCCGAAAGGCACAGGGTGCGACCCGGTGTAACAAAACTATTGAATTTCAGGGCCCGGGCCTGCTTGAGCAGGACCGTGCTGTAACGAAAATCTTCCGTGCAACGCATCAGCCACGCGCCCGTTTGCACCATCGCTTCGAGCATCAAGACACCCGGCAGAACGGGAAAACCCGGAAAGTGATCCGCCAGGTACTCTTCGGACAACGAGAGGTTCTTCACGGCCGCAATCGACTGACCCTTTTCCAGGGAAACAATCCTGTCCACCAGCGCGAATCGCATGCCGTTTCCTGTTGAGCCGAGGTGCGACCCGGTCCATTACCGCCAGTTGCGGACCCAGTGGGCTGAGAACGGGAGAGTATAATGGTCGTGCCCCTGCTTCTCAAGAGCCTCCCAAGCCATCGGGGCACGGATCAGGGAGTGATCGACTCGGCCGGAGGTGGCACGATGCGATCCAGTCCCAGTCGGTATTTCCCGGAAAACAGTGGTGCTCCCGACGCGGTCCGCTTCGTGGCGGAGATTTCGCGATCGGCTACTGCTCCTGGCTGGCTATCACGAGTCCGCCGAGACTCTTCGGATTCTCCCCTCCGGATCTGCTCATCCCGCCGCTCGCGGATCGGTCGTGCGGCCGTGCGGATTTCCTCGTCGCCACCGCCGAGAATCGCGTCTCGAAGAGTGACGAGTTGATCGAGATGTTTGTGGGAGAGAACCAGGTCGGTTGTCAGAGACTGCAAACGGGTCAGCTCGAGGATTGCCAGATTGGTTTCATCTGCTCCCGATGTCGCCAACTGGCGCAACTGCACCAGGCGATGCAGCGACGACAACGCCTGCTCGGCGTTCGCGTCACTTTCGATAAGTTGGTTCTGCAATCCCGAGAGTTTCGTCAACGAGGCCTGAGCCGCTTCGATGCGGGCCGACTCGTTCGCGATCTGCTCACGAAATTCCCGGATTGTCGCCAGCGAGTTGCGGGCACCCTCGAGTTGGCGGGACTGCTCCTGCAGGCCCCGCAACAAGTCGCTGCTTTCCCAGGCCGTATCGCGCGCTCCGACCAGTTCGCTCACGTCGCGTTCGACCCGCGCGAGATCCTGGTCGACGCGATGCAGCTGTCGGCCCAGGGGTTGGGTGACCAGTAGCTGCATGCCAACCAGCCCTGCCACGATGACCACGCAGACGATCAGCCAGGTGGGCTTTGCGCCTGATGAGATCACGGCCTGCTGATCGGTCCGGGATCCCGTGGCGGTCTCGACTGTCGTGTCATTGACCTGGAACAATCCGCTCTCGTGTTGACCCTGCACTGGTGTCTCTCCGATCGATGTCAATCCACTGGGTGATGGTCCAACCCCGATGACCGTCATGATGCGATCCTGCTGTTCCCGGTGAGGTTTTCCTGCCACCGTTTGTCAGCCTGGAAGTCTCCCGCGGTGTGTTGAATTTCGTCAGATTGTCCAACACGGATTGCGGCTGATTCTGCTGATCCGGGTTCGGAGAGCATTCCGGTGTCCCGGCGACCGACCAGTCCCGATCCTGTGCCGAATCGCTACGAATCGAATGACCGGATTGGGAGTGAAAGACGGGGGCTGTGACGGCACGCCGGTCGAATCTTGACATGGAGAGACTCGGAAAGAAGAGTTCCGGGTCGTTGCAGAAGAAGGTTGCCGTTGCGAGAGCGACCGCTGTGGACAGAGATCCGAGAGGTACTCGTGTCAGAGACAGGAATCGACATTCGTTTTGCCGTGCCGGCCGACAGGGATGTGCTGGTGACGTTCAACCGGTTGCTGGCCGAGGAGACGGAGGGAAAGAGTCTGGACCTGTCGTTGCTGCAGCCCGGCGTGGCGGCTGTCCTGTCGGGAACCATCGATGGGTCGGGGCAGGCAAATCCGCTGGATCGGCAACAGCCCACACCGGGCCGTTATCTCGTGGCGTGCCACCGGGACCGGGTTGTTGGTTCGTTGATGCACACCTGGGAGTGGAGTGATTGGCGCAACGGCGTGGTATGGTGGCTGCAAAGTGTTTACGTTGAACCGGATTTTCGTCGCCGGGGTATATTTCGTGCGATGTATGAACACCTGGACGCCCTGGCGCGAGCTGATGAAACCGTGGTCGGCTTGCGGCTTTACGTCGAACGGGACAACCGGATTGCCCAGCAGACCTATGCGACGATGGGAATGTCGAGAACTGCTTACGTGGTGATGGAAGAGATGTTTGCCGAGTGATTTCGGGTGTCCTGTGCCCGGAAATGGACAAGCCGATTCTGGAACCAAATCGAGAAGGCTGGAGAAATGAACGAAGTCAGAGACGATCAGGTGCTGGTGGGAAAACACACGCGGCGGGAGTTTCGCGAGCGGATGGAGGCCGGCGAGTTGAAGGCCTGCATCATTCCGGTGGCCGCCACCGAACAGCATCTCGAGCACCTGGCGATGGAGCACGATTGGCGCAGTTGCATGCATGTCGCGGTCGAAGTGGCCCGGCGGTTGCATCCGCGGGTACTGGTGGCCCCGTCGATGAACATCGGGATCAGCGAACACCACATGCGGCACAAGGGCACGCTCTCGGCACTGCCGGGCAGTTGGTTGGGAGTTTTGTTTGACACGATCCGCAGCATGCACCATGCCGGTTTCGAGAACATCCTGGTACTCAACGGCCACGGGGGCAACGTTGCTCCCTGCCAGGGGACCTGGGGCCAGTTCCAGCAACGGCTGGAATGCAACCTGCAGTTCCACAGCTACTGGGACTTTCTGGACGCAGATACGGTTGGCCCGTTTCTCGAAACCGATCGTTGGCCGGGACACGCCCAGGAATTCGAAACCGCCTTTGCCCTGGCAGTTTTTCCGGAAAACGTCCGCGAGGACGCGATGCACGACCAGGAGGATAAGGAACCGCTGTCGGCAACAGCCGAGAACGGCGAGGCACTGGTCGCTGCCACCATCACCAACGTGGCAGCCCACGTTCAGGCGATGATCGATGGCGGCAGCACGGCCGAGATCCCCGCGTTCCACTAATCCCGCTGGTCCGCGGCTAGCGGCCCAGTCGACCTCGAACCTGCCAGACGCGTTGGGCTGTCGTCGGTCGCAATCGTGCATCAACGCGGCGGCGTGTCGTCACCGGCTGAACTTCCAGCGGGTCTGGGACTTGACCGTTGGTGGTCGCCGTCGATGCCGATCGATGATCCCCGGTCGTCGACGCAGGCCCCGCAGAGGCATTGGACGCGGCAGTCGAGGGCGTCATTCGCTGGTAGGGAACAATGCGATAACCGAATTGCTGGTGGTAGGTCGTCTGTGGCACCTGACGGGCCACCACGCGGGGAACCCATACCATTCGATATTGACCCTGGTCGACCCACTGGGTCCGCCAGGTCGTTACCGGCATCTGGCTGACGACGGATTCACGCTGGTAGATCACCGGTGGAGTCGCCTGGTAGGTGGGTTGGGAATAAACGGCGCCCGGTGCCGGTCGCATTGCGTAACGTGGCACGGGCTGGTTGAGGTAGGGAGCTGTCGAGGGTGCCGGAGGTGCCGGCAGACGAGGCGGCGCGGGGACGATCGGTCGATAGGCGATCGACGGAGCGGAGGCCGTGGGGGGGACGTAGGTGGAAGGCTGGGGTGTNGGCTGGGGTGTGGGCTGGGGTGTGGGCTGGGGTGTGGGCTGGGGTGTGNGCTGGGGTGTGGGCTGGGGTGTGTGATGGTGTTGTGGGTTGTTGCAACGCGAACGACACCGGCACTCGGTTGTTTTCTCGAAGATCTTCTCCCTGCCGCGTTTGAGGAAATCGAACAAACCGGCCGAAGCAGCGTCGGGTGTGCTCAGGGCACCGGTCAACAGGCCCAGGAGAACCAGGGGTAACAGTGGAGACACGGCACGACGGACGCGGTCTTTTCTTTGCGTGTTGACAGGCATCACAGCCACTCCCTTGACGGATCGAGTCCATGCGTGATCGGACGGACGGCACTCCCCCGGGTTCTCTTATCGGCATAACCGGCAAAGTCGCCTTAACCGGATTTCTCGGAATTTCCGGTACAGGCGGTTCCGGGGTCTTCCGGTGGCAGTCGCGGCCTCTAGGGCAAATTGGGCGGGGCCGGTGAACGGATTTCGAAACTCCGAAATACGGTCTCAGCCTGTTTCCGGGCCGCTTGTGTCTTGGCGTCGGTTGCCGTGATATCGACTTCAAATGGTCGCTCGACGCTGTTGCCGGCCAGGTCTTCCAGAACACTTCCAACTGCCAGCCGGTAATGGCCGGTTTTCCAGGCCTGTCGGGGAGTAAACACCCAGACAGATTCGTCATCGCTGACCTCGATCGATCCGGCGAGAGGGTTGCCTTCTTCGGTCACGACGGCGACATCGCTGAGGAGCAGGGCCCAGTCGTGGGCTGATCCGAGTCGGCAAATCAGCGGTTTGCGCGAACCGGCGGCCGGCGGCTGGATGGTCCAGGTGCCGGGGTCGGGTTGTTTGTGATCAGCTGTTCCGGCCCTGAAGGTCTTGGTGACGTCACGTCCCAGCAATGTGCCTCGGGCCGATGGCCAGTCACCGGAAATTTCCAGGCGGTACCGATGGCCTTCGACGAGGATTGGTCCAATTTCGACGTTGAGGTTCAGGCCTCGTTTGACACGACCCGGGTGAAACCACAATGTCAGCGTACGTCCATCGCGTGACCAGAGTTCGGTGTGTCGGAAGGGTCGGGGGACGGGTCGATCGAGATCAAGATCGATCAACCGGAAGTGGTTCCAGATGTCACCGGGTTGCATGGGTTCAGAGAAGACGAGATAGAACTTCAGGTGATTGGCCGGCAGGACGTTGCTGGACGGAAAAATGTTCGAGAGGGTTGGGGGCGGAGCGGTGGGGGCGGCCGGGACCCGGTACCGGCACGACAGTGGCTGGCCGTGGATGCTTTCGTCATGAGACGGATCGAAGCGTACGAGGTACTCGTGGCCTCTCAGCAAGGGAAAGGCCGGGGTGAAGATGATCTCGCGGTCCGACGAGCGTTGAGATGATCCCAGCAGCGGAGCCGTTGCGCCGATGGTCAGCAGTTCTTCGGGGACATCGTCGATGTCCTTGAAGGCCGGATCAACGGCGGTCACGACGACGATGACACGGCTGTCATCGTCATCGATGCTGCGAACGGCGAGCGTGAATTGAGCGTTGGCTGCCCGCCCGTTGTTCGCTTTCGGCGCGGTGGTGTCCCCGGGGGTCGTTGATCCCAGGGCAGGCGGTGGCTGCGGTGGCTGCGGTGGCTGCGGTGGCTGCGGTGGGGTCTGGTTACAACCGGAAACAGACAAAGCGACCACCGCGAGCAGGCTCGCGGTGGTCGCTGCTGGTGTGGTCGCTGTTTTCGGAGGAGTCATGGTGCCTAGGGAAGGACGGCCGGTTCGAGATCGAGTCGGCCCTTGTTGTCTCGAAGGACAATCACCTTGTCGTTGTCGTACTGGTCGATGTGCTTGACACCGAACAGGATGTCAACGACTTCCATTCCTGCGGGTCCGGTCTTCTGCTTGACGTTGCGGCGGGCGGCCTTCTTGTTGATCTGTTTGGCCCCGAGATACTTCAGGTCGACTCGGCAGCCCCAGTACTGGCTCGGACCGATCGGGCGTCGCTTGTGGTGGAAGCGGTCGGTGTTGGTCACCAGCCAGTTCTTGCCATCCTTCTTGTAGATGAACATGTCGACCGGTCGGTTTCCCGATCCGAGTTCAACAACGCTGGTGCCGCGGATCTTGGCCCCTGATTCGAGTCCATCGACGGGGAACTTGGCGATCGGCGTGCAGGAAAACGATCCGACGATATAGGTCTTGCCATTTTCCTTGACCGGGATGAACGACTGGATCGGTGCCCGGGTTTCCCAGCGGCCGTGGGCGACGTGGAACGTTTCGGTGCTGAAGATCTTCGCCGAGTTGCCGTGTTCCAGCGGCAGCGGGATCGAGTAGATCTTGCTGGCGAATTCGCGGCCACTCTGGCCGGCGGCCAGCACGCGGTTCCCGGAAAGCTTGACACCGGTGATATTGCTGACCTTGGCCTTGCCGTCACCGGGCAACTTGACCCGTACGTGCCGGGCTTTGGCCAGGTTGAACGCGCCGACCTTGCCGTTTTCGTTGACCGTCAGCAGCACGCTTCGTCCGTCCTGTTTGCGAATCACCGAGAGGTAGATCAGTCCGCTCTGACGATTGACCGCCATGTCGACGATCTGGATGCTCTTGGCGTCGGCACCCAGGGCCTGGCCGACCAGGGTGTCGATGTTGTCGACCCGTTTTTTCAGTGGTTTGGCCGGGCCCGTGTCGCCGGTGTCGATGGCCACGACCGAGCCATTCTTGCGATCGGCGATCAACAACAGCCCGTCGGGTCCAAAGCTCATCCTGCCGATCTGCCCGATCACCAGGTCACCTGCCTGGATGTTCTTGAGGAATCTCTCCGCCCCCTTCTTGCCGGGAGCCGCCGCGTCGGTGGTCAGGGACAGGAGCCCCGCCGCAAGGATCAGGCCGGCGGCCAGCAGTGTCTTGGTTGTGCGTTTCATCGGTTTTCTCCCGGAGGCGGATGAAATGTTGGGTGTTCGACCTTGCTGTCAGCATACCGTTGGATGAATGACGAGTCCACGAACCCGGGTGGGTCGCGGGGTGCGGACTGGGCTCGTGTCTGTTATCTAGGGAGGTGAGTTTCTTGCACGGCAGGAGACGGATGCAGGCGGAATGATTCTTCCAGGAGTCGTAACGATGTCCCAGTCACTGGTCCACAATGTCTACTTCACCCTGAAGGACCCCACGCCCGAGTCGATTGCACGACTGGTCGGCCAGGGACACAAATATCTTTCGGGGCATCCCGGCGTCGAGTACTTTTCGATGGCAACACTGGTCGAGGATCTCGAGCGACCGGTCAACGACCGTGATTTCCACGTCGGTCTCTCGGTGGTTTTCACCGACCGGGCTGCACACGACACGTACCAGGTTTCTCAACGGCACGTGGAGTTCATCGAGAACAACAAAGAGACCTGGTCACAGGTGCGAGTGTTTGACGCCTCGGTGGTCGAGGCCACCTGAGCGATGGGGTGTTGGCGGTAGCGGTGGGAGACCGCTGACGTCAAACGGTTCAACGGGGACCGGCCTGCACGGGGACCTGCTTGCCGCCCAGGCGCCGGCTGTCGCGGCCCAGGCCTTCGCGGACGAATTCGAACAGCTCGCGACCCGTGACAATCCCGTCGACGTCGACATCGGCGCCGCCGCGGTATCCGGCCGCCACGTACCAGGCGAACAGTCCGTGTCGGCGCTGGGTGTCCCGCATTCCCCGTTGGCCCTCGCCACAACTGGCAATCGTTGTCGTGGTCTTCAGCAGGGTCTTAAGGGGTTTCAGCAGTGCTTCGCCACTGGGTTCTTTTTCGAGATCGCGGCCGCTGCCGTCGTGGGTGCAGTCGAGCAGCAGCAATTTCTGACCGGCCCGACAGTCTTCGATCTGGCGGACCAGCCATTCCAGCGAGATCCCGGTCTCGGCCATGTTGTCCCAGTCGAAACCCGGGGGTGCCAGCCACGTCTTGCCGTCGTCGGCCTTGTAGGCGTGCCCGGTGATGTAGACAACCAGTTCGGTCCGGCCTTGCTGTTTGGCGAGGAAGTCGATGACCGCTTGCTTGAGTGTTTCGCGAGGCGTATCAATCAGCGAGAGGGCGTGGGTGTCGTCGTCGGGGACGCGATAAAACCAGCTGAGATGGTCGGCGACCAGTTTCAGATCACCACCGGCAAAGGGCAGTGGGGTCAGCGAGCGGTCGGAATAGCGGCTTGTCCCGATCAACAGCGACCAGCGGTGTGGAAAGCCGCCTCGCTCGGCCGCCACCAGCAGCGCGCGGCCTCCGCCGGGTTCCGCTGACACCCAGACGGTGTCGTCGGCCCTGAGATCCTCGAGTTGTGCCGGCCGGCTGTTGAGGAACACGAGCGTGTCATCGGTGAGTTTGAGGTTCTTTGTCCCGCCGGTCGATTTGATGCTGACACGACCTGAAGCGGAATCGAGCGAGTCGATGGAGGCACGGATCAGGGGTTGTCGTGCCTTGGTGACGGTCAAGGCGGTGATCGACTCCTCGTGAGTCACGACCACCAGCATGCCGGGAGTGATTGCCTCGAGTGTCCATTTTGCCTGTCCGGCCGCGGCGTCGCCCCGTCCGGCGATTTCGACGTTGTCAGCGACGGTGCGGGTCTGGAAATCTGGACTGCTGTTCCCTCGCTGGTACTGCAGTGTCAAACGGCGGCTGGCCGGATCGGTCTTGCTGATCAGAGCCACGGTCGTGGTGGCCCGTCTGACACTGACCTCGACGGCCAGGCGGTTGCCGCTGTTCCCGGCGTCGCGGATGTGGATCGCGGTGACATTATCGCCGGGTTGCACGTCGAGCAGGTCGCCGCGTTGGCCGTTCAGCCGAAAGCGGGTGCCGATGGCGATTCTCAGATCGACATCATCACGATTGTCACCATCCTGCGACGCCAAAACGAGCCGTGATCCGGGCACGTCGATGGTCTTGATCAAGCCGCCGTCAGGGGTCGGATGCGCGGCGGTCACCTCGACGACTCGCGAGTCCTCGCCGCTGGTGCGACTCAGGTCGACACGGTCGCCCGGCTCGAGATCGGAGAGTTGGCCGTGTTCCTTGCTGTCGGGACCCTGTTCGATCAGGACATGGACATCCTCGGAGAGTTTCAACCGGCTCTCCACGCCGGTATCCAGTGCCCGCACTCGCAGGGTTCCCGCTGCGTCGTCGATCTGCTCGAGGATGAAGACACTCGCCACCGTGTCGCCGGGTTTGGGCGTGGGATTGTCTCTGCCGGGAGCAAGCACCAGGACCAGCGAGAGCAGGATCGAGGCGCAGGCGGCGGCGATTGCCACGGTGCGACGACGATTTGATGTGGGTTCGTCGTCGTCGCCGGACTTGGCGTCGGTGTCGTTGGAACGGTCGTTGCGGATGATCTTCAGATCGACCTTCAGATCCGAGAGTGCGTCGGCAGCGGTCGTGTATCGCCGGGACTTGTCCTTTTCGGTCAGTGTCTGGATCACCTGTGAAAGGTCGTCGGGGACGCCCTCGAGGACCTGGCTGATCAGAGGCAGTCGGCGATCTGGTGCGGCGTGCCATTCGATCCAGGGGTCTTCTCCGGCCGTATTGCTGCGCAGCGCTCCGAGTCCCAGTGCAAGTTCTTCAAACGGTGGGCCGCACATCAATTCGTAGGCGGCAAAGCCGAGCGAGTAGAGATCGCTGGAAGAGTCGACATCGCCGAAGTCCTCTGAAACGACCTCCGGGGCGATGTAACGCGTCGAACCTTTCAACAGCGTGCCGTCGTGGTCGCTGACACGTCGTGCCAGACCGAAATCGCCGATCTTGATCCGGCGGCGGGAGTCGATCATCATGTTCGACGGCTTGATGTCGCCATGGACGACCCCACGTTCGTGCAGGTAATGCAGTGCCCGCAGGCAGTGTGCGACGGCCGTTCGCAGGGCCCTGAGGTCCATTTGCCGTCCGGTCATTCGGTCGGCCAGCGTCGACTGCATCAACTCCATCACCAACCAGCCACAATCACGGTCGATATCGTAGATCGTCACGATGTTGGGATGCTGCAGGGATGCCAGCAACTGGGCTTCGTGCCAGTAGCGACCCAGTTGTGTCGAGCCAGAGAGAAACTCGTCGTGGATCTTCTTGATGGCCACTTCGCGGCCAAGTTGATTGTCGCGGGCGCGGTAGACGGTGGCGTAGCGTCCCGTGCCGATTGGCTCGAGCAGTTCGTAACGCGTTTCGCCAGCCACCACGTCAATCCTCAGAGCATCGGACCCGCAAGCGGGATGATCATATCCCGATTATGTATCGCATGTCGGTTCGGTGGAAGGGATTCAACGCTCCGTGATTCCCGACGGTCACCGTTCACAGCGGTCACGGTCCGATCAGTTCGGCGATCAGTTCCCGCAACCGTTTGTCTTGTCCCAGGTCACCGGTCAGGCCGGTTCTGCCAAGGTCTTCGGCATTGAGCAGCTTCAGCAGCCGGTCATAAGCGCGGCGTTCGGTGTTGCGGTTTCGTCGAGCCCGTGCGGCCAGAGCGTCGCGAACCAGGATCTGCCAGTCACTTTCAGCACCGGCCGGCTGTTTCGAGTCGAGCAGGATCTGCTTCAGTTCGGAGAGAGCGTTTCGGGTTGCCCTGGCGGAAGTCGATGAGGCGGGGCCATCGACGAGTATCAGCATCGACGAGGCCGCCACACTGCCGGCCAGCAGGAGGTACAGCAGCAGGTTGCTCGAACCCCGGGACCGCTTGTCGGGCCGGCCACCGGTCATTTCTTCATCGAGGGTCAATTCGGGCAGGTGACCATCTTCACCCAACTGCACCCTCGCGTCACCGCTGCCGTCGTTGACGAACCGGGCAAGTTGTCGCTTGCGTTTCCGGGGCCGTTTCTTTCGCCGCGCCCGACCGGTCTCCTTCTCGTCGTCGCCGGTTTCCCGGGCAGCTTCGGTCGCCTGGGTGTCGGTGTCACCGTTGGTGGATCCGGCAGCCGCTGTCGAGAAGCGAAAACTGGTGCGATCTCCGAGTTCAATCTCGGCTTCGCCGGGGAGCCAGACCCAGCGTTGAGGTGGGATCCGGTTGCCGTTGACCGACACCGCGTCGGGCAGGGGGGTGAAGATCGCGAAGCGACCGTTGCGACGGGCGATGCTTGCCTGGTGCTCGGCGAGTTCGGGATCGGAGAGAACCACCTGGTTGCTTTCGGCACGTCCGATATGCACGAGCTCCTGGTCGAGTTCGAACAGCTGGCCGCGGGCCGGTCCGCGGGTGACGGTGATGGTCGCCGGTTCCGACATGAGTTGATTGTAGCCCCTGCTATTCCATCAGGTCGACGTAGAGGAAGCTGAGTACGAACGGCCCGAGGATAATCAGGACCGTCGCCGCCATGACCAGCACGCTGGGCAACAGCATCTTGACTCCTGCTTCACCGGCAAGTGTTTCGGCTCGTTGTGTCCGTTTGATCCTCAGCACGTCGGCCTGCGTGCGAAACAGTCGTGCCAGCGGGGTTCCGAGGGTTTCGCCCTGGATGATTGATCCGACGATGCTGGTAATTTCCGAGTCATCGAGGCGGTCGCGCATGGTCTCCAACGCCCCGATCCGGCTCTTGCCCATGTTGATTTCCGAGAGTACCCGGCCGAATTCTACCCCCACCGGATGATCACGGAATTCCTCGACCGCCTCGTGCAGCGACTGCAGGAAGGTCGAGCCGGCTTCCATCAACAGCGTCAACAGGTCCAGCAGGAAGGGCAGTCGCTGCTTGATGCGAAACAGCCGGTGTGCAGCCCGACCGGCCAAGCGGCGACGCAGCAGCCAGACGGTGGCCGGCCCGGCAGCCAGCCCGGCCAGCAGCCCCGGTGGGCCGGCCAGTTCCAGTCCGAAATAGACATAGGCGGGCGTCAGCAGGCCGCCGAGCAGTTGCATCGTGCCCAGGTATTCCTGGGGGGTCCAGAAACGCGTCAGCCCGGCGGCGTGGATGTCGCGGGTGATGCCCGGAAGCGAATCGCGGAAGACACGGCGGTTGATCTGCCCCAGGCCCTGCACCAGCGGTTGCAGCCACCGGAAGATCAGGCTGTGTCGACGCAGTTCACTGATCCGGATCCGGTCGTGACGCCAGTCGTCGTCGTCGTCGGGATCAGCTGCCATCGCCGCCTGGATCGTGCGGACGATCACGAAGGCACCGGCGGCAAGCACCGTGGAGGCGATCACTGACAACAGCGGCGTAGCCGATTCGGCCTGGGCGAGCAGCATGAGGGTCGGGTGCCTGTGATCGGGTTCAGATTTCCGGGTTAAGAATCAATCGGGCCCAGAAGTAGGCCAGCAGGTTGAGCAGGATGGCCACGCAGAGGATCAGCTGGCCGGGAACTTCGGTGAACAGCATCCTGGTGTGCACCGGGTCGATGAAGTAGTTCATCAGCAGGATGATCGGTGGGGCCAGGGCCATGTAGAGCGACGAGGTACGGGCCTGGGCAGTTTCGGCCCGGACCTTTCGTTCGAGCCGTTGCAGTTCGCGGACCGAGGTGGCAATCCTCTCGACGGTTTCGTTGAGTCGCCCGCCGCTTTCGCGACTGGCTTCCATTGCCGCTGCGAACAACGCGAAGTTCTCGCTACGCAATCGCGTCTTCGCTTCCAGCAGGCACTGTTGCAGGTCTTTTCCCAGCCGGTATTCACCGACGATCTGCTGGAACTCCTGACAGATTGGCCGCGGGCTTTGGCGGGCGAGAATGTCGAGTGCCTGGGCCAGTGACAGGCCGGCCTTGATGGCGCTCGACAAGGAGACCATGGCATCGGCGAGCTGGTCTTCGATCAACAGCTGCCGCCGTTCCGCCAGGCGACGCAGCACGTACCAGGGGAGGCTGATCAGCAGCACCGCCGCGGTCACCGCGAAGATCAGCGAGTTGGCCACGATGACCAGCGAGACAGTCATCGCGGCGACGACGACCGACCAGGTGACCAGGTATTTTCTGAGCCGGTCGGTCGAAAGTCGCAGGCGTCTCAGCTTGTCGCGGAGGTCGTTTTCGACGAAATCCAGCGCCTGGCTGTACCCCGACCTTCCGGCGACGGCCGCTACGGCGACGCCAACAGCTACCAGGGAACTGGCCAGAATTTCCACCGCCGCTGCCTCCTAGCCTTCTTCCCCGTAGAGGAACTCGAGTTTCAGCAGGTCGCGTTCGACGAGCCGGTCGATGAAACTGGGCATGTACCCGGTGGGCAGCAGTCCCGTGCCGGCCCGGGTACTGAAGATGTCGGTGGTGGCGACACAGAGGCGATCCGCGTCGTAGCCGGTCGCCTCGGAGATCTGGGTGACGCCACGTCGGCCGCCGGGCAGGCGGCTGATCTGGACGATGATGTCGATGGCCGAGGCGACCTGTCGCTGGATCGAGATGACCGGCAGATCGACGGCCATCAGCACGAGGACTTCGAGTCGCTTGAGGACGTCATCGGTGTTGTTGGCGTGAATCGTCGTCATCGATCCGTCGTGGCCGGTGTTCATGGCCTGGAGCATGTCAAGCGCCTCGGGGCCGCGGCATTCTCCAACGATGATCCGGTCGGGCCGCATCCGCAGGGCATTCTTGACGAGATCACGGATCGTGTATTCTCCGGCTCCCTCGACGTTTGGCGGCCGGCTTTCCAGCGTCACCACGTGTTCCTGGTGCAGCTGCAACTCGCTGGTGTCCTCGACGGTGATGATCCGTTCCTTGTGGGGAATGAAGCTGGAGACGACGTTGAGCATCGTCGTCTTGCCGGTGCCGGTGCCGCCGCTGACCAGGATGTTGCGGCGATCGATGACGCAGGCTCTCAGGAAACGGGCCGCGGCCGTGGTGATCGAACCCAGTTCGATCAGGTCATCCATCGTGAAGCGGTAGGCGGGGAACTTGCGGATCGTCAGGCAGGGACCGCGGGTGGCCAGCGGCGGGATGATCGCGTTGACGCGGGATCCGTCGGCAAGCCGGGCATCGACGAGCGGCTGGCTCTTGTCGATTCGCCGGCCCACCTGGGCGACGATCCGCTCGATGATCGACTCGGTGACCTTGTCCGAGATGAAGCGGCGTCCCGAGAGTTCGACGACACCGTCACGTTCGACGTAGATCTGGTCGCTCTTGACGACCATGATCTCGGTGATCGTCGGGGCCCGTAGCAGGTCCTGCAGCGGGCCGAATCCAAAGACGGTGTCCTTGAGGTCCTTCTTGAGCGTGCGGAGAATCAGGTACCGTTTCAGCTCCTGGTGCAGGTGCGGACGGACTCGTGGAAAGACATCGGCCAGGCGACTCTCGACGCGGTTGATCTGTTCGCTGAGGTCGCGGCAGCCCTCGAGGTCAAGTTGTTGGCGGACGAATTTCAACAGGTGGTCGAGTTCGGTTTCCCGTTCGGGCACGAGTGTTGCCGGAACATCGAACTCGTTTGATCCCAGGGCCGCCATCGCGCCGGCGACGGGAACCGCCTCGTCGCTGCTTTCCAGGATCAACTGGTTGATCATCAGGTCCCGCAGGGTCAACGCCACGACTTCCTCGAGCAGCGCCTCGTTGTCTCCGCCAAACAGATGCAGTTCGCGGCAGACGTCCTCGATGTTCTCCTCGAGCATCAGGATGCTCTCGGTGTCACCCAGCTGGCTGCTCTCCAGTTCGAAGAGGTCAAAGCGTTCGAGCAACTGGCGATGCACGCGGAGTTCGAGGTCGGCCATGATCGAGCGGAGGTGGGACTCGAGCTCGCCGCGACTGATCGGCGAGGCCTGGTCGGACTCGAAGGTCAGGGTGAACGGCCAGATCCGCACCGTGTCGCCCGGCGAAAACTCGCAGGCCTGCCCTCCCAGCACCTCGGTTTCACCCACGACACAACTGTTGATTCCCAGGTTCTCAAGCGTCAGCAGACCGTTGTCGCGACGGACGACGGCCTGCTGCTTGCCGACCAGGGGGCTTTGCAGCACGACGGTGTTGCCCTGGTCGCGACCGATGCGAATCACCGCATCCTCGGTCTCGACCACCGATCGGCGGCTGTCGTGAACTTTGTTGAACCAGACTTTCATGGGATCACGAATCGGCTCTGGAAGAGCGGGAATGGCGGTTGGTCTGGGACACGACGGTTTACTTGTTCTTCTTCTTGTTGCTGACAGCGTGCAGCAGGACCTGGACGCCCTGGAAATTGTTGACGGCCAGGGTGTTCGAGAGTGTCTCGGCACGGGCTTCGAGCTTGTTGTTGGCCGCGTCGATCTTGACGGCGATCGCGATCACGTTTTCGGCCCCCGAGGACAGGCCGGCCGCCTGGCGGATATCGCGCCGGCCCTTGCGGTCGCCCAGCGCCAGGATCCGGAACGGCCCGATGATCTGACCGGCGCCGACCAGTGGGCGATTGCGGCTGGACTTCCCGGAATCGAACTCCGGGACTCGGAAACTGACCGAGTCGCCGGGATTGACGTGCTGGGGGTTGAACGAACGGGAATCGACCGGGAGCCACATCACCCGTTCGTTGTCGGCGATCTGTTCGTTGAGATCTTTTGCGGCGGGGGTTTCCAGGTCCTTGAACGTCAAGAGTTCCGTACCCAACGCGCCGAAGGTCCGGCGGGCCCGCTGGCCAACCACCAGATCCCGCTGCGACCACGGGACGGCGACCTCGGAGAGATGTCCGAGTCGGTTGCGGGGGACGCCGATTTCGACCAGGTGGTCCTGCCGAAACACGTCGCCCCGGTTGACCTCGGCCTCCTTCTGGACACCGACATAGTAGACCAGTTCCACGCGTCCGGATTGCTGCTGCAGGTACAGCCAGTTGCAGACAAAACCCACCGCGGCCAATGCCGCCGCGAGCACCAGTCCCTGTACACCTCTCATGTTGTCTCCCGATCTCCACCGACTGCCGGCTTGGTTCCGTCCGGCATGTCGGCGGTCGGAGTAAAGATATTGAGCATACCATGCCATCTTCCCGATGTGTCGCGTCGCGACGAGACCACCGCGGTGCGGCCCGATCGGTGATGCCAGCGTGCCGTCCATCCCGAGTCGTGTCGTGTCGGCAGGCTGACGGCCTGCCATCCCGATCCGGTCAGCTCGCGCCGAAAGTGTCCCAGCCAGCCATTCGAACCTGACGGCCCGCTGAACAGTACCAGTCGCTGGCGATCATCATCCCCCAATGCCAGTAACCGCTGGCTGTCGAGTGGAAGTGTCACCGGATCGCTGGTTTCCACGCTTGCTGCGGCAAAAGTCCAGGTCACCCAGGCCCCGTCGAGTGTTGGCGTTGCCAGGCCCCAGCCCACGACCCGTTCTTGTCCCAGCAGTGTCCGCACCGCGACGGCCATCGGCAACGGGCCGACAATCCGGAAAACCGAGATGCCCGGCTCTCGCTCGGCCGAGGTATTCGCCGCCGTCCTCCGCGACAGCCTCTCCAGCAGTCCGCGTTCGGCTTGATCGGGCTGTGAATCGGGCCAGCCGGCAGCGGTTGCCATCGCGCGGGTTGCCTGGTCGACTGCCGTCCATGCCTGTTGGCGATCCCCGACGACCCGGCGGCGATGAACCGTTGCGGCCAGGCTGCCCAGTTGCAGATCATCGGGTTCCGACCAGGCTGTTCCCTGCCCGGCAATTGCCCCGACGGAAGTCGTGGTTGGTGTTTGCAGGGTCGGCTCGTTCCACCACGCCGTCAGTTGGCGACCGACGGCCAGGCCGATGACCAGCAGCAGCCCGATCGCCAGCAGATCGGTGGTCCGTCGTCGCCAGCGACGTGCCTGATCGGCGAGTCCGGCCGGAGCCGTTTCGGGTGGCCGGTCGTTGCCTGACGTGGTGGCAGGTGATTCGGGCGGGGTGGACACGAAGAGACTCCCGGTTCGCATGGCCGGCGCGAACTAGTTCAGCAGGAACGACTCGAAGGCTTCCAGCTGGTTGATCAGCGGGCGATAGGCTGCGTCGGACTGGCCGGCATCGAGGGCCTGCTGGGCCAGATCACGGTACATCCCCAAAAAATCCTCGGTCAGCCGGCCGGGGATTCCGGCCTGGCCCAGTCCGTTGCGCGGTCGCACCTGGCCGTAGATCTGCTGAACCAGACGGTCGGCGATGGCCGACAGGGCCGACGCTTCACTGCTGCGGGCGTCGGGCAAACGCGGGTAGTAGTCGCGGGCAGGGCCGAAGGCACCGGTGTAGTAATCACGGAGTTCCTGGTTGCTTTCCAGCAGGGCCATCGCGGCTCGCTGTGGATCGTTGCGTAACTGCGCCGCGATCTGGCGGAACTGAATCGTGTGAGGAAGCGTTGCGTTTTGCCAGTTGCTGTCCAGGTCCGGGAAAAGCTGTGACGAGCGCCGCGAGCGGTTGTCGTGGAGTCCCTTCTGCCAGAACTGCCACCGCCCGTCGAGTACCTGAAAATCGACAGCAGGGTGATATCTCCTTGGCGGCATCTGGCCCAGGACCGGGAAACCTCGATCGAGCTCGGCATGCCCTGCCATCAGGCCTTTCCGCAGATCCAGGACGTCGGGATCAACCCGCAAAGGTCTTCCTGCCGCGGCCACGAGGACCGGGCCGCGAGCGACCGGGTGTGCGTCGTAGAGATTCAGCGCCGTCGGGGGCGGCTGCAGCAGGTCCGGACCGGCGTCCCGATCGACACTCATCGTAGCCGGTGGTGGGAATCCCGGTGGATTGGGCAGCGACTGGGCATCGCTTCGTGGATTGGCCCGCCAGATCGATCGCCAGGCTGCCTCACGGGCGTGGATCTGTGTCCGGACCTTGTAGGTCGCCGCCCAGCCGATCAAGATCATCAATCCCATGACGAACAGCAGCACCGGAAGGCTGAGTACCAGTTCCAGCGGTGCCAGACCACGACGCGATCGTCGAGTCGATCGGGGCTGTCGATGATGTCGGGGACGCGAACGCATTTCGATACCGGTCAGTGAGTGATCAGGTCGTCGAGTGTGGTTTGCGGAATCGATCCGAAGGGGCCGGGTCGCAGGTTGGCCGCGGAGGCCGTCAATGAACCGGGCGACTGGGCGAGGATCTGCTGCAGGTTGGGCAACGACGCGGGCATGATCCTTGTCGTCCAGTTCTGGCTGTCCAGGTTCCAGTCGCTCGGCCAGTTGTCCGCGTGAATGACTCTTCTGTACCCGGTGACCTGACCGCTTCGCCGATCTCGGATGGGCAGGTCGTGAAACCACTGCCCGTTTTTCCGGACGTAGCGGGATTCGGGCAGGTAGATCTGTACCTGGGCAAATGCCTGGGCGTCGGATTGTTTGCTCAGTGGATTCTCGAACAATCCTGGACCCATTTCTTCGAGATACCGTCGGTAGACGACAGCGACAAAGTGGTAATCACGATCGAGGTGGCCGTTGACCTGTCGCCAACGGCCTTTGCGCTGCATTTCCCGCATTTTCTTGGGGTGAGTTCCGTCGATCATGCGGCGAATCTGGAACGGCAGGTTTCTGAGTGGGTATTCCTGGATCAGCAGCCGATCCAACTGGCCTCGCGTGGCAATACGCCACAGGCCACCGAAACGTGACATGCGGGCATCATCATCGAAGAGGCTCAGCTTCTGGTCGTTCCAGCGATCGAGATAGTTGTTGGCCAACTCGCTTCGTTGTTGCAGTGCCTCGTCGAAGTACTCCTGATCATATCCGGCGGCTCCGAAGTCGCTTCCCGTCGGCGACGGATCGACGGCCGGCAGTGTCCTGAGCAGCGGGTGACTCTCGGTTGACTGCCCGATGGCCTGGGTATTGGAACGAAAGAGGATGCACAGTGGCGTGTCACCAGGCTGTGAGGTCGGTCTGCGGCGGTCGGTACGTACGTCGTTGCGTGGGCGGGCGTGTCGGCGGACCGCTTCGCCGGCGGTGGCCATCGCCAGGCTCGGAACGGTTTCGATCAGCGTCCGCTGGAATTGCGGGATCAATTCTTCGGCGAGGATCTGTTCAAAGATCGGCAGGAACTGCTCGGCGGCCGCGGCCTGCTCGTTTCCGAAAGCGGTCACCGCCTGTTGTTCGAGCGGGACGCGGTTGACGATGGCCCGGCCCAGTGGAGGGAAGGGCTCAAAGGTGGCCGCCTGCAGGTCGGCTCCGGCCAGTCCCCACGCCTGCAAGATGTCGGGGACCTGCTGTTCGGCATTGCGTTGGTGGCCCTCGCGGAGAAACGCGGTGATGGCGAACACCTCGCAGAGCAGGTGGTTGGTGTGGGCCAGGCCGTTGAGGCCGCGTGTCAGGATCACGCCACCGGAAACCGCCGCGGCATCGGCGGCGTTTTGCAGCTTGAGCTTGTCATCGACGTGCCGACCGACGTTGGTGATCATCACCAGCAGCATCGTGAAGACCAGCAGCACCAACAGCGTCACGATACTGATCGTGCCGCGCTCGTCGCGGTGCAACCGGCCGCAGCGGCCGCAGAGGTTATTGAGCAACATTGATGGCATGCATGTAGGGGACAAGGGACTTGACACCGTCGTTGGTTACCGTGGCCCGGGCCCAGATCGTGGTCGTGAAGACGCGGCGGTTGTAGAGGGGGTCGTGGGGACCGCTGCCGGAATCATTGGTCGTGTCGGTTTGGCGTCGGGGTCCGGCACGTTCGGCAATGCGATTGCTGACCCTGTCGGGTGGGCCACCGGGCGTGACAAGGTGTTTGGCCAGCCAACGGCCCGGGCCCGGCAGCAACGCCAGGTTGTGCCGCACCAGTACGGTGATCGGATCCTGCCAGCCCACCTCGTTGGACTGGAATTGATGAACCGGGTGGCCGATGGGGTTGTAGGTCGGCCCGAGTTGGGCGTTGCGGTTCTGGAAACGGATCCACAGCTCGGTGTTCCAGAAGCTGTAGCAGAACTTGTTGTAGAGCCTCGAGCGGGTCTGGCTCGACGCGTTGGTTGTGGCGAACAACTGCCAGGCACTCCAGGTCGCGTCGAATCGGTCGAGGGCCTTTGACTCGATCGTGAGGCCCAGGTGCCGGGAGGGGGAAATCGTGGCACAGGCCGACGTGGCCGACCGGAAGGCACGGTCGAACTTCAACAGGTTCTCGGTCGCCTGGGGACCGCCATTGGCCGAATCAACGAAACCGTCCTCGCGGGTACCGCCGACGTAGCAGTAGCCGAAGTCCTGGCCCGATCGGAATCGCGTGTCGCGAATGACGTTTTGGCCATGCAGTTCCAACCCCAGCGGATCCCCCTCGGGTTCGAGTTCGACGACATACTGGGGGACCCAGGCGGCCAGGCTGCGGGCGGCTCCGAAGGCCGCGTAGTTCACGACGACCTGGCCGATCATCAACTGGCTGACCTGCACGATGAACATCACGATCATCACGAAGATCGGCAAGGTCAGCACGAACGCCAGGCTTTGCACGCCGCCACGTTGGCAACCGTGCAATTGTCGCAACCGTCCCAGGTCCAGTCGTGCACCGCTGACACGAAGTACAATCAGCAATACCACCAGCGCAATGCCCAGGGCATACAGGCAGGGGCGGCAGTCGTTGATCAGGATGTGGAGCACGGCGGAAACCGGTCGGGAATCGGGAGCCAATGACCAGGCGCCGGTGTCATCCGGCCCCGTCGTCGTCGACTAGAAAATGGCAGAGAGCTGTTCGGTTACTCCAGTGATGGTCAGCAGGACACCGAGCAGCGCGGCCGGTGCCAGGTAGAGTGTTCGTCCCAGCGGTTCACGTTCGGCTGGTTCCAGGGGGACCCAGCCCCGCGACCGTAGCGCCAGGGACAGGTGTTTGAAGGTGCCGACGAGGATCCGGCCGGCGCCGACTCGCCAGACGAGCATCGCCAGCCCGCCGAAACCGCCCAGGACGATTGTCCACAACAGCGCCGTGAGCCCGTTCTGCAGACCCAGGAACGCTCCGACGACGGCCAACAGCTTGACGTCGCCGCCACCCATGTCGGAGAGCAGGAAACAGGCCAGCATGATACCTCCACAGCCGGCCACTCCGAGCAGGCACTCGGTCAGGCCGGTCGCGTTGAATTCCAGGTGGCCCGCGTTGGAAACGTCAAGAGATTGAAACAGCAATCCGGCCAGCAGGCCGGGGTAGGTTGTCCAGTTGTAGATGCGACCTCGCGTGGTGTCGGTGACCGAGGCGATGGCAACCAGCAGCAGCAGCACGATCTGCGAAGCGTGCATGGTTAACCCGCTTCGCTCTCCGGCGCCGCGGCCGACCGATCGGGGTCAGCCGGTGGTGGCGTCGTTGGTACTGTCTTCAAGGTTCTCCAGTCCACGTTCGAAGTAGCCCCGGATTGCCGGCCAACCGAACTTGATGATCACGATCAGGACCGGCAAGGCGATCGCGGCGATAATCAGGACGGTTTCGAGAGTCAACGCTCCACGCTCGTCGCGGTGAAGGCGTTTCATGACCCGGCCGATTGGCTTGATGATCCGCATGTTCTTCCCTTGTTTGCCCGTCACAGTCCCTGATGCGGTGATCCTAAACGAAAGGCCAGGCCACCAGGGTGCAGATAATATCGTAAACCACGGTGATCGCGTGGCGGCTCATCGGAATCATCAATGCCGCCAGCGAGACAATAACCCCCAGGACCAGCACGTAATCCAGCGTCGCCGCTCCGCGGCGACGTGACGAATCGTTGTCAGAACCGGGTGGACGCTTTCGGAGCATCTGCATCGTCGGTCGCTCCTGCTGTCCAGGGTTCCAGTCTTGAAGTCACCCACCGGCGGCGGGCCGTCTCCATCGTATCGCTTTTTTGGAAATTGATCCAGAATCACTGGTATGCGATCCAGCCCCAGTCCTCCATCAAACGGAATAACCAGGGGTGCTGGAAGGGGTTTTCCAGCGGCAGAAATACCGAGACCGACGAGACGGCCAGCAGGAACCAGGCCCCGAGCAAGATGCCCCGTCCCCGGTCGGCCCAGGCGTCGAGTGTGGGGGCCGACGAAACCAGCCAGAGCGGGACCAGCCAGAGTGTCCAACGCAGGGCGCAGCTGACACCGCCGTAGTTGTAGTTGGCCGTTCGCGACAGGTAGAAACCCAGCACGACCAGCGTCAGCACCACGCTCGATCTCCAGAGTCCAGCCAGCGGGGAACCGGATTGGCGGACGCGGCCGGTTGTGCCAAGCAACCAGACCAGCCAGATCGGCGACAATGAAAACACGCCGTGGTGGCCGACCAGGCAGTGCATCAGGTAGACCGGCATCGAGTCCCCGCCGCGGTCAATCCCTTTGGGGTTTTTCCAGTAACTCTCGACCCCATCGACAGTCCACAGATATTTCTCGGTGCCGTAATACGCGTAAAACGGTTTCCATCCCCCCGTGGCCAGGAGATTGGTTCCCAGGAACGCGGCCAGCGGAATCAGCGCCAGGGGCAGGAAGACCGTCAGGGTACGACGCGGGTTGCTCTGCAACAGCAGGATTGTGGCCACGACGGCAAACGCTGCGGCCGGCAGTTCGTTGGCCGCTGCCCAACTGACGAAGAAACCGGCCACGGCAAAGTGCCGCCTGCGATGATCTCCGTCGATCGTGATTCTCAGGATCGACGACAGTGAAAAAATCACGGCCGTGGCGGCGACGGTGTGGTTGTTCAACGCCACCAGGAACGGCAGCAGCAGGGTGCCGACTGCGGCGGTGGTCAACAGCAGGATCCGCGTCGAGCGGTGGCGGGCATAGCGATCCAGCATCCGCGAAAGCACCACCAGGGCGATGGTCCACGGCAGCCAGTTGACCAGCATCAGGATGACGTGCGAGACCGCCTCGGTCTGCTCGACCAGGTTCCAGCCCGTCGTGGTCTTGACTGCCGCGTAGAGTCCGGCGACCAGCGTGGGATACAGCGGTGGCTTGGTCGAGTAGAAATGGCCCTCGTGGTAGACCTTGTCGATCGTGCCGAAACGCCGTCGCCGTTTTCCCGAGGGCTTGTGGAGTACCTTGCGGGCATCGATCTCGTCGATCCGGTAGCTGCCGTGTTCGACCAGTGACCAGACGGTGCACCATCGCGAGCGGTCGTTGGCACTCAGCAGTGATTCGGCACGCAGGATGGCGATGGCGGCCAGTGCCGAACCAAGCCCGACCAGGCTCCAGCGAAGCAAGGGTGACAACGGGGGATCGATGGCGCGGGTCGTCGAATCCACCGTTGCGTGGGCCTGGATGGTCTCGGACATCTCGGACACCAGGAAGGACGGGCCGCGGGTTTCAGACCAGCTCGCGGAGATGAATGTGATGCTGTCCGAGTTGGCCGCCGTAATTGCCGGCCCCGACCAATTCGACACCGTCAGATGCGACCGCGGCCTCCAGTCCTACTCGCATGGCCTCGGTGACCGATTCCAGCGTCAGGCCGTCGATGACGATCTCGTAGACGGTTTCGACCGAATCGGGCAGAACCGATTCGGTCCGGGCACGAAGTGTCGGGCACCAGGCATCATTGGTGCTGGCCTTGAGCGCCTTGTAGCGCGAGCCGACCTTGCTGCCGCTGCGAACCAGCCCACCGGGGAAGGGCAGGATGCAGTCGGGCACCAGTCGCATCGCGACGGCGGCAGTAACGGCGGCTTCCAGCGCCGCCTCGGCACTCGTGCCGCAGATCAGCAGGTTGCCGCCGGCCACGCCCTTGGCGGTGCCGAAGTGTTCCTCGCAGAGAAATTCCCCGTCCATCACCGGCACTCGCCAGAGGCGGCGATCACCGAGTTTCTTGGAGCCCTGGAAACCATCGCCGAAGAACCGCAACTGGCCCCCGATGTTGATTCGGTTGTCGGGGTCATCGGTGGCCAGGCCGTTGTAACAGGCCGTGGTCGGGCAGGTCAGGATGCACTGGCCCACGCGATCGACGACCGCCGCGGAAAGCGCATCACGGCTGAAGGCAAACAGCAGCAGCGAAACGCCCGGTCGCCCGTCGGGCGTGTCTTCGGGAGCGAGTTCCCGTTCGATTGCCGCCTCGGCACTGCAGGCGATCACGCTGGTGGCGAAACCGGTTGCCTGTTCGCCGGCTATTGTGGCCCATTCCGGCGTGACCGCGGTCACGATCAGCCGGGTGCCGACCATCGTGAAAGCCTCGGCAAACGTGTCGGCCACCGCCACGTTGCCGTGAAGGAAGGTCGCCAACTCGGTATCGGTTCCGTCCACGTCCGCGTCGTCCTGCGTGTGTTGGGCTGTCTCGAGAATCCGCGGGAGGCTGGCCTCCCCTCGAACTCGAGGCGAGGTTGCCCGCCGAGGCTCCCATGATGAACGATCCCCACGGGTTTGTCACCGGTGGCCTTCTCGGCAATCGGTCGCCCGGGACCGTTTTCGCTAGGCGATGATCTCGTGGATCGGCTTGCCGAAATCGATTTCCAGCCGCTTGTGGCCGGGAACCTCCAACGCGTGGGGATCCAGCCCCAGTTGGTGAAGCACCGTGGCGTGGACATCGGTGACGTAGTGCCGATGCTCGGCCGCGTGAAATCCCAGCTCGTCGGTTGCACCATGGACGGTGCCGCCCTTGATGCCTCCGCCGGCCATCCAGATCGAGAACCCGTACGGATGGTGATCGCGACCGTCGGAATTCTCGGCCCCGGGCGTCCGGCCAAACTCGGTTCCCAGACGACCAGGGTTTCGTCGAGCAGGCCCCGTTGCCTGAGATCCTTCAGCAAGCCGGCGATCGGCTGGTCGGTCTGGCCGATCCTGGTGGAGTGGTTCGAGATCAGCTTGCTGTGAGCGTCCCAGCCCCCGTCGTACAACTGCACGAACCGCACGCCTTTCTCGACGAACCGTCGGGCCAGCAGGCACTGCTGGCCGAATCGCCGGGTCGGATCGCGGTCGAGCCCGTAGAGTGAGCGCGTGGCGGCGGTTTCGCCGTCGAGGTTCATGACGTCGGGGACGGCCATCTGCATGCGGTAGGCCAGTTCGTAGGACTTGACCCGCGCCCGCATTGCCGCGTCGCCGGGGTACTCGATGGCGGCCAGGCCGTTGAGTTCCCTGAGCAGTTCCATCTGGTCGGCGCGTTCTTCCTGGTAGACCGAGGCACCCGGGGTACCAAACGGCAGCGGGTTCTTCGGATCGATCCGCATCTGCACGCCGGCATGCTGGGGACCGAGATAATCGGCTCCGTGGGCCCCGACGCCACCACAGCAATCACGGGGCGGGGTGCCCAGGACCAGGAACTGCGGGAGATTTTCGTTGAGCGAACCGAGGCCGTAGTGGACCCAGGAGCCAATCGACGGAAAGAAACCGTCGAAGATGTGGCGACCGGTGTGGAACTGCAGCTGCGCGGCGTGGTCGTTGTCGGTGGTCCACATCGAGCGGACGACGGCGATTTCGTCGATACAGCTCGAGAGGTGAGGCCACCAGTCACTGACCTCGATTCCACTTTCACCCCGTTTACGGTATCCGACCTGCAACGGGTAGATCCTGTTCATCAGCTTCCGCGGTGTTCCAGCGAAGTCCCGCACGTTCTTGCGGTAGAAGGGGGACTCGAGGATCCGCTGGTTGTACGGCGATTCGGCGATCGTCAGCCCCTGGTACTTGTTGACCGCCGGCTTGGGATCGAACGACTCGAGGTGGCTGGTTCCTCCGATCATGAACAACCAGATCACGCTCTTGGCCCTGGGTGCGACCCGCGCCAGGCCACTGGGCAGGCTCCAGGTGTTCGAATCCGCTGCCCTGACCGGGCTGTCGCCGGCCAGCATCGCGCCCAGTGCCAGCCCGGTAAATCCCATGCCGGTATCGGCAAGAAACGTGCGACGGTGAACCCGCCCACAGGGCGGCATTGGTGTCGAAGTGGGGTGGAGTGACATGGGGAGATTCCCGCGTGTGGGATCAGCGGATCGTTACGAAGTCGTTGTGACTGAAGAGGACGTGGACAAGATTCTCGCGGGCCCGGATGGCCGGATCGGCGGAAGCGGCGACCGGGGCCGTGGATCCGGCCGGGAATTTTCTGAGCGTTTTCGGATCGTCCAGCAGGCGGGCCTGACGCGCGAGGAATGCCCGGCAAGCGGCCAGTTCTCGGGAATCGGGCCGGCGTCCCAGCACGGTTTCGAAAGCCGAGGTGATGAAACTGGTCGTGTGGGTCGCTTGCGAGTCACCAACCGGCGGCCCGAGTCGGTCGACGGTGTCGGTGATGAGCCGGCGAGCCAGGTGTCGCGAGCGATCCAGCGCCAGCGGGCTGTTGGTGAGTGCCAGGGCCTGCTGCGGGATGATGCTCTCTCGGCGGCGATAACACTCGTTGGGATTGGCCAGGTTGAATAACTCCAGCAACGGCATCTTGTTGTCAGGGGTTGTCCGGAAATAAAGGCTGCGGCGACGCGAGGCCTGGCCCTGGGATTCTGGCAGGTCCGGGCCGCCGAAAGCCGGATCGAGCGCATCGGAAGCGGCCAGCAGACTGTCTCGAACCACCTCGGCCTCCATGCGGTGAGAATTCATCCGCCACAGCAACGAGTTGTCCGGATCGATCTTTCGGTTGTCGCCAGTGGCCGGAGCCAGTCTCGAGGAGAGCCGGTACGTTGCCGAGTTGACGACCAGGCGATGGATGTGCTTCATGTCCCAGCCACTCTCGATCAACTCGACCGACAGCCAGTCCATCAGGTCGGGGAACGTCCGTGGCTGGCTGCGGATGCCGAAGTCGGAGACCGTGTTGACGAAGCTGGCACCGGTGTGTCGCATCCAGATCTGGTTGATGGCCACCCGCGCGGTTCGTGGATTGTCGCGGTGGGTCAGCCAGCGGGCCAGGGCCGTGCGGCGGCCGGTGCTCCTGGTGGGATAGGCCGCCTTGAATCGCGTGTAGTTGCCGTCGGCGGCGTCCCGGGCTGCGGTGGCCTTTTCCAGGGCAGCCGTTGCCGCGGTGACGGCTGCCGGGTGTTGCGGCTTGGGCTTGTTGCCGGCGGTGGCCAATCCGAGACTGGCCTTGGCGAGAGCCACTTTGGCCTGGGCCACTGCGATCTGCCGTTCGAGCTTGCTGGCGGCCATGGCCAGGCGAGGGATGTCGGCCGCGGTGTCGGAATCGGCCAGCCGTGCCCGCTCGGCTGCCAGCCGCGCCCGCAGCGAATCCAGGCTGGCCCGGGCCAGGTTCCGTTCGGCCTGTTTGACGGGCAACTCACGGCGAGCAACCACCAGCGTCTGTTCGAGTCCCTTGATGGTGGGGCGAATGGCATGGATGGTCAGTTCGTCGAAGGCCGCGTTGCCGTTGTGAACCCAGAGGGCAAACTTGCCGGGCCGTCGCTGGATCGGCAACGTGTATTCCAGGGCCGTGCGGCCGTCGACAACGACCGTCAATGAACGGTCCACGACGGTGACCTCCAGCACGGCGTCCTTGCCGATCTTCAACTCCGGGGCTCGCTGGATTCCCGCCTTCGGGTACACCTCGCGGCCCCCGGTACGGTGGAAGGCCTGGACGCTGGGCGTGTTGCCGTTGGGGTTGATCGCCGTGTAAACATCCTGTGACTGTTTGGCGTTGACGTAGTCGAAGCTCAAGCCGATTGATCGCGGGTTGCCGGGAGCCAGCGTGCGGTACTTGAGCCGGGCGCGGAAGTTGTGAGGGTGATTCGATGTCGAGACGAGCGTGGCAAAGGGCCGGACGGTCGACTCGGTCAACACGTCGTCGGCGGCTGTCCAGGTCCCGGAGACAATCGTCCAGGCCTTCTTGTCGAGGGTCTTGAACGAATCCGACAGGACAAGCTTGGCGCCGCTGGTGTTGGTGGCGGGATCCTTGCGGGCCCGGTCGAGTTCGGAAGTGGTCTTGAGGATCCTCGCCTGCAGATCGGTCATCGCCTTGTCGGCGACGGCGACCTTGTCGGTTTCGACTTTTGTCAGCCGGGCCGCTTCGGCCGGGCGGAGGGCGGGGATGTAGGCGACCGCGGGAAGTTCGATCGGCGTGATCGGCGTGGCCTTGAAGGACCGGTCGCCCAGTGCGGAGGGGACACCCGGAGCGAGCTTGCGACTGGTGTCGGGGTTGCGATCATCACCCCGGATAAACAGGAAGGTCGCTGCCTCGGGTTTTTCGTCGAAGACGCGAGAGAGTCCATCGGAGAGGACCTTGGACTTGCCGTTGTCGACCTCACGGCTGACATCGGCCGAGAGGACCTCGGTGCGGAACCCGTGCGGCTCGAAGAAAGCCCGGAACCGGTAGTAGTCTTCCTGGCTGACCGGGTCGAACTTGTGGTCGTGGCAACGGGCACAGCGAAAGGTCAGCGCCAGGAGCCCCTTGCTGGTTTTTTCGACGGTTTCAAACAGCCAGGCGTTGCGGTCGAACTTGTACCAGTTGCGGCCCAGGAAGCCCGTGGCCCGCAACGTGGCGTCGTCGGCGGGCGCCAGTTCGTCACCGGCGAGCATCTCGTGCAGCATCCGGTCGTATCCCTTGCCCTGGTTGAGCGATTCGATGATCCAGTCGCGCCACCGCCAGATGTGCCGCTGGCTGTAGCGAATCTCGTTGCTCGGGCGGCGGCCGTACCAGTCGCTGTAACGCCAGACATCCATCCAGTGCCGTCCCCAGCGCTGGCCATGCAACGGGCTTTCCAGGAGTCGGTTGATCACCCGCTGGTAGGCCCCCGGCGCATTGTCGGCAAGAAACTCCCGGATCTGCTCGCGGGTTGGCGGGATGCCGACCAGGTCGAGCGTGACCCGCCGCAGCAGCGTGGCGCGATCGGCTTCGGGACGTACGGCCAGTCCGGCGGCCTCGTGGCGGAACGCCACGAAGCCATCGACGGGATTGCGGATCCACTCGCGGTTTTTCACGTTCGGAACGCGTGGTCGTTGCAGCGGCGTGAATGACCAGTGTTGGCGGGGATCGATCGGCGGCGTCTCGAATTTCGGCGCCGGAGCACCCTGGGTGATCCATGCCTTGAGCGTGGCCAGTTCGCCTGCCGAGAGCGGCTTGCCCTCCGGCGGCATCCGCTCGGGCAGATCATCCGTCAATCTCAGCCAGAGTCGACTCTTTTCGGGCTGGCCGGCGACCAGGATCTTGCCGTCGTCGCTTCCCCGGCGAACCAGTTGTGACGCATCCAGTCTCAGGCCCGCTTCCTGCTTCAACGCGCTGTGGCAGGCCCAGCATCTCTGGCGGAAAATCGTCTTGACCTGTCTGGCGTAGTCGATTCCCCGCTTGTCGTCGGCCCGCGCCGGGGGGGCTGTTGCGGTCGTCACCACCAGCGACGCCAGCAGGCCGGCCAACAGGATCGGTCGCGACATCGGGAAACCTCGAATCGGCCGGGCGGGGCGTTGATCGCGGAGGGCGGGGACGGATCAGCCGGGTGGTGTGCCAACCCCTGTTGTATCGCGGCGTGGCGTGGACGGTCAATTGCCGTCGGGGCTACACTGAAACGCCGTCGCCACTGCGATCCGTGCTGCGGCGGCTTTCCCCGGTCACTCCCTTCAAGAAGATGCCCGTCCGATGAATTACCTGTTACCGACCTTGCTGGGACTGGTTGCGTGTCTGCCGGTGATCTCTGTGGCGGCCGAACCGGAGTTTCCCACGGAACTGGTTTCCTTCGAACCGGTCAAGCACAACCCGTTGTTTGTCGCCTCCGGCGAGGGACACTGGGACGTGAAGATTCGGGAACGCGGATTCATCCTCCGGGAGGGGCCGCGTTGGCACCTGTGGTTTACCGGCTACGACGGGACACGGCCGGGGCTGAAAATGCTCGGCTATGCCACCAGCGGCGACGGCATTCACTGGAAGCGAATGGGGAGCAAGCCGGTTTACCGGGACCACTGGGTCGAGGACATGATGGTGGTCAAGCAGGGGCAGGTGTACTTCATGTTCGCCGAGGGCCGCAACGACGTCTCGCACCTGCTGGTCTCGATTGACGGAGTTCACTGGACACGTCGCGGTCCGCTGGATGTCCGTCTGGTCAACGGCCGCAGGATTCCCGAGGGACCCTACGGCACGCCGACGGCCTACTACGAAGGCGGCACCTGGCATCTCTTCTACGAACGCCGGGACCTGGGCATCTGGCTGGCAACCTCCCGGGACATGCTCACCTGGACCAACGTATCCGACGACCCCGTCCTGCGACCGGGGCCCTCGCTCTACGATCGCGACCTGGTGGCGCTCAACCAGATCATCAAGTACAAGGGGCGTTACTACGCCTACTACCACGGGGCTCCGCGGGGCGTGGAGACGCCGTCGTTGTGGTCGTCGGGTGTGGCCGTCTCCAGGGACCTGCGGAACTGGAAGAAGTACCCGGGCAATCCCCTGAGGCCTCGCAAGGAAAACAAGTCCAGCGGGATTCTCGTCCACGACGGCTCGCAGTTTCGCTTCTACACGATGCACGGGGCCGTGCACCTGCACCTGCCGCGGAAACCCTAGCCGATGGATCCCGACAGAGAGCCCGTCGGCGAGACCGGTTCGCAGCCGTCCGATTTCGCAGCGGGAACCTCACGACGATCCTTGTGGGGTCCGGTGGCGGTGGGGATCCTGATCGGCCTGGTCTATCCGGCGAGTTACGGGCCGGTGATGGCCCAGGTCGGCCTGGGGCGGCTGGTGTCGTTGTGGCCGATTCTGGATGTCCTGTACGCGCCGATCGAGTGGTTTGCCGAATCGTCGGACCTGGGTGCCGACGTCGTCGACTGGTACCTGGGCTTGTGGGGCGCCTAGCCCGCCGGTGCCGGTTCACTTCCCGGTCACGAACCGTGCGTTGGCAGTCGTTGTCTCGGCCAGTTCCAGGTGCAGTGGCGTGCTGCGGCTCGCGGGGTCGATGGCCAGGGTCAGGCGATGGCGGCCGACGGGAAGTTCGCGTTGGGTGACCGACTCGAGTGTCAGCGGTTGGTCACCGAGCCAGGCCGAGAGTCCGGCCGTTTCTCCCACGGCGATGGCCACTCGACCGGCCGTGATCACCTCGATCTCGCAGCGGATAAAGCTGAGCCGGCGTTTGCCGAGGACCAAAACCGGCAGATCACCCAGGGGAACCGTCCCGGCGACGGTCGCGTAGCGAGCTTCCCAGCGAAATGCCGGATCGGCGGTCGCCACCTGGCCGTCGCGGGTTCGCCGGAGTCGGAAGCGGGCCTGGGGCGTGTCGGACAGGGTCTGCCATCGCCGGGCCACCCGCCGTCGGCTGACGGCGTAGGGACCGGGCTTGCCGAGGACCGAGAGAAAACGGGCCAGGTCGACCAGCTCGGCCCGCGTCAGGATCTCGGTCAGCCCGGCCGGCATCAGCGACGCGCCGACGGCCTGTTCCTCGATCGATTTCAGCGGCACGCTGATCTCGCGGTCCCGGGCGTCACGCAGCACCAGTTCGGTGTCGCTTTGCCGGAGCTTGATCCCGGTGATGACCTTGCCGGCCCTGGTGACGACAACCAGCGAATGGTAGTTCTCCTTGACCTTGCCGTTGGGGTTGAGCAGAGAATCGGCGATGTAATCGACCGGGGCGCTTGCCCCGAGGCTGACCAGGTCAGGCCCCACGCGCCCTCCGGCTCCGCCGATCGCGTGGCAGGCCAGGCAACCCAGCGTCTTGCGGCGGTAAACCACCTCGCCTCGCTTCGCATCGCCGCGGGTGTTGATCTCGGCGACCAGTTCTTTCATCTGTTGGGGCGAGAGTTTCAGGGGGCCGGTCGTGAGCCCTCCGGCGGTGCGTACCGCTGCGACCAGTGCGGGCAGCTTGCGGCCCGAGGCGTCGATCGTGCGCAGAATGATCTTGGCGTGGTCCCTGGCGAGCCGTTTGCCGTTGAGGGTCTTGGTCAGCCGTGCCGGCCCGGCCTTGCGGGCGAGGAAGGCCCGGGTGAGTTCGGAGGGATCACCTTGCGGCAGCTTGCCAAGCACCGACGGCAGCAGGCCGGCGGCAGCGGCCGGATCGAGTCCGACCAGGGCGGCCAGGGCCTGCAGCCGGATGGACGGAGTCGATTCGGTGGCGAGCCTGGCCAGTTGCCGACGACTGGTGTCACCGCCGAGGTTGGCCAGGCCGGTCAGCGCGGTGGCCCGCAAGGCCGTCGACGTCTTCGAGTCGGTGACAAGCTTGACCATGTCCGGTCGGAGCGGTTCGAGTTTCCAGAGCCCGGCGCAGCGGACCGCCCCTTGTTGCACGTCGACGGTGGTGGATGTGAACAGCTTTCCGACCGAGGCCAGGTCGCCTGCGGGCCTGACGCGACGGGTTAGGGCGGTACGGGCCAGGGCATCCAGCAGGTTGGCCGCCTGGGGCGGTCGAGTCGAGTTGGCCAGTGCCAGGTCCAGGGCGATTCTCAGTTGCGCGGGTCCCCCGAGATCAGCCAGCAGGGCCACGGCCCGGTTGCGGTCGGCCTCGGCCAACGCACCGCGGCCGAGGATTTCCAGCACGGCCGGAACCACCGCCGGGTCCTTGGCGCTGGAAAGAACGAACAGCAGGGCCGAATCGTCCTGGAGAAACCTGAGTTGACCGCTTCGCAGCTGTGGCAGCCAGGTGTCGCGGCGTTCCCAGGCGGTCAACCACAGTGCGTAGTCGAGCGTGGCGTCGCGGTCGAGCGACAACGCGGCCAGGGCGTTCGAGAGCGTACCGGGCCGTTGCAGGCGGGCCAACGTGCGGACGGCTTCGAGCCGGACCCGGGGATGTGGGTCACGAACCCGGGCAACCAGCGAGTCCTCGGCCAGGCCGGGCCAATCGCCGGCGACGCGGCACGCGGCGGCCCGAACCCCGGGGTGGCGAGCCGAGAGCAGTCGCTCGAGCAGATCCGGGGCGGGAGTGTCCAGCGCCAGGAAGGTCCACAGGGCCTCCAGTGACGACGATTCGGATTCGGCGCCAGACGGGTCCAGCGTCGCCAGCCAGGTTCGCAATGTCTCGACGATGGCTCCGCGTTGATCGAGTGGTCGTTCCTGCAACGTGCGACGGGCCTGTCGCCGGACCCAGGTCTCGGGGGCCGAGAGCGATTCGACCAGTTCTTGGAGCGTCGACTCCCGGGGGCGTCGTCGTTTGACCAGCCCCCGTCCCTTGGCCGTGACACGCCAGATGCGACCGTGGACGTGGTCGCGACGCGGGTCGCGGAAATCCACTTCACCGTGTTGGATGATCGGGTTGTACCAGTCGGCGATGTAGATCGCCCCGTCGGGTCCCATCTTGATATCGATGGGGCGGAAGGCAACATGCTTGGTACGGATCAGGTCGGGCATCAACCGCGCCTGGAAACTCGAACCGCTCTCGGTCACCTTGAACCGGCAGACCCGGTTCCCGCGGAAGTCGTTGGTCAGCAGGTCGCCTCGCCAGTCCTGCGGCAGGTGGCGTCCGCTGAGAATCTCGAGCCCACAGTACTTGGGGCTGCCGGGATTGAGACCGTGGAGGATTCGCGGCACTCCCCGGGCGGTGCGATAGGCGGCCCCGGGCACCAGGTGATTGATTCCCTCGCCGCCGGCCCCGTCGGTCACGAACGACTGGCCGAAGCGGTCGTGGTGATGGCCCCAGCTGTTGACCCATCCCCGCGCCAGGACCTCCAGTCGCATTGTCTCGGGCTGGAATCGCCAGATGCCCCCGGCGTTGAGCCGTCGGACTCCCCAGGGAGTCTCGATGTGGCTGTGAATGTAGATCGACTGGTTGAGGTACAGGCGACCGTCGGGGCCCCAGCGGAGCGTGTGCAGGATGTGGTGAGTGTCCTCGGTTCCGAAACCGGAAAGAACCACGCGGGCATCGTCGGCTCGTCCGTCGCCATTGGTGTCGGCCAGGTGCAGCAACTCGGTGCTGTTGGCCACGTAACAACCCCCGTCACCAGGTGCGATGCCGGTGGGAATCAGCAGGCCCTCGGCAAAAACCGTCGTTTTCTCGGCCCGGCCATCCCCGTCAATGTCCTCGACAACCAGTACCCGGTCGTTGGCCTTCTGGCCCGGCTTGATCTGGGGATAGGTCTCGGAACTGGCGATCCAGAGCCGTCCCTGGGGATCGAAGTTCATCTGGATCGGCTTGGCAATTTTCGGGTCCGAGGCGTACAGATTGACCTCGAACCCGGGCGCGACCTGGAACGACTTCCGCTCGATCTCGGGATCCGGCGGCGGGATCTTCTTGAGGTTGCGTTGGGCCAGGGCCGGGGACGCCAGCATCACGATGATGACCAGTGCGTGGCAGGGCATGAATTTCATCTTGTTTTCCCCCGCACGATTTCAAATCGTCGGATCACCGCCTGTTTCAGCCGGTCGATCTCGGCTTCGGCCGCGGCGACCAGTTTCTCGAACTCCGCAACTTCCCGGGCGTTGTTGCCCTGCTCGTGTTTGCGGAATCCGAAGAGGTAGGTTGTGTTCTGGGGCCGCCAGCGATGGAAGTACAACCGGTTCTTGGCGACGATGGCCCGGCGAAGAGACTCGTGGCTTGACGGGGCCTGCGACAGATCCGGCAGCAGGCCCGTGGCCAGTTCCCCGGCCTTGTGCTTCCCGTAACTGCGACCGTCGATGCGAACGTCGTAGCGGCCGCGGGGAAGGCCATCGACGCGGACCAGGACCGAGGCCGAGGGGTGACGAATCGCGAACTGCAGTCGCCCCGGCTCGTAGCGAACCGGCCCGCTGACCAGCGATCCGCTGATCGCTGTCTGTTTCAACGGGTCGATGCGGATTTCTGCAGCGGGCGTCGTCGGGGTGCCGCAGAGTTGGCTGATGGTTGCCGAGGCGATCAGGCTGTAGCCTGCCTGGTTGATGGCCCGTCCGTCCTCGGTGAACAACAGGCGAAATCGCTGCTCCCGGTCGTCCCATTGCCGGGCGAATGGTTTGGAGAGATCGACAAGGACGTGGCCCTGGGTTCCGGCGAAAGCGGCGAGCGCCGTGTTGTAGATCTCGATCTGCCGGTTCCTGGCCAGCGGTGGCGGCAGGCGAGAGGGCCGCTGCGACGCGACCCGTTGACGGTTGTCTGTCTTGCTGTGAGAGCGGGGCGTGGTTTTCAGGCGGCGGAGGCCGGGTCGCTGCTGGGGAGGAATCGAGAGCAGTATGACCCGGACCTTCGGGGCACTGCGGCTCACCAGGTCGCTGATCAGTCGTCGGTACTGTTCCAGGAATCGGGGCAAACCCTTCGCACCGGCAAATGACTCGTTGCTGCCGTAACCGAGCACGAGCACGGTTGGCTTGAGCCGTTTGACGTGTGCCAGCATCCGCTGGTAGCCCTTTGCCGGTGGATCGAACAACCCGCGGGATTCGGCCCAGACGGTGTCTCCGCTCCAGCCAAGGTTTCGGAAGGTCAGCCTGCGGTCGGCGAAGCGGGACACTAAAGCCGTTTCGAGCTGACCATACCGTTGGGAACGTTCGATCAGCGTGTTTCCGATAAGAACCACGCGGTCGCCGTCGTGGAATGGCAGCGCCGCGGCCGACACTTCGCCGGTCGGGAGCACGAGCGCGGACAGGGCCAGGGCAGCAGGGATTCTGAGGTGCATGTCGGCCATCGTATCGGCCAGATCATCTGATTGACAGCGCCGCAGAAGCCGGGCTATAGTGGGCCGAGACGGGAACATATGCCGATACTCTGATTGTTCCGCCGTACACGGTGTGGCATACAGGAGGCGAGGTTCGATGCTGGGAATTACCGGACGTTTTGGTCAAGACACGTGTGACGGCTTTTCTCGCCGTGACCTTCTTCGGGTGGGTGGTTCTGCGGCGTTGGGCCTGAGCCTGCCCGAGATGCTGCGATTGCAGCAGGCGACCGCGGCCGAGGATGCTCGCTACGGCGGGCCCGGCTTCGGCAAGGCCAAGCAGGTGATCATGCTTTACCTGCAGGGTGGCCCCAGTCACCTGGACCTCTGGGATCCCAAGCTCGACGTACCCGACAACGTCAAGAGTGTCTTCAAGCCGATCAACACCAAGTTGCCCGGTGTGCAGTTCACCGAGAACATGCCGAAGTTGGCCCAGGTCAACGACAAGTTCACGATGATCCGTTCGATGAGCTACACGCCGATCGGGCTGTTCAACCACACCGCGGCCATCTACATGATGCTGACCGGTTACACGGCCGACAAGGTTTCGCCGTCGGGCCAGTTGGAACCGCCCAGCCCGAAGGACTTTCCCAACTTCGGCTGCCACATCACCAAGATGAAGCCGCTGACGATTCCGATGTTGCCGTACGTGATGATGCCGAGACCCCTGCAGGAAAGCTCGATCATCGGCAAGGCGGGGACCGCCGGGTTCCTTGGACGGGCCCACGACCCGTACTACCTCTACCCGACCGGCAACGACATGGACATGAAGAAGATGGACCGGATCAACGTCGATGATCTGAAGCTTCGCAAGGAGGTTCCCCTGGCGCGGCTGAAGCGTCGCGCGTCGTTGCGTGACAAGATCAATGCCGGCCTGGGCGATCTCGACGCTGCGGTCCAGAAGTACGCACTCAACGAGTACTACGGCAAGGCCCTGGACCTGGTTCTCTCGGGTCGTGCCCGGGATGCCTTCAACCTGGGGGCCGAGAAGAAAGAAACCCGTGAACGCTACGGCAACAACACGTTCGGCCAGAGTTGCCTGCTGGCACGCCGACTGGTCGAGGCCGGGACGCGGGTTGTCGAGGTCAACTGGCCCAAGGTTGCCAATTCCGACAACCACTCGTGGGACGTTCACGTGGGACTGACCAAGCGGATGAAGTCGCAGAACAGCCCGATGCTCGATGCAGGACTCTCGACGCTGATCGCTGACCTTGATGAACGGGGTCTGCTCAAGGAGACGCTCGTGATCGCCGTTGGTGAGTTCGGCCGCAGCCCCAAGCGTGGCGTGTCCACGTCGGGCAACACCAACTCCAACGATGGTCGTGACCACTGGCCCTACTGCTACACGGCCGTCATGGCCGGTGCCGGAGTCAAGCGGGGCAACGTTCACGGAAAGAGTGACAAGACGGCATCGGCCCCGGTTGAGAACCCGGTGCACCCGCGGGAGCTGTTGGCGACGATCTATCACAGCGTGGGGATCAATCCCCACTCGCTGATCTACAATCACCTGAACCAGCCGCGGGACCTGGTCAAGGCAGACGCCCTGACCGACATCCTGTCGTAGACGCTGTGCGTCGCCGCCGGTTACGCCAGGGGGCGGTCGTCGTGATTACTCGACGATCACCGGCACCAGTTGCCGCGTCGTATAGGACACCTGTCGCTCGACGTAGCGAGGGATCATCTTCGTGCAGGTGACCTCGATTTGCTTCGCGACCTGCTTGGCCACCCGGCGATTGACCGTGTAGGCCTCGCGGCGAGAAACCTTCACCGGGACCTGCCGGGTCTTGGTCTCACTGACGACCTTCCGCGTTGTCACCGGCACCTTGCGGGTCACCGTCTTGGTCTTGTACCGCAGCGTCTTGACGGGCACCTTGCGGACCTTGTCTTCAACCACCCAGCGGCAGGTTTCGACCGGCACGGTTTCGACCAGTACATCGGGAACCATCCGCTTGACGGTGACCGGAACCTCTTTTTTCTCGAGCTTGGTCACGTACCGTGTGCAGGTCACTTCGCGGGTGACCAGGTTGGGGCACCATTCCCGACGGTTGGAACGGATGCCGGGACCGGGGGCCCAGCGAAAGCCCAGCGCGCCGCAGGGCTTGGGGCCGAGACCGGGCAGCAGCGGCCCACGATGATAGACCTGTCGCCACACCCAGTGGCCCTGGTCCTCGGTGACCGTCCGTGTTTCGGTGACCGGTGTCCTGGTCGTGTAACACACCGTCCGTGTGATTTCCTCGGTCACCGGCTTCAGGACCCGGCGACGGATCTCGCGTTGCGTGGTCTCCTTGACCAACCGTCGTTCCTGGTACCGGCATTCCCGCTCGCTGGTCTCCCAGACCGGCTGACGAATCGTTTCGGTGATTTCGCGTTCGGTCGTTTCATCGACGGTCCGGTAAACCTGGTAGGTCTGTTCCTGCATCTCCGTTTTGCACACGGTGCGATACAGGGTCATCGGCTCATCGACATAGACGGTTTCGTAGACGGTCCGGGGCACGGTGACCTGGGCACGTTCGTAGATCGTGTCGATGACGGTCTTGTAGCAGGTGACCGGCTGCAGCATGTAGGCCGTCGAAGGGCTGCCGGGCGTCGCACAGTGGCGAACCGGTTTCGAACAGGCCCTGGGCCTGGCAACCTTGGGATCGTAGGGCTTGGGCTTGGACCCGGTGGCTTTCCAGGTGGGGGTCGGGGCGGTCTTGTCGTCTGCTCGGAGATGGCCGGGACTGGTCTGCGCGACGATGACCAGGCAGCAAAGTAAGAGCAGGGTGGGGATGCGGTGCGTCATGGTCGGATTCTCCGTGAAGCGGGCGGTTCCGGAACGAGCAGCCGGCGACCGCATTGGCTACCCCCATCATCCTGCCTGTTTGCTACCAAACGCAAGATGCTTGTAGGTGTCAGGATCCGAAGAACCCGTGTTTGGCGCGGAAAAGGACCGATTGTAGGGGTTTTCGGACCGGTCGAATGGCCTGCCACCACCGACGTGTTGGCGGCGCAGACGAACGCCGGGTGATCTGCCAGAATCGGCCAGACGGTTCCCGGATCACCTCCTGGCAGGGGATTTCCTTCGCATGTCCGGCGTGTCCCCGATGACCGAGTTGCTGGAGACTCTCTCGCCGCATTTCGGTGAGCGGCTGTCGGTCTCCGACGCCGATCGTGACGAGCATGCCGCCGACGTGTCACACCACGATCCGGCGCGACCCCAGGTGGTGTGTTGGCCCGAGACGACCGACGAGGTGGTGCGGGTGGTCAACGCCTGCCGGGACCTGGTGGTGCCGCTGGTTCCCTACGGTGCCGGTACGGCCGTGGAAGGCGGTGTCGTGGCGACGGCTGGGGGGCTTTGCCTGGACACCTCGCGAATGAATCGCATCCTGGCCATTCATCCCCGGGACATGGACGCCACGGTCCAGGCCGGAGTGACTCGCGAGCAACTCAATGCCCGCCTGGAGGAGCAGGATACGGGGACCTTTTTTGCGGTCGATCCCGGCGCCGACGCCACCCTGGGTGGGATGGCCGCCACGTCGGCCTCGGGCAGCAACTCGGTTCGCTTCGGCACGATGCGAGACAACGTGCTGGCCGTCGAGGCCGTGATGGCCGATGGGTCGGTGATCCGCACATCCGGCCGAGCCCGCAAGAGCGTGGCCGGCTACGACCTGACGGCGTTGCTGGTCGGATCGGAGGGGACCCTGGGCGTGATCACCGAGGTCACGCTGAAGCTGGCCCCGCTTCCCACCGCGATCGCCGCGGCCGTGTGTCCCTTCGCGACGATCGACGGGGCCGTGGATGCGGTGATCGAGTGCCTGGCCCGGGGAATCCCGCTGGCCCGCATGGAATTGCTCGATGAAGTCCAGATGGACGCCGTCAATCGCTACTCGGGGTTCGACCATGCCAGGCAGCCGACGGTCTTCTTCGAGTTCCTCGGTTCGGAATCGGCAGTGGTCGAGCAATCCGAGGCGGTGGGAAGGATCGTTGCCGAATTCGGGGGATCGGATTTCTGCTGGGCAACCGACGAGGCCGAACGCGAGCGGTTGTGGCAGGCTCGCCACGATGGCTACTACGCCACGCTGGCCCTGCGGGAAGGCAGTATCGGGTACGTGACCGATGTCTGCGTGCCGGTGACGGCCATGGCCGAATGCATCCGGCGGGCGCGGCAGGAACTGGTCGGCTGCAGCGTGCCGGCCCCGTTGTACGGTCACGTTGGCGACGGCAATTTCCATGTCGTTTTTCCCATTCGACCCGGTGACGCCGCCGAACTTGCCGAGGTGCGGCGGATCAGTGACGCGATCGCCGATCATGCACTGGCGCTGGATGGCACGATCACCGGCGAACACGGTGTCGGGCTCGGCAAGCGGCACCTGCTCGAACGCGAACACGGGCCGGGAGTCGCTGTGATGCGGGTGATCAAGCAGGCCCTGGATCCACTCGGCATCCTCAATCCGGGGAAGGTGCTGCCCGACGTGGTCGCGGCCGATTGAGTATTCTCGTGGCGCCGACGGCCGCGTTGACACTCTTTCGGAGTTTACCCTATCATCTCGCGGCACCCAGTGTCCGCGGGCAAGGAACGACATCGATGGCTGAGAACATCCTGGAGATCACCAGCGAGAATTTCGAGACCGAGGTCATCGAGAGCGATACCCCCGTGTTGCTGGACTTCTGGGCACCTTGGTGCGGCCCTTGCCTGATGCTGACACCGGTCGTGGAAGAACTGGCGAGCGATTTCGCAGGTCGGGCCCGGGTGGCCAAGCTCAATGTCGACGAAGCCAGTGACGTGGCCCAAAGATACAACGTGGGCAGTATTCCCACGGTCCTGGTCTTCAAGGGAGGCCAGGTGGTTTGGAGTTATACGGGCGTGGCGGAAAAACAGAAGTTCACCGAGGTGCTCGACGAGCACATCGGCTGACCCGCTGCGTTTTGTTCGCGACCAGGGAAAGGACTCCCCGCGATGAGCGACTCGGCTCAACCCGATGGCCCACAGGTGCCGTCCCCGATCGCCGGCTGGCCCGGGACGGGCGAACCGGCTCCCGCGGAGCCGGCCGCCGACACCGAAGCGGGCGGGACGCCCCAACAGCGGCTGTTGGAGGAAGCCAGCCAGGTTGCCAATCATCTCCAGGTCCAGGCCACCGAACTGGAACGTCGCGAACAAAACCTCAACTCGCAGTTCTCACAACTCGACCAGGAACGCCGCCACGCCCGATTGGCGGTTCAGCAACAGGAAGAGAAGTTCGCCGGCCAGGTGGAGGCGAACGAGAACCAGAATCGAGAAATCCAGGCAAGCCAGCAGGCGGTGGACGAACGTGAGTCGGCCGTGGCCGCCCGTGAAGCGGGTCTGGAAAAGGTGGCGGCCGAACTCGAGGGCCGCAAGCAGTCGCTCTGGAGCGAGGTCCGGGGAGAACTCGATGTCGAGCGAGGCCGGCTGGCCGATGCCGAGAAAGAGCTGAACCGCCGGAAGGAGGAACTGGCGGAGAAAATCGTCTCGCTCGACACCGAGCAGGCCGAACGCCTCGAGAGCCTCGAGCGGCAGTTCGCTCAACGTACCGATCAGCTCCGGCAAGAGTTGACGCAGCAGTTGATGAGCGACGAGCTGCGGGCCGAACGAAAGCAGTTCGATCGCGACCAGGAGGAGTGGAAGCGGAGACGTTCGACGGAGTTGCAGGAATTGCAGCAGTCCCAGGCGTCACACCAGCAGGAGGTGCAGAAATTCGAGAAGGGACTGGCCGGGCGGACGACGGCTCAGGACCAGGAACTCGAGTTGGCACGACGAAAGCAGGAACGCGAACTCGCCGATGCGCGGCAGGCGTTTCAGGTCGAGCAGGACGCGGTTCGCAGCGAGCTGCAGCAGGAACGGGCACTGTTGGAAAACCGGAACCTGTTTCAACAGGAACATCTCGCCAAGTCGCGTAACCGGCTCGAATCCGACCAGACCGCCTTCCGCCGCGAGGTCCAGCAACAGCGGGCCGATCTCGCACGACGGTTCGACGTGCTCGCCGCGCGGCGGCGGCAACTGGACCGCTGCCGCCAGCTTCTGGAAGAGCGGGAGACCCTGCTCGTGCGGGGACAACACGACCTGGAGCGGATGAGACGTGCGGGCGAGGAATCGCTCGCCCAGGCCCAGCAATCCGCGACGCGGGCCCGCGAGACCTGGCAGAAGCAGCGGCAGGAGAAACAGCAGGAGATGGCTCGTCAGCAGGAGCACCTGTCGGCCGAGGCCAAAGCGCTGGAGGAACAACGCCAGCGGATCGAGGCACTTCGCGAGGAACTCGAGGGAACTCAACGCGAAACTCTTGAATTGCGACTGGCCGTCGAAGAGTCGTTGGCGACACTGCGAGGTGAAAGTTCCGGGGCAGAAGGTGATGACCGGGCCATCCAGGAATCGGTCGTCGCCGCGAAGAAATCTGTCGAAGAGCATTATTCCCGGATGCGGGAGACACTGATGGCGCAGCGGGCCGAGGTGGAAGCCGCTCGCAAACAACTTGCCGCCCGGGCCGAACGCCAGCAGATGATCCAGCAGGAAACCGCCGCACAGTTGACGATTCGCGAGCAACGGCTGCAGGAGCACAGCGAGGCAGTCGAGCAGAAGACGGCCGAAGGGTCCGGCAGCGAATCGGATTGGCAGCAGTTGCAGGAGCGATGGCGTGCCGAGAAGCAGCAGGCCGAGCTGATTATCCGTGACCTGTTGAAACAGCTCGGACAACAGCCCCCCGATTCCCAGGCCGCCTGAGAATTTCGCGGCGGCCAATCCCCGGGGACCCCGGGACGATCCGCGCGTGGGCCGGGCCACCCAGTGGGTGTGGCAGCGTTGCCGACGACCCGGGCTGACGGGTAGAACCGTAAAAAGGTCGGTCGGGTCCTGCAGAAAGACAGCGAGAGATCAGCGATGAGCAACGTTCGTGATTTTGGAGCGATCGGTGACGGAAAAGCCGATGACACCGAGGCCATCCAGCATGCGATCGACGAGGGGGTCGGCCTGGTCGAGTTTCCTCGAGGCGATTATCGCCTGACCTCGACGCTGACAATCGATCTGGCCCGGGTGGGTCGGACCGGGTTGGATGGGGCCGGGGGGGCGGCGAAGTTGATCATGGCCGGTCCCGGTCCCGCCGTGTTTCTCAAGGGCACCCACGCCAAGACGGCCGAACCGGGGGGATTTCGACCGTCGGAATGGCAGAACGAACGGATGCCGATCGTCTCGAACATCGAGATCGAAGGCCGTCACCCCGAGGCCGACGGCCTGAAGATCGTCGGGGTGATGCAACCAACACTCTCGGGTGTCCTGGTCCGCGAGGTTCGTACCGCCGTGCATCTCACCAGCCGGGCGCGGAACCTGGTGATCGACGGCTGCCATTTCTACAACAACACCGGTGTCGGAGTTCACCTGGATTCGGTCAACCTGCACCAGTCGATCATCGCCGACAGCCACATCAGTTATTGCCGGTTGGGCGGGATCCGGATCGAGAACAGCGAGATCCGTAACCTGCAGATCACCGGCAATGACATCGAGTACAACAACAATCGGGCTCACGGTGTGAAGGGGGCCGATGGGGAGCCGACCGCCGAGATCTACATCGACGTCGGAGCCGGGTCGGTTCGCGAAGGTACGATCGCCAGCAACACCATCCAGGCGACCGCCAGTCCCAACGGCTCCAACATTCGCATGATCGGGACCGGTGAACACGAGGGGGAGGCGGTCAACCACCGGGCGGGGATGTGGACGATCAGCGGGAACCTGATTGGCAGCCAGCGAACCAACGTTCACCTGACGAGCGTTCGCGGAGTCGTTATCAGCGGCAACTACATCTACAGCGGGCACCATCGCAACCTGCTGGTCGAGTCGTCCCGGAATATTGTCGTTGGCCCGAATTGCTTCGGTCACAATCCCGATTACCGTAAGCGGGAACTGGCGACGGGGATCCGGTTTGTCGACTGCCAGAGCTGCAATCTTACCGGGCTGCTGATCGAAGACGCCGCGGCTGGAAAACACACGGTCACCGATGCCGAGCCAATCCAGCGGGAGGCGCTGCTGGAGATCATCCGTTGCCGGCGGATGAATCTCTCGGGCCTGCAGATCCTGGATGGCACCCCCCGGGGGTTGCTGCTGGAAGACTGCCACGACACGGTGATCACCGGTTGTACGATCATCGACAACCGCGAGCCCCGGTTGATGCAGACCGCGCTGGTCTGGCGAGGCGGCGGCTCGGGCAGCCTGGTCTCGGGGTCGCGGATCGGCCGGGGAACGCAGGGAGACCTGGAAGTTCCCGAGGACGTCACCGTGACCGGGGTGGTGCGTGACGGGGAACCGAAATGAGCGATGCCCGCGCGATGGTGGCGACCGGAGGTGAGGCAGTTGTCGAGAGCCTGGTGGCTCATGGCGTCAGCGCGGTCTTCGGCATCCCGGGGACACACAACCTGGCGGTCTACGAGGCCTTGGCCGCCGAATCGGGGATCCGGCACGTGTTGGCTCGTCACGAGCAGGGGGCCGGTTTCATGGCCGACGGTCATGCCCGGGCCACCGGAGACCTGGGTGTTTGTCTGAGTACGACCGGGCCGGCGGCCTTGAATGTTCTTACTCCGCTGGGGACCGCCTTTGCCGATTCGGTGCCGGTGCTCTCGATCGCCAGCGAGATTCCCGTGGCCGGGTTGGGAAGAAACAGGGGCTACCTGCACGAGTGCCGCGATCAACTGGCCTGCTACGCGCCGGTGACCGGATACTCGGCCCGCGTCACCGGGGCCACCTCGATTGGCCCGACGATTGCCGAGGCGGTGGTTGCGATGCGAACCGGTCGGCCACGTCCGGCGGCGATCGATATCCCCTGCGACGTGCTCGATGCTCAGCAGGAGATTGCCACAGTCGTCCCCGGCACGGTGGCCGAGGCGTCCTGCGATGCGGAGGCCGTGGCCCGCGCGGCCGAGTTGCTGGCGGCGGCACGCAGGCCCCTGATCTGGGCCGGCGGCGGTGTGATCCGCAGCCGGGCCAGTGCCGCACTGGTTCGGTTGGCCGAGACACTCGACGCCCCGGTCTTCTGCACCGTCCTGGGCAAAGGCGCGTTGCCGGCCGATCATCCCCTGGCCGCCGGGGAGGGATTCCTGCACCCGGCGGCACTGGCAATCCGCGAGGAATGCGATGTGCTGCTGGCGGTCGGGACCGGCCTCGGGCAACTGGAGACCTGCAACTGGGAATTGCCGATGCCGCCGACATTGATCCAGGTCGACATCGACGCCGAGGCGATCGGGCACAACTACCCGGTGACCACCGGCATCCTTGGAGACGCCGCCGCGGCGATGGACGCGTTGAGTGACGCCGTGCCGGCCCGGAACCCCCGGCGGTCCGAGGCCGTTGCCACGATGAAGGCCGAGATGAGACGACAGTGCCGGGAACGCTGTCCACAGGCGGCGGACCTGGTCGAGGCGATTCGCCGTGGGTTGCCCCGCGAGACGGTCCTGGTCAACGACCTGACGATTGCCGTCTACTGGGGTCGGTACCTGATGGATGTCTACGAGCCCAATACCTACCTCTACCCCTGGAATTTCTGCACGCTGGGCTATGGCCTGCCGGCCGCGATCGGTGCCGCGGTTGCCCGACCCGACGTGCCGGTCGTTGCGATGTGCGGTGACGGTGGTTTCCTGTTCAACGTGCAGGAATTGGCCACCGCCGTTCAACAGCAGTTGCCGCTGACGGTCGTGGTTTTCAACGACAGTGCCTACGGGGTCCTCAAACCGCAGCAACAGCAACGCTACGGTCGGACTTTTCAGACCGATCTCCACAATCCTGACCTGGTCGCACTGGCGGGCGCCTTCGGGGCCGACGGGATGAGGGCGGAATCTCACGAGCAACTCGAGACGGCTCTGGAAAAGGCCATCGCCAGCGATGGTGTGACCGTGATCGATGTGCCCGTCAGTCTGCCCTGGCCGGTCTGGCCGCGGCAGGAATCCGCCGTGGTTTCTCGAGAGACCGTTGAATGAACGCGGTCGCCAAGCAGCTGAAACAACGTGGAGCCCGGGTGCGCGTCGACAAGGATGGCCAGCCGGTGGCCGTGAGACTGGCGGATCGGAAGCTGGTCGAGGCCGACCTGGCACTGCTGGCCAAGTGTCGCCGACTCGAGGAACTGGACCTGGAGGGTACCGGGATCGACGACGCCGGAGTGGCGCGGGTGGCTGCGATCGGCACTTTGAAATCGCTGTCGCTGTTCGATGCCAAGCTGACCGACCAAGGACTTCAGCCACTCGGTCAACTCAAGCAACTGACCCGGCTCAGGCTGGGAGGCACACGTGTCAGCGATGCGGGACTGAAGCACCTGGCAGGCCTGGTCGGTCTCCGGGAACTCGTGCTGACCAACACGCGGGTGACCGACAAGGGACTTCCCCGGCTCACACCGTTGAAACTGCTGATCGACCTGCCGGTTCGTGGCACACGGGTGACGTTTGCCGGGGTCATGGATCTGTTCACCCGCCACCAGCGCCGCGACATGTCCGCGGCGCTGCGGGCAATGGGACTGGCGCCCGTTGATGGGCCGATTCGACGCCTCGACCTGGTTCGCACGGGGATTCGAGACGAGGACCTGGCGTTGTTGAAAGACCTGCCGCACCTGGAACAACTGGTCCTGACCAACACGGGAATCACCGATGCGGGCCTGAAGCACGTCGGTCGCCTGCAGCGGTTGAAGGGGCTCTACATCGCCAAGTGTTCGGTGACCGACGAGGGCATCGCCTCGCTGGCCGGATTGAGGAAACTCGAGTCCCTGAATCTCTACGGCACCCAGGTTGGCGACAAGGGGCTGGGGCATCTCCACAAAATGAAGCAGCTGCGGGACCTTTACCTCACCGACTTGAAACTCAGTCCCAAGGCCCTGGCGGCGTTGAAGCAGGCCCTGCCGGATGTGACGGTGGCCGGTCCCTGAGGGCCGGTGGAGCGTCGTCAGCCGATCAGTTCGGCGACCGGGGCGCCGCTGGAGAGAATCGCGACGGGACGGCCCGACGTGTTATTGAAGGTTCGCGCGGGGTCGATGCCCAGGACGTGGTAGATTGTCGCCAGCACGTCCTGGGGCTTCAGCGGTCGGTGGGCGGGCCGCTCGCCCCTGGAGTTGGTTGATCCGACGATCTGGCCCCGTGCCAGGCCTCCGCCGTAGAGCATCACGTTGCCGGCCGGGCCCCAGTGTTCCCGGCCGGGGCATCCCTTGTGGACGTGGATGCGTGGCGTGCGACCGAATTCGCCGGCCAGGACGAGCAGGACATCGTCGTGCAGGCCGCGTTGCTGCAGGTCCTCGACCAGGGCCGAGACGGCGCGGTCGAACTGTGGCCCCCGGCGTCGCATGATCTGGAAGATGTTGCCGTGGACGGCATGGTCGTCCCAGCCGATCCCCGACCGGTCCCCGTCGCCGCGACCGTCGGGCGAGAAGCGGATGGCGACCACGTCGGTACCCGCTTCGACCAGGCGGCGGGCCAGCAGGGCCTGTTGGCCCGCCGTTCCCAGCCCGTAGCGTTCGCGGGTGCGGCGATCTTCGCGGGTCAGGTCAAACGCGCGCGCCGCGCGGCCGGATCCGGTCAACAGGTCGAAGGCCTGTTGCGTGTAGCGATCGGCCGCCTCGATCTGTCCGTGCAGGTCGATTTCCGACTGGAGACTTCCCCGGCGAACGAAGCGATCGAGCTGCCTGAGGATGGCCTGCCGCTGGCGGAACTTCCCGGGATCATCGCCGACCTGCAGGTTCTGGACCTGGAAACCCGGACGCGAAGGATCACCGGACACCTGGAACGGGTTGAATGTCGGACCGAGGTAGGCCGAGCCTCCCCGGTGCAGGCCGATCGAGGACTGGCCGCCCAACGCGATGTAGCCGGGCAACCCGCTGCCGTGTGATTTGCGTCGACGAGACCCCCGCATGCCCCGGGCCAGCCGGGGATCGGTCGATGCTCCCAGCGCCAGCGGTGCCGCTTCCTGCTGCTGGCGGCTACGGACACGGTGAATGATCGAGGCCACGTCGGGATACTCGGAACGACCGCCGACCAGCGGCGATCCGTCGTAACCGGTGATGAAGTTGTGCGTGCCGACGACGTGGCCCGAGGAGGGTTGATGGATCGAACGGATCACGTTGAAGTGATCGGCCAACGCGGCCAATCGCGGCAGGATCTCGCAGAACTGGACGCCCGGCAGGGCGGTGGGGATCGCGTCGAATTCGCCCCGGTACTCGGCCGGTGCCCGGGGCTTTGGGTCAAACGTCTCGTGGTGGCTTGGCCCGCCGTCTTGCCAGAGCAGGATCAATCGCCTGTCGCGACGGCCGGTCACCGCCGCCGCCTCGGCCCGCAGCCTGAGGATATGCGGCAGCGACAACGCGCCCAGCCCCGTGGCCACCTGGCCCAGGAACCGGCGACGCGTGGCGTCCAGCGAAAGTGCGGGGTGTGGCATCAGGCGAGCGATCCGTACTCACGATCTTTCAACAGCCCCGGCATCGGCACCGGGTAGGTTCCGTCGGCGTTGGCCTTCAGCGGTGAGGGCCCGTCCAGCTTGAGCCGGTCAACCGTCGGCGCGAACTCGTGCTCGCAGGCGAGCATCTGGTCGCGGGTAATGATCTGCCCGGTGTGTGCCGCCATGCGACCCATCGCGGTGACCAGGCTGGCCTCGGCGCCACGCCGCACCTCGTTGTAGGGTTCGTCGCGGCGGATCGCCGTCAGCAGGTCGTCCCATTCCACCTGGTAGGGGTTGGGCTCCTTGCCGGGGAACGACCAGACCAGATTCTCCTTGGTCATGTTCCAGCCCTTGTAGATCCGGGCCCGCGAGGGCGCGTGACCGCGGGCGGAAATGACGGCCGAGCCCTTGCTGCCGTGGGCCAGGCTGGCGAACCGCTGGTTGCAGCCGGGAATCGTTCGGCCGTTGACCAGCAACTTGGTGCCGTCGCCGAAGGTGTACTCGAGCGAGTAGCTGTCGAAGTTCTGGTCGACGTCGTCGCCACGGTAGTGCCGTCCACCGGAAGCCTCGGCTTGGACCGGCCAGGCATCCTTTATCCAGCACGACTCGTCGATGTTGTGGATCAGGAAATCGCTGACCGCACCACCGGAAAGCCACAGGAAGGCGTGAAAGCGGCTGATCTGGTGCATCAACTCGGACTTGCCCTTGGGGACCTTGCCGGTGGCAGCCGAACCGGTGGGGCCGGCCATCCGGTAGGCCCGCAGTTCGAGCACGTCGCCGATCTGGCCGTCCTTGATCCGGCGGAACAGTTCCTGGCGGGCCTTGCAGTGGCGACACATCAGGCCGACACCGACCTTCATGTTCTTCTTGACTGATTGCTCGCCGAGGGCGAGCATCTTGCGGCTGCTCGGACCATCGACGGTGATCGGCTTCTCCATGAAGACGTTCAAGCCCTTCTCGATCGCGTAGGTGAATTGCACCCAGCGGAAAGCCGGTGGGGTTGTCAGGATCACCACGTCGCCGGGGCTCAGGCAGTCCATTGCCTCACGGTAGGCTTCGAAGCCGATGAACCGCCGGTCTTCGGGCACATCGACGCTGCCGCTGAAACGGCCGCTGAGAGCCCTGTGGGAGTTGTTGAGTCGGTTGTCGAAGACATCGGCCATGGCGACCAGCCGTGTCGGACCGGCCGTGCTGGCCAGCGCGTTGGCAGCGGCCCCGGTGCCACGCCCACCGGCCCCGACCAGGGCAAGCTGGATCGTGTTGTTCTCGGCGGCGTAGAGATGCGGAGCCGTGCTGCCGACCAGTGCCGCGGCGCCGGCGACCCGGCCGGTGTTCTTCAGGAACTCGCGCCGCGAACGGCCTTGGGGTTGGTCTGACTGGCTCATGAATTCACTCCCGTGTTTTCAGATCTGGTGTTCGTGATGTCGGCCCGGTGACAGGCCGCCGAGTTTTCGTCAAAAGCTCCATCGATTCTACGTCAACATCGACGACTGGTCATCTCCGCTTGCCACTTTTGAGAAGTTTCTTGGTGTCCGTGACGGGTCTAGGAGCGACAGGTCAGGCCGCCATCAACGACCAGCTGCGCCCCGGTGATGTAACGGGCCTCTTCGGAAGCCAGGAACAAGGCCGCGTGAGCCACATCCCAGGCGTCTCCCATCCGCTTCATCGGGACCTGCTCGTTTCGCATTCGGATCATCTCGTCGACATCCCCGTCGGCGTAGGCGTCCTTGAGCGGTTCGACGATCATCGGCGTGTTCATCAGTCCCGGCAGGATCGAGTTGGCCCGGATACCCTTCGCGGCATATTGCAGGGCGATCGACTGCGTCAGTTGCAGGACACCGCCCTTGGTGGCGCTGTAGGAGACATAGGGCAGGCCGATGTAGCGGATGGCGGTGATGGACGCGATGTTGACGATCGCGCCACGCGCCTGCCGCTCCATCACCGGCAGAGCGTGTTTGCACGTCAGGAACATGCTCGTCAGGTTGACCGCCACGACCCGTTCCCAGCTCTCCAGGCTCGCCTCGACCGGTCCCCCCATTTCCAGGATGCCGACGTTGTTGTGCAGCACGTCGAGTTGTCCCCAGGTGTCGGTGCAGAGGTTGACCACCCGTTGGACCTGTTCGGAATCGGTCACGTCGACCTGTTCGACCAGGCACTCGCCACCCTCCTCGCGGATGATCCCGGCGGTTTCCTCGACCGCCTCACGGTTGATGTCGACCAGGCAGACCCTGGCCCCCTCGCGGGCGAACAGCACGGCGGTGGCCTTGCCGTTGCCCCAGCCCGGACCCGACGAACCCGCGCCGGTGACCAGGGCGACCCGGTCCTTGAGTCGTTGGCCCATTGTTGTATTCTCCTCCCGGAACTTGCCTGTTTGCCGGATACAAGAATACCGTAGCCGGTCGCGATTCGCGGGGGTGATGGGAAAGAAAGCATCCGGCGTTTGTTGGAAACCCGCCGGCGGCTATAAGAAAACCAGGACCGGAGACCGTCGAACAACGGACAACGACATATGGGCAAGCAACCGAGACTGTCCCGCGGGGTCGCGCTGGTCGCTGCCGGCATGTCGGACTTTGGCGTCTGGCCCGGGAAGGATTCGAAGGATCTTTTCCTGGAGGCTTTCGCCGATCTCCGTGATTCGGCCGACGGGGAACTGGACCCCGGGGAGATCCAGGCCGCCTACATCGGCAATTTCACCAACGATGTTTTCGTCGGCCAGTCACACTGGGGCGCGATCCTGGCCGACGCGCTGGGAATTGTCCCGGCGCCGGTCACGCGAACCGAGGGAGCCTGTGCGTCGAGCGGCATCGCGTTTCGCGAGGCGTGTTTCGCCATCGCCAGCGGATTCTACGATGTTGTACTGGTCGGCGGTGTCGAGGACATGTCGAAACGCTCGACCGCCGAGGTGGCCGAGGGGCTGGCCCTGGCGGCCACTCCCGATGAACGCCGGGCCGGGCTGACGTTTCCCGGTGTCTTCGGTGCGATCGCCTCGGCCTACTTCGATCGTTACGGTGCCAGCCGCGAACATCTCGCCGCGGTCACGATCAAAAGTCACCTCAACGCGGCCGACAACCCGCGGGCGCAACTGGGGCGGTCGATTCGCGAGATGATGGACTCCAAGGCTCGCCGGGCCCGGCAACAGGGACGGACGGTGCCGGAGTGGAAGGACGAGCGAGAGTTTCTCGGAGACGACGTGGTCAACCCGGTCGTGGCCGAGCCGCTGCACCTGTTTGACTGCTGCCCGATCAGCGACGGGGCCGCCTGCCTGTTGCTGGTGGCCGAAGAGCGGGCCTCGCAGTTCAACGCGTTGCCATTGTTCGTCGCCGGGATCGGCCAGGGCAGTGGCCGGGGACTGCAGGCGGCCGAGGAATTGACCAGCTTCGAAGCGACCCGAGCCGCCGCGGCCGAGGCGTACGCGATGGCCGGCGTGAATGCTTCCGACATCCAGCTGGCCGAGGTGCACGACTGCTTCTCGATTGCCGAGATCCTGCATCTCGAGGACCTGGGATTCTTCGCAGCCGGGCAGGGAGCCGCCGCCAGCCTCGAGGGCCGCACCCAACGCGACGGCGAGATCCCGGTCAATACCTCGGGGGGGCTGAAGTGCAAGGGGCATCCCGTCGGCGCTACCGGGGCCGCTCAAATTGTTGAGCTCTGGCTGCAACTCAGGCAACAGGCGGGGGCGCGACAGGTGGGCGGGAATGACCTGAGGCTGGGATTGGCCCACAACCTCGGTGGTACCGGAGGCACGAGCACCGTGACGATTCTGGAACGGAGGGACTAGCGTGGGTGATCAACGTTGTTTTTCCGACACCGGGTTCTCCGCGTTCCTGTCCGAGGGGCGGTTGATGGGAACACGTTGCAGTTGTGGCGAACTGCATCTGCCCCCGCGAGCCCTGTGCCCATCCTGCCACGGAACCGACCTGGCCTGGGAAGAAACCGGTGGTGACGGCCGGCTGGTTGCAATCACCCGGATGGCGATGGTCTCGCCGTCGATGGCCCGGCAGGGGTTTGGATCGGAGAACCCGCTGTGTGTCGGAGTGGTCGCGCTGACGGCCGGGCCCCGGGTCGTCGGCCAGGTCGTGGAAATCGATCACCTGACACCGGGAACTGCCGTGAGCGTTGACTGGTCACGGAGTTGTCCCGAAGCAGGGCTGGTCTTCATGGCCAGTGGGGCGGGTTCGGACCTGACGGAATGAGTACAAACGTACTCATGGACGGAGGCTTTGTGCGAGAGTTGTGACGGCAGATATTGCGAGAGCCGATAAAGTGCGATAGCCTCATCATGGTGAATGCAGAATTTGCACGGTTTTCCCGGTTGATCGTCGACCGGTGTTTGCTGATCGAGGGTTGCTGATGCTGACGATTCCCGGAGCACGGTCGCGGTACTGCGATGGCATGTCGCGTCGCAGTTGCCTGAAGATCGGCGGGCTGGCGCTGGGCGGGTTGTCGTTGCCGGAGATCCTGCGAGCGGAATCCGAGGGCAAGCTGACGGTGTCGGCTCCGACGGATCGGCCGATCAAGGGCATCATCATGCTGCTGTTGCCCGGGGGACCGACGCACCTGGACATGTACGATTTGAAGCCCGAGGCGCCGTCGGTGATTCGCGGGGAATTCCGGCCGATCGCGACCAGGGTGCCCGGGATCGACATCTGCGAGTTGATGCCGGGGCTGGCCGGGCTTGCTGACAAGCTGACGCTGATCCGTTCGCTGCACGGTTTCCACAACGACCACAACACCCACTGGTGTTCGACCGGCTGGGAGTCTCACAAGGAGATGGCTGCCTCGCCGCTGATTCCCGGTTTTCCTCCGGGTGGCTGGCCGTCGCTGGGGGCGATTCTCTCGCGTCAATTCGGTCCACGGGTCCAGGGTGTGACCCCGGCGGTCGATCTTGTGCCGGCTCATCCCGACGCACGGTTCATCATGCGAGTGGCACCGACGCAGCCGGGCTTTCTTGGCGCGGCGCACGCCGGATTCGAGGTCGACGCGGTTGACCGCAACAACCTGGTGCTCAACGGTGTCGATGTGCGTCGGCTGGATGATCGTCGTCGTTTGCTGGGCAGCTTCGATCGATTCCGCCGCAAGGTGGATCGCGACGGCCTGGGTGACGGGATGGACGAGTTCCAGAAACAGGCTTTTGAAGTGTTGACGTCGGCGCGGCTGGCCGATGCCCTGGACCTGAGTCGCGAGGATCCGGCCGTCCGTCGCCGATACGGGCTGGACCGTGCCTATCCGAGCGAGCGGCAGGGGAAGACGCATCTGAGCCAGTTCCTGCTGGCGCGGCGAGTGATCGAGGCCGGTGCCCGTTGCGTGACGATCGCCTTCAGTCGATGGCCCTTCGGGCGGATGTCGCAGGACGACTACAACTGGGACTGGCACAAGAACTGTTTCTCCGAGGGCCGCGGGGCGCTGCCGTTGTTTGACCTGGGACTCTCGACGTTGATTGCCGACCTGAGTGAACGCGGCCTGCTCGATGATGTCGCGGTGGTGTCGTGGGGTGAGTTCGGTCGGACGCCGAAGATCAACGGCAACGCCGGTCGTGACCATTGGCCGGGTGTCGCCGGCGCGTTACTGGCCGGCGGTGGGTTGCGGACCGGCCAGGTGATCGGGTCGTCGACGCGACTGGGCGAGAGGCCACTGGATCGCCCCGTGCATTTCCGCGAGGTGTTCGCGTCGCTGTATGCCCGGTTGGGCATCGACGTCACCACGACGCAATTCACCGACCTGGCGGGCCGACCGCAGTACCTTGTCGGTGATCATCGTCCGATGCCTGAACTGGTCGGCTAGCGGACGACCGTGGAGCCCGGCGATCGTGCCAGCCCCCGCCGCGGGACGAGGTTCGCAGGGCCGGTCGGAGTCGGTTGGTTGCAGGAAACCGGATCCGCAGGGTTTCCTGCGAAATCGCTGAAGGGTGCTTTGAACCTGTCTTGTCCGGTCACGGACTTTCTGAGACCATCCGCGACCGGTTGGCATTTCTTCAGATCTCAAGGTTCCATGATCCCGGCGATATCCTCGACCAACGGATCGACCCCCAGTGACCTGCAGCGATCAGGCGGTGTCGCTTTCACGTGGGATGTCGCTCCGTTTCTTCTCGACGTTCTGCTCGACACCGATTCGGGGGGGCCCGATGCCCTGCCGCTGGAACGTTGGCAGGAGGCGGGGGTGTTGGAGGTGATCAAGACGGGTCGTCACCGAACGGTGTATCGCCTCGAGTTGTCGGGCGGGTTGTCCGGGAGCTCTCTTTTCATCAAGCGATACCGTGCGGCCGACTGGAAGGCTCGTTGGCGTCGCCGTGTGCGAGGAGCCACGGCCCGGCGTGAGCACCGTTCGATGGTCGCAGTGGCCGAACTGGGCATTCCCACCGCCGACGTGGCTGCGGTGGGAGGACCGTTGTGGCCGGGCCACGATCGTGACAGTTGGCTGGTGACCCTGGGTGTTTCCGACGCGCAGCCGCTGGACGAATTGCTGGCCGAAGCCGGCCCGGGCATCGAATCCACGATGCGGAAGGAGGTGTTGGGCCAGGCTGCGGGGATCCTCGCGCGACTCCACGACGGAGGGCTCTGGCACGGTGATCTGCATGCCGGTAACTTCCTGCTGCAGTGTTCCCCGGGGAATCGGCCACGGCTGGTGTTGATCGACCTGTACCCGGTCGCCAGATGCCGGCCGACCACCGCCAGGCGACTGGCAGGGCTCGCACGCCTGGCGGCGACCCTGGGATCGAGCGTGACGCCGTCGGAACGATGGTTGTTCCTGCGGGAATACATGGAGACGTCAGCGGAAGTCGAGTCGGACGAGGTGACACGGCGAGAGTGGGCCCGGGCCCTGGGGCCGTTGTTCTACCGTCGTCGCGAAAGGAGATGGCGGCGGCTGGATCGGCACTGGTCACGGGGCAACCGGCGGCTGTTGATCGCCGATTCCGACCAGGCGGCCTGCCGTGGACTGGCCTTCCTGGGCCAACGTCAGCTTGAACATCTCCGGGACCGGCTCGCGGCCGTTCCGCCTCCCGACGGAACCACCGTTCCTCTGGCCACCGGCCGTGGGGCGGTGATGACCCGTCTGTTGCGGTTCGACAGGGGGACCGACGGCGAATCGGCTCGTGAGGCCTGGGAACTGGGTCACGCGCTGTGGCGGCGGGATCTGCCGGTCGCTCGGCCGTGGTTGTTCGTGGAGACGGCCCGGCACGGCGTGTTGGCGGTATCGGTGCCCGATCAGGCGGTGCCACTGGCCCAGTGGCACGACCGCGATTCGATCGAGCAAGATGTCGACGTGCTGCTGGAGCGGATTGTCCGGGCCGGCCTCTCGATCGATGATCTCGGGACCGACCAGTTGCTCGTCGACCCAGAAAACCACGATCGACCGCTGCTACTACTGCCGACGTGGATGGGCAAGGCCGGCTGATATCCCTGGCAGCCGCCGCTGGTGCGACCCGGCAGCCAACGTGGCAGAGACCGCCGGGGTCTTCTTGAGTCGGGACGACAGGATTTGAACCTGCGACTTCCGGCTCCCAAAGCCGGCGCTCTGCCAGGCTGAGCTACGTCCCGCGAGGCGTCTTGGGCTGAGTCTAGGTTCGGACCGGGTGGGCGTCAACGGGGAGACGTTTCACGTGAAACGCGGGCGGTCTTCAACACCTGGCCCGTGACCGCTGAAAAGCCGTCTTGTCGATTCTGAGACGAGCGAACTAGAATCCGCATCCGTTTTCCCGGCCCGGTGGAGACCCGGTCATGTCGTCGATACCCCCGAACCTGCCCGTTGAATCAATACCCCCCGAGGGTCCGCCGCCCCGGCGAGCCAGCCGACTCGGCCGTGGACTGGCCGGGCTGGTCGGGATGGAACCCCCTGGAGCAAGCGGCGACGACGTGCCGGCACTCGCCATCTCGGCGGGGACCTCGATGCCAGCGGTGACGGCCAACGAGGAAGAGATTCCCCGTGACGGGGATCTCCTCGAGATCGCCGTCGATGCGCTGGTTCGCAATCCGTACCAACCACGGAAGGACTTCGACGCCGAGGCGTTGGCCAAACTCGCCGAGAGCATTGCCCAGCATGGTGTGTTGCAACCGTTGCTGGTTCGCCCGTTGGGCGGGGGCAACTTTCAGCTGATTGCCGGCGAACGTCGCTGGTTGGCCGCCGGAGAAGCCGGGTTGGGAATCGTTCCCTGCCAGGTTCGTCACTACACCGATCAACAGGTGTACGAAACGGCGATGGAGGAGAATCTCAAGCGGGAGGACCTCAACCCGCTCGAACAGGCCCAGGCCTTTCGCCGATATCTCGACGAGTTCGACAGCACGATTGAACAGTTGGCCAAGCGACTGAGCATGAGCCGTTCAGCGATCAGTAACTTGTTGCGACTGCTGGAATTGTCGGAACCGGTCCAGCAGGCCCTGCGGGAAGGGCGGATCAGCGCCGGTCATGCCCGCGCCCTGGTCACGCTCGAACCGGGCGATCAGCTCAGCCTCTGCAATCGGATTGTCGAGGAAGGCCTGACGGTGCGGGTGACCGAATCGACCGCACGTGAGATTCGGCTGGGCGTCGTGCCGATCGGGATCGAGGTCGTCGATCCCGATCCGGTCACCAAATCCGGGCCGCCGGAGTTGACCAACCACCTGGCCAGTATCCAGGAACACCTCCGCAGCCTGTTTGGTACCAAGGTCGAGATTCGGCTGACCGAAAACCAGGTCGGCCGGATCGTGATTCCCTTCGATTCCGGCGACGACTTTCAGCGAGTGCTCCGCGTGCTGCAGCGGCGAGCCGCCTGAGCCGTTTCACGTGAAACGGCCGGGGCCGGGGATCAGGGGTGCCAGCGCAACAACCGGAAAGGCATCGCCTGTTCCCGACGGTCGGAGGGTTGATTGAGTCGGACCTGGAGGCCGGGTCGGATCTTGAACCCGTCGACCTGGGTGAAGGCCGACCAGTCCTGCTGCCGCGCCTGGTCGCTTTCAATCACGTGCGGGCCGACGACCAGGAAGACGGGCGCCTCGGGAACCGGCTGGTCGGGGCCGATCACTGCCAGGCCCCCGGCCGGTTGCAGCAGCAGCCGCTGGGGGCCTCGGACGCTCAGCTGGTAGAAAAGTGCCGGTTCACCCCAGACACGGACCACGACGAGTCCTTCCGGGTGGGCAGTCGTCACGCGGTCGATCAGTTGGTCGGCGAGGTCGGCGATGGCTGTCCGGGACTGCCAGGCGGGAATGGCCCGGGGAAGCAGCCCGGCGGGAACGGCGATGATCAACAGCAGCAGGCCCAGGCCGGCCACCGCCAGTGACTGCCGGCCGGACCGGTTCGCGACATCGGCGGCGGTTGTCAAGGTGACGATCCCGCGGCCGACGAGTATCCAGCCGGCGACCAGCCAGGGAAGTGACAGTCGCGGGTAGGGGTAGTAGAGCGGGATAGTCACGGTCATGGCGATCCACCAGGCGGCGAGCATTCCCCAGGCCAGGTGTCGATCGTCGCCGGAGAGGGATTTCGCGGTCCGGCGACGGATTTCGCGGAAGCCGTCGACCAGGGCGAAGATCGCCAGCGGGATGACAATCAGCGTGAACGATGCGACGGCGGCAAACCCGGCCAGCAGCAGCGGGAGCAGCAGACGGGGCACGATCGCGTTCCACGTGAAACGTCCGACCGGCCCGCTGGCCAGCCAGGACGCCAGGAGAAGTCCCAGCACCGTCAGTAGGCTCTCCAGCTGCATCAGGTTTCTTGCCTGTTCGATGGCTGAAGCGGGCCAGCCTGATATTCCGACGAGAAAGCGGGCGTGATTTCGGGCGACCGGGCCGTAGCCACCGGTTTCGCCCAGTGACCACAGCAGGGGAGCAATCGTTGCCGCGGTGACGGCGATGATCAGGCACAGCCGCAGCAGCCACGTCCGGCAGCGCTGGCGGGTGGCCGGGACCAGGACGACCGTTGCCGCGATCCCGGCAGCGGTGACGGCCAACGGCAGCCAGCCGGTGTACTTGGTCCACCAGCCCAGACCGGTCGCGATTCCTGCCGCGGCCAGGACCGGCAAACGGCCTCCGACGAGGCCCCGGTGGGCCAGGCCGGTGGCGATCACCAGCCAGGTGATCCAGCTGACATCGGTCAGTGCCGTGCGGCTGAAGAGGATGTGGACGTCGCTAGAGACGGCCAGTACGACGACCACCCGCGCGGTGGGTTCACCCAACCAGTCGCGGACCATTGCTCCCAGGACCACGATCAGCACGACGCCGGCCAGCAACGAGGGAACAATCGTGGCCAGGCCGGAAGTCCCCAACAGCAGTTGGCTGGTTTCGATGGAAGCGGGCAGCAGGGGAGGAGCGTAGAGGTGGCGGTCGGGGTAACTGTAGTTTCCCGGGACCAGGGTGTCCGGGCACCAGAGATTGGAGGCGTAAACGCCCTCGTCAAAGTGCTCGACGGCGATTCCCGAGGGATAGGCCAGTCGCAGGGCGGTGGCCACGACGACCGCAAGGGCAAGAAAGACCCACCAGGTTCGGCGGGACTCGTCGTGGAGTGGGCCGGGATCCGGAGTGGTCGTCACTCGAGAAAACTCGTCTGGTGTTTCACGTGAAACCGTCAGAGGGCATCATAGCGTGCCGGGCGTGATTGGCAGAGACGCTCTGGGGAGTAAAAATTCTTGAGGAAGCCGGCGATGTCGGAAATCAACGAGCGGTATGACCGGGCGACGGCGTTGAAGCGGGCCGGAGAAATCGAGGCGGCCGTTGAGGAACTGGAGGCGATCGTTGCCGATTTCCCCGATCACGTGCTGTCGCATTCGACATTGGCCAACTGCCTGCAGTCGCTCGAGCGTGGGGACGAGGCGGTGATCCATGCCGAACGGGTGACGCAACTGGATCCGCAGGATCGGTTTGCCTGGACACAACTGGCGGTCATCTGCCAGTGCTGTGGCCGAACCGAGGAGAGCGACGAGGCGATGGCCCGGGCCCGGCAGCTGGCCGCCACTGCCAATCAAGACGGGAACGTCGATGACCGGCGAGGTTAGGCCGCGGGGCGTTCTGGGTCAGCGACGGTCCTCGTCAAGGGCGATGTTGACCAGTGTGTCGGCGTTGAAACTCCTGCCGTCGGTGGTCTCGAAGCGGGCGTGCAACAGCAGTCGTGGATGAGTCGGTGCGGTTTGCCAGGGCAGGTGAAAGCGAAATCCCCGGGCAAGCATGCCGGCGTGCCAGTGGTCGCGGCAGGCAGCCGGCGAAAAGGTCCAGGTGCCCAGTTGACGGGTGTCGCCGGGCAGGGCGGGATCGATCAACTCGAGCTGGATCTTGCCGGGCAGCTTGACCGGTTCTCCGTCGTTGTCGTGGGGCTGCAAGAGTACCACCAACTCATCGTCACCATCCCTGGCGTCGAGATTGCTGCCGCCGGTCAGCCAGGTGTTGATCTTCAAACCGCCGACCCGTACCAGCAGGTCCGCCTGTTCAGGGGCAATTGCCGGCGAATCCGTCGGAGACGCAACCTGGCGGAGCAGGCCGTCTCGCTGGCGTCGCAGGGCATCGCGTTCGGAACGCGTGGAGTCGAGTTCCTGTTCCAGTGACGATAGGCGGTCGCCGTGATCCCGCAATCGTGCCTCGAGTCGTTCGGTCCGGGCCGGTGCCGTACAACCGCACACCACCAGGCACAGCCACAGCAGGTGAGTCCGCCAGGCGGCGTTCGAGCCGACGCAGCGGATCGCCGGGGTCCCGTCCATGGGTCTCTCCGACCGGTTTGGTCGTTGGCCTGGTTTGCCGACTCAATCGTCCTCTGGCGGCGAGGCTCCCTCGTGAGCCAACTTGTCGAGCACGTTGTCGATCAGCCCGTAGCCCTGGGCCTCTTCGGCCGTCATGAAATTGTCCCGGTCGGTGTCGGCCTCGATCTGCTCGAGTGTCTGCCCGGTGTGGTGCAACAGGATCTCGTTCATCCTCTGCTTGACCTTGAGTACCTCGCGGGCGTGAATGTCGAGCTCGGTTGCCGTTCCCTCCATGCCGGCCAGGGGTTGATGAATCATGATGCGACTGTTGGGCAGCGCGTTGCGTTTACCGGCGGCCCCGGCAGCAAGCAGGATCGCACCCATGCTCGAAGCCTGGCCGATGCAGTAGGTCGCCACTTCGCAGTTGATGTACTGCATCGTGTCATAGATCGCCATGCCCGAGGTGATCGAACCCCCGGGCGAATTGATGTACATATGTATATCAGACTGATCGTCGTCGAATTGCAGGAACAGCAGTTGGGCGACGATGCTGTTGGAAACACCGTCGTTGATGCCGCTGCCGAGCATGATGATGCGGTCCTTGAGCAGCCGGCTGTAGATGTCCATGGCGCGTTCTTCACGGCCATGGCGTTCGATGACGTAGGGGATCGGGATCGTCATGATGAGTGGGGTTCCTGCCGTGGTTGCTGCCGGCCGGGGTTCTGGGGGGGTCAGTCGGAGGACGACTCGTCGTCGGATTTTTCTTTTTCGAGCACTTCGTCGACGAGTCCGTATTCCTTGGCTTCCAGGGCGGTCATGTAGAAGTCACGATCGGTGTCGGTGGCGATCGTTTCCAGTGGTTGTCCGGTGTGGTCGGCGAGCACCTGGTTGAGTCGTTCGCGGGTTTCGAGGATCTCGCGGGCCTGGATCTCGATATCGCTGACCTGCCCGCCGACCTCTCCGTAGGGTTGATGGATCATCATCTTGGCGTGAGGCAGGGCGTGTCGTTTGCCCTTGGTGCCGCCGGCGATGAGGATCGCCCCGCCACTGGCGGCCAATCCCACGCAATAGGTGGCCACGCCGCAGTCGAGGTACTGCATGGTGTCGTAGATTGCCATCGTGGCGGTGACCGAACCTCCCGGCGAGTTGACGTAGAGGTGAATATCCTGGTGCCGATTTTCGCTTTGCAGGTAGAGCAGTTTCATCACGATCAGGTTGGCGCTGCCGTCGTGGATCACGCCGTCGAGAAAGATGATCCGGTTCTCCAGCAGCAGGTCCCCGATGGTCATCTGCCGTTGGCGGGTGTAGTCGGCCTGCTGGTTGTATGACGAATTCAGTGAAGACACCCGGTGGATCCTCCCGTATCAGCTCGACCTTGGAGATTACGCCTCGTCCCACTCAGGACGGGGCAGTGGACGTTGGATATCCGATGTTCCCGGGGACCGTCAAGGCACGATCGCCGTCGAAGATTCCCGGTCAGTTCACTCGCCGTCATCACTCTCGGACCCCGAGGCCTCGTCCGAGGCATCGGCTTCTTCTTCGGCCGGGCTCTCGTCGTCAGTCCCGGCTGCCGCGTCGTCAGTCTCGGTTGCCGCGTCGTCAGTCTCGGCTGCCGCGTCGTCAGTCCCGGCTGCCGCGTCGTCACCGGCTTGTTCCTCTGCCGCGGTGTCGCTGGTGGCTTCTTCGGCCGCCGCTGCGTCGGCATACGAGCTCGACTGGCAGATCGACTGTTCGACGGTCGTGACGAGTTCCTGGACGGGTGGTTCGGCCTCGGTGTCATTGAACTCGGCATGCTCGAGGATGATGTCGATCGACTTGCGTTCACGGACCTGGGCTTCGAGATTTTCGATCATCCCGCTCTTGATCAGTCGTGCCCGCAGTCGCCGGGGGCTTTCTCCGGACTGCATCGCCATCAGCTGGATCTCGCTGTCGAGATCGGCAGCGGTGATATCGATCTCCTCGGTCTCGGCGATCCGGTCGAGTACGAAGTGTTCTTTCATTGCCTGGCGGGTGGTCGAAACGGCGTTCTGGCGAATCTCGTTCTCGCGGGCCTGGATCTCCTGCGACGTGAATCCCGCCTGCTGCATTTCGAGGATCTCGCGTCGCAGCGCGTTCTCGGTCTGCTTCGACACGAGTTCCTCGGGCAATTCCCAGTTGGCACTTTCGGTGATCTGTTCGAGTACCTGCGATCGGGTGGCCTGTCGCTGCTGGAATTCGGCCTGCCGTTCAAGGCTGCTCTTGAGTGCCTCCCGCAGCGAGGCTTCATCATCGACGCCGAGCCGTTCGAGGAGTTCTTCGTCGAGGTCGGGCAGGTGGGTCTGCTTGACTGCCTCGACTTTCAGTGTCAGCGAGACGGTCTCGCCTCGCATCGCCACGTTTTCCGCCTCGAGGGCAACGGTCAACTCGGTGCCGCGTTGCTCGCCGGCAGTCACCCCGGTCATCAGTTCGGCGAATCCGTCGAGCTGGGCGTCGCGGAACCTCAGCACCGGCCACAGGTGCAGTACCTGGCCCTCGATGGTTCGAGTGGTCTGGCCGTCATGAGTGAACTCGAGATCTGCGACGATCGCATCCCCCGGCCCGGCGGCTCCGTCGTGGTCGTGCAGGTGCGCGTACTGCAACAGAAACTGCTGCAGGTAGTCATCGACGTCCCCGTCGGTGACCTCGCGAACCGGGCGGTCGATTTTCAGCCCCTTGTAGTCGGGCAGGTCAAAGTCGGGACGGACCTCGACGTCGAACTCGTATTCGAAATCGCCCTCATCGGGGATCTCGATCATGTCGACATCGAGATTGGGTTCGTTGATCGGATCGAGATCGTGGTCCACGGCGAGTTGTTCGAGGCTGCCGATGAGCAGCTTCTGCTTGACCTCGTCGGCCAGTTCCTGCCGGAAGCGCTTGGCCACGAGTTCTGCCGGCACATGCCCCTTGCGGAAACCGGGCACCTCGGCGGTACCGATGAGTTCTCCGACGGCCAGGCCGTGGACGGCGTCGATGTCCTTGCGGGGTACCTTGATCACGACGTGCTTCTGGCACGGACCCGTATCGCTGATATCCACCTCGAGCGCCATCCGCGGCGTTCCGCCGGGCAACGCGTCGGCACCGTCGGCACCGTCGGCACCGTCGGCCGACTCGGTTTCGGCCCCGCCTTCAGCGGTGGTTTCCGAAGCGGCACCGGCGTCGGCGGTCTCGACGACAGCCGTTTCGGTGTCGGATTCGTGGGAGTCTTCGGTCGGATCGACCGATTCGGAACCGGCGTCGCTTTCCGATCCGGTTGGCGTCTCATCGTCGAAATTCATCGGGTCGATTCCTTGAACGAAACAGAGAGCGGGAGACGGGATTCGAACCCGCGACATCCACGTTGGCAACGTGGTGCTCTACCACTGAGCTACTCCCGCCAGCGGCTCCGCCGCACGGCGGCCGAGTCGATTATAGCGCGGCGGTGGGGGCTTGCAAGTGACTCGGCTCGAGGGTCGCTAGGCCAGCTCGACCACCTTTTCCTCCCGGGCCGAGCGTTGCAGGGCATCACACATCCGTTGTGTCGCCACGGCGTCGGCGACCCAGTCCTCGCGGAGAGTTCCCGAGCGGACCGCCTGGCAGAAGTTCTCGACCATTACCACTTCCTGGATCGGTGCGTCGGCGGTGTGCTGGGCGATCAACCCGTTGCGATCGTGGGTCCAGAACCTCGGCCGGGCCTGGTCCCAGGGCCGCAGGAAATCGTCGCAGACGAGCGAGCCGGTGGTGCCGGCCACCTCGAACCATTTCCTCAACTCGACGTCGAACCCGCAGTCAAACGATGCCATCCGCTGGTCGTCGTACCAGAGCAGGGCCGAGAGGTTCATGTCGACGTCGCGGAAGTAGCGGGCGGCGGCGAAGACCCTGTGTGGCAGCGTGTCGAAGGCCCACAATGTCGCCCGGCAGCAGTACCAGCCCAGGTCGCCCAGCGAACCGCCGCCCATCAACGGGTCCAGCCGAATGTCGTAATCGGGAATCTCATCGAAGCGAAAGGTGAAGGCCGAGGTGACACGGCGGAGTTCTCCCAGTGGCCCCGACACCAGCTGTTCTTTCATCGCCTGGGCGCGGGGATGGTGGACCCACATCACGCCGTCCATCAATTGCACGCCGTGTTCCCGGCAGGCTGCCGCCATTTCCTCGGCCTGTGAGACATTGACGCCCAGCGGCTTTTCGCACAGCACGTGCTTGCCCGCCTCGGCGGCGGCCAGCGTCCATTCGTGGTGCATCGCGTTGGGCAACGGGATATAGACGGCGTCGATGTCGGGATCGTCGAGTACCCGCTGGTAGCCCTCGACGCCCAGCGGCACGCCCTCGGCCTGGGCCCATTGCCGGGCCCGCTCCGGGTCGCGACTGGCGACGACCGACAACCGGGCCCCGCTGGCCTGCTGGATCGCCGGAACGAGTTTGGTCGCGATCCGGGCCGTGCCCAGGATGCCGAACCGGACCTCAGCGTCGCTGGCACTCAACGCCGCATCTCGCTGCAACACGCCAGGGCTTCCTGGATCTCTGTCATCAGGTCCCCGAGTACGAGCGGGTGTGTCAACACACGGGCCGTCTCCGAGAGTGTGTCGTCGAGACGTCTTTCCCAGGTGAGCTGGTCTTTCGAGAGTACGGCGACCTGGACGATCGGCCTGCCCTGGCTGCGGCGGACCGCGTCCTTGAAACCGTCGAGGATTTCCCGGCCGATTGAACTGCCCATCAACACCAGGCCGTCCGGCGGTGACGAGCCAAGACGGTTCAGGGCCCGCTGCAGGTCGCCGACGAGCAACACCCGGAATCCGCGGCTCGTGAAGAAATCTCTCAACAACGCCTGCTGATCGGGCCGCCGTTCGACGAACATCAGTGTCGGCTCCGAACTCGCGGCGCTGGACGACTCGGCAGCCTGTCCGCCGTCACGGGGCTGGGTGTCGAGCCGATCGAGGACGTTGCTGAGTTCGTCACAGGCTTCGGTGGGCGACTGGTGTCTCGAGTCGGGGCTCAGATGCATCAGCCGATCGACGGCATCAACCACGTAGGCCGGCAGTCCCGGCTTGACGGTGTTGATCGGTTGGGCATTCCAGAACCGGCTGAATTGCTGCCGGTCTTCCCGGGTCTTGGCACGCGGGTAGGCCGGTTGTCCGGCGAGAAGTTCATAGAAGATGCTGCCGAGGAAATAGAGGTCGCTGCGAGGGTCGTTTCGCGGGGCCCCGGTGTTGTCCTCGAGCGTGGCGTAGTCGACAGAACGTTGGGCCTTTTTCTTCTTTCCACCATGCAGGGCCTCGTCAGCTCCCAGTCCGAAATCGACGAGCTTGGCCTGGCCATTGGTGGCTAGCAGGACGTTGGTCCGTTTCAGGTCGCGATGGGAAATCCCCTTCGCGAGTGTGTAACGCAGCCCCTGGGCCATGTCCAGGGCACAGCGGGTGGCGTCGACTGGCGAAAGGGCGCCGCGGATCTTCATCATGTCGCCGAGGTTGCCCCCGACGATGAACTCCATCGTAAAAAAGTGATGTTCGCCTTCGATGCCGACCTGGTAAATCGGCACGATGTTGGGGTGCCGCAGGGGCTTGAGCAGTTCGGCCTCTCGATGAAACTGCGCGACCGCTTCGGGGTCGGCGGTCCAGCGTTGCCGCAGTAACTTCACCCCGAGCATCTCGCCGGATTCGATCGAAACGGCACGAAAGACACGGGCGAAGCTGCCCGCCCCGTTGCGATACAGCAACTTCGCGTTCCCCAGGACCAGGCCGTCGGTGTCGCCCTTCTTGAGCTTGTTGACCTGGTAGTTCGTCAGCAGGTTCTGACGTTGCAACGCCTCCATCAACCCGTCGGGCGTCTGCACCGCCGCGGGTAACTCCTGCAGGCATTGCTGGAGTTCGCCGGTGTCGATCAGCCGTAGACGGGTGAGTTGCTTGGCGAATTCGTTGAGGCTTGAAACAGCCATGGCAGAGAAATGACAGGACAAAAAAAGAAAGGTGCAACGACTCAGGTCGCGGCCCCCCCCACGGTTCGGGCGCAGCCACAACACGGCAGGTTGGCCCGTTCCTGAAATGCGATCCTACCAAATTGTCACCGGCAGGCAAGCACGCGCGATGATGCCGTCATGACCGCCGGCCGGTCAATCGCGGGCCGACACGAGAACGGTTTGTTCGGGGATGGCGCCGAATCGAATTTCACCGCAGGCGAGCGTAGCGACGATTTCCAGTGGGTGTCCGGGTCCTGCATGGTGAAACACGAGCAGGTCAGCGCGGGAGCCGGGTTTGAGTTCGATTGCCTCGAATCCGAGCAAGCGGGCCGGGTTGGCCCCGGCCATGTCGAACGCGTCGCCGCGCGAGATGTCGGCGACGGAGATGGCGTGGGCCACGCAGGTGTCGGTCGACAGGCTGCTGCCGGCCAGCAACTGCTGTTGTCCAGCGATCACGATTCGCCCGTCCTCGAGGATCTCCACGTCCATCGATCCTTCCTGGTAGACCCCCGGTGGACACCCGGCCAGCCCGGCCGCGTCGCAGGTGATGATGCTGCGGGCGGGCGTCTTGGTTTCCAGGATGGCACGGATGACACTGGGCGGCAGGTGGTGCCCGTCGGTGATGAGGCTCGCGTGCAACCGCGGGTCGGCCAGTTGTTGCCAGATGTAGTTGGGATGCCGTCGGATTGTCCCGTGGGCACCGTTGCCCAGGTGTGTGCTGAGCCTGGCTCCCGCGTCGACCGCGGCCGAGATCTGGTCGGGTTCGGCCGCGGTGTGGCCGATGGCGACCACCACCCCGTCGGCGACGGCACGTTTGATGAACGGCACCGCCTGCTCGACTTCCGGTGCCAGCGTGACCAGGCGGATGCGGCCCCCGGCAATTTCCTGGAGCCGGGAAAACTCGTCATAGTCGGCCGGGCGAATGTGCTCGAGCGGGTGGGCTCCACGGGGCCCGTCGACGTCGGAAATGTAGGGGCCTTCCAGGTGGCAGCCGGGCACCATCCGTTCGACCCAGGGTTGCTGTCGGCAGGCCTCGTCGATGGCAGCAAAACCGGCCGCCAGGGCTTGTGTCGAGGCGGTGATCAGCGTGGGGCACAGCCTGGTGACGCCGTGAGCGAAGTGTGGTTCGAGGACTGAAATCACGTCGTCGGCCGTCAGTCCCTGGTTGCTGAACCAGGTTCCCCCGTGACCGTTGATCTGCAGGTCGAACAGTCCCGGGGCCACGAAGGGCCAGTCGTCGGCCCGATTGTCGGGCCAGGCCGGGGTGATCTCGTCGATCCGGCCATCGGCGAGGCGGATGGCGATTGGCTCGGCCGTGTCGTAACGACGGGCATGCAGGATCGGGCTCATGGCCGGGGCCTTCTGGCGTGTCGGGCTGGGTAGCGCTGTCGCTGGTCGCAGCGGTTGTCGGTGGCGATCAGGCTTCCCGTTGGTGGAGGGCGTGGCACTGTTCCAGGCGGGTGCCGGAACTGTCGGTCACCGCGTAGGGGGTTGGACCCCAGAGGCTGACCCCGGCGTGGTGGCCGTCGCGGGTGAGGATATAGTAGGTGAGATTGTAGCTGGGGCGACCCCGCTCGTCGGTCAACCGGGATGGCGTGTGCGCGAGCACCCGCTGGAGGACCTCGATCCCGGCGTCGAGGGGCGAGCGGCCGTTGCGGATCAATTCGACCACGGCGAAACTGCCCTGGTCTGTCAGGTTGGCCTCGCCCCGCCCGGTGCTTCCGCAGGAGGCGATCGCGTTATCGACGTAGAGTCCGGCGCCGGGGATCGGTGAGTCGCCAATTCGTCCCGGGCGTTTGAAGGCGAGGCCGCTGGTGGAGGTCGTGCAGGAGAGTTCGCCGGCGGCATTGCGGCCGGCGCAGTGGATCGTGCCGGTGGGGCGGTGGTAGTCGGGGCCGAATCGTCCGGCAGCAGCCGTGTCGGCCTGCACGGTCGTGTCCTGGCTGTCCCGGGTTGGACTGCTGCCCGGGTCGGGGATCTTGAAGAACTCGATCACGTCGGGGTGCAGGTCCTGGTGGGCTGCTGCCAACCAGTCCTGGCGATCCGAGAGTGTTTCTCTCCAGTGCAGCCAGATCCGGCGGGCCTTGTCGGTCAACAGGTCCTCGACGGGAAACCCATGGGCCCGGGCGAAGGCCCCGGCACCGTCGCCGGCCAACAGCACATGGTCGGAACGGTACAGCACGTCGCGGGCCACGCGGGCGGCGTGGCGGATTCCCTGCAGGGCGGCGACAGCTCCGGCGGAGTGTGTCGGCCCGTGCATCACCGCCGCGTCGAGTTCGACGACGCCGTCCTCGTTGGGCAGGCCGCCATAGCCGACCGAGGTGTCAAGGGGGTCGTCCTCGACCAGGCCCACCCCGGCGACGACCGCCTCGAGCGTATCCACGCCCTCGTGCATCTGGCGGCAGGCCAGCCGGGTGGCTTCCAGGCCGTTCTTGGAAGCAATCGCGATCACGGGGGCGGTGGCTGTCGTGCTCATGGCTGGGACCGGGCCGATCAGGTCGGCTGCTAGTCGTCGGGGTGTTTTTCGTGAAAGTCGGTGGCGTCCTGGTAGCGCGTGGCGATCTCGAGCACGGTCGATTCGCTCCAGGCCGGGCCGACGATCTGCAGCCCGGTCGGCAGGTCGTCTTCGCCGAACCCGTTGGGAACACTGATCGCGGGGATCCCGGCGGCATTGCCGGCTCCGCCGATCCGGCTGGCGTGGAAGCCCCGACGGTAATCCCGAAACGACCGGTCGATCGGGTAGGCCACCGTTGCCAGCGTGGGTGTGACCAGGGCATCGATTCCGTCGAACAGCCGGTCGACGGCTCGCTGGATCTTCGGGCGAATCCGCATCGCGTTGATGTAGTCCTTGGCCGGGATCACCATCGCGGCGTGTCCGCCGTGGCGATCTTCCGGTGCGGTCAATTCCCAGACGTCGCCGCTGCTGACGAGTCCCTCGAAGGCGGCCGCCATCTCGCAGTCGATGAAGGTGCCGGCCACGTCTTCGTAGGGCAGGTCGGGCAAAGCGACCTCGCTGAGATTGCAGAACCTCTCGAGCTTGTCGATCGACTTGCGGAAGTTCTTTTTCACCGGTTTCTGGACGTGATCGTCGCAGCCTTTCAGGATCGCCACCTGGAAGCGGCGTTTCTTCTCGATCGAGTCCCGGCACCATTGGAAAGGGCGATCGACACTGGTCGCGTCGGCCGGGTCGTGACCGGCGATGGCCGCCAGGACCAGGCCGCAGTCATCGGCCGTCCGCGCCATCGGTCCCAGCTTGTCCATGGTCCAGGAGAGTGCCATCGCGCCGTGGCGGCTGACCCGACCGTAGGTGGGCCTGAGTCCGCTGAGTCCGCAGAAGCCGGCCGGGGTCATGATCGAGCCCCAGGTTTCCGATCCGATGGCAAACGGTACCAGTCCTCCGGCAACGGCCGATCCGGGCCCGCTCGAGGAACCGCCTGACCAGCGGCGGGTGTCCCAGGGGTTCAGCCCCGGCCCGGTGAAACTTGCATTCGCCTGCCGATAGCCCAGGCCCCCGGCGATCTCGACCATCGCCAGTTTCGCTGCCAGGATCGCCCCGCCGTCCCGCAGTCGTCGGATCACCGTGGCGTCGGCATCGATCACACGGTCCTTCCACGGTGCTGCTCCCCAGCTGGTCGGGATGCCCCGGGTGGCCAACAGGTCCTTGGCCCCGTAGGGAATCCCGTGCAGCGGTCCGCGGTCGCGGCCGGCGGCCAGTTCGGCGTCGGCCCGTCCGGCCTCGGCCAGCGCAGTTTCTCGCGTGACGGTGACGACGGCGTTTAGTTTCGGGCCCAGTGTCTCGAGCCGGTCAAGAAAGAACCCGGTCAACTCGACGGCGGTGAACTCCCGGCGACGAAGCCGGTCGCCGAGGGTTCGGACCGAGGCGAAGGCGTGTTTGTCCTTGAGGGCCATCGTGCGCGTGTCCGTGATGAAGTCCCGGGGAGGTCAGTCGTTGGACCGAAAAGCGGAGAAGACGAAGCCGGGTTCGTCGGAATTCTCGAGCGGGGATTGGCTGAGCCGGCGGGAACGGGCCAGGTGGCTGCGAAGTTCTCCGTAGATCGCCGCCAGGATCTGGTCGTCGTCGAGCCGCTTGTCGGGGTACCGCTGACGGATCATCTCCAGCAGCAGTGCCGGCGGTGGCGGTGGTTCGGGCTCGGCGGCTGGCTTGGCAGGCTTTTTGCTGCCGGGTGTCTTGGGCTTGTCGGTTGGCCTGGGGGCGGAGGAACTCTCGCTACCGGCCAGTCCGACCACCGCGGTTCCGGCGGCAACCCGCCTGGCAAACTCGCGGCGGTTGACCGGTCGGGAGCGGGACTCCGGCGTGGGCGAATCGGTCATGAGGGTGTTCCGCTGGTTTCGGGCCGCGTGATGCCGAATCGCAGTATAGCCGGGAGCGAGCGGCAGGAAGAACCATAGTCGGTCGAGATTCCTCCCGAGGAGTGATAGGATCGGGTGGCAGAGTGCGGACCAGGACAATCCCGCGGATCGGTAGACGGCGAGCGTGACCGATGTACCTGAAGATGGCCAGGCGAGTCCTGTTCGAAACCAACAAGCGGCTGGTGTGGAAGTTTCTCCGCATCATGGGCGTGGGCGGTGTCAGCTCGGTCCTGAAGTATCGCAGGCGGCTCAAGCGGGGTGAATTCTTTCCCCCCTTCCTTTATGTGTCGGTCACCAACAGTTGCAATCTCCGTTGCCAGGGTTGCTGGGTCGATGTCTCGGCCAAGCAGGAACGGATCGATGTCGAGGCGATGTCGAGGCTGATTTCCGAGGCCCGCGAGATGGGCAACGTGTTCTTCGGGATCGTCGGTGGCGAGCCCTTCATGCATCCCCAGCTGCTGGAGATCTTCGCGAGGCACCCGAAGTGCTATTTCCAGGTCTTCACCAACGGGCACTTCATCACCGACGAGGTGGCGCGGGAACTGAAACGGCTGGGAAATGTGACCCCGCTGGTCAGCGTCGAAGGCGACGAGATCACCAGTGACGAGCGGCGAGGTTCCGGCGGTGTGCTCAACAGGACACTGAATGGAATCCAGAACTGCCTGGACAACGGGCTGTTGACCGGTGTCTGCACGAGCGTGTGTCAAACCAACATCGATGACCTGCTCGACGACGCCTGGATCGATCGCCTGATCGAGATGGGGGTGATGTACAGCTGGTTCCACGTCTATCGTCCGATGGGTCCGGATGCCCGTCCCGAACTGTGCCTGACACCCGAACAGCAGTTGCGGGTACGGGAGTTCGTTGTTGAAACCCGGGTGAAGAAACCGATTGTCGTGATCGATGCCTATCACGACGGGCAGGGCAAGGCGCTGTGCCCGGCAGCCACCGGGATCAGCCACCACATCAACCCGTGGGGTGGAATCGAACCGTGCCCGATCGTCCAGTTTGCGACCGAGTCGATCTACGATGACCCGCAGTCCCCGGTGGAAGAACACAAGACCCTGGGAGAGAAGATCGTGCAGTCGGAGTTCCTGGCCGGTTTTCGCGAGTTGGCCCAGGAGACCACCCGTGGTTGTGTCGTGCTCGAACGTCCCGACCTGTTGAAGGAACTGGTCGAGAGTCACGCGGCCCCGGATGCGACCGTTCGGGGCACCGCCCTGGAGGAACTTGAACGGATGAGCGTTCGCACGTCGCAATATCACCCCGATCAGGAAATCCCCGAGAAGAGTTGGGTGTACCGCCTGGTCAAGAAGTTCTTCTATAACGACTTTGGCGTTTACGACGGTCATGACCACAGCCGGACCTCTGCACCGACGCGGTTAGACGCGGCGGCGCCGATCGAAGACGAACCGGTCAGCGTCTAGCCGAAAACACGTGCTAGACTGGCTTGTGGTCGGCGGGCTGTTGTTGACCGTTGAACAATCTCGGGCGAGGATCTGCGGAGGCCATTCGATGGTCAGGGTCGGTTTGACGAGTGTCTTGTTGCTGCTGGGGCTGTGCGCGACAGTCTCGGCGCGTGACCTGCTGTTGTTGGGAGCACCGATCCGTCGCAGTGATTACGTGGCCGGGACGGTCCTGTTCGTCAAGGGCCGGGATGTTGCGATCGATATGGGTTTTGTCGAGGGCGTGGTCCCCGGCCACCGGTTTCGGGTGTTTCGCCGCCAGGGCGATGATTTCCGCTTGGTCGGCATCTGCATTGCGGGCCTTGTCCAGCGGCGGCAAACGATGGTGACGGTGAAAACGACCGCCGCGGTTCGTGCCGGTGATGCGGTGGTGATTGCTGCCGGGGAACTGGTGATCTGGTCTCCGCCGCGAGGCCTGATCGAAGATGAACGGCTGCGGCGGCAGGTGGCGCGTCCCCGTCGTCGAGGATACGACACCCGGGAGAGTCGGCTTGATGAGATCGACCTGCTGGAACGGCGTCGGTCGAATCGGTTGAAACTGCAGGAGTGGTCGCGGCAACTGACCGAGGCGCGGCCGAAGGGGCCGGCGCTGTGGGATTTGACCCGGGCGAAAAGTCGTCGAAAGGAATTCATCGAAACGCTGGTGGTCTTCGGTGGCACTTTCCGGTATCTCAGCCGCGAGGACCGTGAGAATGCCTCGTTCAAGACCGTCGTCCAGGCGCTCAACGCGGCGGAACCGCAGGCGGGGGTTCCCTATGATGCCCCACCGGTGGACCCCGCTGAGACCCCGGCGACAGAGGCAGAAGACGACGTTTCTGCGAATGTTCCCCGGATCAACCCGCGGCAGGTTCCACGAGTCTTTCGGCTTGCCCGCCGTGTTTCGGAGTACCTTGGCCGTGCCCGCGGCAGGTTTTGATCCCCGCGAACCGGTCTACCGGAGGTGCTGCTTCCACCAGGCGAGGATTTCTCCGAGCCGGTGCCGCCGCATGTCGGGTGGACCGCCGCGACTCATCCCGTGGCTGGTTTCACGCGGGTAGCGGACAAATCGCGTGGGAACCCCCAGCATCTTCAAGGCCGAGTAGACCTGCTCGCCCTGTTCGATGTTGCACCTCAGGTCACCCTCGCTGTGAATCACCAGTGTCGGGGTGGTCACCTGGCGGATACAGCGAATCGGGCTTTGTCGCCAGATCTCCTCGTTGTCGTCCCACGGGTTTCCCGGCCAGTATTCGCCCGGCACCAGCGGATAGTCGCTCGAACCGGCCATGCTGACCAGGTTCGACACGCAGCGATCGGTGATCGCCGCGGCGAAGACATCGGTGTGGCCGATGGCCCAGTTGGTCATGTAGCCCCCGTAGCTGCCGCCCATGATACCGATCCGCTTGCTGTCGATGTCGGGGTGCTGTTGCATCAGGGAGGTGACCGCCTGGACATCGGCCCAGTCGGCCTCACCCCAGCGTCCCTGGATGGCCGTGCAGTGATCCTCGCCATATCCCTTGCTGCCACGGGGGTTGCTGAAGACGACGATGTATCCGGCGGCGGCCAGCACCTGGAACTCGTGGAAGAACGTCGTGCCGTAGAGGGCGTGAGGACCGCCGTGGATCTGCAGTACGGCCGGCCGTTTTCTGCGTCGCTGTCCCGGGGGTTGCATCACCCAGCATTGCACGCGAATCCCGCTGTCTGATTCGATCCAGTGTTCGTCGGGAACCGAGAGTTCCAGGGTCTCGAGCAGCGGGCCGTTGAAATCGGTAAGTTGCCTGGGCTCGAGATCTTCAAGCCGCCGGCCACCCCGGACCTCGGCCACACCGGCTTCGGGCAGGTTCACCGCGTCGCCGCTGCAAACGGCCATCCGTTTTCCGTCGCTGCTGAGATTGCCCATCACGGCCGATTCGGGTCCGCAGGTCAGCAGCCGCACCGGCCCACCGTCGATCGGCACCGTCGCGATCACCGTCGCGCCGTGCCAGCCGAAGTTCAGGAACACGTGTCGGCCGTCGGGCGTGAATTCGTAGTGAACGCCGAAGCTGGCCTCGGCGGTGTCGGAGAGCGTGACGGCGGAGAGACAGAAGTCGGTGTGGCCGGTCAGGTCGACCAGGTCGCTGCCGTCGCGGCGGCAGGAGAACAGGTGCGTGTTGCGAACACCCCACGTTTCTCGCCCTTCGCGTCCGGCAAACAGCACGCGACGGCCATCGGGGCTGTACCGGACCGCGGTTTTCCAGCCATCGGGCAGCCCCGGGATCTTCTCGGCCCGCCCCTTGGCGGCGTTGACGCGAAAGATCACGTCCTTCCAGGGCGTCAACAGCGGTTCGCGGCTGACATTGGTCGCCACCAGCAACTCGGAAGAATCCGGGGACCAGTCGAAAGAGAACGACGCAGCACTGCCGCGGGCAAACAACAGCCGGTGGTCACCGGTGGAGAGATCGACCAGGTAGAGCCGAGGTCGCTGGCTGCCGAAATAGCCGTCGCCATCGAGTCGGTAGAACATGCCGTCGATTTCCCAGGGAGGCGTGGTCGCTCCGGTCCGTTCACGCTCCTGCTCGGCTTCGAGGGTGCGGTCCGGGTCGGTTTCCCGAAAGGAGACGGCGATCGACTGGCTGTCGGGTGACCAGCTGAAGCCCTCGATGTTTCCCTCGGGAAAACGCGTCAGCGCCGTCGCCTCGCCACCGGCGGTGTCGATCAGCAACAGCTGGGGCCGTCGTTTGTCACGGGTCGAGACGAATGCCACCCGGCTTCCGTCGGGGGACCAGCGGCCCTGGCCGTCGTGGTCACCGGAGGTGAATTGACGGGGCGGGCTGTTGCCGTCGGCGGCAACGACCCAGAGGTTTCCCAGGTACTCGTTCTTTTCTCCAACGTGACGCCGGGTCAACAGCAGTTGACGTCCGTCGGGCGAGATCTGGGGATCGGAGACCAGGACGAACCGGTCCAGGTCCTCGGTGGTGATCAGGCGGTGACGATCGACGGATCGGGGCATGTGTTTTCTCCGGCTGGCTGCAGCGTTGCGACGTGGCGCGATGATAACGACCGCCGGACGGCTTGTCGAAACCCGGCCGTGTCGCCGGCCCCGGGCGTGGACGCGGTGGGTTGACCCGGTACAATCCCCGGAGAGACCTGCGGCCGGGTCGATTCCAAAGGAGGTTTGGTCCATGCTGGTTGTCGAGAACGTCCCCCGGGGCATTCGCCTGGTGTCGGGGCTGTTGTTGCTGCAGGCGATCCTGGTTGGGAGTGCCCGAGCCGACGAACCCGCCGGTGTGGCGGCCCGTGCCAAGGCGGTCCGCCAGGTGATCGCGCATCGCGGTTCCAGTGCCGATCGGCCCGAGTGCACCCTGTCGTCGCTGCGACGTGCGATCGAGGTGGGGGCGACGGCAAGCGAGGTGGATGTTCGCCTGTCGCGGGATCGTCAACTGGTGATTCTCCACGACAGCACGCTGGACCGCACGACCAACGGCACCGGCAAGATCGGCGACGTGACCCTGGCGGCGATCAGGAAACTCGACGCGGGCAGTTGGTTTGACGCGCGTTACAAGAACGAGCGGGTGCCGACGCTGCGGGAGGTCCTGGAGACCAGTCGCGGTCGGATCGATGTGCTGTTGGATCTGAAGGAACAGGGAGACGCCTACGACCGGCAGGTTGCCGGTGAGGTCACCCGTCACGGTGATCCCCGTCGGATCGTCGTTGGTGTTCGCAGCGTGGCCCAGGCGAAGCGTTTTCGCCGATTGCTGCCCAAGGCTCGCCAACTGGGCCTGGTGCCCGGGCCCGAGGCGATCGATGCCTTCGTGAAGGCGGGCGTGGAGACGATCCGTCTGTGGCCTGCCTGGGTCAAGAAGACCCCGTCCCTGGTTGCCCGTGTGCACCGGTTGCGGGTGGGGCTGCACCTGAATGGAACAACCGGGGTCCGTTCGGAGGTGCTGGGATTGCTGGTGCATCGACCGTCGTCGCTTTCCAGCGACGACCCCGGTCGATTGGTCAAGACACTCAAGGAACTGTCGGTGGGCAAGAAGTCCGCCGGGACGTCGTCTCGGTCCGGGAGAGGATAATCCCTGAAGATCGACTGCAGGCTCCGGTCGCCCCTCCGGCCGACCTGCCGCAACTCGTGAAAACCCTGGAGGGGGATCAGCGGTTCGTCGAGGTGCAGCGGGCGTTGTCCCGTGGCGAGAGTGCCACGATCGACGGGGCGTGGGGGTCGGCGTGCGCCCTGTCGCTGGCAGCCCTGGTCGGCACCCGCCCTTCGGCGATGGTGATCGTGGTGCCACGGGTGGGGGATGTCGAGTCGTTGGCAGCCGACGTGGCGACATTCTCGGGCGCCCGACCGCTGGTGTTTCCCGCCTGGGAGACGCTGCCCGAAGAACAGGACACCGCCGATCCGGTCTTTGCCGGCCGGCTCCGCTCGCTTTCGGCACTCCAGCGCAGCACATCACCGGTCCTGGTGGCTAGCATTGCCGCGTTGATGCAACCGGTGCCTTCACGTGAAGACCGCAATGCGGCAAGACGGCGTTTTGCCACCGGTGAGGAGCTCGATCCGGAGGAGTTGCTGCAATGGCTGGTTTCGCGGGGCCTGGTACACACCACGGCGGTGGCACTGCCCGGCGAATTCAGCCGTCACGGGGGGATCATCGACGTCTTCGCACCCGATGCCCGGGATCCGGTGCGGTTGGAGTTTTTCGGTGACGAAATCGAGTCGATCCGCAGCTTTGATGCCGAAACGCAGCGGCAACGGGAGCTGTTGACCGAGGTCGAGTTGTGCCTGGTCGAGCCGACCGAGGTGACCGGTCGGGGCGAGTTGCTTTCGCAGTCATTGCCCGATGGGACCTGGGTGGCGTTGGTCGAGTTGCCCGAGTTGAAGCAGGAGGGGGAGGACTACCGTCAGCGATTGGGTCAGCCCGACGAACTGGCGACGGTCGAAACCGTGCTGGCGGGGCTGATCGAGTTTCCCAGCGTCACGGTTGCCGCACTGGCGGCGGCGAGCATGGAAACGACATGTCATCTGGGGGTCGAGTCGATCGAGCGTTTTGTCGGTCCGCGGACGCGTGTCCTCGAGGAACTGCAGGAGACGCTGGGGAGCGACGACCGGGTGCTGGTGGCCTGTCACAACGAGGCCGAACGCGGTCGGCTGGTCGAGATGCTCGATGAACTTCCGCAATCCTCGACCGAGGGGATCGGACGACTGGTGGACAAGGCAGGCCTGTGCGTGGGCCGTCTCGACCGGGGCTTCCGGCTGGTTGGCTCGCGGCTGGTGGTCCTGGGTGACAACGAGTTGTTCAACCGGACCGAGATTCGGCCGCAAACCCGCGGCCGCAGTGATGCCCGGGCGATCGACAGTTTCCTGGACCTGGAACCGGGAAATCTGGTCGTGCACCTGACGCACGGGATCGGCCGCTACCGGGGTCTGAAATTGTTGAGCAAGGATGAACGATCCGAGGAACACCTGGTGTTGGAGTTTCGGGACCAGGTGCAGCTTTTCGTTCCGGTTTCGCTGATTCACCTCGTCCAGAAATACATCGGCCCCTCGAAAACGTCTCCGGAGCTTTCGCGAGTCGGCACCGCGAGCTGGAGCAGGAAAAAGGACAAGGTGGCTCAGGCCGTCGGCGACCTGGCTTCCGACATGCTGCGGTTGCAGGCCGCACGAGAGGCTCAGCCGGGACTCACTCATCCAGTCGACAGCCACTGGCAACAGGAATTCGAGCAGGCGTTCCCTTACGTCGAGACACCCGATCAGGTCGACTCGATCGCTGACGTCAGCCAGGACATGCAGCGGTCGCGTCCAATGGATCGGCTGATCTGCGGCGACGTCGGCTACGGCAAGACCGAGGTGGCGATGCGGGCCGCCTTCAAGGCGATCGACGGTGGACGGCAGGTGGCCGTGCTGGTGCCGACGACGGTGCTGGCCGAGCAGCACTATCGGACATTCAGCGAGCGGATGGCCGAGTTCCCCGTATCGATCGAGTCGTTGTCACGCTTCAAGACGAAACGGCAGCAGCGAGAAACACTGGAGCGGCTGTCCGACGGGACCGTCGACGTGGTCATCGGCACACACCGGCTGGTGCAAAAGGACGTCGCGTTTGCCGACCTGGGCCTGCTGGTGATCGACGAGGAACAGCGGTTTGGCGTGGCGGCCAAGGAACTGTTGAAGCGGCTGCGATTGGAGGTCGACGTGCTGACGATGACCGCCACGCCGATTCCTCGCACGCTGCACATGTCGCTGCTGGGGATTCGCGACATCTCCAACCTGCAGACGCCGCCACGTGACCGCCTGGCAATCGTGACACGCATCGCCCGGGATGATGACGAGTTGATCCGGCAGGCGATCGTCCGCGAGTTGAATCGCAACGGCCAGGTCTTTTTCGTCCACAACCGCGTCCACAACATCCACATCGAGGCCCAGCGGCTGCAGCGGATCATTCCCGAGGCGCGGCTGGGGGTGGTTCACGGGCAGATGAAGGAGCAGGACCTCGAACAGGCAATGCTGGAATTTGTCCAGGGCCGCATCGACGTGCTGGTGGCGACGACGATCATCGAGAGCGGCCTGGACATACCCAACGCGAACACGATTTTTATCCACGAGGCCGACCGCTACGGGCTGGCCGACCTGCACCAGCTCCGGGGTCGTGTCGGTCGCTACCGGAAGCGGGCTTACTGTTACCTGCTGTTGCCCGAGACGCGACCGCTCTCGCAGGTCGCCACGCGGCGTTTGAAGGCGGTCGAGGAATACAGCGAACTGGGCGCCGGATTCAAGATCGCGATGCGGGACCTGGAGATCCGCGGGGCGGGCAACATCCTGGGCACCCAGCAAAGCGGGCACATTGCCACGGTGGGCTATGAACTGTACTGCCGCCTGGTGGAGAACGCCGTGCGGCGATTGCAGGACCTGCCGCCCCGGGAAGACCGGCACGTGTCGGTCGACCTGCCGTTGACGGCCTATCTGCCCAACGACTACGTGCCACCGGGACGTCACAAGGTCGATGTCTATCGTCGCCTGACACAGGTCGTCGACGAGCAGCAGTTGCAGAGCGTACGCGAGGAACTGCGTGACCGGTTCGGCCCGTTGCCCGAGGAGGTTGAACGGCTGCTGGAGGTTCGGCAGGTGGCACTGCAGGCCGACGCCTGGGGTATCGAGGCAATCCGGTTGGAACCTCGACGTGATGGCCAGGGACCGTTCGTGGTGATGGATTACCGGGATGCCGGGCGAATTCGTCGTCTGGCGTCGCAGTCCTCCAGGACGTTGCGGGTGGTCGACGGGCAACAGGCGTGCCTGGTTCTCGAGCCCGACGAAACCCGGGGCGATCTGCTGCTGGGCCTGGTGAAATCGGTGTTGCGGCTGTCCTAGGCCAAACCTATACTCCCGCCCCTTCCAGCCCTTCCTTGTCTTGCACCATCGGCCTTCGACGTGATGGCCCTGGACCGGATGGACCCGGCCCGATGAGACTTTCGCTCACGTGGTATCTGCCCGGCACGCCGGCAAGCGTCCTGCTGCTTGTGGCCGCGATTGCCGTGGCAACGGGGTGTCGCAGTGTGCAGAAGAGTTCCCCGGCGACGCCACCCGCGAGTGCTGTTGGCGCCGACGGTCAATCCCAGCAAGTGACACCCGCTTCGGGCAAACTGCCGGAAGCCGCCGTCGCTGCCGAAGGCGGGCCCCTGCACGATCGAAGTGTCGAACCGGCCACGTTCCGGCTGAACTACCCGGACGACAACATCGACTGGTTGACCGGCACCCACGTGGTCGCCGTCGTCAACGGCGCCCCGGTTTTCGCCTCGGAGATTCTCCAGCGACAGCACCGCGCTTTGCTGACTGCTCGTGATCAGATGCCGCTGGCCCAGTTCCGGGCACTGCAGGAGGACCTGATCAAGAAACAACTGTCCGGATATGTGGATCGAAAACTGATGGCCGAGGCACTCCGCAACGACCTCGATGCCGACAGGCAGGAATTTCTCGATACGCAGCTCGAGAAGATCTTCATCGAACAGGAACTGCCCCAGTTGCTGCAAAGCCATCAGGTCGACTCGATCATCCAGCTCAAGAAGAAGCTTGTCCGGGAGGGGTTGACGCTGGAAGTGCTCAAGGAAGATTTCCAGCAGCAGCAGGCGGCGATGGAATACCTGCGGCAAAAGGCTCGACCGCGGACAACGTTTGCCCCCACCGAGATGACGGCCTGGTACCGGCAGCATCTTGCGGATTTCGCGACCACTCCTCGTGTTCGCTGGCGACAGATTCTCGTGACTCACAAGAAACAGGGTGGTCCTCAGGCGGCCCGGGTGGTCATCGACACGGTCAAGGAAAAGCTCGAGGCGGGACAGGACTTTGCTGATGTTGCCAAGGTCCATTCCGACGGACCGGCGGCCGGAGATGGTGGACAATGGGACTGGACCGACCGCGCCAGCTTCTCCGACGATCGGGTCGAGAAGGCCCTGTTCGAGACGGCCAAGGGGACCGTCAGCGAGGTCTTCGAAGGCGCGGGATTCTTCCAGATGGTCGTGGCGACCCAACGGCAGGACGGTGGACCCGAGAAGTTCGAAGCCGTCCAGTCGAAGATCGAAGAAAAACTGTCCGAGCAGGAACGGCTCAAGGAAATGGAACGGGTCGTCAACGATCTCAAACAGGCAGCGCAGATCACGACCGTGTTTGATCGGCCCGGGCAGCCGTTCCTCAAGAAGGTTACCAGGCTGCTGCCCACGGCCGAATCGGACCCTGGCCCGGCTGCTGATCCTCCCGCGAAGAAAGCGAGGGTGATTCCAGAAAAGGAATAGAACGGGGTTGACCCTGTCAACGAAGATGCACTATTACCCCGCCCACTTCAGACCTCTCATACCAAGTCGTCCTGAATCTCACTCCGACGACAACTCACTCAACTCTCCATTCTCTCGACTATCACACACAATCTGATCTGACTCACCGCGCCTTGTCGCCCTGGTGATCCGCTGGAGAAGAAAACGGTCCGTGAGACCGTCTGATTCTCCGCGAGTCTTCGGGTCGTACGGTGTTCCGGATGGAACCGGAACACGGTGGCTGGCACGTTGAGTCGTGCGGAGGAATATCCGGTGAGAAAGGCCCTCGGACTGTTCGCGTTCACGAGTTTCCTCGCTTTGGGGTTATGGCTGTTTCTGCCCACAGAGACACCTCGAAACCTCTCGGCACAGACAGGAACGGCTCAGGTCGTGGCTCCGCCGCCTCGACCCATCGGTGACACTGCCGACCGCGCGGTGCCGGTCGGTGATGTGGCTGCAAAATCAACGGCGGTGGGCACGGCCGGCGCGGTCATTCATCGTCGTGTTCGGCAACAACTCGATCGGGCCACCGCGGAGTTTCAACGCGGGAACCGAGCCGAAGCCCTGCGGCTGGCGCTGACTGCCCAGCAGATTGCCAGGGTGGCCGAGTTGACCTTTGCCGAAGGTGAAACAACGCCGGCAGACCTGATCGCCCAACTTCAGTCGCCCGTCGCACAGGTCGGAAACCTCCTGGAACAGTCACGTGCGGCTTCGGCTGCCGGCAACTTGAGCCTGGCATTGAACCTGGCGGCCCAGGCTGACCGCCAGACACGAAATGAAGGAATCGTCCTCCCCGAAGGAAGCATTCCCCCGTCGCAACTGGTGGCGGCACTGGAGATCAAACTCCTGGGAAAAATCAACGTCGACAAAGGTCGATCGATCGCCAGCCTGGTGGAAACGCGGGTTAGCGAATACCTGATGGCAGCCCGCCGCCTGGCAACTGCCGGGAAGCCCAACGAGGCCTTGAGATTGGCGATGGTGGCCAAGTTGATGGCCGAATCCCAGAAACTGACGTTCCCGGCCACCGCGATGACTCCGGATGGGCTGATTGCCCAGATCGAAACCGGTCAATCGACGATTCGGCCCGATTCTCAGCCGAAAGAGGCGATCGATCCGGTCAAAGTTCTGGCCAAAGCACCGACTACCCAACCAGTAACCCAACCAGTAACCCAACCAGTAACCCAACCAGTAACCCAACCAGTAACCCAACCAGTAACCCAACCAGTAACC
>PBSL01000020.1 GCA_002726205.1 Planctomycetaceae bacterium | reverse complement strand
TCGCACGGGGTCGCAAAGCGATTTGGACCTCAGCACGCAAACCCCGGTTTTGCATGGGGATGCGGTGGATTGCGAGAAGGTGCCAGAGGGGCTAGCTCCCCGAGTAGGACTTGAACCTACAACCTAGCGGTTAACAGCCGCTCGCTCTACCAATTGAGCTATCGGGGAATTCGCAACCTAAGTTCCATGTTGTAGCGTACTTAGGTCGATGCCGCAACCGCCCTTCCAGTGACAGACACTACAAAAAAGGTGTGTTAAACGTGTGCAGTCGCCTCAAATCTTCCGCCGTTTCTGATCGTACTTCGCCTGGACGACGGCCATTTCGACCTTCGAAAGGTAAGTCAGGCGGGTTGCACGCCTCGCCCTACTCGCTGTCCTGGATGGCAGTCGAAACGTCCGCGTCGCCGGATTTCAGCTCCGCGAACTCTTTTCTTGGGTGATCTGATTATCCGCAAGGAATTTCCCAATAACCCGCCAACAAAGGGACACACCACTAGTATCCCAGGAGCATCAAGGAAAGCGGCAAGAATAAGGAAACCGATTCCGAATCCCGCGAGAACCCAAAACCAGCCTTCGCCATTCTTGCCCCAAGTCGTGTCATCCACCTTCATCCGATTCGAACCCATCTGAGTGCTCCTTGAGTTTGGCCCGCTCACACCTGGCATCGGTGCCGCGAACCGGCAAGAGGATCGGCCGCTGCTGGGTCAGTCGCCCTCGGGTGTTGGTGAGTCGTCGGGCGGGGCGGCGGGAGTCTCTCCGGACAAACTGGCGCCACATCGGGAACAGAATCCACCAGATTTCACACCGCGTTTTTGACAGTTTGAACATTTACTTACACCCACTCGCCACACAATTAACCCGAGTAGAAGAAGCACAAAAGGGACGATCAAAATCTCCGGAAAACCGGGACTTCCGGAAAAGGCAAGCAGAGCAAATACGGGAGCATCCGACGGGCCCATTGTTCTCTCCGTTTGTGTATCAAGCTCAACCACAGGTTCCTTGAGTCCCGATGCTTCCAGACGCGTCCTACTCGCTGCCCTGGATATCCGCCGAATCGTCCACGCTGTCAGGTGCCGCTGGTGATTCTCCGAATGAGCCGGCCGCTTCACCGGATTTCAGGTCCGCGATTTCTCGCTTGTACGCTCGAGTTAGACGGAAAACGCAACCAGCCATCACACCCGTTAGCATGAAGGCGCCAAGAAACAGGCCTTCACCTCTTCCAGCCACCCCAGCAGGTAGCACAACAAAAATGAGATAGGCCAAAATGCAAATTGACGTAACAGCTGCGACCCAAAACCACCGCTCCTCCCGTTTTGCCCTGTCCATGTTACTCTTCGAGGCCATCTGACGGCTCCCTTTCGTGGACCCGGTCACACCTGGGGACATCTGAATGTTCTTTGAAGGTGGCCCGGTCAGGCCTGGTACGACCACGGCTAAACCGATTCGGACGGGCGACAAGGCTTGTCCGAGGAGGCGGGGGGAAGACCCAGGTCAGTACCGGACACCGCGTTCTCCAGCGGATATTCACTGATCGGCACACCCAGCGACACCAGTTTCTGCAAGCGTTGCCAGCCGCGGGTCACCAGCGCTTCGCGGCCTACGACGTAGTCAACGTCGAGGTTCCGCTTGCTGAAAGGTCCCTCGACTACCACGGGTTCGAAGGCCTCATCGACTATGAACTGAGCCTGGACTGGGTTGCAGGCTACGTGGCGTTCTTGCTCGATGGAGAGTGCTGCCGCCGGAAGTTCCCCGAGAACGAATGAGAGGTACAGATCACTCTCGGCGATCTCTTCGACCGCTGCACCGCAGACCTCGCAGAGATAACCTTCGTCGCAACGTGCCATGGTTCCGACGTGATCATATCTATTCGGTTGCCGAGATTCACTGTCACTTGAATTCCTGTGGCGGCGGTGTGAATGGGGCCAATGCCGGAGCGTTGATCGGCAAACCTGTTCCGGCGACACTGGGGGGGACATCAGAGGTACGGCACACCAACCGTCGCGGTTCCCGAACAGGAGAGCAGAAACGATGATCACAGTCGGCATGAATTACCACGTTATTGAAGGCAAGCAGCAGGACTTTGAAGAGAAGTTCGCAGGCGTGACGGATGCACTGCGAGCCGCCGAAGGGCATTCCACGTCGACACTCTGGAAGGACGTCGAGGACGACGCCTCGTACCTGATCACCAGCGAGTGGTCGGACGAACAGGCATTCACNGATTTCATCCACAGCGATGCCTTTCGGGCTGTCACGAATTGGGGCAAAGAGCAAATTCTCTCAGGCCGTCCGCAACANAAGATCTACAAGAGNTAAGTTGGCGGNGNCTTGTTCCCGATCTCTTGCGAAGCCCGGTGTGCGGCGCGNGGCGTGTCGTTGGTGGTCANCAGCGACAGCGGCCAAGTCACCCTCTAGCAATTCGCCCGGTGCTTGCCTCTCATTTCATCGACCTCTTCCACGGTGGGACGACGGTCACCTCGAGTTGGTCAATGATGATGGGGCCTTTTCGCTGCTCGTCGATCGCGACGACCCTGGCTTTCAGGACGTTGTCACCGAAAACCGTTGGCAATCCCGTCAGGGGAAACATGAAGATCGAGCACGTCTGGAACGGGCGTCCGTACTGTTTTGATCTCCCTCGAGAAGGCCACGACACCTTGATTGTTCGGGGAGTCACGACGGTCCCGTTGACGTAGAAAGCCAGTTTGTCCTTGGCTGGCGGCTTGAAGCTGCCGTTTCTTTGAATCCTGGGGGGTGCCTGCTTGTCAGCGCCTGCGATTCCCGGGATGGTCACAACCATCTCGGCCAGGGAACCGGGTTGGCGCAGCTCTTCACAGACCCGGAAGCGGTACTCGCCGCTGCTGCCGACCTGGCGTTTGAGCACGATGCGATCATTCTTGATGAATGTCGGATCAAAGACATCGGGAACACCTCCCGGCGAGATCCCGTTCCAGTGTCCGGCGTAAAGGGGATAAAAGAGATAATGGCGAGGCCGTTCGCCGTGCCGCCAGGGATCTCGAAACTCTCTCAGCCATGCCAGGGCCAGGGGGTACATCGCCGGTCCGGGAGGATAATCGAGGGATCGTCCAACCCAGTGATACATGTAGTTGAACAGCGAAATTCCATCGGCACCTGCGGCGTACAGGTTGCGTGCTGCCGCCCGGTAGTTCTCCGGACTCATGAAATGGTCCTGGTCTTGCCAGCAGGTCTTGGGATGCACGGTCGGGAACAGCATGCAGTGCGATGAACGCGTCAGCGCTGCAAACTCTTCAAACCTGGCATTGAAATTGGTGAAGAAGAAATCAGAGGGAGCAATGTAGTCAACCAGGCCTTCTCGAACCCAAGTCGCAATGTCATAGCCCAACGCCCCGCATTCGGCGAGGGTCTGGGGCACCCGTGTTCCCAGCATCAATCTCCGCCCTCGCTTCTTGGACTCGGCATCGAGTCGCTGTCGCACGCGACGTAGAAGTTGCGTCATGATCGGGTGATTCTTGCGTGCCGTGCTCCTGGGGAAGACGTGCATCCAACGGCAATAGTCGAACTCGAGTCCGTCAACGTCGAATCGGCGCAGGATCTCGTCGACCAGGCCAAACACCCAGTCGCGGACTTCGGCGTGTGTGTAATCCATTCCCCCATCCCGTACGCCGGGGATTTGAAGATCCTTGCGGTTGGCCAGGCCCTTTCCTGGCCCGGAATGGCGATCGGCCATGCGAAACGTCGCCAGGAATTTCATTCCCCGCTTATGACTCTGGTCGATGGCGATCTTGAGAGGCGGGTTGCCCGGTTTTCCGATCTTGTCGAAAGCCGCGTTCAATCCGCTCCAGTGCTCATGGTCAGGATGCTCTGGCCAGAACCATCCCACGCCGTGTTTCTGAAACACGGTCTGGGCGAAAATGTCGATTCCGCTGCCGGCATGAACGTCGATCACCCGTCGCAGTTCTTCAGCGGTCGGAGAGCTTGTCATGAGGTAGTTGCCGATGTTGGCGTGATCGGAGGTGTAGACGATTCGCACGTCACCGCGAGGTTTGGGGGCCGAGGAGAGTCGCGGCACGCCCTGGGCAAGAACCGTCTCCGCGGCGATTGCCGTTGTCAGGGCTGCCGACGCCAGTGCTTTTGCCAGTTTCACGAGAAGTCTCCGTATCGCTACCCCGGGGTGTGTTGGGCCTGCCAAGACCGTGACGTCCAGGTGCTTGTGAGCCCATTGGGGGGACGACGAACAGACGTTGGGTCTGTCAATTGGGACACTGCACAACTGGTTCCGTTGGGCGTTCTAGCGACTTTCGAGGCGCGGAACAACGCAGGCCTCCCCACTCGGGGTCCCGCGGATATGGCCGCCGTGGTACAATCTGGTCCCCACCGAGTCTTGGCTCCGAAAGAACGCTTTTCCTCACGCCCAAGAGCCGACAGTCCATGCCGGTTTTCCTCCGAACACGCGACACGCAGATGCTGGCAACGGCGTGTATGTTGCCATTTCTGATTGTGACGCAGGCGATCGCGGCGGCTCCGGAATCAACATTTCCGTCTCGGATTGATGCGTTAATCGAAGCCAGGCTGAAAGACTTTTCCACACACGCTTCCCCGATTTGCACCGATGCGGCGTTTCTTCGGCGTGTGACACTCGACCTGACCGCATCGATTCCCACGGCAGCGAAAACACGGGCGTTCCTCAAGGACACGGCGCCGTCGCAGGAGAAGCGATCGCGCGTCGTAACGGAATTGCTGGCCAGTCCACAACACGCCACGCGGATGCAGTATCTGCTCGACTGGCTGCTGATGGAACGTCGCAGTAGCGAAAACGTGGCCTCGGCTCAGTGGCAGAAATATCTCCGCGCCTCGGCGGTCGCAAACAAGCCGTGGGATGAGTTGACCCGCGAGATCCTGGCCGATGACGGTGGTGACGCTAAGACGCGAGCCCGGGCGAGGTTTTATCTCGATCGCGAGTTTGACCTGACCGTGGTGACTCGGGACGTCAGTCGAATCTTCCTGGGCGTGGATCTGGAGTGTGCCCAGTGTCACGATCATCCGGCCGTTACCGCCTACAAGCAGCAGCACTATCACGGTATCAAGGCGTTCCTGGATCGCAGCTTTCTTTTTACCGATTCCAAGTCGAAGCGGAAATCGCTTGGCGAGAAGGCCGAGGGCGATGTCACCTTCACATCGGCTTTTGACGAAACCAAAGGCAAGACGGCGCCTCGGATCCTGGAATTGCCCGAGTTGGTTGATCCCAAGGATACGTTGAAGCAGTACATCACCAAGCCGGCAAAGAACGTTCGCAGCGTTCCCAGGTACAGCCGCAGGCGCCAACTCGGCGAAGCGATGACGGTTGCCGAAAACCAGGACTTCCGCCTGAATATCGCCAATCGCCTCTGGGCCGTGATGATGGGGCGCGGGCTGGTCGAACCTCTCGACCTGCGGCACGCTGCCAACCCGCCAAGTCATCCGGAGTTGCTGTCGTTGCTTGGCGATGCCCTGCACCAGCACAAGTACGACATGCGCTGGTTCCTGGGGCAATTGGCACACACGCGTGCCTACCAACGAAGCAGCGTGACCCGGCCGGACTCGGCGACGGTCGCCAACCGTCACTACGCGGTGGGCTTGCTCAAGCCCCTGGGGCCGGAACAATACGCCTGGGCCACGATGGAGGCGACCGGTTTCCTCGAGAAAGTCCGCATTGATGCGCGGGCCTCGCTGGCCGCCGCCGCAAAGAAGGCCGCCGCCAAGAAAGGCAGCAAGAAGAAGGCGCCGAAGGCCAAGACAGCGGCCACTCCACCCAACCCACCGACGCTTGCCGACATCGAGGCGGCCGTACGCAAGACGGTTGCGCCGCACGTGAAGACCTTTGTCACGCAGTTTGCCGCACAAGGTGGCCAGAAGACGACCTTCTCGGCGACGGCTCCGCAGGCTCTTTTTCTGACCAATGGGGCCCTGCTGCGTGAATGGCTGAAACCGGCAGGGGCGAATTTGCTCGCCCGGGTTTCGAAACTGGACGATTCCCAGGCCGTCGCCGAAGAACTGTATATCCGTATATTGAACCGGCTGCCGACCGAGTCGGAACAGAAGGAAGTTGCCATTTACATGGAGTTGCCCGGGAAACGCGTCGACGTGCTGGGCGAATTGGCCTGGGCCTTGTTGTTGTCGGCGGAATTTCGGTTCAATCACTGATGCCCGCGGATTGATTCCTGGAAGCTGGAGACGACCGAATGAGACGCGACCATGGTTGCCGGCGTGCCGATCACGAGTTCTCACGCCGAGGATTTCTCGCGACCGGTGCAGCGGCCGGCGTGGCGGGGCTTGCCAGCCCGGCGGTTTCCAAGCAACTGCGGAAGGGGCAAAAGCGGGTGCTGCAGATTTATCTCCAGGGTGGTGTTAGCCAGTTGGAGAGTTGGGACCCGAAACCCGGCACCCGTTACGGTGGTCCGTTTCGAGCGATCCCAACATCGGTGCCCGGAATGCACATCTGCGAGTTGTTGCCTCATACCGCGCAGCGAATGCACCTGCTGTCGATCGTGAGGGGCATCAACCTCAAGACCAACAGCCATCATGATGGGCGATTGTTCATGGAGATGGGGCGGCGAAGTGGAAGCTTTCCCTATGTCGGATCGATTGCCGCGAAACACCTGACGCCCGCCAATGCCCCTCTTCCCGGGTACCTGCACATCACCACTCGTGGCCTGACCGACAATACGAATGCCTTTCTGGATGCCCGCCATGCGCAATTGAAACTGGCCGGCCCGAAGGTTCCCGACAACCTCATTCGTCCCGATGCGCTCACCGTGCAGGCCGCCCGCCGCAGTGGGGAACTGCTCAAGCGACTCAACCGGCGATTTTCCGGTCGGGGCGGCCAGAAGGCCTTCACCGATTCCTACAACGCGTCTTTCGAGATGGCCGAGAAACTGATGGCACGCCGGGATCTTTTCGAAGGAAAACCCGACCCCAAGGACCTGCAACGGTACGGGTCTCACCCGTTTGGCCGCAACTGCCTGCTTGCCCGCACGCTATTGGAGAATGGCGCCACCGTCGTCAAGGTCACACACCACGGCTACGACACCCACGCCGAGAACTTCAATTTTCACCTTGAACAGCTTGGCGAGTTCGACAACACCTTCTGCATGCTGCTCGATGATTTGCACCAGTCAGGCCTGCTCGAGAATACGCTGGTGATGGTCATGTCGGAGTTCGGACGGACACCCAAGATCAACGTCCGCTATGGCCGTGACCACTGGGGCACCGCCTGGTCGATCGCGGTGGGCGGACACGGACTCGTCCCCGGAGCGATCGTCGGCGCGACGAACAAGGAAGGAACCGAGGTCTCAGAACGCGAGGTTGATGGAGGACACTTGTTCCACACCTACCTGCAAGCGTTGGGCTTGGACAGCACGGCCAATCATGACCTGGGAGGCCGCACGGTGCCGATTGGTGATCCGACGAGATCACCGATCAAGGAGCTGCTGGCATGAGTCGCGTACCACCACCGCCCGCCCTGCCCCGGGACCTGCCGCCGCCGATCGACCCCACCAAGACGCACGTCGTTCGCGAGTTCACGATCGACGATTACCCGTTGACGACCTGCCGGATCGATCCAACGGGCACCTACGTGGTCGCCGGGGCCGAGGACTTCCAGATCTACCGATGGCCGATCGCCGGGCCCGCGTCGGCTCGAACCGTTTTGCGGGGACACAACAGCTGGGTGCGGTCGTTCGACTTCTCGCCGGACGGTCAGTGGTTGTACTCGGGGGGCTACGACGACCGGATTGGGGTCTGGCCGTTGTTCGACCCGAATCCCGCACCGGCCCGGATGGTGGTGGCCCACGACGGATGGGTCCGCTGGATTCGGACCAGTCCCGATGGACGACTGCTGGCTTCGTGTGGCAACGACAACCTGCTGAAAGTCTGGGACACCCAGACATGGGAACTGGTCCGGGAATTCAAGGGGCACCAACGCTACCCGTATGCCGTGGTGTTTCATCCCGACGGCAAGCGTTTGGCGTCGTTTGACCTGATGGGTGTGCTCAAGGAATGGGACCTTGCCAGTGGCAAGACCACCCGCCAGTGGGAAGCGAAATTCATGTGGGGTTTCGACCAGAAATTCCGTGCCGACATGGGAGGCGCCCGTGACCTGCGGTTCAGCCCGGACGGCAAACACCTGGCCGTGGCCGGTTTGACCGAGGTGACCAATGCCTTTGCCGGAACCCACAAGCCGCTGGTTCTGCTGGTGGACTGGGAAACCGGGAAGTTCCAGAAAAAATTCCGTATCGACGGGCGTGGAGCAGCCTGGGGCATCCGGTTTCACCCGGCCGGATTCCTGGTCGGGTCGGGGGCACCGTCGGGCGCCTTGTGGTTCTGGAAGGACGACAAGGAAAAGCCCTTCCACACGACCGGTCTCAGCGGGGGCGGCCGCGCGATCGATTTGACCCCGGATGGCCGGCAGGCGGCCGTCGCGCAGATCGATCGCAAGCTGGTGATCGTGCAATTCACCGCGAAGGTGGGCTGAACGGTCGACCGGAAAATGGCGACGAGCTACCGCCTCAGTCGTCATCCTCTTCCGGCTCGTCACGAAGCTTTTCGAGCAGCAGGCGATTGCCCACGTCGTTGTACTCGACGTGACTCATGAAGGCCTTCATCAGCATGATGCCCCGGCCACCGGGTTTGTCGAGATTCTCTTCGGCGGTGGGGTCGGGGACGGTCGAGGAATCGAATCCCCCACCCTCGTCCTGGATCACTATCCGTACGCGATCATCGGTGAACTGGCAGTCGACATAGACCTGCTTGGTCGGGTCCATGCCGTTGCCATGCTTGATCGCATTGACGAGCGCTTCTTCCAGCGCCAAGCGGACGCCGAACAGGTCGCGCTCAGAAAACTCTCGTTTTTCGAGCAACTCAATGATCCGGTCCTGGACCTGTCGGGCCTGGGACGTGTCGCTGGGAACACTGATGGCGAAATCAGAAGTTGATGTCATCAGAAGGCGAGTCAGAAGGACAGATTGTATTCACCACAGGGAACGCTCGCGAGATGCGAGTCCCTTGCGGTTTGACGCAAGGGGGAACGTGACTCTGGCCCGATCAGAATCCTTCGAGTGCCAGATCACGCGTGTCGAAGATGGTAAAGAGTTTGTTGAGCTTGGTGATCCTGAAGACCTCGTAGATGTCGGGTCGAACGGCACACATGCGGAGTTGACCGTTTGCAGCCTTGACCTTCTTGTCCATCACGATGAGTTTGCCGAGGGCGGCACTGGACAGGTACTCGACATTGCCGAAGTCCAAGACGATCTTGCGACGTCCATCGTCCTCGACAAGGCTGAACATCTGGTTGCCGATGACCTGGATGTTGCTCTCGTCAAGAATCTTCTTGTCGATAAACGCCGCCACGGTCACGTCACCGACGTCCTCCAAGTCAAGCCGGTGATGACTGGCCGCCATGCTTCACCCCTTTGATTACGTTTTGCCAACTGTCTGCTAGAGTCCAATTGAATGATGTGTTTTCTTGAGTGTAGTGTCAAGTAGAAGGTTTTTGGCAGCAAGGCCCGGAGGGGCAATCGCCAGGTGTCCCCGTCGGTTGGCGCGATGAGGTCTGGCCCGTTAGAAACGTGATGGTCTGACAAACAAGAGCGGGCGATCTCAACGGATGGCACAATGAACGGCCAAGCAACCTTTTCCCAGAACTGGGATCTTGACAGTCTCCTGCCTCACCCGTCCGGTGATGAGTTTCGGCAACTGCTCGATGTGTTCCGCACCGATCTCGAGCTGTTGGCCGAGGAGTCCGACAGCCTGCCCTCGCTGGGTGATCCGCTTCCCGAGGTCCTGGAACGATGGGCCGTGTTTGTCGAGAAGCTCGACGAACTGACACGCCGGGGAACCGACCTCGACGCGTTCATCGGGTGTCACGCCGCAGCCGATGCCAACAACCGGTTGTACCAGCAGTTTGAGGCGGAATTGTCCTCGCTGGGCCCTTATCGCACCCGGTTGTCTTCAGCGATCCAGTTCGGCCTCCAGGCGGCTTCCGACGAACAGTTGGCCGAGATGTGCAGTGGCAACGAACGGCTTGGCCGGATCGCGTATTGGTTAAAGGATCAGCGAAGCCTGTCGAAACTGAGATTGCCACGCGAACAGGAGATGCTGGCGGCGGAGATGGACGTCGATGGGCTGCATGCCTGGGGAAGGCTTTATGATCGCGTCTCCGGTGCGCTGCGAATCCGCGTGATGGAAAAAGGCGACGTGGTGGACCGCTCGCCGGGCCAGGTGCAATTCGATTCCGCAGATCGGTCGGTGCGGGAAAACAACTACCACGCATCGCTGAAGGCATGGCGATCGGTGGCGGACACCTGTGGCGACGCGATCAACCATATCGCGGGGACGCGGCTGACGAAATATCGACGCCTGGGTCTGGAAGATCACCTGTCGGCCCCCTTGTTCTTCAATCGCATGCAGCGTGAAACTCTCGATGCGATGTGGTCGGCGGTGGAAAATCGCAAGGAGGTGTTGCTCGGATTTCTCGGGAGCAAGGCCGACCTGCTGGGTCTCGATCGGCTTGGCTGGTGTGATCTGCAGGCCCCGCTGCCGTCTCCGGATGCTGGCGGCATCAGCTACGACGCGGCCTGTGAACTGATCATCGAATCGTTCAGCCGATTCACTCCCGAGTTCGGAGACTTTGCCCGCAAGACAATCGTTGAACGCTGGATCGAGGTCGAGAATCGTGATGGGAAACGCCAGGGAGGCTTCTGCACCGGCTTTCCGGGCCAGCAGCAGTCCCGGATTTTCATGACCTACGTGGGCACGCTCGACAGCATGTCGACGCTAGCTCATGAAATCGGACACGCGTACCACTCGTTTGTTCTGAAGGAACAACCTCTTTTCCTTCAGGAGTACCCGATGAACCTGGCAGAAACAGCTTCGACGTTTGCTGAAGCCGTCCTGGGGGAAGAACGCCTGGCGGCGGGACAGGATCGGCACGAGCAACTCGGGATTCTCGACACGATGCTCTCCGACGCTGTCTCGTTCCTGATGAATATTCACTCGAGGTTTCTTTTCGAGGACGAGTTTCATCGGGAACGGGTCGACGGCGAGGTGTCTCCGGAACGGCTCTCGGAACTGATGGTCAAGTCGCAGAAGCAAGCCTACCTCGACGCGTTGGCTGAGGATGGCTGGAACGACACCTTCTGGATCTCCAAGCTCCACTTCTATATCAGCTCGCTGCCGTTCTACAACTTCCCCTACACGTTCGGCTATCTGCTGTCGCTGGGTATCTATGCGGTCGCGCGAGATGCCGGCTCGGTCGATTTCCCCTCTCGCTACCGCGAGTTTCTCCTGGCGACTGGAAACCGGTCCACCGAGGACACCGTGAAAGACTCGTTTGGCTACGACCTGCGGGAACCCGACTTCTGGAACCGGAGCCTGGACGTTGTGGCCGACCGCGTGCGCCGTTTCGTGGATCTGGCAAGCAGCAACGACTAGCGGAGAAGCTCGTAGCCAAGCGTTGCAGAGATCCCCGGAGCGTCGATGCCCGAGCCGTGGACGCGATAGGCCCGGTCGAAGATGTTCTCGAGGCCCAGGACGAGTTTCTGGTTGCCTGTCATCTGGTAGCCGTAGCGAATATTGGCGGTGGTGTAGCCGGGCGTGCCTCCGTCTGGGATCCGCGAATCGCGAATGTCTCGTGCACTGAGCCGATCCTGGTGCCGTGCCAGCCAGCAGAAGAATTCCAGCCAATCGGGACCTTCCGGTTCGTTCCAACGCAGTCCCAGTACTCCCTGCGTCGGCGGGATGCGGCTGAGCGGTTCGCTGTCGGTCGTGTTGCGTCCAAGGGTGTACCAGAGCCGGCCATAGGCAGACCACTGCTGGCCGAAATCCCAGGAACCGGAAGTCTCCAGACCGTTGAGATCGGCTCGAGCAACGTTGCGACGTTGGAAAAAGTCGACACCCTCGACCGGGTCCGTTCCGGCCAGTTCCCGTTCGATCAAGCCGTCGAGGGTCATCCAGAAATAGCTGGCTTGCCCGTGAACCCGGTCGGAATCCCATTTCAGCCCCACGTCGTAACTGCGAGCTTGCTCGGGTGAAAGGCCCGATGTCGGCAGGTCGATGCCTTCGTTGACGTTGTCCGAGTACGACGTGAGTTCATCCAGCAGCGGCGCGCGAAAACCCTCGGCGAACCCACCTGTCAGGCGTAACGTGTCGGACAATTCCACAACGAGACCGACCGAAGAACTCCAGTCCTGAAAGCTCGGAGAGATCGGCGTGTCGACCGGAGGAGCCGCGGGGAACAGTGGGTCGAGTGGATCAAACATCGGCACGGTTGCGCCGACTTCGACATGAGAGTATCTCAACCCGGTGATCATGGTAATCCGCCTGGCGAGGGGGTATTCCCATTCGATGAACGAGCCGACCCGCGAGTAGTAACTGTCATCGGGAAACTGGGGCAGACCGGGAACAGCGCCGCCACCGATGAGGTCGACGCGCGATCTGCTGGAATCGACATCATCGTGGTAGCTGTCGCCGCCAAGAGTAATCTTGCCGAGTCCTGCCAGGTCGCGAGCGAAAACGAGGCTGGCACCGATGGTATTCACATCGAACTCCGCTCGATCCTCGAACATCGACGCCGGCGGCTTGCGTCGCAGCGTGCCCTCCTTGAGCCGCTGGTAGCTGAGCGTGACGGCAAAGGCGTCGAAGAATCCGGCGTGAAGTGCCCCCTGCCATCTGACGTAGGCCAGGTCGCGTTGTTGCGGGTCGAACAGGCGACGTTCCTGCGGAAACTTGTCCGAGCGTGGAACGTTCATCTGTTCGAGATGGACAATCGCGACCGTCAGCAACTGGTCATGGCCGATCGGCTGATCGTACCTCAGNTCGCCGGCATATTGGCTGTAACCGGTCAGNGGTTGCCGNCCCAGNGAGCCGCCCCGGTCGACGTCGTTGACGTTGAGATAACTGACGCCGCCCCACAGCCCACCTGNCCCGGTTGCCGNNTCGAAGTNTGTACGGGTGTAGGAGGCGAGATCTGCAGAACTGAAACGCTGGTTCAGTGAGAAGCCGAGAGCATCGAGCGAGCCGTCCAATGCGCGATCGGCGCGGCGACTGATCACGTTGATGGCTCCCCCCAGCGCGTCGGAACCCCACAGCACCGACTGGGGACCACGAACGACTTCAATGCGGTCAACCTGGCCGGGATCGATCGTGTTGAAATACTGGTTGGGACCCAGGCGAAATGTGCCGTTGTTGAGGCGGATCCCGTCGACCAGCAGCAGTGTTTGCGGACCGGTCAAGCCACGGAGAAACGGGGAGGCCTGCCCCCGCCCGGTGCGTTGAATAAGGACACCGACCTCACGCTCTATGGCCTGGGCCATGTCGAGTGGTTGTCGTCGCCGCAACACGGTGGAGTCGAGAATCGTGGCGTGCCGGGGGTCATCCCATTCTGAACGGTATGAACGAAGGCCGCTGGAGAGGCCATTGAAAAGCCGGTTTCGCGGGGACGAATCCTGGCTGGCCGGACGGTTGGCGCGGACCTGAGTTTCAGGAAGCAGTGGCGGCGGTTCCTGCGCTGTCACCGGTGGAACAAGGCCCGCCAGGCCTGCGACGCACGCCAAGAAGAATACGAATCGCATCGTCCATCCCTGATTGACGATTCTCGCTACTTATCATTAATCGGCATGCTCGAGACGACAATTGACTGGTCTTTCGATGGACGGGTTTGTTGGGGTAGAATGCGGATTGGCACGAAATGACGGTAAGTTTTTGTCCTTCCGGCTGTGTTTAGGCACTCACTCGATGAACACGCAAGCACGCTGCCTGTCACTTGGACTCCTGTTTGTCCTGGCGGTCTCGGTACAGGCCCATGCCGAGGACCGGATTGACTACAACCGTGATATCCGGCCGATCCTCTCGGACAACTGCTACAAGTGCCATGGGCCGGATGGGAACCAGCGGCAGGCTGACCTTCGATTGGATGTGGCGTCGATTGTTGGACATCGACTGGAATCCGGTGGCACGCTGATCAAGGCACAAGCAGCGAGCGAGAGCGTGTTGTTTGAACGGGTCAGTAGCAAGGATCCCGACGAACTGATGCCTCCCCGTGACAGTGGCAACAGCCTGACGGCTCGGGAAATTGTTCTCCTGAAGCGATGGATTGACCAGGGCGCAGAATGGAAAGGGCACTGGGCATTTCAGACACCCGTGCAACCGGTCGTGCCCGGGGTCGAGCGCAAGGGCTGGCAGGCGAATCCGATCGACGCCTTCGTGCTGGCGCGGCTGCAACAGAAAAAGTTGGAGCCGTCTCCCGAAGCAACTCGGGAGACGTTGATTCGCCGCGTGTCCTACGACCTCACAGGACTGCCACCGTCGCTGGACGAAATCGACCATTTCCTCGCAGACCAGAAACCAGGGGCCTATGCACGGGTCGTCGATCGATTGCTGAAATCGAGTCGTTATGGCGAACACATGTCCCGTTTCTGGCTGGACGCTGCCCGATACGGCGACACCCATGGCCTGCACCTCGACAACGAGCGTTCGATCTGGCCGTACCGGGACTGGGTGATCAAGGCCTTCAACGCGAACATGCCGTTTGATCAGTTCACCGTCGAGCAACTTGCCGGTGACCTGTTACCCAATCCCAGCCTGTCACAACTGGTTGCCACCGGTTTCAACCGTTGCAACGTGACGACCAGCGAGGGGGGCGCGATTGCTGACGAATACCGCTTCAAATACGGTGTCGACCGCGTCGAAACCACTTCCACGGTGTGGCTGGGCCTGACGATGGGGTGCGTGGTTTGCCACGAGCACAAGTTCGATCCCATTCCGCTCGAGGAGTTCTACAAGTTCCTGGCGTACTTCAACAGCCTGACCGAAAAAGCGATGGACGGAAACGCGCTGCTGCCGCCCCCGACGCTGAAAGTGCCGTCGATCGAGCAGGAAAAGGAACTGGCCCAGCTTCGCACTGCGATCGGCAGGACCCGTTCGACGATCGACAAGCTTCTCGAGGCGGTCGCCTACAAGGATCCGGGGCAGCAAAAAGAGGTGAAGTCGGCCAAGGCACGTCAAGTCGTCTGGATCGACGACACTCCGCCAGCGGGGGCAAAAGTCATGGCCAGCGGCGACGGGGGCACTCGGTGGGCTTGGGTCGGCGGCAGCGACCATCCCGTGCATTCGGGAAAGCTGTCGAGCTATCGCAAATCCGCCGGCCTGGGCCAGCATTTTTTCACCGGCGCCAAGAATGGCTTGACCGTGGCGGCCGGCGACACGCTCTTCGCCTGGGTGCATCTCGACATCGTCGATCCCCCGCAGCAGATCATGCTGCAGTTCAACGACGGGACCTGGGAGCACCGGGCGTACTGGGGCAAGGACCGGATCCCATGGGGCAGAGCAAACACCGTCAGCCGTCGTCGGCGAGGCGATCTTCCCGCTCGAGGAGAGTGGGTGCGGCTCGAGGTGCCCGTCGAACAGGTGGGACTGAAGCCCGGCGCTGTAATCAACGGTTGGGCGTTCACGCAATTCGGCGGTGCAGTTCACTGGGACACGGCGGGAATCGTCACGACAAACGGGCTCGGGCAGCGACGCTGGGAATCACTGGCAGCCTGGACCAGCAGCGTGGCCAAGTCCAGCGCGGGGATTCCCAAGGATGTTGCGACAGCCGCCAGGACCGCTTCCGACAAACGAAGCGCCCAGCAGGCACAGCTCCTCAGACGGCATTTCCTGGTCCATGCCTGCCGTCAGACGACCAGGACGTTTGCCCCGCGTCTGAAATCACTGGCTGCAGCCGAGGCCCGCGTGGTTGCGATCAACAAGGCACTGCCCTCGACACTCGTCATGCGCGACATGCCCAAGCCTCGCCAGACGTACGTGCTCAAACGTGGCCAGTACGATATGCCTGATAAGACACGCCCCGTTCAGCCTGATGTGCCGGCCATGCTGCCGAGGCCACGTGGCGACGCCCCGCCGAATCGTCTGGGGCTGGCTCGCTGGCTCGTGCAACCGGATCACCCCCTGACCTCGCGTGTCACAGTCAATCGAATCTGGCAGCAGTATTTCGGCACCGGCCTGGTCCGGACCGCCGAGGATTTCGGTTCCCAGGGCGAGTGGCCATCCCATCCACGACTGATTGACTGGTTGGCGACGGAGTTCATTCGCAGCGGTTGGGACGTCAAGGCGCTGCACAGGCTGATCGTTTCTTCGGCAACCTACCGGCAGTCGTCGGCATTCCGTGCCCAGGGCCAGGAAGCCGACCCTGAGAACCGCTTACTGTGGCGAGGACCGCGTTACCGCTTGGACGCCGAGATGCTCAGAGACGGTGCGCTGGCCATCGGGGGTTTGCTGGTGGAACGCCTCGGCGGGAAAAGCGTGCGTCCCTACCAGCCGGATGGGCTTTGGCGAGCCGTCGGGTATTCTGGAAGCAATACGGTCAAGTTCGTCCAGGATCATGGCCAGGCGTTATACCGTCGCAGCATGTACACCTTCTGGAAACGCACGGCAGCGCCGCCGACGATGCTGACCTTCGATGCCCCGTCGCGGGAATCCTGCGTCGTTCGACGGGCAAGAACGAACACGCCCCTGCAGGCGCTGCTACTTCTCAATGACGTGCAGTTCGTGGAATCCGCGCGCGGGATGGCGCAGAGAATCCTGTCAGAACCCGGCAGCGATAAACATCGCCTGGTACGGGGATTTCGAATGGTGACCGCACGGCGGCCGCGTCCCGCTGAGCTCCGTATCCTCGCCGAGACATTGGCTCTTCATCGGCGTGAATACCGTGACAATCCCGAGGCGGCCACGCGACTTCTTGCGGTCGGGGAAGCCAAGATCAGTAAAGGTGTCGACGCGGGTGAACTGGCCGCGTGGACCGTGTTGTCGAACCTACTGTTGAACCTCGACGAGGCTATTTCCAAGAGTTGAAGACGAGACCGTCTCTCGTGGACCCCCGGTATCCGAATTGAAGACCGAAATCATGGACCGTCGCGTCGAACACCCTTTCGCACAGAACCGTCGCCAGTTTTTTGGTCGGACGGCAACCGGTATCGGCACGGCGGCGCTGGCGGCGTTGCTTCAACAAGACAGTTCAGCGGCCGCGGTGCCCTCGATCAACGGTGGTGGACCGGCTTCCCAGGACCTGGGCGTCATGGGGTCGACCCATTTTTCGGGGAAGGCCAAGCGGGTCATTTACCTGTTCATGTCCGGCGCGCCCTCGCAGATCGACCTGCTCGATCCGAAACCGAAAATGAAGGCGATGTTCGACAAGGACCTTCCGGATTCGATCAGGCAAGGACAACGGCTGACCACGATGACGTCGGGACAGAAACGGTTCCCGATCGCACCGTCGATCTACAAGTTCCAGAAACGAGGCGAGTGTGGAACAGAGATCAGCGAGCTGTTTCCACACATTGGGAGTATCGCTGATGACCTGGCCGTCGTCCGAACCGTACACACCGAGGCGATCAACCACGATCCCGCGATCACCTACATTCAGACGGGAGCCCAACAACCGGGTCGTCCGAGCATGGGGGCTTGGCTGTCGTACGGGCTGGGCCGTTCGAATCAGAACCTGCCGGGTTTCGTCGTGTTGCACTCGACCTGGAGTGCCAAGCGTGACGCGCAGGCGCTTTATACTCGGCTGTGGGGAGCCGGTTTCCTGCCCTCTCGGCACCAGGGAGTCGCGTTGCGGTCCGCTGGTGATCCGGTGCTTTACCTGTCGAACCCGGCGGGAGTCAGCGCGGCAACCCGCAGGCAGACACTCGATGCCCTGGCAAAGCTCAACCAGCGACAGTTCCAGGCGGTGGGAGATCCGGAGATCAACGCGAGAATCGCTCAATACGAAATGGCCTACCGGATGCAGACCTCGGTTCCGGAATTGACCGACCTCTCGACCGAGCCCAAGCACATTCTCGACCTCTATGGCCCCGATGTGAAGAAACCCGGCACCTTTGCCGCCAATTGCTTGCTGGCGCGGCGATTGGCCGAACGCAATGTGCGGTTTGTCCAGGTGTTTATACGCGGGTGGGATCAGCATGGTTCGCTGCCCCGCGACATCACGATGATGGCCCGCGATGTGGACCAGGGGGCTGCAGCGTTGGTCAAGGACCTCAAGCAGCGAGGCATGCTCGATGACACGCTTGTGATCTGGGGCGGTGAATTTGGCCGCACGATTTACTGCCAGGGGAAATTGACAGCAGGTAACTACGGACGCGACCATCACCCGCGTTGTTTTTCGGTCTGGATGGCCGGGGGCGGGATCAAGCCGGGCATCGTCTACGGCAAGAGCGACGACTTCTGTTACAACATCGTCGAGAACCCGGTCCACATTCACGATCTGAATGCCAGCGTCCTGCACTGCCTGGGAATCGACCACGAGCGACTGACGTTTCGCTTCCAGGGCAGGGATTTCCGGCTGACCGACGTTCATGGCAAGGTGATCGGTGACCTGCTGGCGTAGCAGGCCCGGGGAATGTCGCTATCGACTGAAGCGAGGGCGGCAAGCAAGCTGCCACCGGGTGGCGAGCGGCGACAGGCAAGATTAGGCTGTGGACAGACGGCTCCCGTGATCTGGAAGGCATGCCACCGCCCATGAAGAGTTTCTGCCTGAGTCTCGTGTGCCTGTTGCCACCGTTGCTGTGTGACGGCGCGGTCGCTGCAGAGCCGGTGATCGTTACGAATTCGCTGGGCATGAAATTGGCCCCGATCCCGGCCGGGGCATTCCTGATGGGATCATCGCCGGCGATCCGCGACGCCGGGTCCGACGAACGTCCTCCCCACAAGGTGCGATTGACCCGCCCCTTTCACATCGGGGTCTATGAAGTCACGCAGCAGGAATTTCGCCAGGTGATGCAGGCCGACCCTTCCTTCTTTTCTCCAGAAGGGCATGGCGGGTCGCTGGTCAAAGGCATGGACACACGGCGTTTTCCGGCCGATCAAATTCGATTCGTGGATGCCGTGGCCTTCTGCCGCAAACTCTCGTCGCGCCCGGCAGAAAAGAAGGCGGGACGTTTCTATCGCCTGCCGACTGAAGCCGAGTGGGAATTCGCCTGTCGTGCAGGTACGACCACGGCGTTTCATCTCGGCGTCGGCCTGGGGGCCGACAAGGCCAATTTCAATGGAAAATATCCTTACAAGGGAGGCGCTGCCGGGCCGTTCCGTGCCAGGACGACGCGGGTCGGGTCGTTTGCCGCGAATGCCTTCGGCCTTCACGACATGCACGGCAACGTCTGGGAATGGTGCCTGGACTGGTATGGAATCGACTACTACACCAAGTCACCGACCGCGGACCCCCTGGGGCCGTTGACCGGAACATCGCGAGTGATTCGCGGGGGTGGATGGTACAGCGACGCGCGGGATTGCCGAAGCAGTTTTCGTTACGCCGAAAAACCGCTGGGTGTCTATTACGTGATGGGGTTCCGTGTCGTGATGACGCCGAAAACAACCGTCTCCCCGGAACTTCGAAAACACCTCGCTCGAATTGATGTTTCCGGCAAGGCGGTCGTTCGCAAGGCTGTCGGCAGTTCACAAGCTCCCACCCGCGAGCAGTTGCTGGCCCTCGGCGGTGAATCGTGGCCGCGATGGCGTGGTCCTCGCGGGGACGGTTCTTGGAAAGGGCCGAAATTCCCCGACCGTTGGCCCATCGGTGGCTTGCGGACACTCTGGAGGCGAACGATTGGCGGCGGCTACTCGGGCATCGCTGCCGAGGCCGGACGGATCTATACGCTCGAGCGGCCTGCAAAGCCGACCGACAGCGAACAGGTAGTCTGTCTCGACGCGGCCACCGGTAAAAAGGTCTGGCAGTTTCGTTATGCCGCCGTCTACAACAAGTTGTCCTACGGCAACGGACCCCGGGCCACTCCGGCCGTGCATGACAACCGCGTTTACACGATGGGCGCCGTCGGGAATCTTCACTGCCTTGATGCGCGGACGGGGAAACAGTTGTGGGCACGCGACCTGGTCAAGGACGCCGGCGCCAAGGTGCCGCTGTGGGGGTTCTCGGCATCGCCAATCATTGTCGGTGAGCTCGTGATTGTTCACGCCGGCGCCAAGCCCAACGGTTGTTACCTGGCGTTGGACCGCGTCACGGGAAAGGAACGTTGGCGAAACGTGTCCGATCCGCTTGGATATGCGACTCCGTTGCTGATCTCCCGTGGGAAGATCCGGCAACTGGTGTGCTGGACTCCAACACATGTGCGGGGCCTTGATCCAGGAACCGGTCGGATTGCCTGGTCTCGCGAGTTCCGAGTTCATAATGGCACAGCGATTTCGATGCCTCTTTTCCGTGACGGAGTCGTTTTGGTCAGCGGCTATTGGGAGGGTTCTCAGGCCATTCGGCTCAATGACGGCCTCTCGGCAGCGTCGGCGGCCTGGGAAGACCGCCGGAATCTGCGAAGCCTGATGTGCCAACCTCTTTACCGACAGGGACACGGCTACCTGCTCGACAAACGTCACGGGCTGACGTGTTTCAAACTGGCCAGCGGCAAGAAGCTCTGGGATGACGACAACCGGATGACACCCAAGGGGCGCAACCCACAGGCCACCATGGTCTGGCTCGGTCAGACCGATCGTGCGGTTGTCCTGAATTCTGACGGAGAGCTGTTGCTGGTTCGGCTGTCCCCGAAAGGGTTCCAGGAACTGTCGCGAACTCGAGTGATCGGCGAGACCTGGGCGCACCCGGCATATGCCTGGGGATGTGTCTACGCTCGCAACGACAAGGAGATCGTCTGTGTCGAAATCGTGCCATCGATCCGCTGACCCGCACAACCGGCGTTCCGTAGAACACCCCTCACGCCGCGACCTGCTGCTGGGTGGCGCAATGTTCGCCGGTGGCCTCGCCGGCGGTGATCTGTGTGAACCGCGATCAGCGGAAGCGGCTCCCTCGCCCGGGTCGAAGTCCGCGTCGAAATGGGATCACGAATACACGTTTGGTCACACACGGCTCTTCATGGACGAATACCACTCGGGGATTCTGGGCATCCTGTCCCGGATTGCCGGGGAGACAGAACTGGTTGGAGAACTCACGTCGAGAGCGGCCAAGGTCGTTCGTTCCGGACACGACGTCTGGACGTCGATGAGCGAAGGCCATATGCCTCACTGGGAACAACGCGCCGACCGTCGTGGCGGCCCGGGGATCATGAAGGATCACTCCAGCTTTGAGCAGTTGAAGAAGGGCGACATGCTCTTCACCAACCACTGCAACAAGCAGGTTCTTGCAGCACGCGAGAGGGGAATCTACGTGGTGTCTGTCACCGTCTCCTACATCGACAATGAATTCCGTCCCGAGGGCTTCACCGACGAATCGCACAGTAATCCCGATGGACTGAAACTCAAGGACATCTCCAACGTCATCCTGCACAGCCACACGCCCTACACACAGGGACTGGTCCACGCGCCGGAGATTCCCGAGTTCACATTGTGCCCGTCCAGCCAGACCGGGCTGGGAGCTTTGCACTGGATGCTGAACGCGGAACTGGCAAACAAGTTGTCCAATCCAAAGGCCAAAGCGGTCGACAAGAGTGTCGAGTACCTGCGAGTCCTTACGGACCGAGTCCGACGAATCGGCGAGCATCGTGGGCGTATTCGTGAAACGGCAGTCACGATGGCGCACCGCATTCGGCGAGGCGGGCGATGGTTCGTGAAGAGCCTGGAGCACAAGGGGTTGTCCAGTGAACTTACACATGTCGCCAGCGGCGCAATGATCGTCAACTCGGGAGACTGGAAGGCCAAGCCCGACAAGAACGTCCTGCTGGTTTCTGCAATTTCGCCGGCGATCCCCGCCGAGATGCAGGCGGCGAAGTCGGCCCGGACCGAAGGTGCGTTCGTGATCGGAATCGCGCCAACCGCGACCGACGGCAAGCCTGCACGCAACGGGCTGTTCGACCACTGCGATGCAGCCTTCGACAACCTGTCGCCGGAGCGTCACGGTGTGATCCGGGTGCCGGGTCGTGAATCCGCCATCTGTCCAACGTCCGGGCTGACAACAAACCTGATCCAGCAGATGCTGTGCGCTCAGTGGACCGATGAAATGGTCCGTCGCGGCTCGGTCCCCTATTTCTTCATGGGGGGCTACCAGCAGGGCGGCAGTGAATACAACGCCGCGATGAAGATCCACTTCGACCGCCAGGGATTCTAGCCGGCCGACAGTTACCGACTGTTCAGGCAGGAGATCGCCCGGTCAGTTCAGGCAGGATCCGTCCACTGACGTTCGTCAGCCGATGCTCTCGACCGTCGTGGAAGTAGGTCAATTTCTCGTGGTCGAGTCCCATCATGTGGAGCATGTTCGCGTGAAGATCGTTGACGTGCGTCTTGTTTTCGACGGCAGCAAACCCAAAGTCATCGGTAGCGCCGATTGCCTGCCCGCCACGAAGCCCTCCGCCGGCCATCCAGGTGCTGAACCCTCGAGGGCTGTGGTCGCGGCCTTTGCCGCCTTGGCCGGTCGGGGTTCGGCCGAACTCGCCGGTCCAAAACACCAGGGTCTCATCGAGCAGCCCCCGTTGCTTCAAGTCCGACAAGAGTCCGGCGATTGGCAGGTCGGTGGCACCACAGTGTGTTTCGTGGTTCTTGTTGACGTCGCCATGCGCGTCCCAGGTGTCGTCGCCGTGACCGCCACCGGAATAAATCTGTACGAACCGGACGCCCCGTTCGACGAGCCGGCGAGCCAGAAGGCAGCGGCGGCCAAACTGTTTCGTCCGGTCGCTGTCGAGGCCGTAAAGCCGTTGTGTCTGTTGAGTTTCCCGTGACAGGTCGACCGCCCTGGGAGCGTGCGACTGCATCCGGTATGCCAATTCGTAACTCGCGATTCGGGCCTGGAGTTCGGTGTTCCGGGGACTGCCAGCAGAATACTTCTGGTTAAAACGCCCGAGGAGTTCCAGTTGACCTCGCTGCTGCTCCGGAGACACAGCCGACGGAGGTTGCAGGTTGAGGATGGGCTCGCCGGAGGCTCGGAACTGCGTTCCCTGGAACCCCGCAGGCATGAAACCGGAACTCCAGTTCGGAGGACCATTGATGGGCCCTCCTCGGTGGTCCAGAAGGACAACGTAGCCGGGCAAATTGCGATTCTCGCTTCCCAGGCCGTACGTGACCCACGACCCGAGGCTGGGGAATCCTTGCCGGACCATGCCGGTGTTCATCTGCAAAAGACCCGAACCGTGGGCAAAGCTGTCGGCGTAGCTCCCACGAAAGATCACCATGTCGTCGGCATGGCGAGACAGATTGGGAAACAGATCAGAGATCTCCAGGCCACTGTCGCCATGCTGGGAAAATTTACGCGACGAGGCGAGCAACGTGCCCGGATTTCGAACACGGAAAAGGCGATCCTTGTCCCCTCCGGGCATCGCTTGGCCGTGAAACCGCGTCAATTCCGGTTTCGGGTCGAAAAGATCAACCTGGCTGGGACCACCGTACATGAACAGGCAAATACAGGCCTTGGCCGGTCGATGGAAATGCGAGTTCCGGGCAGATAAAGGATCGGTGGCCGCCTGGGCCGACGTGCCAAAGAAATGATCGTGATCGAGCATGGCCGTCAATGCCATGCCGGCAAAACCACCGCCTGCTTCCCAGAGAAACTCGCGGCGCGTTCGACCGCAGGGGGCGGACATGACTGTTTGGTTGAAATGAGGCATCAGAAGGTCCCCGGACGTTCGCCACCTACCGTGTGTAAGCGAATTCATTGGTGTTGAACAGGACCAGACACAACGCAGCCAGGGCCCGCCTGGCCGGGTCAGCATCCGGAGCCTTTGGGACGACCGGAAGCCGGGCCTGCTCGGCAAGAAATTTCAACGACATGTCCAATTCGGCCGGCGTTGCTTCCCGGCAGAGGGCCAGACGGAATGCAAGAATCGTTTGTTGTCGCGGCTGAGATCCGGCCTGTTTGGTCAGTCGCTCGGCAAAAGCGGCCGCGTGATTATTGGTGAAGCGGCCGTTCAGGAAGGTCAGGGCCTGCGGGCCGGTGGTGGATACGGTTCTTTGTGCGCAACTGTTGGCGGAATTCGGAGCGTCAAGTAGAGCCAGTTCAGGAACCGCCAGGCTACGTTTTGAGAAGATGTAGATACTGCGGCGACCAGCCGTACCAGACGCGGCTTTGCCCCAGCCACTTCCGGGACGCGATTGGCCCGCGAGCACCGATTGGGGAAGTTGAGGAAACACGCTGGGACCACGCATTGTCCGGTTCAGTTTTCCAGAGATGGCGAGGACCGAGTCACGGAACGCCTCGGCATCAATTCGTCGATGCCGCCAACGCCAGAGCAAGCGTTCCTGAGGATCGACACGCGCCGACTGCTCATCGTCAGCAGAGTCCATTCGGTAGGCTGCCGAGTAGAGAATCCTGCGGTGCAGTCGCTTGATCTGCCAACCGTGCTCCACGAGATCAGCAGCCAGCCAGTCCAGCAGGTCCTGCTGAACAGGCACATCACCCATTTCCCCGAAGTCGCTTTCGGTCGTGACCAGCCCTTCGCCGAAGTGGTGCTGCCACACCCGGTTGACGAATACGCGAGCCACCAAGGGGTTGCTGCGATTTGTCATCCAGCGCGCCAGCCAGATTCGACGACCCGACGTAAATCGCGTCGGCTGAGGGGCGCCCTGGCCCGTGTTGTGCAGAACGACTGGAAGTGTCGGGCCCACGGCTTCCAGAGGGCTGTAGGGGTCTCCGCGTTTGAAGACACGTGTCTCGGGAGCCTTGGGAGAATCTTCATACCAGATATAGGCCCGGGGCGGCTCTGGTGGGCGAGTTGCGTTGAGTTGTTTGAGATGGTCTTGTCGGGCTGAACGTTCGGCTTGTTCTTGAGGCGTCAATGAGCTGGAGACGAGTTGTTGAACCGCCTTCTGGTGCGATTTGATCAGAGACTTGTCGGCGGCCGTTTGCTTGGAGGGTTCGCGAAGGAATGCGCGAGCGACACCCGCTGGGACCGTCTTCTCGTTCCCGAGAGCGGCTTTCTCGAGGACACGGCGACGGACGCGGGTCGTCAAAGCGGCGTCCTTGGTCTTGGCGGTGGCAGTCGCCATGGCAATCAAGCGGACCGACGAGCGATAGCTCTCCAGTTCCTTTCGGGAACCAACCATCCTGTCATGTTCTTCACGGTGAGTCGCCGACTTGATTGTCTCGGGCCGTTTCATTGGTGTGAACGCCGCCAGCAAACCGTAATAGTCCTTCTGGCTGAGCGGTTCGAACTTGTGGTCGTGACAACGAGCACAATGTATCGTCAACCCCAGAAAGGCTGTTGAGGTCGTTCCCAGGACGTCGTCGAGCTGGTCGTAACGATCGGCAGTCGGGTCGGCGGGCTCGTCGTCCCAGGTGCCCAATCGCAGGAACGTCGTCGCGATCTGCGTTCGGGCATCGCTTTCTGAGATTTCATCACCGGCGAGCTGTTCGGTCAGGAATCGATCAAAAGGGAGGTCCGAGTTGAGAGCGGCGATGACATAGTCGCGGAATCGCCAAGCGTTGGGCTTGGTGGCATCCCTTTCGTAGCCGTTCGATTCGGCGTAACGAGCCACGTCGAGCCAGTGCCTTGCCCATCGTTCGCCGTATTCCGGGCGGGCAAGCAGGCGGTCGACCAGGCGTTCCCAGGCACCCGGAGCCGTATCGTTGGCAAAATGGTCCTGCTGCTCCGGCGTCGGGGGCAGGCCGAGCAAATCGAGTGAAAGACGTCGATGCAGGATTTCTTTGCCGGCTGAGGGTCGGGCAGAGAGTCCACGTTTCTCGAGGCGGTGGAAGATGAAGGCATCGACCGGAGACCGCACAAGAACCTGGTATCGCGTCCGGGGAATTTCCGGCTGGATGACGGGCTGAAATGCCCAGTGCTCGCTACCGGGTTCTTCGCCACCGGTGACCGGCGTGCCGGCATACAGTGTCGCAGCCAGCACGGCCATGATCGCGGTCATTCGCATGGGTCGCATCCTTCCTGAACAATTCTACCATGAGGATCACGTTTGCCCCAACCCGAGGATCTCGACGGGCTTTTCGCGGAGGATCCTCAGGACTAGTCTGGCTATTTATCGTCGTCCCACCGGCCTCACGGATGCGTGATGTGAAGATCGCCCTGGCACAACTGAACCCGACTGTCGGTGCTGTCAGAAGCAACGCGCAACTGGCTGTCGAGGCGGCACGAATGGCTGCTGCTGGGGGCGCACGGCTGGTCGTTACGTCCGAGCTATTAATCAGCGGTTATCCGCCCAAGGATCTGCTGCTGCGGCAATCGTTTGTCGAGTCGTGTGATCAGGCCGTGGAAGAGCTGGCCGGCGACTTGCCGGCCGGGGTGGCCATGCTCGTGGGACACCCTACTCATCGTGATGTTCCGGCAGGCCGAATCGCCAACGCTGCCAGTCTGCTGTGTGACGGCCGTATCCAACAGACGATCCAAAAGGTCTTGCTTCCGACCTACGACGTGTTTGACGAGCAACGGTACTTTCGCCCGGCCGAAACGGTCACTCCAATGAAGCTTGACGACAAGTTGCTGGGCGTCCACATCTGTGAAGACGCGTGGTGGGGCGCACCCGACACGGTCTATGACGATCCCGCGGCTCGGCAATTCGACCCCGTCTCGGCACTGGTCGCAGAGGGAGTCGACCTGCTGATCAACCTCTCGGCAAGCCCTTTTGAAATCGATAAACCCGACCGGCGTTTGGCGTTGTTCAGGCGGCACGTCGATCGGCACACGACGCCGGTGGCTTTTGTCAATCAGGTTGGTGGCAATGACGACCTGGTGTTTGACGGGCACAGTTTCCTGCTGGGGGCTGATGGAAGTCCTGTTGCCACGCTTCCCGGATTTCAGCCCAGTGTTGAGATCGTCGACACCGAGTCTCGGGGCAATGAGGCCGGCGAACACGACCGTCTGCGTGAGGCAGATCTACTGGATGCGCTGACCTTGGGCCTGGGTGATTACATGCGAAAGTGTGAATTCACCGACTGCATCCTGGGCCTTTCGGGAGGGATCGACAGCGCCGTGGCGGCTTGCGTGGCAGCGCGAGCGGTGGGCCCCAGTCATGTGCACGCTCTACTGATGCCAAGTCGATTCAGCAGTGACCACAGTGTTGAAGACGCCCTTAATCTGGCCAAGCGGTTGCAGATCAATCACGAGATCGTGGGGATCGAGGACATTCATGCGGCCTATGGCGAAGCTGATACGGTAGGAAATGAATTGAAATCAGAACCGGCCGGTCTGGCCGAGCAGAACTTGCAGGCGCGTATTCGCGGTGCGATGGTGATGGTCCGCAGCAATCACAATGGCTGGCTGGCGTTGGCGACGGGCAACAAGAGTGAACTGGCCATTGGGTACTGCACTCTTTACGGAGATATGGCCGGGGGCTTTGCCGTCCTGTGTGATGTCTTCAAACGAGACGTCTACGCAGTGGCGAAGTACATCAATTCCAGCTCCGAACATGGTGAACTCATCCCGGAACGAACCATCAGTAAACCGCCGAGTGCCGAATTGGCTCCCGATCAGTTCGATCAGGACACCCTGCCCGAATACCCCTTGCTCGATTCGATATTGAAGGGCCTGGTCGAGGACGAACGATCTGTCGCCGATCTCGCCGAAGAGTTCCCCGAGGAGACCGTTCGCTGGGTTGCCCAGCGATTGGATCGCAACGAGTTCAAACGTCGACAAATGCCACCGGGCATCAAACTGTCATCAAGAGCATTTGGCAGTGGCCGCAGAATGCCGATCGCCGCCAGGCTGGAAATCGAGTGAATCATCCAATGAGTACTAGATCTGTCGCGACCCCTCATGCACTGCTTTCTTTCGGGAACGCGCAACGCGACGTCACACCGCCGATCGGGATTTTTCACCGGTTCTGGGGCGCCGCCACGCACGACGTGGCCAGTGGGGTCCATCGTCCGATTCGAGCGATGGCCACTGCTTTCGCCGGGTACGAGGACAAGCAGCGACTCGCTCTGGTACTGGTCACGATCGACCATTGCCTGCTACGCCCCGATGACATGGAATGGCTCCGCGACAAGGTGATGCAACAGTCCGACGTGGATGCGAATTGTCCGCTGGTGTTTTCCTGGGGGCATACACATTCCGGAGGACACATCTGCCGCCACCGGACGGAGCAGCCCGGTGGAGAGTTGATCGCACCCTACCTTGACGTGCTGGCAGAGAAGACCGCCGAAACGGTCCGTGACGCGATCGCGGACCTGACTCCGGCGCGGGCCACCTTCGCGTCGGCCTCGTCAAGAATGGGGGCTCATCGTGACTTCCAGGACCCGGCCGACGGACGTTACGTTTGCGGGTACAACCCCGACCAGCCATTGGATCTTCCGGTTCAGGTGGCCCGTTTTCGCGCTGACGACGGCAGGGAACTGGGTTCGATCGTGACCTATCCCTGCCACCCGACGACACTGGCATGGGAGAACACGCTGATCAGCCCTGATTATCCCGGCGCTTTACGAGAGACCGTGGAGATGGAAACCGGCGCACCCTGCCAGTTCCTGCTTGCTCCGTGTGGCGACATCGGTCCACGGCACGGTTTCGTCGGTGACACGCGTGTTGCCGACGACAATGGCCGGCAGGTCGGACACGCGGCCCTGGCGGCCTGGCATTCGCTTTCGCGCGCCGAGGGCGATTTTGAGTACCTGGGTGCCGTACTCTCGGGTGCGACGCTTGGTGAGTGGCGTTACCGCGGCTGGGGCGACCGGGACAATTCCGCACTCGCTCATCAGCATTTTGTGGTCGACCTCCCGTATCGCACTGACCTCCGAAAGCCTGATGAGGTGGCGGCCGAGATCGCTGAGTGGGATGCCCGGTCCCAGGAACCAGCAGACGGTCAGCCTGACCGAGCTGGCGTTCCAAGAGCCATGGCCGAGCGTTGCCGGAGAGAATGGGAACGGTTGGCACCGCTGCCTTCTGGCGACGTGTACCCTCTGCGTGTCGACCTGCTGCGCCTGGGTGATGCGTACCTGGTGCTCGTCGAGGGTGAACCATATTTCCAGTTGATGGCGGATCTTGAGGCTGCGTTTCCTGACAAGATAATCCTGGTCGGTGTCCTCTCGGAAGGATCTCGCTGCAGCTATTTGCCCACCCAGGACAGTTATCTGCGTCCACTCTACCAGGTGGACGTCAGTCTGCTGGAATCAGGGTGCCTGGAACGGCTTCGCGACGAGATCATCAATCGCATCAGCGCTGCCCAGTGATCATCGCTGCCGCCAGAACACATCCAGGGGAATCGTCAGTTGGGGCAGCCTCTCGGCGATGTCCTCGCGAAAGCGCCGGGCATCGACCGGGTAACCGCGAGTCGGCTTCAGCCCTGGACTCTGTCGGCACCAGTACCTGTTGAAGGCGGCCATGCTCAGTTCGCGCATGTATTTCGCCACCATCGACGCCATCGCCACCGGAAAGTGTTCTTCTGCCTTCGCCTGAAAATGGATCTCAAGTGATCCAAGACGATAGCAACTGAGTGCTGCCGTCTCGTGTTGACGAAAAACCAGGCGGTCACCGAATGCCTCTGACAGAAATCCGTCATAACGGTTTCGCCCACCGTGCTTGTCTGCGATGACCAACGTCGGATCGCTGGCACCAGGATCGACCAGCGAGGCCAGCAGTGCCAGGCTGGTGCGAGACAGTGTGGTCGACTTGTTGTCATCAACGGCCAATTGCTCATTGAACCCCGCGGCGCTGAGAATCGTGGCGCGAACCACAGGCCTTGTTGGCAAGCCGGCACGCTGGCACGCTGTTTGCCAACGCCGGGTGTGCAGGGCGATTGTCTCTGGATCGGCCTCCAGCGGCAGTGTGATATCTTCCTGCTGGAACCACGGGGCGGGTTCGGTGTGCGGGGTGCATCCCGCAGTCAGCGCACTCCAGAGTCCAGAGAACGTTTTGGCCGGGATGTCGCACAGTTGCAGGAATGACTGAACAGTCGTTTCCAGCGGCACCAGCGAACGTCCTGGTGAATAGACGGCCTTGGAATCTGCAACCACGAGACGGTCGGTGGAACGCGATGGTGGCCCGGCCACGTCGTTGAATTCGGCCCACGGATCAAATGCCGCAGGATCGCCGGCGATTGGCCACGCTGTTGCCGCCACGATGAGCGGGCCGAGGTTCGGCCCATATCCGGCCTCGTCCATTCCGACCAAAAGGCTCATGTCAGTACCACGTTCTCATCGGGAGCCGCCGACGCGTTCCCTGCCTGGTTCTTTGCGATGAGGTGACCGCACAGCTTATCGGATCAACGACTGGAGCGCGCTGGCGAACCGTCGAGGAAGGACAGTAGCCCTGCGCCGGCGAGGGGTTCTCCAGCGGTGTTGGCAACCGCTCCCCAGGTTTCCCAACCATGTGAGGGAATCGTACGCACGATTCGCAGGCCCCAGTGTTGGCCGGCCCGGGGCTGACTGCTGGCAAGTTCCGTCCACGGGATGGCAAGTTCGAGTCGCCAGGATTGCTGGTCCCCGGCGACGGCGACAAAACATCGCGGATTCCAGGAGTGGTCTGCTCCACACCGCTCGCTGACCAGGCCACGATGATCGACCGTCAGTTGATATCCCAGGGTGTAGTCGCGATCCGTGTCAATAAAGAACGTCACCCGGTCAATTCCGGATTGCGTTTCGTCAAATCGCCTGCTGGCTCGCGCCACGGTTCTCTCACCGGTCCGGTAACGTCGGAACAGGCTGGCGGAGAGGTAAAGGTGTTCGCTGTCAGCGGCAACCATTGCAAATGAATGATCCGGTTGCAGTCGCCGGGACGAACCGGGATCAAGTGGAAGCTCGGAAGTACGCTGCCAGCACGTTTCCGACAACAATGCGTCGAGCGTTGGGCGTCTGGCGGAGAGCTTGCAGGCGGCCACGTGGGCCGGGGGCAATATTCCGGGTGTCGACAGCCAGCTCTCCTGTTTGGCAGCCGATTGCCACGGTCCCGGCAGTTGTGAGACGCGTCGATAGATCGCGTCGGCGAGAGCCGGTGAACCACGCGACCGCAACAGTGATGCGAGGGCCAGTTGAATGTTTGCAGAGCGGTATCGCGCGGGGTCCCTGCGTTGGAGTTGACTGGCCCAGCTCACCGCCTGCTGCATCTCTGCTGCCGAGTCCCGGGCCTGTTGATCAACGGGCCGCGTCGCTTTTGGAGGGATGTTGATTGGCCGCGAAGTCCTGGTGGGCGAGGGCTGGGAGGGTTTGCCTCTGCCGGTGGTTGCGCTGCCAACGACGCGAATGCTCTTTGTGGACAGCTTCAGTCGCTGCCAGCGCTTCTCTTTGCTGGCGGCTTCCTTGAAAAGTCTCTCCAACGCCTGGGTGTTTGCCTCATGCCCGGGAAACTCTCGCAGCAGCTGACTGAGCAATCGCGTCGAAAGCGCCGACTGCTGGTTGAGTCGGAACCGTTCTGCGAGTGTCCAGATCGTCCATCCGGCCTGACGGTCTGTCATCCGAGACAACATTGGCCGCAACTCGGCCAGCAGGGACTCGCTGGACCGCCCTCCTGTTTCGCTCAGTTGCAAGAAAGCGCCGATGGCCCTGTTTTGTGCCGCGACGGCCTGCAACCGCGAAGAATCCGAGGGTTGCCAGCGACCGGGCCCGCGGCGAGCGTGACTTCCCCGGGCGAGCCCAAGACCGGCGCAAACGCCTTTAGCGTCCGCGCGACCCTCACCTAGAAAACGTTTCAGCCTGTCACCTCGCCACGCCCGTCTCTCGGCTTCCGGTAACGAGAGAACCGCGCGAGCGACAACGGCGGCAACCGGTCCCTTCTGGCGAAACAGGTATTCAAAGGGCCTTACATGCACATCTCCGGATTGTCCGGCTGGAAGAGACTCGAATGCCCGACGACTCGTCCAGGCCGGCAGCCCCGTCAGCGCCGAAGCGACGGCCCAACGCGTCGAGTCCGCGGCATCGTCGATCGCGGTAGCCACGGCGGTCCTGATCAGTCCATTGACGTGGTTGTCCGGATCCGCCGCATCGACCACGACGACGCTCGGACGCCAGGTCCGGATCAACCCGGTAAAACGACCTGTCAGCACTTCCGGCAGCCGTCCCTCGGTCTGCGATTGCCAGGTTCTCAGCAATTCCATCTCGTTGCGTTCGAGTTCTGGTGTCCGAGTCGACAACCGCCAGCCGTGATCGAGTCCCTGGGCCCCCAGTTGTTTCAATGCCCGGCTCATATCCAGAGTTTGCTGGAGATCATTGGAGCGCACGGCCAGGTATCCGCGTGAGCGATAGCCTGCTTCACCGCTGTCCCTGGCGACCAATCCGAGTGGGATCGAACGGGTCGCGCCGTGTATCAGCAACGTGGCAAGACGGCGTCCCTGTCCCCGTCGGATGGTCCAGTGACGACCGCCATCCGTTGTCGCCACAATGACACCAAGGGCTCCTACGGAAATACCGTGTCCGGCCTCGTTCATCGTGATCGCATGCAGTGGGATCGGCTGTCCGGTTGTCTGTCGTTGCCAGTTCCTGCCCCCATCAGGCGTGTGCCAGATGATCGAACCGGGCGTCCCCACGATCCAGGCTCGGTCTCCGACTGCCGCAATCCCCCCAAAATCGACCGAATCGCCCAGGCCCGACGGAAGCGGAGTCACAGGTGTTGCCCAGGCTGATCGCCCGTTCGGTCGCGACAGCACGGCGGCGCCATCGCCGACCAGCCAGGCGATTCCTTTGCCGGACTGGGCGGCCCCGTGCCAGGTTCGTCGCCCTGGGATGTGGCCGATCGGTTCGATGATCGCTTGGCCGTCAAAGTTCGCCACGCGGGTACCGCTGCCGGCGACCACCGCGGACGTCCCAGAAAATGCTGCACAACGCCAATCACGCGAAGCAGGTCCCGGGATGCTCCGCCAATTCGCACCGCCGTCATCTGTCTCGATCAATCCTGAAAGGAATTCGTCGGTCCCGGCGCCAACAACGACACCATGAGCGAGGTCAAAGAACTGAACGTGACAGACGTTCGACAGGGGAATCTCGGACCTTTGCCAATGGGCACCGCCATCGCGTGTCGCCAACAGGACGCCGGATCGTTGACCGGGTTGAGTGCTCTCGGCGGCGATCCAGCCAACCCGTGCCGTCAAGAAACACACACTGCGGCAGGCGGCGCGTTCGGGCAGAGTAACGAAGGACCAGCTCTGGCCTCCGTCGCCACTTCGCCAGGCAGTTCCCCGGTCACCGACTGCCCAACTGATCTTGCTGCCGATCTGCAGGACGGCATGAAGGTCGGCATCATCCTGTTCGGGAGCGGCCGATTGATCTGCGGCTGTGACAGTCGCAGCAGTGCAGAGAATCACCGCAAGACAGAGAAGCTTCAACGCCGGACTCCCGCGACACCCTGCTGTTCGGGAGGGACTCTAGTGCATCAGAGGAATTCTGGCGAGGTCGGTTCGCGGAGACGGCATCATTGCCGCAGGCTGGCCCAGGGCTGCTGTTCACTGAGATCGATCAGCATCGGCCCCTCGCAGTGGGCCGGACCCAGGATGGCCAGGAAGACCAGCGTCTCCTGGCCCGCATTCCAGGTACCATGCGGCACGTCGGCCGGAATATGAGCGATGTCGCCAACACCAAGCAGCCTGTGTTCGTGATCGATCCATTGTTCTGCGCAACCGGAAATCACATAGATGATCTCTTCGAGTTCCGGGTGCCGGTGGAAACGATGGGCCTGCCCGGGTGGCATGCTGACACGAACCAGTAGCAGTTGATCGGCACTGGTCAAGCCCGGACGAGACAGCCACTCGTGAGGACCCCAGGGCAATTCCTCGACCTCGACGTCCGTGTCCTGGACGAATCGCTTGAGCTCATCAATCATCACGAAGCTCCTTGACTGCCGAATCCACGGCCACGAGTGTCTCGCCCAGCGAGCCATTGATCACCAGGTCGGCATCCCGGTCAAGTGGAGTGCTGTCGCGAGTGATGATCACGAGCTTGGCGCCTTGGCTCTTGGCAACCACCGGCATGTTCGCTGCTGGATGAACGACCAGCGATGAACCCAGGGCCAGGAAGAGGTCACAATCCTGGATCCAGGCGAATGACTGGTTGAGGACATCAGCGTCAAGTGATTGGCCGAAAGACACGGTCGCGTGTTTGACGTGGCCCCCGCAATCAGGGCAGGTTGGCGGAACGCCCTCCGCATTGAATTTCTCGTTCCAGGGCCGGGTGTCGTCTTGCCAGTCACAGTCCAGGCAGGCAACCGATCTCGCTGTTCCGTGGATCTCGAGCACATTCTTGCTGCCGGCATCCTGGTGCAGTCCGTCGATGTTTTGCGTGATCACGCCGTGTAATTGATCACGCGTCTCCCAATCGGCCAGGACCTGGTGGCCGATGTTGGGTGTGGCGTCGGCGAATTCAGTGAAAGCCGCGGATTTTTGCCGCCAGTATTCCAGGCGGGACGATTCACTGGCCACGAAATCGTCGTAATAGACCGGTTGGCTGGTGGCCCAGATGCCTCCCGGTGAGCGGAAATCGGGGATGCCGCTTTCGGTGCTAATTCCCGCGCCGGTAAACACAACCGTATTGCGGGCCTGGGAGATCCACTGGGCAAGCCGGTCAATCATGGGGCAACAACCCTTCAACGGCGATTGCTGTTGCCGTCGCGTGACTTCGGCAATGAGAGATGCTGCAAAGAAAACTCGCGATCCCTCGGTCGGCCGCCAGTTCCTTAACGACACCGTGTACCTGGATTTCCGGTCGGCCGCTGGGCAGGCTCACCACTTCGATGTCTCGCCAGCCAATCCCCTTGGCCCAACCGGTACCCAGGGCTTTTAGCACCGCTTCCTTGGCGGCCCAGCGACCGGCAAAGTGCTGATAGCTTGCCGCGCGTTTCTGGCAATACACGATTTCCTGATCGGTGTAGACACGTTCCAGAAACAACTCGCCGTGTCGCTCGATCATCTCACCGATGCGGACGATCTCAACGATATCGGTTCCCAGCCCAGCAATCACGCAATAGCCCCAGCTGTTTCAGGAATGGTGGAGACAGATCGACTCAGCATAAGCGCGGCCGATCGCTTCGTCCAACAACGGGAGGACGATCCCCGGCGGCAACCCCTGCCAGAGATCAGGATGATGTACGGCCGAGGCCACATGCACGGCGAGCACGGCCGAGTACTTCGGCGGCCTTCTCCCTGGCACGTGCCGCGCCCTCGTCGAGTATCTCGTCGAGTCGTCGTTCATCAGCAGCCAACGCCTCGCGACGTTCAGCGGCGGCGGCGAAGTGCTCTTGAGAGAGCTCAAAGAGTTCCTGTTTCGCCTCCCCGTACCCCAGTCCACCCGCACGATAACGCGATGCAAGAGCTTCGATTTGGGACGGGGAGGCAAAGAGCTTGTAGAGATCGAACACCGAGCAATTGTCGGGATCCTTGGCTGCCTCGACCGCAGTGGAATCGGTACGGATCGACATGATCTTCTTGCGAGCCTTCTTGGGAGACTCGAACAACTCGATCACGTTACCGCGACTCTTTGACATCTTCTCCCCATCGCTGCCCAGCACCTTGGCCGAGGAATCCAGCACACGGGCCTCGGGCAGGACAAATACCTCCCCGTAAAGCGAGTTGAATCGCTCCGCAATGTCTCGGGTCACCTCGATGTGCTGCACCTGGTCGACACCGACCGGGACGATGTCACTGTCGTAGATCAGGATGTCGGCGGCCATCAGGACCGGATAGGTGAACAGGCCGGCGTCGGCAGCCAGGCCCCTGCCCTTCTTGTCCTTGTAGGCGTGGCATTTTTCCAGCCAGCTGAGATTGGTGACCGTCAGCAGCAGCCAGGTCAGCTCAGAAACTTCAGGCACATCCGATTGGCGGAAAAGCGTCGCCTTGGAAGGATCCAGACCCAGTGCGAGCAGGTCCAACGCCGCTTCGCGACAGAGCGTGACCAGTTGATCGCGATCTCGAATTGTGGTCAACGCGTGCAGATCAGCGATGAAGTAGAACGCCTGATCGTTTTCCTGCAGCGAGATATACTGCCGGATGGCACCAAAGTAATTGCCCCAGTGAAATCGCCCGGTGGGCTGAATTCCTGACAAGACACGCATCGAAGAGTCCTCGTCGCTTTCTGTTCTCGGCCAGGCCCTAACTTCTTGCTGCGGCAGAGCTCTCGGGCAATTCAAGCGTGCCGATCACATCACCGACTGAATCGAGCCCCAGATCCCGCAGGCACGTCTGAAGATCGCTCACCAGGCGACTGGCGAGTCCGGGGTCGTAGAAACTCGCGGTGCCAATCTGAACCGCTGTCGCTCCGGCAACCAGGAATTCCATGACATCATCGATGGTTGCGATTCCTCCGATACCGATAACCGGAATCTCGACTGCATTGGCCACCTTCCAGGTAGCACAAAGCGCCAGCGGTTTGATCGCCGGCCCACTCAAGCCGCCGGTGGTGTTGCCCAGCACCGGACGTCGCCGCCGCCAATCGATCACCATGCCATGGAACGTGTTGACCAACGACACCGCATCCGCTCCGGCGTCGGCGACGGCCTGGGCGACCGCGACAATGTCGGTGACATTGGGTGTGAGCTTGGCAATCACCGGCAACGACGTGGCCTGCCGAACGCGTTCAACGACCTGGCCGGCCATTGTCGGATTCGTTCCAAAATCGATCCCACCACTGACGTTCGGACAGGAGATGTTCAGCTCGAGACCACTTAGCCCCTGTGTCGCATCGAGTGTTTCGGCCATCTGCTGAAATTCCTCGAGACTGTGTCCGGCGATGTTGGCAATGATCGCCGTGGGCAGTTCCACGAGGTAAGGGAGATGTTCCGTGATGAAAACGGCCAGGCCGTCGTTGTCCAGGCCGATCGCATTGAGCAGACCAGAAGCTGTCTCGACCGTCCGCGGCGGGGGATTCCCGATGCGAGGTCGAGCCGTCACGGTCTTGGGGATCACTGCTCCCAGGGAGGAGAAGTCCGTGAAATCGGCCATCTCACGCGCGTACCCGAAGGTGCCCGAAGCAACCAGAATCGGGCTCGCGAGTTGGAGGCGGTTCAGAACGACGGCGAGACGCGGCACGCGAGTCATATTACTGCTCGCAATGCGGAGCGGCAAGCTGGACTCGACCGGTCCTCACCTGACCTAAATTACGCCACCGTGAGTACGGTAGGGCGTCGCCAGGTCTGGCATCTCCAGTCCCCAGATCCTCTCCCAGATCCGTGGAATATGCCGTAGCCCCTCGGAGATGAAGATCAACTGCCTTGTGCGAATGTCCCGTGATGAATCGTACATCGGGACCACACAACCGACAGAGATCGCCATGATAAACAAACTGGAAACCAAGGCCTTACGCATTGCAATCCCTCCATGGATGCACTGTCAACGAGCAGGACATCTCAATGCGAGTTGCCTGCCGTGACTCGATCAAAATTGAAGATGTGAGAAAGGGGGGGGAGACTGAGGAACCGCCCATCGGACGGGTGAGAGGTCGTCTAGTTATCAGGGAAATGACTGAAAGAGGATTCTGTGCCGCTGTCGCCGAAGTCGGGCGATTCCAGCGTGATCGCTGTGTCGTGAGCGGGTTGGTCGCTGGCCACTCCGGGCGTTTCCTGAAACTCTTCAACGCTGTCGGAGCTATCACCGAGCTGACGAACCCGGTCCTCCATTTCCTTGCCAGCCTTGAAGGTGACCACGAATTTCTCCGGAACGTTGACGCGGTCTCCAGTCCGAGGATTACGAGCTGGCCGAGCCGCCCGTTTGGTGACCTTAAAGACTCCGAAATTCCGTAACTCAATTTTTCCGTCACGCACAAGCGTCTCGATGATCTCGTCGAATGTCCGTTGGACGATCTCTTTGACGTGCAACTGGGTCATTCCCGTATCCCAGGAGATCGTCTTGACGATGTCTTTCTTGGTCACGACGGGATCCTCACCCAAGCAAAGAACGTTCGGTCCTGGGCAATCGCTGTATCTGCTGACTCCAACAGGACTTACCCTACAACGAAAAGCGATTTCCTGTCAAGACGAGCAAAAACACTATGCCCGTCAGGCCCGATCGGACACTAGAGGTTATCGTCAACCAGGCGGCCATTCGACCAGCATAATCGGCAAAGTTTGCCCGGCCTTCCAGAGCGACAGTCGTGAAAACGGCGGTCTAGACATCGATCTCGGAAACGTGGGTTTCGATGATCTCCAATGGAACCAGGCCCCCTTGTCCCACGCCGGGGCACTCCAAGCCGAGATTATTCCAGGCGTGGGGTGACTCGAGATTCGATCGCCAGAACGGCCAGGTTCTGCATTGTGCAGGTCGAACCGGGTAGATCGTGCAGCGACGCAGGTTTCCGTCAAAAAACGTGCAATCGCCGTTGGCATATTCGGTCAGCGACAGACGGTTCGCGTAGGGGCGAGTATGCATGACTCGTATTTCTGCTTCGCCGCGTCCGGTGAATTCGGCAATGCGGCGGATGTCGTCATCATCGATCCAGACGACTCCTGGCGAACCGGTACAGCAATTTCCGCACGCGGTGCATTCGAAGTGCAGACCATCGCGATACCAGGGATCTTGGGGCATGGCGTGAGTCTAGAAGAAGCCTGTCGTACAGCTCAATACCGTCTCGCGAATGCGTCCGGCGGTGCCGCGATCTACAATGAAAGCCATGTCAAACGGGGAAAGCACTCGAACCGGAGGACTTGTTCTCTGCGGCGGAGGGAGCCGGCGCATGGGTTCGCCCAAATACCAGTTGCGATTTGGAGACGAGACGATGCTCGAACGGATGGTTCGCTTGCTCTCGTCAGTGGTTTCTCCGGTCGCGGTGATTGCCTCGGCTGGCCAGGAACTTCCTGCACTACAGCCGGAAGTGATTGTCGCACGTGATCTGTACGCGAATGCCGGTCCGCTGGCGGGGCTGTCAGCCGGTTTGAATGCTCTGTCGCACGCAGTGGATGCGGTGTATGTCACGTCCTGCGATTCACCCTTTCTGCAGGCAGACTTCGTTCGGGCCGTGATCTCGTCGCTGGGAACCGCGGACATGGCAATTCCCAGGGACCGTGACCACCATCATCCGCTGGCAGCCGTTTACCGGACCTCCCTGGCCCCGATTGTCGACAGGCTGCTGTCGGAGGGAATCCGCCGTCCTGTGGCCTTGTTAGAATCTGTGACGGTGGTGGAAGTGGACGTCGCGCACCTGCGACTGTCAGATCCAGATCTTCGATCATTGCAGAACATGAACACCCCCAACGATTATCAGGATGCCCTGCGAGCCGCCGGGCTCCTCCATCCGTGACCGAACAATGGGCCGCACACCGTGACTTCGACCGACCTGCCGCCACGCGATGTTCGGATGAAGGGGTTCGCCCAGCGAGCCCTGGTGGCTGACGTCCTTGATTGGGTCAGGGACGTGACGGGCTGTCTCGCCCCGGAGCGAGTTCCGATTCATGAATTGCCGGGCCGCGTCCTCTCCGAAGCGGCGATCGCACCAATTGATGTTCCATCGTTTGACCGTTCGGCGATGGATGGCTATGCGTTGATTGCATCCGCCACCGAGGGAGCCAGCCTCTACAATCCTCTTTCATTCGCGATCGCCGGCCAGGCTCTGCCGGGCAGCGGATTTCCTGGAACCGTCACCGGGCAAACGGCAGTACGAATCATGACCGGTGCACCAGTACCGGCAGGTGCTGACTGCGTTCTGCCGGCAGAGCACGCCACCGAAAATGATGGTCGTGTAGAGATCACACTGGCGATCCCGCCTGGAAAACACGTCGGCAGGGCCGCTGAAGATGTTGGCTGTGGACAGCAGGTACTACCGAAAGGCCGCCTGCTTCGCCCGCAGGACGTGGGACTGCTGGCATCACTGGGCCTGCCGGAGTTCCCGGTCATTCGACGCCCGCGGGTGCGGTTGGTCGTGACAGGTAACGAGCTGGTAGCACCTGGTCACGAGCGAGATGCCGATCAGATCTTCGAGTCGAATTCACTGATGCTGGCGGCATTGGTCAGCCGGGACGGAGGACTTCTCGAGGCCCGGGCACCGGTTCCTCCTGTAAGAGATGACGAGGACGCGATCCGCGA
>PBSL01000019.1 GCA_002726205.1 Planctomycetaceae bacterium | reverse complement strand
CTGTTCCTGTTCCTGTTCCTGTTCCTCTTCAGCGTATTCCTCGGCGTACACCGTCTCTTCCTCTTCCTCTTCCTCTTCCTCTTCCTCTTCCTCTTCAGCGTACGCCTCCCCGTCCTCTGGAGCGTACGCCTCCTCGCTTTCCACCAGTTCGTCAGCCATCTCGGTCGACCGAGACTTTGTCTTTCGCCAGCGACGTCGTGGGGCGGGTTCGGGTGAGACGTGAACGACGTGTCTCAAGAAGACCAGCATCGCCACGACCAACAGCGCCGGGGACAAGACGAGTGCTGCCAGTTTCAACAGGTGGACCGCGCGAGGCACCTGCTTTAGGATATCCTCCTTGATCAACGCCGGCTCGAGGGTCAGAGCCAAGCCCCCGGCGGCGACCAGGGCCGACGTCCACAGCATGAACCGGGCCGACCAGTTGGTCTTCAACTCACCGTTCATGACCCAGGCCACGCTGGCCACCAGGGCGGCCAATGGCATCAGCCACGCGAGAATCTCGCGTTGCCAGATCCCCTCGAAGCCAAATCGGGTGATCAGAAAGTCCGCGAGTGATTCGTGGGCACCGGTGCCCACGACCGCGCCGATGACCAGCCAACTGAGACCGACACGGGTCCAGGCCCGGTATCGGCCGTCGAAGTCGGTCAGGCAATGGCCACGGACCCAGCCGATTACCAGTGACAGTTGGGCAGCGAACACCAGGAGCCCACTGGCAACCCACGTTCCGACCCGGACGGATTCGAGACCCAGCAAGCGGGCGTAGGCACCGCCGAGCAGGCCAACCCCGGCCTGCTCGTACCACGCCGCGGCAATCACCGTGCCAGTCAGGCCCAGGATCAACAACGACCAGGCAGCAACAGCCCAGCCCGACCGGGGCACGACCGAGCGGAGACTGAGCTTGGGGAGAGGAGACTGCTTCGATTCTTCGGCAACACCGTCAACATCAGTCAACTCGTCCGTCATATCATCTTCTCCCTGATCCACGGCCAACCGCCGGCGACGCCGCTCATCCAACCCCTTGGCACCGGCAAACCGCATCGCCATCGCACCCAGTCCTTTCCAGTTGTCACGAGCCTCTTCGCTATACGTCGGCATTCCTCCATCATTTTCGTTGGTTCAACATCTGACTGAACTCGAGAATGCAAGCTATGATGTGGAAGGGCAGTTCCCGTACCGGTCCACTGTTTTCATCGCCATGCCATCACGTTCCTCCTATCCACTGTCGAGCAGTTCACGTGCCCGCCGCCGATTGGCGGCAATGCACTCGCATGCTCCCGCCGCCGAGAAGCCCGATCTCACCCGCTCACAGGATGATGAACCGGCCCCGAGTACCGAAACACCGGAGACCGAAGTTGCGCCGGCAACCGAAAACGATGGTGGCATCCCGTTGTTGCGAACATTTGACCCGCTCAAGGATGAACACCGGGTTCCCGACACGCACTCGAAAATCCGCCGCCTGGCTTCGAGAAGTCGCCCGGCGACCTGGGTCTTTTGCGGCGATGGTCCCGCCGATGCCGTTTTTCCAGATCACTTTGCCGCGGAGTTGCGTGACACGCTTCGCCGTCCTCTCGACGTTGTCGTGAACGCGATGGTGCCGGGGGGTCGAATCGAGTCGCTGGTCAACAACCTCGATTGGCAGATTGTCCGTTTCCATCCCGATGTCGTCCACGTACTGATCGGCCCGATCAACTCGGCCGACGGTCCTGAGGGCCGGGGCCGGTTTGTCGAGCACCTCGACACGCTGATCGGTCGACTCGAGTCACTCGGAGCGATGGTCATACTGCACACCCCCCCGGTTCCGGATCGGGAGGAATTCGCGGCATCAACCGAGAATGCCCACTTCGTCGACCTGCCGGCCTACATCGAACAGGTTCGCGGCCTGTCAGCCGAGCGGGAGATTCCCCTGGTCGATCACTTCGCAACCGGCCCAACGGACAACCACGACATGATGCAGCGGCTGCGCGAAACGCTGGGAATCTAGCGGTTGCTGGTCTAGCCGTTCCCTCGGGTCAACTCCGCGGTGATCGTCTGCGTCCAGTCCTGCAGCGGCCGCACGTTGGGCATCGGGCTTTCGACCATCGCCTCCAGAGCTCGGACCACCGCCAGGCAACCGGGCACGGTTGTGACGCAGGGAACACCGTGAGCGACTGCAGCGGCACGGATCTTTCCTTCGTCGGTCCGTGCCCCTTTGCCACTGGGGGTGTTGAAAATGAACTGGATTTCGCCGTTGGCCAGGTGGTCCAGCAGGTTGGGTCGTCCCTGGGCCAACTTCTTGATCGTACCAATCTCCACCCCGGCTTCTTCCAACACCGAGGCCGTTCCGGCGGTCCCGACCAACTGGAAACCCATCGCGGTCAATCGTCGCGCCGGCTCGATCATCAATTTCTTGTGCGGGCTGGCCATGCTGATGAACACCTGCCCGTCGCGAGGCAAATCGTTTCCAGCCGCGATCTGGCTCTTGGCAAAAGCCAGCGGGAACGACCTGTCAATCCCCATCACCTCGCCCGTCGATCGCATTTCCGGACCGAGGATGATGTCGACGCCGGCGAAGCGGTTGAACGGGAAAACGCTTTCCTTGACCGATGTGTGTGATGGCACGACCTCGGTGGTCGCGCCCAGTTCGCCAAGCGTGACCCCGGTCATCACCTTGGCTGCCAACCGGGCCAACGAGAGACCGGTGGCCTTCGATACAAACGGCACGGTCCTGCTCGCGCGAGGGTTGACCTCGAGTACGTACAGGGTGTCGTCCTTGACGGCGAACTGGATGTTCATCAGCCCGCGAACCTCCAGCACCTCGGCCAACCGCCGGGCCGACTGCTTGATCTCCTCGATCATCTGTGACGACAGCGAAAACGGTGGCAGGGCGCACGCCGAATCTCCCGAGTGGACCCCGGCCTCCTCGATGTGTTCCATCACGCCACCGATGAGCGTGATCTGTCCGTCGCAGATCGCATCGACATCGACCTCGATTGCGTCCTCGAGAAACTTGTCGATCAGCACCGGGTGATCCGGCGACGCTTCGACCGCCTCGCCCATGTACTTCACCAACGACGTCTCGTCGTAACAGATTTCCATCCCCCGGCCACCGAGCACGTAACTGGGGCGAACGAGAATCGGGTAGCTGACCCGTTCGGCCACGGCCCGGGCCTCCTCGACCTCGGTCGCAATCCCGTTTGGCGGCTGCCGCAGATCGACCTGTCGCAGGATCGCCTGGAACCGCTCCCGATCCTCGGCGGCATCGATCATGTCGGTGCTGGTGCCGATGATCGTCACCCCGGCCGCCTCGAGTCCCCGGGCAAGATTCAACGGGGTCTGGCCGCCGAACTGCACGATCACCCCGTCGGGCTTGAGCCGATCACAGATATTCAGCACGTCCTCTGTCGTCAACGGCTCGAAGAACAGCAGATCCGAGGTATCGTAGTCAGTCGAGACGGTTTCGGGGTTCGAGTTGACCATGATGCTCTCGATTCCCAGGTCCCGCAGGGCAAACGACGCCTGGCAGCAACAGTAATCGAACTCGATTCCCTGCCCGATCCGGTTCGGGCCTCCACCAAGAATCATGATCCGGCGGTGCCCGTCCGGATTCCCGGGCGTCTCGTCCTCGTCTTCGTAGGTCGAGTAGAAGTAGGGGGTGTAGGCTTCGAATTCTGCCGCGCAGGTATCCACCTGCTTGAAGGTGGCCGCAATGCCGTGGCCAAGACGGAAATTCCTCACCTCGCCCTCGGTCGCATCCCACCAGTAGGCGAGTTGTTGGTCGGAAAACCCGTCCCGCTTCGTCCGTCGTAGCAGCTCGACTGAAACGTCGGCCAACCGTCCCACCGACTTCAACTCGACTTCCAGTTCCACCAACTGCCGGATCTGGTAGAGGAACCACGGATCGATGCCGGTCAACTCCTGGGCCTGGTCCAGCGGCATCCCGTCCAGGAAGGCAAACCGGAGATAGAAGACACGTTCGTCGTTGGCGATCGAGAGTTTCTGCTGAATCTGATCGGGAGTCGGCTGATTGTCGGTGCCCCACAGATCTTTCTTGCCTCCGCCGAGTCCGAAGTGCCCGATCTCCAGGCCCCGCAGGGCCTTTTGCAGTGACTCGCGAAACGTCCGACCGATCGCCATCGTCTCACCAACCGACTTCATCTGGACGGTCAACTCGGGATCGGCGTCGGGGAACTTCTCGAACGTCCAGCGGGGCACCTTGGTGACGACGTAGTCGATCGTTGGCTCGAAGCAGGCAGGCGTCTTTTGCGTGATGTCGTTGGCGATCTCGTCGAGCCGATAGCCGACGGCCAGCTTGGCGGCAATCTTGGCGATGGGAAATCCGGTCGCCTTGCTCGCCAGGGCACTCGAACGGCTGACGCGAGGATTCATCTCGATGATCACCATCCGCCCGCTTCCGGGATCGACGGCAAACTGAACGTTTGATCCCCCCGTCTCGACACCAATCTCGCGGATGCAGGCGATCGTCGCGTCCCGCATCCGCTGGTATTCCTTATCGGTGAGGGTCTGTGCGGGAGCAACCGTGATCGAGTCGCCGGTGTGAACTCCCATCGGGTCGAAGTTCTCGATCGAGCAGATGATCACGACGTTGTCGGCAACGTCTCGCATCACCTCCATTTCGAATTCCTTCCACCCGATCACCGACTCCTCGAGCAACACCTCGCTGACCGGCGAGAGTTCCAGGCCACGGCGAACCTTTTCTTCGAACTCGTCGCGGTTGTAGGCAATGCTGCCCCCGGACCCACCCAGCGTGTAGCTGGGTCGGATGACGATCGGCAATCCGATCTCGCGAAGTGCCTGGCGGGCTTCGTCGAGATCGTGGACGACGTGGCTGCGAGGAACTTCCAGACCAATCGACTCCATCGCCGTCTTGAAACTCTCCCGCTCCTCGGCCTTGGCAATCACCTGTTCGGTCGCCCCGATCAACTCGACATCGAGCTGGTCGAGTACGCCCCGGCGGACCAGGTCCATGGCGACATTCAGACCGGTCTGTCCGCCCAGGGTAGGCAACACCGCGTCGGGCCGCTCGGTCTCGATGATCTTCTGGACGTACTGCCAGGTGATCGGCTCGACATAAGTCCGGTCGGCCATTTCCGGATCGGTCATGATCGTGGCGGGGTTCGAGTTGACCAGAGTCACCTCGTAGCCTTCTTCCCGCAAGGCCTTGCAGGCCTGCGCGCCCGAATAATCGAACTCGCAGGCCTGGCCAATTACAATCGGCCCGGACCCGATGATCAGGATCTTCTTGATGTCGTCTCGGCGTGGCACGGCAAGCGGTTGTCCCAATGATGGACGTCCCCTCGCTGGGGACAAATTTCCCCAACCGTACCAATCTCGATGCGTTATTCAAGAGTCCCCGGCGGCTGCGGAACCGAATGACGCCGAGAGTTTTCTCCGTTTGACTCGACCTCACCAGCTCTCGGCGGCACAATGACCCTTGAAATGAATCCCTCGAGGACACCACCGTGAAGATGCCTGTCTCCATCATTGCCGCCCTGATCACTTTTCTCCCGGTCAGCAATACAGGAGCCGCCGACACGAGCGTGAAGCTCAGCCGTGGCACCGACGCTGTCAATGTCACGATCGGTGACAAACCATTCGCCGTCTACAACACCAGCCGCAAGCTGCCCAAACCGTTCTTCCTGCCCGTCCGTGGCCCGTCGGGAACAATCGTCACCCGCGCCCTCGAACACCAGGAGGATCACCCGCACCACAAGGGCGTCTGGGTGGCCGTCGACGAGATCAACGAGGTGAAGTTCTGGGCCGAGAAGGGCAAGATCGCCAACCGGAAGATCACGCTTGACCGGGCGGCGGGAAATCCCGCCGTGATGACCGTCACCAACGACTGGCTCGGCAACGACGGCAAGCCGATCATCGTCGAAACCACCCGGATCAGCATCTTCGCCAATCGGCTGTTCTCCTACGACATCACCTTTCAGGCCCAGAAGGCCCAGGTCACCTTCGGCGACACCAAGGAGGGGCTTTTCGGCATTCGCATGCGAAACGAGCTCCGCGAAAAACAGGGCGGCAAGGTGGCAAATGCCGACGGCCTGTCCGGGTCGAACAACTGCTGGGGCAAGGTCAGCAACTGGATCGACTACCACGGCACCGTCAATGGCAAGACCGTGGGGATGGCGTTGTTCGATCACCCGTTGAACTTCCGGCGTTCACGCTACCACGTCCGCAACTACGGCCTGTTCACGATCAACCCGTTCGGTGAACGGGCCTACACCCGGGCGGCTCAACCGGCCAAGCCGCTGATCCTGGTGCCCGGTGGCAAGGTCCGACTGCGATACGGCCTCTTCATCCACGCCGGCAATACCGCGCAGGGCAAGGTGGCCGCCACCTACCTCGACTACCTCAAGCTCTCCGGCGACGGTTTCACCGGAGCCTCAAAGACCGATACTCCAGGCAAGGCCCAACCCGGTAAGTCTCGAAAAGTCCTCGAGGTGGTCACCAAACCACTGACCGCACTGGCCGACGGACTCGGCAAGGCTCTCACCCGGCTCTTCGACTAGTCGCAAGAGACATGTTCAGCGGGGGAGGTTGTTCCCGCCAGCGGGCAACCGCTGACTCCCTTCGCCGGACCGGCGAGAGCCTCTATAATGCTGATCTTGTGCCCGGTCGGCGTCTTGATAAGGGCCGGGATGGCTCCAGAACTTTCCCTCCACAATCCTGCGACTTCACCATGCTGCGTACCCACACCTGCGGCGAGTTGCGTTCCGAGCACATCGGTCAGTCGGTGACCCTGGGAGGCTGGGTCCAGAATTACCGCGACCACCGGGGGCTGGTCTTCATCGACCTCCGCGACCGCTACGGCCTGACCCAGGTCGTCTTCAACCTCTCGCACGATGACCAGATGCAGTCGGTCGCCCGGGGCTTGCGCAGCGAGGACGTGGTGCTGGTTGAGGGAGAGGTGATCAGCCGGTCCGAGAACATCAACCCAAGACTCGCCACCGGTGAGATCGAGATCAAGGCGGTGCGGTTGGACCTGCTGAGCAAGAGTAAGACGCCCCCGTTTGAACCGTCGACAACCGACCTGCCCAACGAGGAACTCCGGCTCAAGCACCGGTTTCTCGACCTGCGTCGCGCGGCCGTCCAGCAGAGCATGGTGTTGCGGCACGCGCTGACCAAGGCCACTCGCAACTACTTCGACGAGCACGGTTTCCTTGATATCGAAACTCCAATATTGGGTCGCAGCACTCCCGAGGGCGCACGCGACTACCTGGTTCCCAGTCGTGTCCATCCCGGCAGTTTCTTCGCGCTGCCCCAGAGTCCCCAGATCTATAAACAGATTCTGATGATCGCCGGCTATGACCGCTACATGCAGATCGCCCGTTGTTTTCGGGACGAAGACCTGCGAGCCGACCGGCAACCGGAATTCACCCAGATCGATGTCGAAATGGCATTTGTTCAGCGCGACGACATTCTTGATGTCATCGATGGCCTGATGGCTCATCTCGTCCGCGAACTCCGAGACGAGGAACTCGCCTTGCCACTGCCTCGCCTCACTCACGAGGAGGTCATGGAAAGGTTTGGCAGTGACAAGCCGGACCTGAGATTTGACATGGAACTGGTCGACATCGAATCGATCGCTGGGGCATGCGGGTTCGGTGTCTTCAAGAACACGATCGAGGCGGGTGGTCGTGTTCGCGGACTCAACGCCCGGGGTGCGGCGGAGAAATACAGCCGCAAAATGATCGACGAGCTGACCGCCTTCGTGGGCGACTACGGTGCGAAGGGCCTGGCGTTCTTTCGCGTCGGCGAGAATGTTCTCGATTCTCCCATCGCCAAGTTCCTCGACGATCAGCATCACCGTGAGATCATCGAGGCCCTGTCGGCTGATCCGGGCGACCTGCTGTTCTTTGTCGCCGACACCGCCGCGGTGACCTCCCAGGCGCTGGCCGCGCTCCGCAACCGCCTGGGACGAGAACTGCAACTGTATGATCCCAGCGAACTGAATATTGCCTGGGTGATCGACTTTCCACTGGTCACGTACAACGAGGAAGAGGATCGCTGGGACGCCGAGCACCATCCGTTCTGTCAACCGGTTGCCGAGGACGTGCCACTGTTGAAGACCGACCCCGGGGCGGTCCGGGCCCAGTCCTACGACCTGATCTGCAACGGCTACGAGGCCGGAAGCGGCAGCATTCGAATCCACGATGCATCGATCCAGCAGGATGTCTTCGACTTGATGGGCATCCAGTCGGAGGAAGCAGAGATGCGGTTTGGTTTCCTGCTCGAGGCACTGCGTTACGGGGCCCCGCCGCACGGGGGCGTCGCCCTGGGACTGGATCGCTGGGTGATGCTGTTTGCCGGCCACGACAACATCCGGGACGTGATCGCGTTCCCCAAGACACAAAAGGCCGCCGACCTGCTCAGTGGGGCTCCCTCGCCCGTTGATGACCGGCAATTGCGAGACCTGTCGATCAAGACCGACCTCCCCGAATCGTCCTGAACCGGGCAGCCGATCGTGGAGGTGCAATGCCGATGTCATCCTCGATCCACTACCTCGACAACCACGCCACCACGCAAACCGACCCGCGGGTGGTCGAAGCGATGTTGCCGTTCTTCACCGAGCGGTACGGCAACGCCGCCAGTAACCATGCCCATGGTCACGACGCGGCCGAGGCCGTGGCAATCGCCCGCCAGCAGGTTGCCGAACTCGTCGGGGCGGACCCCGCGGAAGTGATCTTTACCAGCGGGGCGACCGAGGCGAATAACCTGGCGCTCAAGGGGGTACTGGCGGTGACCGGTGACCGGGACCACCTGGTCACCTCGAGCGTCGAACATCCCTCGGTCCTGGACCCGGCCGATCGACTGCAACGCGACGGTTTCCGGGTCGCCCGTGTCGCTGTCGATGCCACCGCCCGCATCGATCCCGGTGACGTGATGGCGGCGATCGAACCCGAAACGGCACTCGTTTCGACCATCTGGGCCAACAACGAGGTGGGCACGATCAACCCGGTGGCCGAGATCGCCGGGGTGTGCCGCGAGCGAAATGTCCTGTTTCATACCGACGCGGTGCAGGCAGTCGGCCGGGTCCCGGTTGATTGTCATGACCTGTCGATCGATCTGCTCAGCCTCTCGGCTCACAAGCTCTACGGCCCCAAGGGTATCGGCGCCCTGGTTGTCCGCCGCGGGCCACCGCGAATTCTTCTGAGACCGCAAATTGACGGTGGCGGCCACGAGGCTCACCTCCGCAGCGGCACGCTGCCGGTTCCACTGGTTGTCGGTTTCGGGGTCGCCTGCCAATTGGCCCAGGACTCACTCGAATCAGAATCCGACAGACTGCGGCAATTGACCGCATCTTTTCTCTCCAGGCTCTCCGTGCTCCTCAACGGATTCACGCTCAACGGCCATCCCACCGATCGCCTGCCGGGGAACCTGCACCTGAGTTTCGAGAGGGTTGACGGTGACGCGCTGCTGGCCGGGCTGACCAGGATTGCCGTCAGCAGCGGATCGGCCTGCACGACCGCCGACCCCGAACCCAGTCACGTGTTGGCCGCGATGGGAATCCCCGAAGATCTCGGTCGCGCGAGTCTCCGTTTCGGCCTGGGACGCTTTACCGACTCCGAGGACATCGCGGTCGCTGTCAGCGAGGTCGTCGAAACTGTCAACAGGCTGAGGCGGGCACACCGCTGACGAGTGTCACCGCCGGTGGCCCACGTTGACACACCAACCGGAGGCATACTACAGTCCCGCCCCGCTGGTCTGGCACTCCCGGAGAAACACGGCGTGCGGTGGACAAACTCACGAACCTCGCCCGGTCAAGTTCCGGTCCCGGCGTTGGCTGTCGTTTTGCTGTTGCTGGTTGGCGGGTGCCTGAGTTCCAACCGGGTCCCGGCCGATCGCTCGTCCCGGGTCTCCACGCCCGTCAGCTCCCAATCCACAACTGCCAGTTCCCTGCCAACTGCCTGGCAGCCAACGCATTCAGCACACGCGTGGCGGTATATCGTTCTTCATCACACCGCGTCGGAGTCCGACAGTGTCGAATCGATTCATGCGGCGCACCTGAAACGGACGACCGACGGTCGTCCCTGGCTGGGGATTGGGTATCACTTTGTCATCGGCAACGGCAAGGGGATGGCCGACGGGGCCATCGCACCGACGTTTCGCTGGCGACAGCAGATCCACGGTGCCCACGCCGGTCACGCCGATTACAACAACAACGGAATCGGAATCGCCCTTGTCGGGAACTTCGAAAAGAAGCCTCCCACTCCCGCGCAACTGGCTTCCGTCGGTCGTCTGATTCGAATCCTGCAGACCACCTACCACGTTCCCACTGCCGGGATCGTCGGACACGGTGATGTCAAGAAGACGGCTTGTCCCGGCCGTCTCTTTCCGCTGAGCCAACTGAAACGACAGGCCTACCGTGCCCGCGGCGGCGTGATCTAGGACACGAGTCCCACCGCTCGTTTCCAGGTCTCCCCGGAAGCAGCCACTACGGTTTCACTGCAGCCGGCTCTCCGGAATCCTGCGGATACACCAGCACCCGGTCGTGGACCAGCAGGATCAGGTCCGGACGATCATCACCGGTCACATCGGACACGACGGCTTCGCGAGGCTCGGTGCCCGATGCATTCGCGCCGCGAAACGACTTCTGTTCAAACACCCGGAAGTCCAGCGCGTGGCGGAGACCGTGCGAGGCGGAATGGTCGAGCAGGCTGATCCGGTGCGCCCGCCGGTCGATCACGGCGATGTCGATCCGGCCGTCGCGATTGAGATCACCGCTGACGGTCGTCGCGAACACCGCCTTCTGGCGTCGGGGTTCATACGATGCAAACTCCTCAAGTCGCGGTCCCTGGCGGCCGGTGTAGAGAACGGCAAACTTGCCGTTGCCCACCAGAAGCAGGTCGTCTCGTCGGTCGCCATCGAGATCCGCGATCCGGTTCGCGCGATAGGCCAGTGTTCCCAACTCGACCTCGCGCCACGGTTGAAACAGCTTGCCCGCGCCCCCGCGTCGCATCATTCTCAACCGTCGTACACCGGTATCAACCAGGACGACTTCCTTGCCCGCGGCTCCATCCAGGTCCAGTGCCGCCACGCCAACGATCTTCGCGTTCGATTCGGTCACGTTGTACTGGTCAATGACTCGCCAGGTGCCGGTCTTTGTCAGCACGACGTTGCGGGCAAACTTCTCCTGTGCCACCAGAACAGACCGAACATCCAGTTGACCGACGAACAACTGTCCGGGTTTCACGTCACCGAGCTGAATCCCTCCCGTCGCGGCCACCGCCTTCAGGCTGCCATCGGCCTGGGTCGCCATCAGAACCGGGGCCTGTTCGAGGTCCTGGAACACCAGCAGATCGGCCCGACCATCCCGGTTTGCGTCCAGCGACAGCAGCGCTCGGGGTTCCCCCTTGAGTGGAACCGGAACCTGGGCCTGTTTGCCGAATGGCCGTGGAACAAACCGACCCTTCTCGCCGCTGGCCAGGGCCGCGAGCATGTGGCCACCCTTCGGGGACTTCGCCATGTAGACAATCTCGAGTCGCTTGTCACCATCGAGATCCAGCAGTTCACAGGCGACCGGCAACCCCGTCACCGGCAACGGTTCGGGGAACTCCAGCCGACCATCGACCATGCGGCTCAGGCCCAGTGTCTTTTCCTTCACGCTGACGGCAATCACCTCGTTTCCATCAATCCCGTCGACGTTCCCGACTCTCAGGTGCCTGGTCTCTTCCAGCCCGGGGAAGGCGGTGCCCAGGTCCAGCCCACCGGTGGGACGCTGACGAAACACGATGACCCGCGCCGAAGTCGGATCCGACACGACCACGTCGATCCGCCCATCTCCATCGAGATCCCCGATGGCCACGTCGCGCAGCTGTTCGGTCCGGGGGGCTCCCTGGCGGCCGAACCCGTACTGGATCAACCGTTGCTTGATCCGGTTCGCCCCGCCGGCCTTCTCGCCACTGCGCATTCTCATCAGCTTGACACGATTCGTCGCCGATTCGACCACGACCAGCTCCTGGCCGCGGTCCGCATCCAGGTTCTGCAGGCGGACATCCCGGTGTGTCGGCAACTCGAATTGGATCTCCGGACCCAACTGGCCCCCCTTGTCCTGCAGCCGGGTACAGAACAGCCGTTTCTGTGCCACGACGGTGGCATAACACAGGTCCTGGCGACCATCCCCGTTGATGTCGCCGACGCTGGCGAGTCCCAGTTGAGGGGAGGTATTCATCAGGAGCCGGGGGGTGTCGAGTTTTCCCTGCTTTGACTGGAAGAAGATGAAGGTCTCGTTCTTGGCGAGAACGACAATGTCAGCCTGGCCGTTGCCATCCAGGTCGCCGGTGGCCAGGTTCCCCCGCGCCGGTGTCAGGTCGGGGATCCGGAATTCCACCCGCTCAGACCACTCGCCCATCTTCGGCTGAAACCTGACGATCAAGCGATTCGGTATCGCCAGGTACGCCAGGTCAGGACGATCGTCAGCGTTGAAATCCGCAATCACCAGGGCCGCCAACTGCTTGTCGACCGAGATTTTCTTGTGCTCGAACCGCCAGTCGTTCTTCACCTGGTTCACATCGCCGTCGGCGATCTCGGCTGCTGCCTTCCCGGGTTTTCGTTTGCGTTGACGCAGGAAGTCGATCCGGCTGTGACTGTTGTCGATCAACACGAGATCAACCAGCCCGTCGCGATCAAGATCTTCGGCCAACAGGTTGGCAGACCTCTTCTCGAGCTTGAAGATCTCCAGCGGCAGAAAACCAAAGTGCTGTCCCAGCGGCGAGGGGCCCCGGATCTCCTGTCCGCCTGCTGTCGCGGCGTTCGCTGTGATCACGACAACGATCAGCAATCCGCTGGTCAAGTGATTTCCGTTTCGCATGGTCTTACTGCCCGTCATGAATTCGAATTTCCGGACCGAGCAGGAACACCCGTTCGTGCTGCAGTCGTTCCAGGTGTCCGACAACACGGCGAATGGCCGCGGCGCGGCGAGGGTCCAGGCTCGAGAGGAGCGGAGCGACGTGGTCGAGCAAGCCGACACCCGGACCAGACGACCCGACCAGCGAAATCCTCTCGGCCAAGCGAACCCCATTCCCTCCGAGCAAGGAGTCCATCAATCCTCGCGATTCAGGATACTCCCGTACACCATAGGTCTTCAATCCGGCTCGACCGGCAGCGTCGGCCAACGCACTGTTGAGCCCGCCGAGTTGATCGACAAGGCCCAGCGCCAGGGCCTGACGGCCGGTGTACACGCGACCCCCGGCCAGGTCGTCTATCTTCTTTTTCAGTTTCTTTCCTCGCCCGGCCACCACATGGTCTTTGAAGGTCTCGTAGATCTCGTCCATCAGATCCTGCACGTGGTCCCGCTCCTTCTCCGAAAAGACCCGGGCCGAGCCGTTGAGTGTCGCATTGGCACCACGGCTGCGAGTCGCCCATTTCACGCCGATCTTGTCCCACAACCCCGTGGTCGCGAACTTGCCGCCGACAACTCCAATCGATCCGGTGACCGTCGTCGGATCGGCAAAAATCGTGTCGGCCCGACAGGCAACATAGTAGCCACCACTGGCGGCGACGTTGCCCATCGAAACAACCAGGGGCTTGCGGGCCTGGACACGACGGGCCGCATCCAGGATCACCTCGCTGGCCAAAGCCGAACCGCCGGGCGAGTCAATCCGCAACACGACGGCCTTGACCGTCTCGTCCTTTTCGACCGTGGCCAGGGCCTTTCGCAGTGCATCCGCGGTGGCCGCGGCACCGCCCAGGGGATTGACCGGTAGCGAACCGGATACGATCGTGCCCTGGAGATAGACGATGGCGATCGTGTCCCCGCGATTGACGACCCGCCGCGGTCCCTGCAGCAATTGGGAGTAAAACTGCAACAGGCCCAGTGGGCTCGACAGGTCGATCTGCTGCCGCTTCGGCAGTCCGTAACGGGTGACCAGGGCAGCCCCGGCCCCGTGAGCCCCGTGCAGGCGAGCATGAAACTCACGACGATGTTCCACGGCATCAATGAGTTTTCTCTTCAACGCCCGTTCGGCCGTGTACGGACCGCGATCGATCCAGCGATGCACGTGCCTGTGATCGACATCACGGCCGGTCGCGATCAGATCGACATAGGTCTGGAACTGGCTGTCCAGCAACCAGTCGCTCATCGCGGCCGCATTGGGACTGGGACCGGTTCGCATGAACATCTCGCCGGCGCTCTTGAATTCACCGCACGTCAGAAAGTCAGGTTGCACACCGAGCAGATCCAGCAGGCCACGGATATACGGTGCTTCCGAAGCCAGCCCGGTCAGCGCGACTTCTCCCCCGGGAACAATGCTGATGTGCGAAGCGTGGGAGGCAAGAACATAACCAGCCGTCCCCAGTGTTTCGGCCAGCAGATAGACCGGTTTTCCGGCAGAGCGGACACGATCGACAGCGACGATCAGTTCCTCGAGTTGAGCGGACCCGAGCGTGGCCCCCTCGATCAGCAGCGCGATGGCAGCGATCGCCTTGTCGTCGGTTGCACGATGAAGACGATTGATCAGCGACCGCAGTGTCGAGGGGGTCTGTCCGGTCAGAAAAGAGAGCGGATCACCACCCCCGGGTCCTTCGGTCACCAGCCCCCCCAATCGAAACACGGCAATTGCAGCGGGCTTGGGATTGGCAGGCTTCGGAGCGGCAACACCGGTTTCTGGCACGATGACTGCCGCCAAGACTGCTGCCACCACGGCATTTCGCAGGGACATTGAAAACTCCTTCTCACGCACGAGTCAGACCAGCGACACGCTTCCACCGTCGGAAACGCCACAATCGATACGGCAAGCATAAGCCGACCAATTCGGGTGCCGCAAGCAGGGAAAACTGCGGTGAATGCACCGACGGGTACGAACCCGATCAGCAACGCTCTCATTAAACCGTCTTGCCCACTCCCCAGTGTTGTGCCAGACTTTCAGCAGACGGTTGTCCGGAGAACACCCTGTTGTTCGGGGACATGGCAGCCCTGCCTTGAAACAGCGTAACCGCCTGAAGAACTCGAGGAAGACGGCTCATGTTGACAATCAAACCCGCCCAGGCTTTCGGGGTTCTCCTTGGACTGGCGATCCTGTGTCTTGTTCCCGCCACGCTACCCGCCCAGGGCCTGATCTGGTCGCTGCCCGAAAAGGAAGGGACGTGGATCCGTTACGAGGGCACCTACCAGCAGATCGAATTCCGGCCGAAGAATCGTGGAAATGCCAAGGATCTTCCCGTTGGCAAACGAACGTTCACGTGGAATCGCAATCTCACGATCAAGTCACTGGTGACCCCTGCCGAACAACGAACGGCCAAGTTTCATGGTCGCGATGTGACTTGTCGCTGGATCGAACTCAAGGTCGAAACCGGCAAGGCATCCACGGAATCCGAGGGTCGACTGGATCCCGGTCCCGGTGGGACCAGGCTCTACAAGGTGCTGATCCCCGAATCACAGATCTTCGGCACCCTGGTCAACGACCGCAGTGTCGACACGATCGGGATCCCGGTTGCCTTTCTGCCGATCATCCGGGGCTATCGCAAGATCGGCAATCGCAAGGAAGAAGAAATCAAGACCAAGGTCCTGCAGATCTACCCGTCGATTTCACTGTTGAAGCACTACCGGGAATTGAAGCCCGAGACCGACCAGCCGGAAGATCCGGGTCTGGGGGAGGATCTGGGGGCCATCAACGCCATCAAGTTGATTGGAGTGGCCCAGGTGCAGAGTCGAATCGCCAAGTCGGAACACGAGACTGCGATCTGGCGCAGCCAGGATGTGCCGTTCGGCCTGGCGCGATGGAGCGTGAAAATCACGCTGTCACGAAAACGGTTCACCGAACCGCGATCATCGTTCAGCAAGCGGACCGAGACGAAGGTCGAGATGAAGGCGGTGGAGATCGGGACCGACGCAAAAAGCGAGCTGGCGGTACAGTAGGCTGCGACCCGGAATTGATCGCATTGCTAACCAGCAGCCTTTGAACGACGGCTGCGCCACGGGCTCTTGAGGTCGCTGACGTACTTCTTCAGGAACCCCTGAACGACTTTTTCGATCCCGATCCGCTTGCCCAGCAGGTCGGTCCCCTGCAACTGAACGGGAAACGGGTTCAGCCAATTCCTCCGCAGCTGGGGATCATCGGCAATCGGCTTCAACTGGTTGTAGACCTTGTTGGCTTCAGCGAGCGGTTTTCTCGCGTTGCGATTTCCCACGCACACCAGGAATGCCGTTCGTTTCTTTAGAAACTTCAATGCCCGGTTGGTCGTCAGTCCAGGGACATTGCTTTCTGGACTCAGCAGCACCAGGGCCTGCACATCCTGGCCTCGTGGCGTACGAGCCGACAACGTCGGCGCATCCGGGTGCGGCTTCTTCAGCCAGTCGTTGAAGGCAAACGCCACCGCAACCGGCGCACTCATTCCCGCACCAACGACGGCCAACTTTCTCATGTTCAGCTTCTGGGCCTGATGCTCTGTATAAATGAACTTCTTGATCGCTTCCATGTCACTGAAGGCCATCAGATTGTAATCGAACCGAGTGAGATTCGAAGCGGCCCCCTTGCGGCTCTTTTTTTTCTTCCCGCTTGTCGCGGGAACCGCGGTCAGCTTGCTCTGGCCATGCTTTCTCAGGTCAACGGCGATCACCGCGAACCCCTGGTTCTGCAGCATCTCGGCCATACCTCCCTTGCGGGTCCAGACCAGCCGATTGCCACCCCTCATATGCAGAAGCACGACCACCGCAGAATTTTTTTTCAGACGCGACGGGTAATACGTCACGTGGATCGGCCATCCATCTTTCAGACTGGAAAGTGTTTTTTCTTCCTTTCCCGTCTTGTCGTCAGCCTTCTGGGCCCACAGGGACGTCGTGGTGGAAACCGAAAAGACCAGCAGGACAAGGATTGCCGATCCGACAAGGCGAACCCGGGGACGCAATCGGCACATGACACCGTTCCTCTTCTGGTGAAAACGAGGCTCTGCTGGTTTGACAGCAGGGCAATTTTCAGTCTATGCCAATGGTCTAAGGTGGTCAATCTGTGATGGACTCTCTCGATGCTCGGGCTTTTTCTTACGGGAACCGACACCGGTGTCGGCAAGACGTGGGTCACTGCAATGGTGGCTCGCGATTTGCAGGACGGCGGCACCAGCGTGGGTACCTACAAGCCAGTCGCCAGTGGGACCGTCGACGGTCGCTGGCAAGACATCGACATGCTCTCCAAAGCACTCGGCGATCAGTTTCCCGCCGAGCGGATCTGCCCGCAACGGTTTGACGCGCCGCTGGCACCTCCCGAGGCGGCTCGGCGGGAGAATCGTGAAATCGACGCCGGCTTGTTGCGGTCGGCAACGCGCTGGTGGACCGATCACGTCGAGCTGCTACTGGTCGAGGGGGTGGGGGGTCTGCTGTGTCCGTTGACTGAAACCGAGACGATTGCCGAGCTGGCCGTTGACCTGGGCTGGCCACTGATCATCGTTGCCCGCAGCGGGCTGGGGACGATCAATCACACCCTGCTGACCATCGAGGCCGCACGCCATCGATCACTGGTGATCGCGGGTGTCATCACCAACGATGCCTGCCCGGCCGACCCGCTTGACCGCTCCGTCCAGACCAACGCCATGCTGATCGAACGCCACGGTGGCGTACGGGTGCTCGGGCACGTCGCCCACCGAGAAAGCAGCGACTTGCTTACGCTCGACGCCAAAGCGACAATCGACTGGCTGGCTTTGGCTGGCCAGTCCTCCTGATCCCCGTCTTCCCGGTTTTGATCCCCGATGCCTCTCGAAGTTGCCTGTGGAAGCTGCCAGGGTCGGCTTGTCGTCGAGACCCCCGGCAGCGTCGTCGCCTGCCCACACTGCGGCAACCACCTGACGGCACCGGACTTTCCCATCGAGACGACGGAAAACGAACCGGGTACGGCAGAGGCTGAAGACGATGCCACGCAGATCTTCCTCGGACCGATCACCGAAACTGCCGACGAAGACCTCGTAGCCGACGACACGCAGTCAATGTCGGGGAGCATCTTCGATGACGAATTGTCGACGGATGCAGCGACCGAGGAACCAGTTGCCACCGCACCGGCTGAGCCGACCGCTGATCGAGCCGTCGTCGAGGACGTTCTGCCCGTTTCCGGTATCACCGACGACACGCTCGTCGCGGAAGATCCCGCTCCCGGTGGTGGCCAGGACGAAGCGGCACCGGGTGAGAAAACCAAACCACCCTCGCCGCGAAAACAACACGACGTCGTGTCACGACGCTCCTTCCTGATCCTGCTCAGCTATGCCAGCGCCGTCACGCTGGCCTGCTTCTGGTTGTTCTACCAGGTGATCAACGCACCACTGCACAACCTGGAACGCCTGCCCGATCCGGTCCCGGCCAAGAAGACCGGCCGTCGTGGTCAGGCAGTGATGGAATGGGTGGCAGCTCGTAACCCGATGCCGGTCGGGCATACCCTCGATCTGGGCGACTCGAGACGATTCGGTCACATCCTGGTGAAACCTCTGAGAATCAACCGGGAACTCCTCGAATTCGAACCGCCCAGCCCCGCGGTGGGACCGGTCCTGAAACTCTGGTTGAAGTTTACCAACGTCTCCGACGACCAGAAAATTGCACCACTGGACCGGACACTGATGCTGTCTCGACAGTTCCACGACGGCAAGGAGTACACCAACAACTACCTTTTCCAGAACGGCCAACCCGGACGGCTGACACTGCTGCACAACAATCCCCTGCTGGGGAACAGGAACTGGAAAGGTCAGGCGGCCGATGGAGAGTCCGGTCGCGTACTGGAACCGGGCGAGTCGTTTGAAACCTACCTGCCATCAGACACCGACGGACTCGCCAGGCTCACCGGGCCGTTGCTCTGGCGAGTTCATCTCCGCAAGGGTTACAGCGCCTCCGGCCTCGGTGTCACGACGATCTTCGAAGTTGCCTTCGACAGTTCGCAGATCAAGGAAATCCGGGATGCCAAGCCGGTTTCGGAGAAATCCTAGGCAACCCGTCGTGCCGGGAAAGCCAGCCCGGCCAGTTGCCGGGCCTGGGCAGCGGATGTGTCGATGCTCAACTGCACCTGAAATGACCACTCGCCATTCTCGTCGGCCTGGAACTCCCAACGCGGAATCACCAGCTCGGTCGACAGTCCCCGGACCCGCCAGGCCGCAGCGACCGGTTGCCACTCGATCGAAGAATCCACTCCCGCATTCTCTTCGGCGATTCCCACTCGTTCACCGACACAAAGTTCGGTCGTCGAATCGATATCCCACCGCCGACCTCGTTGATCGTAGAGATAACGATCTTCACCATCCGCCCCGGTTCCCAACGGCAACTCGACCGCCAGGTTTCCCGGCTGCCCCGGAACCAGTCCCTCGATTCGGCCCTCGAGCAACAATCGCCCGCTCCGCCCGGTTTCCATACCGACCCGCCAGGCCAATCGCGGTGCCGGTTCGTCATCGGTTCGAGTCCACTGCAACCAGGCGGCACCTTCCTGGCGAACCAGCTCCGGGCAACCCCGGCAAGCCAGCAGCGTCTCCCGACCGGTTCCGCAGAGAAACGCCTTGAGTTCGGTTCCGGGTTCCAGCAGCCAGGCCGTCAGTCCGCCGGACGCGCCATCCAGGCTGGCCACTTCCAGCATCTGGCCGGTATCGCGCAACTCGATGCTGAAAAGCCCCCGGTCACCGGTGGGATCGATCCAGGCGGTCAGGCGATCGCTCTGCAGCCGAATCTCGGGCCGACCATCCAGGTCAAAATCCTCGGACGACACGTCCACCCAGCTCCCCCGTCGACCTTCGATTCGATCAGCGGCCCGTTCGGACACAAGCAACAGTCCTTCGGCCAGTCCGAGAGCCGCGGGGCTTGCAACACCAGTCGGGCCACTCGCCACGGCTCCCTGGGCCCGGTACAAAGCCAGCCGCGCCGTCGTGACAGCCTCTTCCTGATCCACGCTGTCCACCACGACCGAGTCGATCCGGCGACTGACATCCAGTAAGCGGGCATGCAATCGCGTCGCCGTGGAATCACAATCACGTTCCAGCCGCCAGTTGCCACCCGGTTTTCCCACCGTCGGCAGGCTGAACCGTCCACAGGGGACTGTCTCCTCGAGTGCATCCGAAGCGGTCACCAGTGACCAGTCGGATTCTGCGGTCAACCACTTCAACAAACGAGCCAGCTGTTTTCCTCGAGGATCCCGGGCCGTCAGCTTCCCTGTCACGACCACCGGGCCGGACCCGATCGCCTCGGCATGGCGCTGCAGCCAACCGGGGACATCGTCAATCCGGTCATCGGCAATCAACCCGGCCAGGGTTTCGTCGGCGGGTAGTACCTGCAACAGGCGGCCATCGGATTCCGTCAGAAACCACCCCGAGCGGACGGGATGAGAAGATCGCGTGGCGGCTGCCAGGTCGGGCAACAGGACAACCGACGCCAGTCCGGCCTCGACCAGGTCGTCGGCCATCGACGGTTCCCAGACCTGGTGAGGGACCCAGCCACACGAGGGCCGCAGCCCCCAGTGGGCTTCGGCCCAGTCGCCGTAGGCAGCCACCTGGCCGATGCGATCCCGTCGCGGAATGCCCGCCAGGACCGTATCGAAGATCGGGCCACCGAGCGGCTCGATCGCGCCCGTGCGAATCGCCGTTGCGATACGATCAGCAACGTCGGGAAAATTCCGGGCCACCTGTTCCCAGAACGATACACCGGCCGAGAGCGTGCAGGCGACCGAGGGAACCGCGTCGAGTTGATCCAGCAGCGGAACAAGACCATCCGCGACAAGCAAATCGGTCGCCGCAACGGGATCACCCACCGACTGCATCACTCGTACGGTGATCACCAGCCGTTTCACCAACCTGTTCCCCGTCGTTGCCACGGCCCGGACCAGTTTCTTCGCGGCGGCAACATATCGGCCGATCCCCCGGCAGGCAAGGCTTCTCTGGCGAACCGGGTCCTGGACGGGAAGCAGCGCAACCACCGCGGCCGGGAGTCTCGAGCCCCTACCGCAAGATCAAAGAACCCGACGTTGAATCCCGATGACCGCTAGCGGTTGAACAGGAAAGCCGGGCTGTTGATCAGCGCCCACATCAGATCCTGGGCTGCTTCGGTATTGTTGCCGACTCCCTGGACATACTCGATCCCCTGCTTCAGCTCGACCGCGGTTGGCGGACGACAGATCACGGCGATATAGACATCGCTGACAATCGTCTTCGCATCGGCCTTGGCTGCGACCAGCTTAGCCACCCGTCCCTGGGGATGTACGATCGCCTCGGCAACCGTCGGACCATTCACCAGGTTGAGTGTCTGGGCAAGACTGACATCGCTGGACCGTTCACACTCGCAGGGACTCTCCCGCGGGGGACGACCAAACATGTCGAGAAAACTGATCTTGAACCTGGGATCGGGGATCTGTGTCGCCCGGAAGCCAACCGGCATGCCGGGAATCTGCGACGGAGCACCGGTGGCGACGTACAGGGCATCGTAGAGCTGCTCGGCGGTCAGCCGCCGTGGATCGGCGTGCGAGAAGTTCAGCGAGTCGTCCTCGTTCCACCTGTTGGTCCGGAAGGTCCGGCCGTAGGAATGGCTGCTGGTAATCGTCCGGACCAGGTTCTTCAAATCGAAGTCGCTCTCGATGAACTTCCGGGTCAAACTGTCGAGCAGTTCCGGATTCGAGGGCGGGTTGCCGGCGCGGATATCATCAACCGGCTCGATGATTCCCCGGCCAAAGAAGTAGCTCCAGTACCGGTTCACCAGGCTCTTGGCAAAATACGGGTTCTTCGGAGAGATCAACCAGTCGGCCAGTCGGTAACGACGATCCAGGTCCGTTTTCTTGCTGTCGAGCTCGGCCGCGAACGGGAAAGAGGCCGGGACGGCCAGGCCGGTCTTGGGGTTCTTTACCTCTCCGGGTGTCGTCAACGAATAGATGATCTCCTCGCCACCCACCGGGCCGGCCTTGCGACCGACGCCAGCAAAGTAGGCCGACAGTTCGTAGTACTGCTGCTGGGTCCATCGCTCAAAGGGATGGTCGTGGCAGCGGTTGCACTGGAAGCGTGTGCCGATGAAAACCTGCGTCATGTTCTCCATGGCAATTCGCGGCTCACGAGCGATCCGGTAATAGTTCGCTGCAGGATTCTCGAACGTGCTGCCGTTGGCCGTCATCAGCTGGTGGACGAACTTGTTGTAGGGCACGTTGGTGGTGATCGCCCGGCGAATCCAGTTTCGGAATGCCCAGGCCCCCTTCGGGGTGATGAACTTGCTGTTGGAGAGCAGCAGGTCACTCCACTTCAACGTCCAGTGATCAACAAACTCCGCGCTGTTGACCAATTCCTCGATCTTCGCCCCGCGCTTCTTCATCGTCGGTCGCTTGTCGGCGAGGAAGGCCTTGACCTGGTCGAGTGTTGGAGGCATGCCGGTCATGTCGATCGAAATTCGACGCAGGAACTCGGCGTCGGTGCAGTTTTTCGACGGCAGGATCTTCATCCGTTGCAGCTTCTGGTTGATCAACTCGTCGATGTAGTTGTTCTCGGGACCCGGTTTCCAGGCGAACCCCTCTCGGTCCCCGATAATGGCAATCGGGGCCGCCGCATACTGGCCCTCGTAGCGAATCAACGCCGCCGCTTCACCGCGGCGGACTGCCTCGATCCGCCCCGTCTTGCCGACGGTGGCCACCTCGAAGTCACTCGAACCAAAAATGGCATCGCGGGTGACATCGCGGGACGTGCCGTCGGCATAGTGAGCGATGACGATCAGTTGCTGGTGGCTCTCGGTCGTCTCGAGCAACGGCTTGGTCGGAAAGACCTCGATCCGCGACACCCGCTTGACCGTGTCGAACTTGCAGCCCTCGGCAATCCACTGGTTGATCAACGCATACTGCCGGGACTGTTCATCGAAGAGAAAACCACCCTCGTGGGGAACACCCTGGGTCGGCTTGAGCAGGATCAGGCTTTGTGCCGGCTGTGATCGGTTGAAGCGGCGACCCGAGAGATCATCGATCAGGGCGCTGTAGTCGTACAACGGGTCATAGCCACGCAACGACAGTTTGAAGCCATTTTTCCCCTTCTGGTTGCCGTGACATGTTCCGACGTTGCAACCCGACTTGCCGATCACCGGAACGACCTCGCGGATGAAACTGACCGGTTGATCAGAGACATCCTTGACCAGTACCGGCACCTCGACCGAATGGCCACCGACGGTCACCACGACCTTGGCGGCCCCCTTCTTGTGGGGCACGACGAACCCATCGCCGTCGATCGTGACCTGGTCGCCGACCACCTTGAGCCTGGCAACCGATGACAGGTCGAAAGCCCGTCCGTCGCTGGACGTGCCCGAGACGATCAATCGCCGGATGTCGCGCTTGGCCAACAGTTCCAGCTTTGCTGGAAACACGGTCAACTTGTCGACCTTGGGAACCGGCTGCGGCTTGGTTGCCTTGGCCGCATCGGCAGCCAGGGCCGGGATGCTCACCGCGATCGCAACAAGCGCCAGTGAGGTTACGAAAGTCCGGCAAGGAATGGTCTGCAACATGGTTCTTCTCGTCGTGGTTTTCTGACCTGGGGTCATCGTTGTCTGCTGCCGTCGTGTCGAACGTGTTGTCCAAAACCTCTCGCGATGTTCACTTCGCCGCTGCAACAGCCGGTGTCACCGTGACGGGAACGAATGACTTGACCAGCTTTCCGGTCTTGGCATCGAAGATCCGCACATTCCCGTCGAAACCGCCGATCGCCACCTGTTGTCCGTCGGGACGGAAGGCCACGGCAAAGATCGGAGACGTGATCCCGGCGAACTTGTGCAGCAACATCGGCTTGGCAGAGCGTCCGGCAATCTGCTTGCGGACGTCACCGAGCCCGCCGGCGTTGTTGATCTTCGCGGTGTCGAAATCGCCCACCCGGTAGATTCTTGCCGCACCGCCTGTCGCGGTACTCGACCCGGCCACGAACAGCTTTCCGTCACTGCTGAACTGCAGGTCAAAGATCCGGCCGGGCATCTTCTGGAAACTGCGNATGTGGTTGAAGTCGTCACCGATGATCCGCTTGCGGGTGCGGAANATCTTGTAGAGCTTGGGTTCTCCGTCGGAACCACCGGTTAGNACCTGNTCGAGTCCCGGNCGACGCTGCACCGCCAGCAGTCCTCCCTTGAGGGCCCCGGGCGTGATACTGGTCACGTTGTCGACAAACTGGCCGCTCGCGACAATCGACAGCTTCATCGCCCGGTCACGGCTGACCGAAATCACGTGCGTGCCTTTCAACGAGAACGTCGAGCCAAAGACCCAGTCGGAGTGAGCGTCCATTCGCATCACCTGCTTGCCATCGGCCACCTTGAGTACTCGCAACCGGTTGTCCGCGCCACCGTAACTGAACAACTTGCCGTCCGGCGAGAAACGGGCTCCAAACAGCGTGTCGTAGCTGATCGTGACCGAGCGGACGAGTTTCTTGGCGACCGGATCCCAGAACTGCACTTCGCCAAACAGGGCTGGTGTTCCCCCGACAGCTCCCACCAGCTTGCCGTCGGGAGAAAATCGCAGCGACTCGATCCTCTGCGACCGTCCCACCAGTCGCGACACCGGGGCACTGCCATCAGCGGCATAGATGATGATCTCGCGGTAACCGCTGATCGCCAACGTCTTGCTGTCGGGAGAATAGGCCAGGGCGGTGATCACCGGGGCCGCGGCGTACTTGGGAGGATTCTTGGCGCTGATGTTGTCCTGGACCGTCGCCGGCGTATCGTCCTTGGCTCCCTGGGCAATCCAGCGAGAGATCAGCGACACCTGCCGAGGAGTCAGCGGATCGGCTTCCAGGGGCATCGCCGGCTCGTCGCCGGCGATGTAGTCGATGAGCAGGCTGTCGTCGGGCTTGCCCGGCACAAACGAGGCACCGTTTTCTCCGCCCTTCTTGAACTGCGCATAGCTGGTCAACATCAACCGCCCGCCCTGCTTGGCGGCGAAATGGCAGCCCGAGCAATGCCGCTGCAGAACCGGCCGCACCTGGCGGTAGAAACTGACCGGCTTCTCGTCGGCGGTCGACTTCTTGTCAGCCGACGGTTTGCTTTGCCCGAAAACGTCGCAGGGGGCCAGACAAGCTGCCCACAGGATCGCCAAAACCAACGAACACCGCATCGACACGCCTCTCAAAAACGCGGATCCACCCGGGTGAACACTCCAGTGTAACCGTGGTACCGGTGTCTCGCCACCCCGGTCTGTTTCACGCCTACAGCGAGGCAATCAGCCGTCGGCCGGCCGTTTTCGTTGCCATCCCGGCGATGTCACCGGAGGTTCGGACGCGGGCTGTACCAGCCGGTTGTAGAGGTCGGGGCGTCGGGCCTTGAGGTATCGTTGCCCGCTGGAAACAGCGACTTTCTCCCCGGTACACAACCCCACGCAAACGTCGTCTCCCAGCTGGTGACACTCGCTGATCACCTCGCCGAACGGGTCCAGAACCATCGCGTTGCCATTGCGGACCTGCCCGTCATCGATCCCGATCGGGTTCGAAAATACCGCGTAGATCCCGTTTTCGTAGGCCCGCGCCGGCAACCAGCGCATCAACCAGCCTCGCCCCTTCGGGCCATTGAGTTCCTGGGCCAGCGCAACCGGATCGGTGTCTCGATCGGTCCACAGTTGCGGATCGACCGTACCTCGACCGGGCATGACCGACGGCAGACACCCGGTCACGTGTGGCATGAACACGATCTCGGCCCCCATCAAGGCGGTGATCCTGACGTTTTCCACCAGGTTGTTGTCGTAGCAGATCAGGATACCGACCCGGCATCCCAACAAGTCGAACACACAGAACTCGTTACCACTGGAAATGTGCGGGTTGAGGAACGCGTGGATCTTCCGGAATCGAGCGACCGGGCCCTCGGGCGTCATGCAGACATACGTGTTGAACAGTTCCTCGCCGTCGCGCTCGACCAGTCCTGCCAGCACCGGCACACCATGGCGAACGGCAATTTCATGAAGTGCCCGGCAAGCAGGTCCCCCGGGTACCGCTTCGGCCACATCCATCAACTCTTCGCGAGTCGCCGACTGCAGGTAGCTGTAGGCCGAAATCGAACACTCGTGGAAACTGACAACCTCGGCTCCGGCAGCCACGGCACGGGCGGTCAGCGAATCGATGCGACCGAGGTTGAAGTCCTTGTCACCATCGCGATGCTCGAACTGCGCGGCGGCAATCCGGATGTCACGCATGACCGTGTGTCTCGAGGCGTCCCGCCCGGGCGGCGACTAGCTCCAGAAGTTCTCACCGTGCCAGTTGAACTCGGGCTGCGTCTCGACCTCGACCTCGACATCAGCGGCCCCGTGGACCTTCGTCTGGCAACTAAGCCGCATCTCGTCCTCGCAACCGATCCTGGCGAAAAACGCCAGTGGGTTGAGCAGCATGTTCAGCTTCTCCCACAGCGACGCCTTGCTGCAGTGTTCCCGGCCGCTGGTGATCCTGACCCGGCAACTGGTGCAAAGACCCAGTCCCGGACAGTGCAGGCTCTTGTGAATCCCCGGGTAGACCTCGACCCCTTCTTCCATCGCCACCTTGCGAATCTTCTCACCTGTCTCCACCTCGACGGTCTTCTTTTCCCTGACAAACTTGATCGTCGGCATCGTGGAATCTCAACAAAGGGCCAGCCGGGCGAGTTCCCGGAACCACGGGTCCGGACTCCCTCGATCATATTCCCCGAATCGGTTCATTTCCAGCGGCGATCGGAGCAGCAACAGTCCTCATGATCGACCGGCTTGCGGGCCGGGGATGGTTTGGATCCAATTGCATCCAATCAAGGACTTGCCCCTACAGGATTCACCACATGGATATCACGCTTGCAGCCGGCCCCTGGCAGGACGTGGACACCGACTGGCTGATTGTCGGATACGCCCCGGCTGACTCGCCGGAGACATTCCCCGCTCCCCTGGCCGCACTCGACGAGGCTCTTGATGGCACGATCGCCCGGCTGATCTCGTCGGGCGACATCACCGGCAAGCTGGCCGAGTTGCACCTGCTGGCCGATGTTCCCGGCATCGCCGCGGGGCGACTGCTGTTGGTGGGCGTGGGTTCGATCGACAGGTTGACCTCGGCGAAACTGGAGAAAGCCCTGGTGACGGCAACACGGCGGGCGTCGAAGGCGGCGTCGGTCCGAGCGGCCATCGCCCTGCCCTCGCAGGAAGACGGAATCCTCGACGACAATTCCGCGGCCGGCCTTGCGGCAATGGCCCTGCAGACCGGTTGTGTCGGACAGTCGTTGTACCGAACCGAGCCCGGACGACACGCGTTCTCCGAGGCCACTGTTGTCAGCGATGCCCAGCAATCAGCCGCCGTTGATCGTGGCAGCATCCTGGGACAGGCAATCAATCTCACCCGCGAAATGGTCAACCGAACGGCAATGGAGGTTTACCCCGAGACATTTGCGGACCGGGCGGTGACGGTGGCCAACGAGTGTGGCCTCGAATGCGAAGTGCTCGACGAGAACCGACTGAGGGACGAGCGGATGGGATCACTGCTCGCGGTGGCCCAGGGGAGTACCCGCCCCCCGCGGGTGGTCGTACTGCGTCACAACGGAGCTGGCCAGGACGCTCCGTCGCTGGCAATCGTCGGCAAGGGTGTCACGTTTGATTCGGGAGGGCTGTCGCTGAAGTCCAACGAGGGCATGAAGACGATGAAATGCGACATGGCCGGCGCGGCGACGATGCTCGGGGCAATGACGGCCATCGCCCGGCTCGATCTGCCGGTCAACGTGATCGGCCTGGCCGGCCTGGTCGAGAACATGCCCGACGGCAACTCGTTCAAGCTTGGCGATGTCCTGACGGCTCGCAACGGAACGACCATCGAAGTCCTCAACACCGACGCCGAGGGCCGCCTGGTCCTGGCCGACGTACTGGCTTACGCCGTCGACCTGGGCGCCCGGCGGCTGATCGACCTGGCCACGCTGACCGGGGCCTGTGTCGTGGCACTGGGCGAGGAAGTCACCGGGGTCTTCTCCAATGACGATGAGTGGAGAGACCAGGTCGTGGAGGCGTCAGCCCGTTCGGGGGAACCGGCCTGGCCGATGCCGATGCTGGACCTGTTTGACGACCTGATCAAAAGCGATGTGGCCGACATCAAGAACGTGGGACCTCGCTGGGGCGGCGCGATCACCGCGGCAAAATTCCTCGAACGCTTCGTCGACGACACCCCCTGGGTGCACCTGGATATCGCCGGACCGAGCTTCGCGTCGAGCAACAAGGCTCATCGCGAGGGCGGGGGAACCGGTTGCATGGTCCGTACGCTGGTGGCGGCAGCCGAAGCGATGGAAAACGGCTAGGCAGCCGCCGGAACTAGATCACCTTCATCAGTCGATCGTATCGACGATCGACCTCGGCCCGCGTCTCGTCGTCGAGCACGAACCCGACCGGGCCGCGGATGATCTCGTTCCCGAAAATCCCCTTCCGCACCAGGATGTGCTTCTCGACCGCCAGGAACGAGTCGAGGCTTTCCTGCAGCATCACCAGCGAGGTCAGCGGTTCGGAGATTGCCACGGCGCGATCCCAGTCGCCGGCTTCCAGCGACTGCCACAACGCGACCAGGGGTTCGACCAGGTCGGCCCCGGGCATCGTCCCCACCACGCCGCGACGAAAACTGTCCAACAACGCGATCCCGCCACTGCCCTCGAACACCCGGGCCCGGCCACCGGTCGCTTCGCGCAAGGCCGTCAACCGTGGCCCGATCGGATTGGCCTCGGGCTTGAACAACACCCGGTCCTCGCCCCATCTCTCCATCAACCCGGCCTGCAGGGCGATCGACATCGGCCGGCCCACGTATCCACTGGCATCCTGGACAATCACCGGCAGTGACGTCGCCTGCAGGATCCGCTCGTAGTACTGCCGCAACTGGCTCTCATCAACGCCGATCGAGACCGGGGGAATCGCCATCACGGCTGCCGCGCCATCCCGCTGAGCCTGCTCGGCAAAACCGCAGGCCAGCCGACTGCTCTCGGCACCAACGCTGACCACCACCGGCCCGCGCCCGGCCGCGGCCTGGCAGCTGAACCGGGCCACCTCGTGACGCTCGGAGTCGGAAAGCCTGAGCACCTCGGTCACCATGGCCATCACCAGGCCATCGGCACCGGCCTCGAAAACGTGGTCGATCTCCACACCCAGCGTGTCGAAATCGACCGTCTCGTCATCGTGCAACGGCAACTGGAAGACGATCTGTACGCCACGGACCGGTTGCTCGGCCATCACGACCTACTCATTCCACTCGTTGAAATTCGCTCCGTCAGTCGAACCGGAATCATCGACTTCGTACAGGTCGCTTCCAGCATCCGGCGGAGCGGAAATCGGAGAGGGCGGCGAATCGGCATCGTCGGCCAGGACAACCTCCCCGTCGGATATCATCTGTCCATCCCTGACAACACCCTCGAAGACCTTCATCCCGTCCTTCAGGTGCAACTGCCGCTTGGCCAGCTTGGCCACTTCCTGCTCGTGGGTCACCATCAGGATCGTACGGCCCTCGGCATTGAGATCCACCAGGACCTGCATGATCTCGGCCTCGGTCTCGGAGTCCAGGTTCCCGGTCGGTTCGTCGGCAAGAATGATCTCGGGGTCATTGACCAGCGCCCGGGCGATGGCGACACGTTGCTGCTGGCCGCCGGAGAGCTGGGTGGGGCGGTGGTCAAGTCGATCGGCCAATCCCACCCGTTCGGCCAACTCGACGCACCAGTCCTCCTCCGACGCCCTGACACCTCGCATATACTGCAACGGCACGCCGATGTTCTCGATCACCGTGAACTGTGGAATCAGGTTGTAGGACTGGAAGATGAACCCGATCATCTGGTTGCGGATGGCCGAGAGCTGATCGTCGTTGAGTTGCGAGGTATCCTGTCCGCCGAGAATGTACTGCCCGGAGGTCGGACGATCCAGAGCGCCCAGGACGTTGAGCAGGGTGCTCTTGCCACTTCCCGATGCTCCCATGATCGCGACGAAATCTCCCTGGGGAAACTCGGTGGTCACACCACGCAAGGCCTTCACGACAACCGGACCGAGGTCGTAGTATTTGTGGAGATCGCGGATCTCGGCCGCCAACTGCATCGTCGCCTCTTTTCTTTTTCCCTGGCAGGGTGCCCTATCTTAGTACGTCAGCGACAGCAAAGAGAACAACGAGACAAAACTACCTGGACCGATCGGGTTTGCCATCAGCGGTCCGATACAGCCGATGATCGGCACGGCCACGGGCTTCGATATAGGCCAGCAGATCGAAAATCTCCTCCCGCGACAACGTGCTGAGCAGTTTTTCGGGCATCAGCGACACGGTCAACGGCTTGGTGAGTTCGATTGACTCGACGGGAATCTCCATCGGTTTGTGCTGCGCCTTGCCCAGCGGGTTCGACACCAGTCGAACGATCTTGGGCGTTCGTTCCAGGATCATCCCGGTGTGCTGCCTGCCGTCGTCGGTCACGACCAGGAAGCTGCGGAACTTGTCCTTGATCTCCTTGGATGGTTCGATGATCGACTGCAGGATCTGCTGCCGCGTGACCTTGGCTTCCAGCTTCCCGAGATCCGGCCCAACGTTGCCGCCGACCTCGTTCATCCGGTGGCACCGCGTACAGGCCCCTGCCTCAAACAGCGACTTGCCGCGGACGTAGCTCCGGCCGCGGTCCAGCGAATCCAGGTCACCGGCAAGATCTCCAAGACTCCAGTTCCGCACGAAGGGACGCGACTCGATGGGAATCGGCTCGGCGATCGGATTGTTGGCCAGGAATTCCTTCAGGTTGTCGACGACGTGCATCACGCCGTTCATCGTCCGCCAGTGGTTGGGGAACGTGCAGACATACGGGTATTCGCCAGTCTGTGTCGGAACCTCGATGACCAACCGCTGCGACTGCCGGGCTTGCAACAGCCGGGTTGCGGCCACGATCTGGTCGGACTGGGGAACAAAGTGCTTCACGAAAGCGTCGGGCCGGGTCGCCATCCGCTCGGCGGCCCGGGCCACCGCGATCATCTGTCCCGGTCGCGTGATGATCAGGTTGTGCGGCATGATGTCGGCGTTGTCGAAGACAATCTCGACGGGCTTGCCGGCCTGGACGGCGATCACATTGCGATCGTATTTCATGCGGTGAGGCACCGGCCGGATCATGATCCGACGAACACCCAGCCGATTGATCTCGTCGCGGGCCGGTCCCCCAATTTTCTCGGGAACCAGAGTCGTCAACTCGCCGGCCAATCCCAGCGCGTCTCGCACATCGGCCCGCGTTCGCTGCTTGGGAGGAATCGAGGCGGCAAAGGCGATCAGGCTGGTGATCAACGGAGCCGCCTGGGCCTTATCCCAGCGGTACTTGGGGATCTTCGAGATCGCCTGGACCGCGGCATGGCGTTCGTCGCCGCTGCGAGCAAAAGCGGCCAGCGTCCGAAACACGTCGGTCTCGTGACCCGGCAGCACCGTCGCCGCCGAAAAGGCGGCCAGGCGAAGGTTCCGAGCTGCTTTCGACCGGCCGACAGGTTTTTCCAACAGCGGACTGACACGCCGATGCAGCGAAGCTCTCAACTTCGGATCCGGGAGCAATACCAGACCGTCCAGCAGATCCTTGCGACCCGCGCTTGAACGCGCGGCCAACCGCCAGGCGGCGTCGGAGTTTCCATCGGCTGTCAGCAGCGAGACGTAGCCGATTTGGCGAGAGACGGGTCGCTGTGATCCGGTGGCGAGAATCTCGAGCCGTTTTCGCACACGTCCAAGTTCCGCGGCAGCGTGACCGGTCAACACGTGCCCCAGGTCAAACAACACCGTGTCTGTTTCGCCCGGCTGGCCGCGATCAACAGCTTCGATCGCCGCCAGCAGCTCGGTCATCATGTCGGTCTTCTTCAACTTCGCCATGCCGACCAAGGCGCGACGGCGATCGGCCATGGGGACCTGGGTACGAGAGAGCATCGCCTCAAAGACCATGCGGCTGGGCTTCAGCCTGGCCAGCTCCGAGGGCGAGATGTTCGCCAGCAAATACCTGACCCCAGCGGGGTTGCCGATCGCAAAGGGCCGGCCGGAGGTCATCGCCGGCTTCCAGTACTGTTCGAGCTGACGCATGGTCTCCTTGAGCGTGTAATCAATGTAGTAGTCCCGATCGTGCTTGATGACCTCCAGGGCCACCTCGGCGGCCAGCGGCTCGGGAAACCAGCTACAGGCCCGCACCGCCTCGAGCCGCACTCGAGGAAACTCGTCGTTGGCCTGCACCCGGATCAGTTCCAGTGCAGCGGGGAAGTCTCGACGCTGAAAACACAACACCCGCGTTGCAGCGGCACGAGCGTGCGGATTGCCGCTGCGCAGCAACCGTTTCAGCAACGCCGGTCGCGGGGCATGCAATCCCTGGGTGACCCACAACGCCTCCAGTCGGTGATGCTCGGCCTGCTCGTCGTCGGATCCCTCGAGCGACTCGACCCAGGCATCGACCGCCGACAGCACTTCTTCGGGATCACGTTGCCAGAGTTCCCGTCGCGCACGATAGCGGGTGCGATCCTCGTAACTGGTCAGCTGATTCAACAGGGTCGCGATCGACCGCCCCGCCGCACGAACCGGTTTCAACAGCGGTTTGCCCGTATGCCGGATCCGCCAGATGCGACCGTGAAAGTGGTCCCGCCGCTCGTCTCGAAGCGAGTACTGCATGTGGCCGATCAGCGGGTTGAACCAGTCACACAGGTACAACGCCCCGTCGGGGCCAAACTGGATGTCGACCGGCCGGAAATTGATGTCGGTCGAGAAGACCAGCGGCTCAAGCTCCTTGGTCGTGAACCCGCTTCCCTCGGGAATCACCCGATGGTGCTTGACTCCCTGGAACCCGATGCAGTTGTTGAGCAGAAAATCTCCCTGGAACTCATCAGGAAAGTGCCGGCTCGAAACCAGTTCGCAACCGCAGGTCGGCCGAACCTTCGTCGAGGTGAACTCCTTCATCCGGGCGTGCTTGTGCGGATAGTCGATTCTTCCGGAGAAAGCGGTGCCGAAGTAGTTGGATCCACCCGAGGCGTCGGCGACGAAGTTCTGGCCCCAGCGGTCAAAGACGTGGCCCCACGGGTTGGCGAACGGGTACGAAACAAAAACCTCCAGCAGAAAGGTCTTCGGTTCGTAACGGAAAATCCCCGCATACTGCAGCCGGACCGGCCCATAAGGCGTCTCGACCTGGCTGTGGTGAAAGGTGCCCTCGTGGATGTAGAGTCCGCCCCCGGGACCCCAGGTGAAGGCGCTGATCGCATGGTGCGAATCCTCGGTCCCGAACCCGTGCAAGATCACCCGCTTGAAATCGGCACGGCCATCGCCATCGGTGTCCTTCAGAAAAACCAGGTTGGGTTGCTGGGCGACATAGACACCGCCGTCGCCGAGCTCGAATCCGGTCGCCAGGTGCAGACGATCGGCAAACACGCTGTGCTTGTCGGCCTTGCCGTCACCATCGGTGTCCTCGAGAACAATCAACTTGTCCGACGGGGGAACACCGGGCACGTATTGCGGATAGGTGGGCATCGTCGAAACCCATAATCGCCCGCGACCATCCCAGGTCATCGACACCGGGTTATGCAACGGAAAATCCTTCTCCGAGGCAAACAGCTCGATCCGAAATCCCTTGGGAAGATTCAGGTGCTTGATCGCCACCTGCGGATCGACTGACTTCAGGTCGAGCGTTCCTCCGCGGTTGGGTTCCTTGCCCTTGACGTTGTTTACCGTGGATTTCTTGCGGCGCTTTGCCTTTTTCCCTTTCCGCTTCCCCTTTTTCTTGCGGCCCTTGTCTGCATTCTTCTGCTTGGCCGCTCGAACCTGCGCGACCGCTTCGGCGGTCGGCGGCGCCGTCAGGGCCAGGGCCGCCGACAGGACGACGACGAGGGTGACCAGGCCGGCGACGGGTTTGGCGAGTGACTTCATGAGACGTCTCGTTTCAATTCGAACTGCATGGCCGGGCGCGGTCGCGCCAGGTACCAGATCTTCTCGTCACGGTCGCGGACCATCCGGTCCAGCTTTTTCATCTCGGACGGAAACGACTTGGTACCGAACGGGTTCTTGCGTCGCCCGTAGTTGTATTCGCCATTGACCGCTCGCCAGCGAAAAAAGAACTGCCGGTTTTTTTCGATCACCGCCGACCTCAGCTCCTCGGCTGCCGCCAGTGAACCGCCCCGGGTCAACCTCACGCCCCGGGCCCACTCGTCGGCGGTCGCCTTCGCACTGACCTGGCCGTTGATCAACAGGGTCCAACGACCCGTCGCCAACCCGCTGACCGTCAACCGCGGCAGCGGCTCGGCCAGGACCGGCGTCAACTTCCGGGGTGATCCGTCGCTGGAAGGTGGCGGCACGGGCAAAACCGCGTCACCGGTGACGAACACGACGCGGTCGGCAGCAACACCGACATCGGCCACAGTTGTCGCCGTCGCGGTGGCCTTCGCGGATCGACCATCGATGCTGACCCGCCAGGGCCTGGCGACAAGGCCCAGGCCATCAGCCATCAGTTGTGCCACGATCCAGTTGCCGAAACCGGTCAGGTGAACACCGTTGAATGTCAGCCGCGGCGACTCCGCGGCAGTGACCAGGCGTTGTGTCGCGGTGAACAGATCGACAAAGGAAACCCCCGAAGCAGCGGCCACCGAACGGATCTTCCCGGTGTACATCTTCAACTGGCTGTTGCGTGATCGTGGGTCGGGTCCGAAACGACCAATACGTTCCTGGGCAATCGGCGAAACCAGGACGATCCGGGGACCGGTTGCCTTCCCGGCCTCCCGGCCAGTCGCCAGCGGTCTTTTCATTTCACCGACGAATCGGGCCAGGTCGACACCGAACTTCACCAGGCCGGCCTTACCCTGAAACGACTCGTTGAACCCGAAACACATCAACAGCACCGTCGGCTTCTGCTGTTTCAGGTGCGAGTAGACGTTGCCGAAATCCCGTGGCCGGGGTTGCAACAGCACTTCACCGCCGTCGGCCCACCCCTTCCGGCCACCCATGTACCTGATCAGCGCAAACTGCCACTCGCGGCGCGTCACCTCGTCGGCCGGCCAGGCCAGACTCCTCAACGTCAATCGCAACCGGGCCCGGCGACTGGCCAACAGTGTCTCGAAGTACCCGAATTGCCCCATCCGCTCGGCAAACGTACCGCCCAGCAGCACCAGCCGATCGCCGGGTTCGAGTGACAGCGGCACCGGGGCCTTGGCCGGATCGGCCGCTACGGCGACCCCCGGTGATTGCCAACAGCACAGGACCAGAATGATCAAAAACCCGGTGTGGCGTATCATGAAGCGTCCGGCTCTACGGGATCGGAAACCGTCATATTCTAACGCGATTAACGGTTTTCTACAGGGTACCCGACCCGTCGCACGGTCGCGTTCTTGTTGCGGCGCCGCCCGTGGTGATTTAGTCTGTCGGTTGGTTCTCGAGGAGGAAACGCGATGGCCGATTCTCGTTATCGACATGCTCGACGGTTGCTTGTTGCTGTCGCCCTGGTTGGGACGGTGGCCGTGGTGGCCCAGGCCTGTTCAGTTCCGGTATTTCGTTACGCGCTGGAACGCTGGCAGGCGGACCCCTACGAGGTCGTCGTGTTTCACAGGGGACCGCTGCCCCCCGACCAGCAGGCCCAGGTCGACCGTCTGAAGCGCGAGGGCGAGGCGGGCAAGACATTCGCCAACGTGCGGGCGACCACCTGCGACCTTGATGACAATCCCGACCCCGACCTGCTGCAACTCTGGGAAGCCCAGAAAACCGACGTGCTACCCTGGCTGGTGGTTCACTATCCGGTGGCCTCGAGAAACCCCACGCCGGTCTGGCGGGGGCGGCTCGAGGAATCACGTGTCAGTGGCCTGCTGAAGTCACCGCTGCGCAAGACCATCGCCGACCGCTTGATCAAGGGCCACACGGCGGTCTGGGTGGTGCTGGAAAGCGGCAACAAGGCCGCCGACGACGCGGCCGCCGCGTTGCTGACCAAGCGGATGGCTCACCTGGAAAAAACACTGAAGCTGCCCGAGATCTCCGAGGAAGACATTGCGCAGGGCCTGGTCCTGATCGATCCCGAGGACCTGAAACTGAAGTTCTCGCTGGTGCGACTCTCCCGCACCGATCCGGTCGAGGCGATGTTCGTCGAGATGCTGCTCTCCAGCGAAGATGATCTCCGCAGCGACCCGCCACTGCCGATGGCCTTCCCGATCTTCGGACGCGGCCGGGCACTCTACGCCCTGGTCGGCAAGGGCATCAACAACGAGACGATCGACCAGGCCGGTGCCGACCTGACCGGCCCATGCACCTGCACGATCAAGGAACAAAACCCGGGCATCGACATGCTGATGCCAGTGGCCTGGGATGACCTGGTCCAGAAGGTGCCCGAGGCGGACAAGTCGTTGCCCCCACTGGTCGGCCTGGCCGGATTCGACGAGGAACCCGAACAGCAGGCTGCCGAACCAGATGAGGAAACCTCGCCGGCCGACGATCAGCACGGCTCTTCCGGAGAAACGGTTGCCGAAGAGGCAATCCCGGACACACAGGAAATCACGACACCGACCACAACGACCAGCAGTTCCGTCAAGCCGTTGAGTAGCGGTCTGCTGGCCTCGATTGGCGCCTTGATCTTCGGCCTCGGACTGGGCTGGTTCTTCATCGGCCGTGGCCGAGGCTGATAGCGAGCGGGCCCGGGTGACCGGTTCGGTCACCGACACCTCTGATCACCCGGTTTTCTTCCGGAGCCGTCCCGATGAAGATCAGTCACCTGGTCGTCCAGGAAATTGTCCACCGCCGCCTGAATTTCCTGCTCGCCGTGTTCGGAGTCTCCGTCGCCATCGCCTGCCTGGTCGGTGCCGCCACGATGCTCAACGCCGGCGAGATCCAGACCGAACAGGCCATCCGGGAAAGCAAGCAGGCTGCAGAGAAGGCCGTCCGGAAGAGCAAGCAGGCTGCCGAGAAGGCCGGCAAGCAACTGCAGGATGAAATGCGGAAGATCACCAAGGGCCTGGGTTTCAATATCGTGGTACTGGCCGAGGACGAGGACCTGGGAGCGTTTCATGCCGAGGGCACACCGACAAAGACGATGCCCCAGGAATACGTCACCCGGCTGGCCAAGTCGCCGATCGTCGTCATCAATCACCTGCTGCCGATCGTGACCAGGAAGATCGAGTGGCCCGAGGCCAAGCAGACGATCGTGCTGACCGGGACACGTGGCGAGGTGCCCCAGGCACACCGTGATCTGAAAAAGCCTCTGCTGGATCTCGTCCCCCCGGGAAAGATCGTCCTCGGCCATCACCTGCACACCTCGCAGAATCTCAAGCCCGGAGACACACTGACGCTCAAGCAACGAAAATTCGAAGTTCTCAAGTGCCACCCCGAGCGAGGCAGCGTCGATGACGTCACCGCCTGGCTCAATCTCGAGGAAGCCCAGGAAATGCTCGGCATGCAGAACCTGGTCAACGCGATCCTGGCACTCGAGTGCAACTGCGCCACGGTCGACCGGGTCGCCGAGATCCGTGGCGAGATCGCCAAGGTGCTGCCCGGAACGAAAGTGCTCGAACGGGGCCGCAAGGCACTGGCACGCGCCGAGGCCCGCAACAAGGCGAAGAAGAGTGCCGACCGGGCCGTGGCCGAGGCCGAGGCGTCGGGGACACGACTGATGGCCGATGCCGAGGCGTCGGGGGCACGATTGATGGCCGACCGCCAGGAACTGACCTCGGTGATGGTTCCGGTTGCGATGATCGGCAGTTTTGCCTGGATCGCTCTATTGGCCCTGGGCAACTCGCGTCAGCGACGCTCCGAGATTGGCATTCTCCGCGCCATCGGCCTGGGCAGCCGCCAGGTCCTGGTGCTGTTTCTCGGCAAAGCCCTGCTGGTTGGACTGACCGGAGGAGCGATCGGGTATGCGATCGGCTTCCTGGCCGGATCACGATGGGGAGCCGCCGTCGATGCCGACCTGTACCAGGCCCGCTGGCTGGTCACGGCGCTACTGTTGGCCCCGCTACTGTCGGCGGCGGCCAGCTGGATTCCCGCGTTGCTCGCTTCGCGGCAGGATCCTGCCGTCGTACTGCAGGAGCAGTAATCTGATGGCACCCGCCACGTCATTTTTCGATTCCACCCCGGTTTGTTCCACATGCTGATTTCCCTGGATCACGTCACCAAGACCTATCGTGGCAACGATCAACCCGTGGTCGCCGTCAACGATGTCTCGGTTGAAGTCGCCGCCGGAGAATTCGTCGCAGTTGTCGGTCCCAGCGGCTGCGGCAAGACCACGCTGTTGCTGGTTGCCGGAGGGCTGCTGGGCCCCGACAGCGGCGAGGTCCAGATCGACCTCCAGGATCCCTACGCGCTGTCGGCAGACCAGCGGGCCCGGTTTCGCGCCGAGCGGATCGGGTTTGTCTTCCAGCAATTCCATCTCGTTCCCTACCTGAGCGTGCTCGACAACGTTCTCGCTCCCGCGCTGGTCACCGGTGAGCGCGATGCCGCCGACCGGGCCTTGGCGCTGATCGATCGTTTCGGACTCAGCGACCGCCGGAACCACCGACCGGGACAGCTGAGCACCGGAGAACGACAACGGGTGGCACTGGCCCGTGCGTTGCTCAACGATCCCCGGGTGATCCTGGCCGACGAACCGACCGGGAACCTCGACGGAGAGAACAGCGAGGACGTCCTGCAGGCACTGCAGACATTTGCCAACGACGGGGGCGCGGTGCTGCTGGTCACGCACGACCCGGATGCGGTCGCCTTTGCCGGACGCACGGTCACCCTCGACAACGGACAGGTCGCGATGCAGACAGGTCAAGAAAAAGTGGCCTCCGACTGACCACGCTCTCTACAGCCCCTCCAGGAATCGCACCAGGTCGCGGCTTTCACGAGGGGAGATTTTCCTGGGCAACTGGTGCCGGAAACGTCTGAACACCTCCTCGAGCGATCTCGCCCGATTGTCGTGAAACATCCTCCGGCGTTGCCCGACACCGCGCAATGACGGGGGATTGGAGCGGGTGGGTCCGTTTGGACCGGCAAGCCCCACGTCGTAGATGTCCGGCGAGGTATACAGCGGGGGAGTATGGCAACGGCCACAACGGAAATCCCGGAAGAGCTGCCGGCCACGGGCGATCATGGCTCGCTCGTCGGATGATTCGGGCGGTCGTCCCGGGGCGGGACGCACCAGGCTGCTGACAAAGATTTCCAGGTCGTGAAGTTGTCCGGATGTCGGGCGAGCGCCTCGCATGGTGGTTGTCACCGACTCGACCATCTGGTCGCGGAGCGAGGCCATCCGGCCGTCCCAGGCCCAGGGACGGGTGTCGATTGTGCCCAGCAGCGAAAGAACCCGTTTGCCGGAACCGAAGCCACCGTCGCCGAGCGTGTCGGCCAGCAGCCCATTGCTGTGACCATTGGTGTGGCAACTGTGGCAGCTCATCCACCCATCCCGCGACAACCGGGCATCGAAGAACAGCCGTTCGCCACGCTCGTGCGCCCCCTGCTCGGGTTGCGGACCCAGTGACACGTCGGCAACACGGCGGGCGGTGTCGAGATCGATGAAGCTGAGCCGATCGTCGAGCGTGGCGACGACGACGGCGTGGCGACGATCCGGAGCCAGCCACACCCGGGTCGGCCGATGCCCGGTACCTACCCGGGTCAGTTCGATGCGGTCGTGGTGACCGATCCCCAGTTGGTGAACACCCGAGAGTGCCACGACGAACGACCCGTCGTGCCGCACGGCCACCCCGGCCGGATCCCCGGCGGCATTGCCGGCCTGGCCAAGCAGAACGACCGAGCCGGGCCGGACCGGCAACCTCGAGTCGGCGAGCAGGTCCGGAAGCGGGATTCGCCGGAGATTATTGGTGATCAACAGGCCCCAGAGAACATCGTTGGGAGAACTGCGGGCTGCGGAGTTGAGCACCTGGTGCGAGAGCACCAGGTGGCGACCAGACGGCGACAGGGCCAGGCCACTGATGTTGTGCGCCGACAGTTGATGAGTGCGCCGCACGCGGCCGGCGGCGACATCGACGACCGACAGTTGACCACCGACCGCATCGGCGACGACCAGCATGTCGGTACCGGGCAGCCAGAGCAGGTGCCGGGCCGCCATGGGCAGTGCCAGCCGGGTTCGCGGGATGGGGACTTCCTTCGACAGGTCCAACAGTGTCAGCGACCGGGACCACGGCGACGTCACACCGGCCCAACCACCTCGCGGGTCAACGACCAGCTGCGCCGGTTCGTCGGCCAACGGCACCCGGGCGACCGCTGCTGGTTGTCCCTTGCCGAGGTCGAGTACGACAATCTGTCGCCGGCCGGCGTCGGCCACCAGGACCCGGCGGCCGTCGGGAGTCACGGCGAGATCGCTGGGACGGCCGCCGATCGAGGTTTCGTCGAGTACTCGTCGTTTCGCCACGTCGATGCGGCTGATCGTGCCGCTGTCGCGGTTGGCGACCAGCAGTTGACGACCCCCGTCAACCGCGACCAGGGCAACGGGGCGGCGGAACCGGCGGGCCAACGGAACACCGGTCGGCTTGCCGGACGCGGCCAGCGGGGCCTGACAGGCCGACTCCAGCAACAAGACCGGCAGCAATACGGCGATCAATGGCCAACGACGACGCCCACGCATGGTCCGCTGAGTCTAGCAGATTCCCGGGACCGGGGTTGATGGCCGGTGCGGCAGCAGCCGATTGACACCATCAACGGACCGCAGATAGGCTCGCCGTCGTGAATGCATTCGGCTGGTGCCTGGTTGTCGGAATCAACGGCGCGATCATTGCGTTCGGACTCTGGAAGTCTCGCGAGACAAACCGGGCGGTGGACTGGATGCTGGCGGCCCGCGGGCTGCCCTGGTGGATGGTGGGCCTGTCGATGTTCGCCACCGCCGTTGACAGCGGCGATTACGTCGCCGTGGCCGGCGCGGCCTACCAGAACGGGATGAACTTCATCACCGACTGGTGGCTGGGTATCACGATTGGCTGGTTCCTGGTCGCCTGGGCCGTCTTCCTGCCAATGTACCGCAGCGGGATGTTCACCAACGCCGAATACCTGGAACGGCGATTTGATCCGGGGGCCCGTGTGATCGCCGTGATCGTGCAGGTACTTTACCGCACCAACGTCCTGGGCAACGTGGCCTATTCGCTGTACCTGACGTTCAGCCTGCTGACCGGCTGGGGTGACGCCACGTGGTACCTCGTGGTGGCGATCGCCGCCGGGGCGGCGGCCTACACGGCGATGGGAGGCCTGAAATCGGTGGTGCTGACCGATTCGATCCAGTCGGTCGTGATGCTGGCTGCCGCGGTGGTGATGTGGGTCGTCGTCTACCAGGCCGTCGGCGGATTTGCCGGGATGGAAAAGACAATGGTCGAGGCAAACGTGAGCGAGCGGGTCCGCGGGGCCATGACGCACGTGGGAAAACACCTCGAAGAAGGCGTCCCGGCCTGGCTGGTGATCGTCGGCTGGATCATCACGCTGACGGCCTACTGCGTCGTCAATCACAGCCAGTCGATGAGAATGCTGGCCGCACGCAGCGAGTGGGACGTGAAGATGGCCGCGGTCGTCGCCGCCGCGGTGACCGCCGGCGTGATGTGGTTCAACGTCACGCTGGGAATCCTCGGACGGGGGGTGCGGCCCAACCTGCCGGCCGAACGGGCCGACGACATTTTCCCGATCCTGATTTCCGAACACCTGGTCCCGCTGGGCGGGGGGTTGGCCGGGATCGTTGTCGCCGGATTGCTGGCCGGAGGCATCTCGACCTTCGACTCGATCGGTTCGTCCCTCTCGGTCGTCTTCACCCGCGACCTCTACGCGAGGTTCCTCGTCCGCAATGCCAACGACTACCACTACCTCCGGGTCTCCCGCATCACCACCTTCGTCGTGATCGGCGCCTCGTTCGCCTACGTTCCCTTCCTGAAAATCGGGATGGTGAAGTTCTATCTCGAGATGATCAGCGTCACCGTGCTGCCGTTGATGACGGTGTACCTGGCCGGCATCTTCACGCCCGCACATCGCAAGAGCGGTCTGGTCGGCCTGGCGTTTGGCTGCAGTTGCGGGCTGGCAAGGTTTCTCTGCGAGATGTCCGACCATGCGTTCCCCGTCTGGTGGTCCAACAAATGGTACGGGTTTCTCTGGAGCATCGGCGCAACCGCACTGGGCGTGCTGCTGACAACACTCGTGCTGGGACGGGCCCGGCGAGAGGAACTGCAGGGACTGGTCGTCTGGTTGCCCGCGACCGCCGGTGAGGGACCGGTGCCGGTCGGCGAGATCGAAGCGTCGGGAGAAATGCGCTCCGAGCGTCAAGCCGACGAGGGCAATTGGCTCGAGAAAACACGCCGCGAGTTGATCGAACTGCCGAGGCATCCGTTCGATGATGCCCGGACCCGGTTGCCACTGAGAAAACAGCCCTGGTTGTGGGCCACCATCGTGTTGGGCATTCTGGCCTACCTGAACCTCGTCGTCCTCTGGTGATGTCGACGACAATCCGATCGGAGTCTGTGATGTCGACGCTGCGTGACACGACCGGGAAGGAACACAGGCTCGAGGACCGCAACGGCCGCTGGCTGCTGCTGGTGTTTCACCGGCACCTGACGTGACTGCCCTGACGGGAACACCTGCTGCAGTTGCAGCAGTCGGCCGAGGAAATCAACCGCCTGGAGTTGGATGTGCTGGCGGTAACGTTTCAGCCACCCGAGCCGGCGCGGGCCTACGTCGAGGAGACTGGCTGGCCGTGGCCGCTGCTGGTCGATACCCAGCGGACACTCTACACGACCCATGCCCTTCCCCGTGGAGGGTACTGGGCGATCTGGGGTCCGGCGTCGTGGTGGGGATTCCTGAAGTTGATCTTCAAGGGGCGACGGTTGCGGCCACCCGCCGGTGACGTCTACCAGCTCGGCGGTGACGTGCTGATCGACCCCGACGGCATCACACGGTTTCACCACGTGACCAGGACCCCCGTGGATCGACCCCCTGTCGAATCGATTCTGGAGATGGTTCGCGCGTGACATCCGGCCAAACGACTCGCCCTGAAGAAACCGGCCAGGTCAACCACCGAGTCCCCGAGATCTCTCGATGCTGGATATTCACACGCACGTTTTCTGCTGGGGAGAGAACCCCGAACAGGGATTCCTGTCCGAACAGACCCGCCGTCGCTGGTTGACGCGGCTGATCGTCAGGCTGACTGGCTTGAACCGCGAACCGGGAGAGACACGAAGCGAGCAGATCCGCAACCGGCTCATCCGCCAGTTGGACGAATCGCGACTGCAACGCGCCGTGGTCCTGGCCCAGGACGCTGTTTACCGCGATGACGGTCAGCCGGACCTCTCGAGAACCCACTTTTACGTCTCCAACGACTACGTGCTCGAACTGGCCGGTCGCCACGAGAAGATCCTGCCGGGATGCTCGATCAACCCGGTCCGGGAAGACGCGCTGGAGGAACTCGAGCGATGTGCCCTGGCCGGTGGCCGGCTGGTCAAGGTGCACACGGCGATCCAGGGAGTCGATCCGTCGCTGCCCCGGTTCGACGCGTTCTATCGACTCGCCGCCCAACTCGACGTCACGCTGATGTTTCATACCGGCTACGAACACTCCTGCCAGGTGATCTCGCAGGCCTTCACCGATCCCCGTCGCCTGGCCCGTCCGCTGGAACACGGGTTGAGAGTCATCGCGGCCCACTGTGGAACGTGCGCGTTTTTTGACCGCGAGGATTACTATCCGGGGTTTGTCGAGATGATGCATGCCTACGAGAACCTGTACGGTGACACGTCGATCCTGGCCACCTGGCCGCGGCGACGCGCGTTGGCACGACTGGCGGCCGAACCCGAATCGCTCAGGCGGCGACTGTTGCACGGCAGCGATTTCCCGTTTCCGCCTGCCCGCATCCCTTATCTCCACCGCATCGGCTTCTCGGCCGCCGGCAGCGGCAATCCGCTGGATGTCGACCTGGCGATCAAGCGCTCCTTCGACCTGGGACCGGATTACGCAACCCGGGGGCTGCAGTGGCTGGAACCGGATTCATCGGTCGAGACGGTCGAGGCGGCTGCGGTCTGTGCTAGGATGGCCGCTCCCTGGGACGGATGAAATCAACGCGCCATGCCCGGTGACTCCCTCAGCAGCATCGCCGTCGAAGGGGCTCGGACGGTGTTTGCCGTCCACGAGCATTTCCAGCGGCTCAAGCAGTCAGCCCAGGTCCTCTCGGACGTGGCACGGTCGAGCGACCGGGGATATTTCACGCCGAGCGAGGACGAGGAGACACGGCACCTGCTGATCTCGTACTGGCAGAGCCGCAACGCGCTGCTCGAGGTCGTACTGGAAATGAAGGACACCCAGGAACGCGAAGACGCCTTCCTGGTCGGTTATGCCGGTGCCCTGGTCCTGGCCGACGCGGCCCGGTTCCTCCGCCGGGAATTCGATGACCGGCCCGTCGTTCGCGAGAAACTCAACGAACCAGCGCCGGCCTTCGGGATTCCCAAAGGCGTCTACGACCGGGTCCAGGCCTCGCTGGCGAATCCCGTGCACGCCTGGCACCTCTACCATGCCGCCAGCTACTTCGACGAGAACCGAACTGACCTGCAGGCGATGGTTGAAGGTTCGCCGCTGGCGGTCCTGCCCGGAATCATCGAACAGCTGCAGACGTCGGCTCACGTGTCGCTGGGCGAGTATGCGGTGCAGAGTACCCGGGTGCGAGCCCGGCAACTGGTATCGAGGTTGCGCGGCGACCTGCTGCACCGAGCCCTCTACGGGTTGCAGAAGTCGGTCTCGAGTGCCGTTGCCGATCTCTACCTGGTGCCCGGCCACGATCCCGGCTTGCCGGAATCCATCGTCTCAGAACTGCGGACGCTGATTCGTCCCGGCGACGTGATCATCGTCCGCAAGGAACACGCGGTCACGAACTATTTCCTGCCCGGGTTCTGGCCCCACGCCGCGCTGTACCTGGGAAGTTGTGACGAGCTTGCCGAACTGGGTTTCGACCGCAGCGAACAGGCCGGTCGTCACTGGGACCGGCTGTTGTCATGCGATCCCGATGAACCGTGCCGCGTGCAGGAGGCCAAGAAGGACGGGGTCTGGATTCGTTCGTTCCAGTCGCCCCTGCACAGCGACGCGATCACCATCCTCAGACCCCGGCTCGACCAGTCACAGGTGCTCGCTGGACTGGTCCGTGGAATGTCTCACACGGGCAAGCCCTACGACTTCGATTTTGACTTCACCCGTTCCGATCGACTGGTCTGCACCGAAGTGGTGTACCGGTCGTTTGAAGGGATCGGCGACATCCGTTTCAACCTGACCCGCCGTGCCGGTCGCATGACCCTCTCGGCCGAGGACCTGATCGCGATGGCCGTCGAGGGTCGTCACTTCGATCCGGTGGCAACCTACGCCCCGCCCGACCATGACCAGCTGCAGACCGGCTCGGATGCCACGGACGTGCTGCGGGCGACCGCCGCCTCGCTCGACTGATCCAGGTCGGCGGGCCTAGAAGTCCTTGCGTGAGACGTACAGGCAGGTCAGCCCGAGAATCACGACCAGGAACATCGCGTTGCTGACGAGTGGCGTACGAACGTCGATCTCGAACTGGTCGGCCTGCAGGTCATCGTTGTCGCCCGAGACCGAGACCGTGTCTTCGTCCTCGAACAACCTTTGCACGACGGCATTGAGTTGCCCCGGCTTGGGAAAGACGGTGTAGATCGGCAGCAGGGCATAGTGGTAGACCGCCTGCAATGTCGTCAGTGGCGGATCGAACGAGCGGAGCGGGGCCAGGTCGGGCAGCTGGTACTCGTTGATTCTCATGAACAAGTCGCCGACGAGCAGCGTGTTTTTTTCTGTGAAGGCCAGCGCCCGCACCGTGCCGCCAATCGCCCTCCCGGTGACCAGTCGCTGCGTGGTCGTGTCGAACAGCCAGGCCTGGCCGGTATGGTTCAGGACGGCCAGGAAACGACCATCGGACGATCCCGCGGCCCATCGCGGCTTGGATGGGCCCCCGGGAACCTGTGTGTCGACGGGTTGAAGTGTCCGGGCATCGAACATCCGGTAGTTGCCCTCGGCCAGGGCGACCAGCACCCGGTCGCCGGCGATCGCCAGGATCGCCGCCTTTTCGGTCGCCAGGTCCTTGCTGACCGTTTTCGAGTAGATCTGCTCGGTTTCGCCCTCACCGCGAGCCAACAGGGCGAGTTGCCCCTTGCTGTAGACGACAATGTTGTTGGTGGCCGGATCCATCGCGGCGGCGAACGGGACTGGCCAGCGTGGCAACTTGCCGGCTGTGGCTTCGACGAACTTCCCCAGTCCGTCCCGGTTCCCGAAATCCAATCCGAAGATCTTGAATGGACGATGAGTCTTCTCCGGGTTCCCCTCGAATCGAAACAACCCGCCCGGCCCGATGACCAGAATTTCACCTGCCGACGAGAGAAACAGTCCCCGAGGAGAAAGCGGCACGGTGATGCCACCCCGCCGTGACCAGTTGTCGGCGGCGCCGGCCACGAACAACCGTCCCGGCCCTCCCCCGGGCAGAAAGACCGGTGCCGCCTTGCTGACAGCAACCAGTCGTTGCTTTTCGGGATCATAGAGCGGACCCAGGAACGGGAATCCACGTCCGACCCGAACGGCAACGGCCCGCAGTCCCTGCAGGTCTTCGGTTGAATCGAACACTTCTTCCCATGCCCCGGCCGCCTTCGACCAGCCGAATGTCTTGCCCGCCGAACTGGTTGCCAGCAGGGCTTCGCCGGCCGGGACGATCGTGTGCACCCGCGTCCCGTTCAACTCGAACTGTTCGGCCGAGCTCTTGGCCGCATCGACGACAAAACAGGCGAACCAGAAAACGACGACCATCACGACCGAAAGGATCGGGCCGCGAAACAGTACCCCCGTGGCGGCTGAAACCGAGTAATAGAGGACGAACAGGAACAGGTAGATCGGCAGGCTCAACAGCAACCCGTCACTCCAGATCCCAAATCGCCAACCGACGATCAGCCACATGCCGATGATCAGGTACCCGGCGTTCAAAAGGGTGAACGCGCAGCCGCCGAAGAACTTCGAGAGAAACACCAGCGAGCGGGAGACCGGCTTGGAAAGCAGCAGGTCGATCGCGCCCGGTTCGAACATCCGTGGCACAATCGGCGCGGTGACAAGAATCGCGATGAACGTGCCAAGCACGGAAACGAAAAAGAAGATGAAAGCCTGCAACACCCCCTTGACCGATGTGTCGAGTTCCTTGTCATCGAGGCTGAAATCGTCAAACAGCACATAGCCGAGGTAGGTCGGCGTGACGACATCACGTGGGCTTGGACGAACGTCATCGGGCAGCGCCGCCTCCAGGACCAACCGGTTCAGCCGCTGGCGTTGCTGTTTCGAGACATCGCCGGTGGCCTTCAGCTTCCGGGCCTCATCCGAAAGCGACGCGTCGGCCACGTCCAGCACCGTGGCGAAGTCGTCGGTCTCAAGTTGCGAGTCGATGGCCTCGCGGATTTCACGCAGGAACCGCCGCCGACCGCCGCCGTCGCGAGTGAAACTCTCGACCTGCTTCTGCAACTCGTCGGTCAGCCGATGCCGCAGGCGGCCGACCGGAGAATCGGCCGGGACGTCGCGGAGTCGCACGACGAAATCGGGCCAGTCGAAAACGTCACGGAAATCCAGCCCGGTTCGCACGGCCGGGGCGACCGAGAGTCCGCTGAACAGGACCAGGAACCCCGTGATCAGGATCAGCAGGACCCAGAGAACCTTCGAGGCCAACGTCTCGCGAAACGCATCCTTCAGCACGGCAAGGTAAGCTCTCATCGCCCACCCCCGGCCGTTCGCACCATTTCCAGGAATGCCTCTTCCAGGGTCAGCCGTCGCCGGGTGATCGCGAGCAGGCTGACGTCGGCCTGCCGGAATTGATCGACGAGAGCGTCGAGTGCCGCCTGGTCAAGTGCCGGGACGGTTACCTTCCAGCGGTCGCCGTCCCGCACACGTTCCACGACCACCGCCGGCAGGATCCGGTTGATCGACTCGGCATCACCGCTCAGTTCGAGAACCACCTCGGCGGCGGCCGCGTCGGTCAGCTTGGTCAGTTCCTCGACAGGACCCACCCGCAGAACTTCTCCCTTGTGGAGAACCGCAACACGGTCGCAGACAAGTTCCACTTCCTGCAACAGGTGACTGTTGAGAAAGATCGTCTTGCCCTGGCTCTTGAGCAGGTTCAGCACATCGCGGATTTCCGAGCGGCCGACCGGATCGACGCCGTCGGTCGGCTCGTCGAGGATCAACAGGTTGGGCTCGTGCAGCATCGCCTGGGCGAGTCCCAGCCTTTGCAGCATACCCTTGGAGTACTTGGTGACCGAGGTGCGACCCCACTCGGACAGCCCGACGGTTTCGAGCAGTTGCTGCCGCCGCCGCCGGGTTTCGGACACGGTCAATCCGCTGAGACTGCCGTAGAATTCCAGTGCCGAGTTGCCGGTCAGGTGCCGGGGAATCCGGTGCCCTTCGGGCAGGTATCCCACCTGCTTTCGCCCGACCCGTTGACCGGCCGGATACCCCAACAGCGTCGCCTCGCCGGCCGTCTTGCGGACGATCCCCAGCAACACCTTGATCAGCGTGGTCTTGCCGGCCCCGTTGGGACCGAGCAACCCGAAGATCTCACCGCGACCAATCTCCAACGACACGTCCCGCAGCGCCTCGATCCGCCGTCGACGCAACCAGCCGTCGCGGTAGACTTTGCCGAGATCGTTGACGCGGATGACAAGCTCAGTGGTCGTCACGATTCCCCCGAATCAGTGGTGGATCCGCAAACCGAGCAGTTATCGAGTTTCAGCAATCGCCGTCGTCGGAACGTCATGTCACGAAGATCGTAGGTCAACAGCGTGCCGGCCAGTGGTTCGCCCAGTCCGGAAAGTACCTTGATCGCTTCCATGGCTCCCAGGCAGCCGATCGTTCCCGAGACCGCACCAAAGACCGGGAACTCGCGCCGCCAGCTGGGAGGATCCTCCGGATACAGGCAGGCCAGGCAGGGGGTTTCCCCGGGAAGGATCGTGGTCACCTGCCCCTCCAGATCGTACATCGCACAATCAACGAGCGGCTTTTTCTGTTCGATGCACTGCCGGTTCATGGCAAACCGCTCGGGAAACAACGGCGCGCAATCGACAACCAGGTCGACCTCGCCGACAAGCCGCTCGGCGTTTGCTTCCGAGAGGTTCTCGGCGACCGACAGGATTTCCAGCCGTGGATTGAGTTCCTTGAGCCGCCGCTGGGCCGATTCTACCCGCGATGTTCCCAGCCCGGCGTGGGTCATCAGCAACTGGCGATTCAGATCGCTGGGCTTGATGTTGCCGGCGTGGGCCAGCACCAGCCGGCCGATGCCGGCGGCGGCCAGTTCATAGGCGACGACGCTGCCGAGTCCACCGACACGGGAAACCAGCACCGAGGCGTCGCGAAGTTTCTGCTGCCCGGTCTCGCCGAATCCCGGCACCCAGATTTGCCACTCGTAAACGGCGCGTTCTTCATCGGTCAGCGGCGGCATCGCGGTGTCATCCTCCCGAAACCGGTGACAGCAGCGTGACGGTGTCGCCGTCGCGAACCAGGGTCGAATCGTCGTCCCAGCGAACCTGGTCCTCGCCGAGAAAAACCAGGATCGATCGTCGAGGCGCACCCTCACCATCCAGCAGGATGTTGCTGAGCGGTCCGCCGTGCCGCTCGGCGACCTGCCGTGCCAACTCGGCGATCGTGCACGGGGCGGCGAGTTCGATCGACTCGGACCCGATCCCGGCAACCTGCTTGACCTGGGCGGCATATTCCACGGTAACGTTCATCGCACTCCCGGTGTCTTGACTCCAGATCGTCCCGATTGACAGCTACAACGACAACCCACGTGACCCCCAGATCCGGGCGATGACCAGCACGGCAACGGCACACCCGACCATCAACAGCGACACGGCAACGGCCCCCTCGAGATTTCCGATACTCATTTCCAGGAACACCGTTGTCGAGAGCACCTCGGTCTTCATACGGGTCGCCCCGGCAAAAATCAGCAGCGGTCCGAATTCCCCCAGTGCCCGGGCCCAGGCCAGCGTACCGGCGGTCAGCATGCCCTGGCCGGCCTGCGGCAGGACAATCCGCCAGAACGCCTGCGACTGGTTGCAACCCAGCGTCAGCGCCACCTGTTCCAGCCGGGGGTCTATCTGGTCGAAGGTGGCCCGCATCACTCGAACGGCGAAGGCGGTGGCAACCATGTACTGGGCCAGCACGACGGCGGGGACCTGGAAGACGATGTCACGGCTGAACAGGCGAAACGGCCAGAACTGGAACAGGATCAACAGGCTCAGACCCACGACCAGTGGCGGCAGCACGATCGGGATGTCGAGAATTGCGTCGAGCAGGTTCTTGCCGGGGAAGTCCCTGCGACTGATCAGGTAGGCCGCCGGCACCGCCGTCAGCAGCGAGAGAATTGCGGTGACCAGGCAACTGATCATCGTCAGCTTGACCGCGTAACGAATCTCGGGTTTTGCCAGCGCCGTTCCCATCGCCAGGATCGGCCGCAAAACGGGCCGCGACCATTCCAGGGCTGCCGGCAACGAGACGGTGTCGGCGGACGCGTCGAGTCCCATGTAGGCGACATCGGCGACCAGCAACCCGATCAGCAGGACGACGTAGACACCCGAAATGAGCATCAGGCCGATATAGAACGGCAGGTCCGAACGCGGCTGGAACGCATCCGTCTCGGCAGGTTCGGTCGAGGAAGATCCCGTGGACATTGGACCGGTGACATTACGGGTTGGACTTGTCGGTCTCGAGTCGCCAGTGGAAACCGGCGGACTCGAAGTCCTCGCGGCTGCGGGTAATGTGCTGCTTCAGTCGGCGGGCGAGGTGTTTCTGTCGGCTGGATCGCGCGATGCCGAAAGGCTGGATTGCCTTGGCCGCCTCCGACGAAATGCGGACCGTGTCGACCTTGTCGCTCTCGGCGATGGCGTCGGTCAGGTAGGCCAGCGAGGCATCGGCGGCCCCGGTTGCGACCGGGGCGATCAGCAGTGCCGACGTGGCGGTCTGGGTGACCACGTTTTTCGTGATCGCATCGAAAACTCCCTCGGCCCGCAGCACCTGTCGCGTCAGGATCCCGATCGTACACTGTTCGGGCTGACCGATCGCCACGCGAACTCCCGGTTTCGTCAGGTCGACCAGTGACTTGATGCCCCGGGGGTTCCCCTTGGGCAAGGCAATCACCACCTCGGTGTCTGAAACCTCGACCGCTTCCTGGAACAGGTCCCCGACGGCGTCCAGATAATAGGTATCACAAGCCATGTAGGTATCGGGAAATCCGACCGTTTCCTGGTCGCGAATCGTCTTCATCTGGGCTGTCAGGATTCCGCAACCGTTGTAAATGGTGTTGACCTGCACACCCTCCCGCTGCTGGAACGCGGTGATCACTCCCTCGACCGCTCGCCGGTTGATCGACCCACAGAAAAACGTCAGTTCCGGAATCTCGGACCACTCATCTCCCTCGACGGGCTGGAAGCCCTTCTCCTTGAATTTCAACAGGCCCCGGTCGCGGGCGGCCAGGTAGCGGGCGAAGCGGATTGCCGCGGTCGGATTCTCTGAACTCTTGAGAACGCCAACCGTCACCAGCACCCGGCCCTTGTCCAGTTCGGGAACCGAAACCGCATCGATGCCATCGACAAGTACAGTGGTCGTGTCCCAGATGATTGCCGCGTCGACGCTGCCGATCTTGACCGCGTTGGCCACTTCCGGAACCGTCGGCAGGAAGGTCCCGGTCCTGGTGACGAAGGCCTGGATATCCTTCCAGTCTCCCGATGCCGTCAGCAGCTTGCGGGCCCGCTTGCCGATGGCTGCCTGTTCGGGATTCCCGATCGCCGTGCGGACGTCGTCTCGCAGCAGGTCCTTGATGCTGTGGATCTTCTTCGGATTGCCCGCCGCCACGGCCAGAACCGGCTTCATGTGAGCCAACGGAATCGACTCGGCCACCAGCCCCTTCTCCTGGGCGGTCTTGATGTAACTCTCGTCGGCGGCAAGGAACAGGTCACCCTGGTGGGCCACCTGCAGGCGGTTGAGCAACGTGTTGGAACCGCCGTAGTCGAGATTGACCCGTATCTGGTACTCCTGCTCGTACTGCTTCGCCGCGGCCTCGACCGGTCCCCGGATGCCCGCAGCGCAGAACATCGTCAACGACTGCACCTCGCCGCCAGCGATCCGGTCAACCGCGGGACCGCCCATGTCGCTGAGCATCCAACCCAGCACCACAACGAGCAAAACCCCGACGAGGGTCAGCAAGCCGTAGTGACTGGCTGACCCACTGCGGTTGGCGAAATAACTCAAGAGTCGTTTCCTGGAACGAATTTGACCGGCTCCTCCTGATCAGGATCGACCAGCATACACTGTCGGCCGGTGAACGAACAACTGGCAGCGATTTCCCGGTGAAACCGTTTATTTTTCCTCCGCCAGTACCTCGATCCCACTCAGGACCGCCGGCAGCGAACCGGCAAACGGCACCAGTTGCAGCCGAAGCTGGTCGGCGATTTCCACACCGGTCACCTCGTGGACCAACGTCCGACGGCGGCGGCCGGCGGTGCGGATGATATCGAGGTCCTCGAGTACCACGCGACCCTGGACCAAAACCGAGAATCGACGGCGGCCGGGCTTGATCGCATCGGGTTCGGCAAAATGCAGGCGAATCGTGTAGCGCCCCTTCCCGGGCAGTCCCAGACTCAGGCTGCCGATACCACGGACTCCGGAGGCGCCGATCCAGGCCGGCCCGTTCCCGCCGTTCATCCGCGCGGAGTGGCCGCAGTACCATTCGAGCGTCCCGGACCCGATCTTGACATCGAGTTGCGGCGAAGGCCCTCCCACGATTGGGTACTCCAGCCAGAGCGTCCCATCGTCGTGCCGCCGGTCGCCGGGGGCCCCCAGGTTCAGACCCATTCTTCTGATCGGCGAACTGCCCAACACCAGCTTGTTGAAGGTCCACATCTCCGCGGTCGGATCGTGCACCAGGGCCAGCGAGGCCTGGTTCTGGTAGGAACAGGTGCAGGTCCGGGTGTAGTCGGGCGCGTTGAGCACCCCGTCGGCGCAGATCAGGTTGGTCGAACAACTCGAACGAAAGCCGCCGAGGTTACCGGTCCCACCGTCGCGGGCGAGGTCGAAGAAACCCGCCGCGGCCGAACGAAATGTCAGCAGGTGACGGCTGCCCACGGCCGAGTTGCAACCGTAGTTGCGGGTGTAGTTCCAGGGCTCGATTTTCCCGGTCAATGGATTGATGCGGTTGAGCGTTTCCCCGGTCAGCAGTGAAACGGCCGCTCCCTGCGTGAAGATCATCCGGCCGTTGATCAGGCAGGGTCCGCCGTGCGACTGCGGCTTGTCCCAACGAACGGTTCCGTCGCGGCCCCGGTAAACAACCATCCGGTTGCTGGGTTCATCAAGAAGCATATCGCTGGCCGCGCGACCGCAGTGCAGCAGCAGATCGTGCTCGCTGGAAAAACCCAGCCAGGTCCCAAACACGTCCCGGGTGGTACTCCAGACCTCCCTGCCGGACCGGGCGTCCAGTGCCAGCAGTTGCGGCCTGCCGGTCGGCTTGCGACCCCGGCGGGCCATCAGGGCAATGATCGTCTCGGGCAGCCGGTCAATCGTGTACAGCTTTCCATTGCCCAGCACGATCGCGTTGTGGCGGAATCCGTAACGGGCCTCGCGGCTCCAGAGCACACGGCCGTTGTGGCGATTCATCACGACCAGGAAACGGCTGGTTGTCCCATCATGAGTTTTGCCGCCGACCCGCTTCTTCTCGTAGACGAGCGGGTCGGCGCCGGCGATCAGCAAGTCCTGCCAGACGCCGATGTATCCCCATTTCGGCCGTCCACCGCCGGGCAACGGTGGCAGGGAAAACTCGGAGACGACGCTGCCGGTGACCGGGTCAAGCCGAACACAGCGGGAACGGTAGGCGACGTAGACGCCGTCCTCGACGCTGGCGTAATTACTGCCGGTGGCGTTGGCGCCGGGCTGGTGACCGGTGAAGTTGAAGTCCTTGCCGACACCCGGCAGGCGGGCTTCCCAGAGCACTCGGCCGGTGTAGACATCAACGGCACGGATCAGGTCCGGTCCCTCGATGAACAGGCGACCCCCGATGACCTGCTCGGTCGGCCCGTGACCGTGACGGGGCAGAATGCTCTTGTTCGAGCTGCCCCCGAACCACAGCAGGCCCAGCGGAGCCCTGACACGATTGTCCTGGGAAACCGAGGTGTTGCCGACATCGGCATACTGGTGCGTCCACGGAGCCGACCCCGGCAACGGGCCGCGACGCTCGAGCAGCGTCAACCCCCCGCCGCGACGCAGGTGGCCGCCGACGATCCCGGACCGCTCGACGGCTGCCGCCATCCCGATGTGCCCGATGTTGTCCAGCGGCAACACGGCCACGCCGCCGTAGGGACGCAGCACGTTGAAGGCCTGCCGGACAATTCGCTCGCCGCCATTTCCCAGGGTCGCCAGGTTCTCGGTCGTGACCAGATTGGCCAGGTACGGAGGAAATTCGAAGTCGAGAGGATCTCCGACATGAACGGCCGCTCGCGTTCGGGAAATCCCGGCGGCATCAAGCCGCCGCCGGATCGACCGGACCCGACCGGCATCGGCATCGACACCGATGACCTGCAGGCGCGGTACCAGCGCCAGCGCCTGCACGAGGCCGCCGTCCTTCAGGCCCAGGACAACGGCGATGCCGTCGCGGACACCTGTCGTTTTCAAGAGTGCAGCAACCCGTTGTCGGGCAGGATCGGTCGGAGGCAGGGTCAACGGGACGACCGCCGGAAATTCCACCGGGTTGCTTGTCGCATCGGGTCCGTAGCAGGAGATTGCACCGCCGCTGGTCACGACGACCAGGTGCCCGGCGGCGGCCAGCATACCGGTGACCGAACCGCTGGCCGTGGTCCCCTCCAGCGGTGTTGTCCACGAGATCCCGGCTTTCCGGTCACCGACGGGAAGGTCGATCGCAACCAGCCCCCCGGGACTGGTGCCGTAAAGACGTTTGCCGGCCTTGAGGAACACCTCGGCCTTGATGTCGGCCGACCAGGCCTCGGGGAACGCAAACGCCGCCTTGGGCTGCCCCTTGCGATCGACGGTCGTGGTGGCTGCCAACGGCGCAATGTTCCAGGCCTTCAGAACGTTGCCCCCGGTGTAGGCAATCCCTCCGGAAAAGACCGGGCAACGGTTGCCGCCGAGACTGATCCTGTTGACCCCGGTCTCGAGGTCGAAGGCGACACCGCCGCTGAAGAACGCTTTGGCCGATACCGCAAGTTGATCGCCGCCGTCGGCGCGATGAGCCGCCAGTTGAAAGTACTTCAGCTGGCCGGTGTGCCGGTCGAGACGAGCCGGAACACTGCGACCGTTGGGAATCATCAGCGTGTCGCCGTGTGCGGCAAGATAGCCCTGGGGAGCCAGGCCGGCAAAGGCCGGGCTGTTGTGGGGCTGCAACATGTACAGCGATCCGGTGCCGTCGTTGCGCCAGGTGATCCGGCCGGTTTCGGCATCAACCGCCTGGATGAAGATTCCCATGAACGGCCAGATGCTGGCGGCAAAGTAGACCTGGCCGCCAAGCAACACGGGGGCCCCGCGGGCGGGCCAGGCTGAAACCAGGCGACCGTTGCCCAGGACCTTGCGATTGGTGGGAGCCGCCCGGTTGCGCCAGCGCAGCTTGCCGGTCAGACCGTCGAGGCAGTAAAGACAGCCGTCGTCGGCCACGAAATAGATCCGGCCCTTGTCGGCGACGGGCGCGTATCGGATCGGACCCTCGGCAGCGAACCGCCACCGCGGTTTTCCGGTGGCAAGGTCCCAGGCCACCAGCGTGTCGTTGTACGACGAGCCGACATACAACAGGCCGTTGGCCACGATGGGCTGGTAAACGGCATCGATGGTCAGGTGGTCCTGGTCGAGCCAGGCGCCCTGCAGGCGAGGCAGGTGCCGGGTCCAGCGTCGATGCAGCGTCGTGGCCAGTTCCTCATCGGTGGCGGCCGATCGACCCGCGTCGTGACGCCACATCGGCCAGTCGGCTGCGGCAAGCGAGCGAGTCAAGAGGATTGGCAGCAGGGCCAGCAATCCGACCAACCTCCAGCGGTTGCCGAAACCGGTGAAGGATGACATCAATCGGTCCTCTCGAAAATCTGTTGCCGCCTGGCCTGGCAATGCCAGTGTGGCGGTCGAGCGCGTCGAAGTCGACAGTATCCCGGTGTCGGGATGGGACGCGGTTGGCCTATTCCCTGCCGGAACCGCCGGGCTGTCGTTCCTGCAGCAGTTCGAAGACGGCGTTGGCGATCATCGCGTGACCCCGCTGGCTGGGATGGCAGTGGTCGATAAACAGCGACTGGTCACGACCGGCCATGCGTCGCTTGAACTCGGCCTCGAACTCCCTGTCGAAAAGTGGGTCGACGGTCAGCAGGATCGCCCCCTCCTCCCGGGTGGCCTCGACCATCGTCTCGATCACGTCGGCGTTGCTGCGGATGCCACGCTGATCCCGGCGATTGGCCTCGACCAGTGCCGTCCGTCCCTCATCAATCCGGCCGCGGCCCAACAGCGACATGCCCGACCAGTAATGCGAGATCGCGTAACCATCGTCCATCCGCAACAACTCGTCACAGCTGTTGCTCAACCCATCCCAGTCGCGGGCCTCGAATTGACCTGCCGCCAATCCTTCCAGTTCCAGCCAGCGGCCCGAGCTGCCGTCGACCCCCGGCCCATGCACCGAATCGCCCGGAGGCACCAGCAGGTTGGGAACCGCCGGGATGATCACGACCCCCGCTCCCACCCGGTTCGCCGCTGCAATGATTTCCCGGATGTGCTCTCGCAGCAACTTCAATCTCAGGATGACCTCGGCCCGCGAGTGGATCAGCGGGTAGTTGTCGTTCTTGAAAAACTGGGCCGGCAACTGACTACGGATGCCCATCTGGGGTTCGCCGAGCAGAAGCCGCATCCCGTTGACCACGCGGAGGCTGCGAGCAAACTCGGCGGTGTGTTCCATTCGTGCCACGAGTCCGTCGGGGTCGTAGAACACGTCCTCGAGAAACTCGTTGTGGCCCATATAGACGATTAACCAATTCGGTGAAAAGCCGCTGGCCCGGCGGGCGATCGCCAGCACACGGTGGCTGCCATAGGACGGGTAGCCCGCATTGATCACCTCGACCGCAGATGTCGCGGCCCGATCGGAACGTTCGACGTCGAATCGTTTCTGCAACAGGACGGCAAAGGGTTCCTCGACACCGAAGCCGTGCGTCGTCGAACCACCCATCGTAAAGATCCTCAACTGGCCCTTCGGCCTGGGCATCTCGAGCTCGTCTTCCCACTCGGGAAAGAAATTCGTCCCCGCCGCAAAGCCCACCGGGGTCAACTGCCGGCTGCTGTCGGGAAACAGCCCGGCAAGGCGTAACGCGAGTTCGCAGGCAACCAGTACGACCAACGGCAGCGACAGCGCCAGCAACCGCATCGTCCACGTCCGCCGGCTGCCGGGTGTCGGTGCGATCGGTTCGTTCATCGATCCCTGGCCTGTTCCCTGGCAAGTTCCCGGCCAAGTTGTTGGGCAAGTGCCGGGTCGAGTTGACGGAGTTGTTGAATTGCCTGGTTGGCCGCCGCCGGGTCATTTCGTAGCCACTCGACGCGGGCCAGTTGGACCCAGGCGGCCACGAACCGTTCGTCAAGATCCACTGCCCGGTGCAGTTGCGCGACGGCCTCATCGTAACGTTCGACGGCAGCCAGCCCCAACGCCAGGTTCAATCGTGCCACCGGCAACCAATCGGCCTGCCGGACCGCCTCCCGGGCGGCTTCGAGCGCCTCCGAATCGCGCCCCTGCGCATTCAATTCCACCGCCAGGTTCGTCCAGGCATCGGCATAGGTCGAATCGATGGCAATCGCCGCACGGTGCCGCCGTTCCGCCTGAACGTGGGCTCCGCGCGATCCGAGTTCGTTGCCAAGGCTGGTCTGGGCCAGTGACGAACCCGGGTTCTTCGCCACCGTGTCCCTCCAGAGTGTCTCCCGGTCATGGTAGATCCCGCACTGTTGCCACGAGAGAACGGCCATTCCCACGACCAGGATCGTTCCATAGACGACGTCGGTTCTTGTCGCGACGATCCAGGCCACTCCCACCAGCACCGCGATGCTCGCCAGGTACTGGAAATGATCGGCGACGAACGAGAACTGCATGGGGTAAACATCCACGAACCCCAGTGCCGGAGTCAGCGTGCCGGCAAACAGCAACACGACCGCCAGCGGTCCCCGGCCAATCCGGCCCCGGCTCCACCAGAGCCCGGCGATCGTTGCCGCGGCCGCCAGCGGGTAGCACCAGTCGACGGGTGAATCGACGTCGACTAACCAGCGGGGGTAGATGAAGGCCAGGCCGACCGGCCAGGCCAGCTTGCCGGCATAGAACCAGCAAGCCCGGCCGGCAATCAGCAGGCGGTCGAGCAGGGAAAGATCCAGATCGAGGCGACCGGCACCGATGTGCTGGTGTTCCATCCAGATCGTCAGCACTCCCAGCGGCACGGCCAGTGCAATCAGCGGCAGCACGCCGAGCCACTCGCGTCGTCCGATCCGACCGGTCTGCCACCAGGCCACGACCAGCAGCGCCGCCGGCAGCGTACCGGTGACGGTTTTCGACAACAGTGCCGCCAGGAACAGCCCCAGCGAACCCCACCACCATCGGCGGGCAGTCCCCGGCTCGGCCCGCCACCAGCGTAGCCAGGCCCCGGCCGCCGCCAGACAAAACAAGCCCGAGAGCGTGTTCTTGCGTTCGCTGATCCACGCCACGCTCTCGACATGCACCGGATGCACCGCGAACAGTGCCGCCGCCAGCCAGGCACCGGGCAAGCCAAGCCCCAGCAGCACCCGCCACAGCAACACCGCCGAGCCCGCGTGCAGCAGGATGTTGACGGCGTGGTACCCCAGCGGCCGATCACTCCACAAGCGGTACTCGAGCCAGAAACTCGTATGCGTCAACGGGTAGTACTGCGGCACGCTGCCGGGCTGAATCCAGATCGCCGCCAGGCCTGCGGCCTCGACAACCGGACGGCTGTCGGTCACGTGGGCGTCGTCATCCCAGAGGAAATCGCCGCTGAGCGCCGGCAGGTAGGTGCAGACGACAAGCAGGACCAGCACCCCGGCCGCCACCCGCGGATCGCCTCTCAGCAGTTCTTTCCACCCGGCCACCGGTCACCTCGTCTGATCGAGACCATCGAGCATACGGCATCGCCACCGTCGCTGCGAAGTCTTCTCGGCGCGGCCGAGGCCGTTGCAGTAAACTCACCGCGTGACCGATACGCCCCCCCGCCCTCCTGGTTCACTCGGCAAGCGATTGGCGCTGTCGGGCATCGTTCTGATCACCGCGCTGCTGTTGGCCGAGGCCTTCGTGCGGGCGTTGCCCGAATCGCCTTCGATCCGTTTCACCCAGGACACCGACGAACTGCGGCGATTGAAGCTGGATCGATTCGCCGGCGTATTGATCAACGACCGCGAACGCTTCTGGCGGCTGGTTCCCGGCAGCACGCTGCCGGCACCGATCACGGAAACCGATCGCGGTCCGTTCTTCGGCGTGATCGCCAACCGGCAGGGATTTCGCGAGGACCACGAGATCGCCGCGGTCAAGCCGGACAACGAGGTCCGCCTGCTCTTCCTGGGCGATTCCTGCACATTCGGATTTGGCGTGGCCCACGACCAGACCTTCGTGGCTCACTGCGAGGACCGGCTCAACGAGCAGAACCCGGGACATCGATTCGAGTGCCTCAACGCGGGCGTTCCGGGGTACACGCTCTTCCAGGGCTGCCGCGTGCTCGACCAGGAGGGTCCACGCGTCAAGCCCGACGTGGTCGTCGCCTGCTTCGGCTTCAACGATCGTGCGGCCTGGGACGGCCTGGGTGACCTCGAACACGCTGCGCTCGGCCCACCCGGATTTCTCGGCAACAGCCACTTGGCCCGCAGGCTCTGGAGAACCAACGCCCCTCTCGCCGGCAGCGGGTCTCGACCGCGGGTGACACCCGCCGAGTACCGCCAACTGCTGTCGCGGCTTCATGCTCGAACCCGTCAACTCGGATCGCGACTGGCACTGATCGCCTGGTGTGAGCGGTTCCAGGTCGAGAACAGCCGCGACGAGCGAACGCCGTGGCAGGTCGAACTGTACCGGTTTGCTCGTGAGCACGAGCTGCCCCTGGTCGATCTTGTCCCGGCCATGCAGAAATGGAACCGCCCACCGGATCAGCCGTCGCTGTTCCTGGACATCATCCACGTCACCCCGGCGGCCCACTCACGGATTGCCGGTCTCGCGGTCGAGGCACTCGTGCCACTGCTGCCGGGCGGAGACGCAAGGTGATGAACGCCGAGACCACCACCCCGGATCCGGAGATGTCGCCACCGGCCCGGCCGCGGAAACACAGGCTGGCGGTGACCGCCGGCGGACTTTTCGTCGCCGTGCTGCTGGGCGAATGCCTGCTGTGGCTTGTCGACCAGCCCCGGTTCCCGGAACCGCACACGTTTCCTGCCCAGTTCAAGCTGATTCCTCCCCCCGACGACGGGGGGTGGATCCGCCACGTGAACAAGCCCTCCGAAACGATCCGCTTCCGGTACGCGCGGAACCCGCGAGGTTACTTCGGAGCAGATCGCACCGTCGAACACGTCACCAACCGGTTGGGATTCCGGGGAGGCGAGTTTCCGCTGGCCGAGCAGGCTGACGGACGGATCCAGCCCGCCGGCGAAAAACCCGCCGGTACGATTCGCATCGTCTTTCTCGGAGATTCGATCACCTTCGGCGAGGGGGTTCACGACAACGACACGTTCGTCGAACGGGTCGCCGACAAACTGGGTCCAGAACTGGCCGCCTCGGGACGCCGTCTCGAGGTCTACAACCTCGGCGTCGGAGGTCACAACGCCTCGGATGCGGTCTGGACCTGGCAACGTTACGCCGTCCACCTCGATCCCGACCTGGTCGTCTACACCTTCACGCTCAACGACGCCGAGGAGCGGCTGTTCCGGATCGACACAAACGGGGAGGAACCGGGCCGGGTGCCACGGTCGATCGAACGCCAGCGCGACCGGCTGACACGATCGCCGGATGGCTGGCCCTTCCGCTCGCGGCTGGTCCGGGGAGCCTGGAGCCTGTGGGCGGCCAATCGACTCGACTCGGCAACCGCCGCGTATTACCGGGCGACGTTTTCCGAGACCACCGGTGGCTGGAAGTCGTGCGCGGCCTCGATCGACGCCCTGCAGCAGATCGAACCCCCGTTGCTGGTGGCCGTGTTCCCGCTGCTGTTTGATCTCGCCAATCACCCCTTCCGCGCAATCCATGAACGGGTCGCCGCCCACTGTGGTCGGGCCACGGTGGCCGACCTGTGGGAACCGCTGGCGCGAAGGGCCGCAGGGGAAACTCGACGGCTGTGGGTCGATCCGGCCGATCAGCACCCCAACGAAATCGCTCACGCGACCGTCGCCCGACAGATCGCCGAGGCGATCAGATCGATGCTGGCGGCGTCTGCCGACGCTGCCAGCTCAGGACCCTGACGGCAACAGCGACTTCGCGACCCGGCAGACCATCGTGTAGGCGGGGTCGAACATGTTGCCCAGGTCATAGCGGACACACTGTGCCAGCAGCAGGTTGGCACCCCGTGCGTCGAGACCGTGGTCCTGGACCAGCCAACGCAGCATTTCGGTCGTTGCGTTCTGAGTCGCCTCGTCCAGCGGCCGCGCGTTGCCGACGCTGAAGATCTCCTCGTCGTTCTCGCCACGCGGCCAACCGATCTCGTGCTCCTTGATCAAGTCCAGCGTGAATCGAACGTCCATCGAGATCTCCAGTCCCGATCCGACGATCTCGCCATCTCCCTGCAACGCGTGTCCATCGCCCAGGAAAAACAGGGCCCCGGGTTCGAACACCGGAAAATACACCGTCACGCCCGTCCGAAAACCCCGGTAATCCATGTTGCCGCCGTGCTCGGCCGAGGTGGCCGTGGAGATGGCCTGCCCACCTTTCGCGGCAACGCCAAAGCAGCCGATCATCGGGTCCAAAGGAAGCGTCAGCCGGCCGAGCTTCGACTCGGGCGTCGTCAGCGTCGCCGTCCCGTTGACGACATCCACGTCCCACTCGGCCATCCCCGCCTCGGGCAATTCGAGAACGAAATCCGGGCGGACGACGTTGGGTGCCACACTGGATCCACAAAACGCCCAGTCACGATTGGGAGCGATCGAGTCGAGCCTGACGATCAGCGTGTCGCCCGGCTCGGCGCCCTCGACAAAAAACGGCCCGGTCTGGGGATTCCCCCGGGGTGTCACCTGCTCGCGATTGGCGTCCTTGCCGCGAGCATCAACGGTCGTGGTCACAACCGAATCGCCCGGCTGGACGGTCAGGACCGGCTCGTGAGACCCCAGGGTGGTGAAGTAGTGCGTGGGTGTGAACTGGTGTTCCATGGCAACCGGGTGTCCTGTTTGAGAACCGGCAAATCGACGGGATCAGATCTTGCGAAACTTCTGCAACGTCGGGCAATCCGGGCCGACCAGCCCTCGCGGCACGGCGGCCGAAGCGATGACCTCCGACGTGTAGATGTCACCCTGCGAATCGACCCAGATGTCATGCGGTGCCGCGAAATCACCGGGAGCGTACGGATCGCTGCCTCCACCAAACCGCGACAGCAGTTCGCCCTGGCGGCTGAAGATACTGACGCGTCCGCCGGTTTCGTCGAACCGCGGGTCGTTGGTGCCGGCGTGCCAGCCAAGTTCGGCGACATAGACCGTGTCATCGGCGTCGAGAAAGACCTCGCACGGTCGCGCGACGTCGGTCCACTCTTCCAGGAACCCGCCGTCGGAGTCAAACAGCTGCAACCGGCTGTTCTCGCGATCGCAGACGAAAACCACTCCCGCGGAATCGACATCGATCCCGTGCGGCAGGTGGAACTGGCCCGGCCCTGCACCGGGCGTTCCCCAGCTCGTCTCGTGTTCTCCCTCTGCCGAGAACCGGTGCACCCGGCAGTTGCCGTAGCCATCGGTGACGAACAGCCGCCCGTCGGGGGCCACGGCAAGATTGGTCGGCAGGTTGAACGGACCGGCCGGTTGTTTCAGTGTCCGGTAGTCCATGTCGACCACACCGGTGTCGCTGGGCACACCCTCGGTTCCCAGCGTCTGCAAACGTCGACCGTCGGTCGTGTAGCGGTGCACCACGTGGCCATGGTCGTCGCTCAGCCACAACTGGTCGTCACTGGTCACCCAGATTCCATGGGGCCGCTGGAACTGCCCCTCACCCCACGACCCCTGGCAGGTTCCCTCAGCCGAGTAGACGATCACCGGGTGCGCACCCCGGTTGAAGGCATAGAGGTTGCCGGATGAATCGGTGGCAGCACCGACAACCTCACCGTAACTCCAGTCGGCAGGCAACTGGTCCCAGCCCGGCAACGGCTCGTAGCGAAACTCTCCCTGGCCCACCGCGTCATTCTCGGTCGTCATGCTGTCAGTCCCAGGCGGGTTACCGGAAAGAAACTTCGGCGGGCTGCTTGATCGTCCACCGGAAGCGACCAACCCCGATTGCGGGACGGGGGAGCCACCACTATCTTGAGATCATGCCGCGAGTTAGGCGAGAATTCCAGTGGGGTCGACAGGGACGGGATCCCCGTGGTTCGAGTGGTCGGAACCGGCCACGTTCTGCTTAGCGGGAGATTCACTGGATGGCCGGTCGGTTCAAGGCACCCCTGATCGTGTCGGTCGTGTTTGTTGCGATCGGTGGACTGGTCGCGTTGATCTGCGCCGGCCTGATCGAACGGCCACCCGATCTCTCCGAGGCCGATCTCCTGTTGACCCAGGCCAAGCAGTCGCTCGACCGCAGGGAATTTGTCACCGCGGAGGAATTCGCACGAAAGGCAATCGACCAGGGCACCGAATTGGCCGTCGACGCGTGGATCATTGCCGGCGAATCAATCGTGCAGCAGAAACGGTTCGAAGACGCGGTCGAGTGTTTCCTGGAGGTGATCAAAGTCAGCGACAAGCCCGACGACCGGGCCCTGGCACACGCGTTGGCCGCTGATATTCTCGCCCTGCAGCTTCACCAGCTCGGCCGGGCCGAAAAGCACTATCGCCGGGCGCTGGAAATCAAACCCGACCAGGACAACGCCCGCAATGGACTGCTCAACCTGCTGGTGGCCGAGGGTCGGCGGCGGTCGGCCGAGACGCTGCTGATGGACCTGGTCCGCAGCGGCCAGTCCACCGAACAACATCTCTTTCTGCTGGGCAACGCCGAGTGGGTGATCGAGACCATATCGTTCAAGATCCGGTCCGGTCCCAGGACGATGCGTCGAGACGACTTTCTCAGGCTGGCGCGACAGGCGATGCCCGACGACCCGGTTCCGGCAATCGGGTTGGCACGACTGGCCGAATCGGGAAACCGCGACCAGGACGCGATCGCGTTGCTCGAAACAGTCGTCGCCGGCGATCCGCGACAAGACGAGGCCTGGGGCCTGCTCGGCGTGCTGCTGGCCCGCGGCGGCGATGCCGGTGCGTTCCTGGACTGGCACCGCCGCCTGCCCGGCCAAGCCGATCAGGATCCGCGAACCTGGCTGGCCCGGGCCAGCTGGGCCCGCGGCAGGCGGCAGGACAAGGTGGCGGCACGATGTTACTGGGAATGCCTCCGCCGCGATCCCAACCAGCTGGCCGCCAACCTGCAACTGGCCCAGGTCCTGACCCGGCTCGGTCGCGACAGCGAATCGGTTCCCTTCCGCCAGCGGGCCCGGCAACTCTCGGAACTCGTCACCCTTCTTAAAGGCCTCGCCGGCAATCCCCGCTACGGCGATGCCGGCACCGGCAATCGCCTTCGCCGCGTGGTCGAACTCAACGCTCAACTGGGGAGGGCCTGGGAAGCCACGGCCTGGTCACTGTTCGCCCTGAAGAACAACCCGACACTGGACTGGCCGCAGGAACAACTCAAGCAACTGCGACCGTTCATCGCCAGGCCCGGCGATCCGCGAACGGTAGACACCTTCAATCCAGTCACACAACACGACCTCTCCTCGCTGCCGACACCCGAGTGGACTGACGCGGCAGCGGTGGCGGGAGAGGATCCCGGCTCTGATCGCAACGGGACCGGGCCGATCAGCTTTCGTGACGATGCCCGGGCGGTGGGACTGGATTTCCGGTATTACAGCGATGCCACCGACCCGATCCAACAGAGCCGCCTGCCGGAAACCAACGGGGGAGGAATCGGGGTCGTTGATTTCGATCACGACGGCTGGCCTGATCTCTACCTGCCCCAGGGCAACCACCAACCTGTCGATCGACGCGATCCCCTGGCCCGGCCTACCGCCCGTCCCCCGGCCGTTCCGCCCCGCGATCGCCTGTTCCGCAACACTGGCACGGGCAGGTTTGTCGATGTCACCGTGGAGGCGGGGATCGATCAGACCGGTTACGGGCAGGGCGTGGCCGTTGGCGACATCAACGGCGACGGGTTTGCCGACATCCATGTCGCCAACATCGGCGGCAACCGGCTGTTGATCAACAACGGCGACGGCACTTACAGCGACGAGACGAAGGCCGCCGGGATTGCCGGCGACCATTGGTCGGTCAGCAGCCTGTTGGCTGATCTTGACGGCGACGCCCTTGCGGACCTCTACGTCGTCAACTATCTCGCCGGCGAGAACCTCTTTCTGACAGCGTGCCCGCCGGGATCCAGCACCCCGCACCCTTGCGGACCCGGTGACTTCGCAGCCGCCCAGGATCGCCTGTTCCTCAACACCGGCGACGGTGGATTCCGGGACGTGACGGCAACCAGCGGAATCGTCCACTCCGGAGGCAAGGGGCTGGGAGTCGTGGCTGCCGATTTCAACGGGTCCGGACGGCTCGATCTGTTCGTCGTCAACGACACCCGGCCGAATTTCCTGTTCCAGAACCCGGCCGACGGCAAGCCGGGCCAGCTGTCACTCAGGGAAACCGCCGCAAGAACCGGGCTGGCCTTCAGCGACGAGGGCGAGCCGGAAAGCTGCATGGGGATTGCCGTCGGTGACGCCGACGGCGACGGCACCCTCGACCTGTTCGTCACCAACTACGCCGGGCAGTCCAATACGCTGTACTCGCTGCAGAAAACCGCGGCAAGCGGATCCGGCAGCCATTTTCTGGACCGCACCCGCAACGCGGGACTCTTCAGCGAGGGTTTTCCGCTGGTCGGCTGGGGCACCGAGTTCCTCGACGGCGACCTCGACGGCGACCTCGACCTGCTGGTGACCAACGGCCATCTTCCCGGTCACGTCCGCGACGGAGAACAACTGGCGATGCCGCCGTTGTGTTTCCGCAACAGCGGCCGGGGCCGATTCGCAACCGTCCCGGCCGATCAACTGGGCAGCTACTTCGCCGTCGATCACATCGGACGCGGCCTGGCACGAATCGACTGGAATCGCGACGGTCGCGAGGATGCAGTGATCACTCACCTCGATGCCCCACTGGCCCTGCTGACCAACACCACCGCAAAGGTCGGCCACCACCTTGTCCTGCGACTGGTCGGCACGCGTTCCGCCCGCGACGCGATTGGAACGACCGTGACGGCCGTCGCCGGTGGCCGCACCTGGACCGGCCAGTTGACTGCCGGTGACGGCTTTCTGGTCAGCAACCAGCACCAGCTCGTCATCGGCCTGGGCGCCACCTCGACACTGGATTCCATCTCGATCCGCTGGCCCTCCGGCCACCAGCAGCAACTGGCCCGGATCGACGCCGACCGCACGCTGGTCATTGTCGAGGGCCGGGGCGGTTTCGCGATCGATAACAGACCGCCGCCCCCAATCGTGACACGACAACGGGTCCGGCAATGACCTCCAACATCCCCATCCACCGCCCGGGACCGCGTTTCCTGCTGCTGGCCTGCCTGGTCATCGTCACCGGTTGTCAACGGGTGGCTCCGCCGGTGGCGGCACCTGCCGCCACCGACCCCACGCCGATCCCGTCACGGCCCACCACGGTGTTCCTCAACGCGGATCCGCTGGTCGCCTTCGTCGGCTCGCAACGGTGCACCAAATGCCACGCCGATCAGCACGCGACCTGGACGGCAACCGCACACGCGCGGTCGATGTCGAAGGTGGTGCCGGCAAACGAACCACCCGATGCACGCTTCGATCACGACAAGAGCGGTCGACACTACGAGGTGGCCCGTGTCGGCAAACGAATGCATCATCGGGAATCCCTGGTTCTCGACGACGGCACTCGCGTCACGCTCAGCGACCATCCTGTCGACTACCTGGTTGGATCGGGACGGTTTTCCAGAACCTACCTCGTCGAACTCGACGGACACTTAGTCGAGTCCCCGGTGACCTGGTATGCCTCGCGAAAGAGCTGGGACATGTCGCCCGGCTATGACTACCTGATCCACGATTCATTCCGTCGCCGTGCCACTCGTGGCTGCCTGCTGTGCCACGCCGGGCTGGTCGAGCGGCGGGAACCGCACGGCTTCAGCTTCCCCCACAACGAGTTGTCGATCGGCTGTGAACGATGCCACGGGCCCGGATCACTGCACGTCGAGCACCACCGCAAGTCGACTTCACCAGCCAAACCCGCCGGCAACCACGACATCGACCACACGATCGTCAACCCGAAACACCTGCCGCGGGCCCTGGCCGAAGCTGTCTGCCAGCAGTGCCACCTGCAGGCCGACGTCAAGGTCATCGTCCGCGGCCGACGGCCGGGTGATTTCCGGCCCGGCCACCCGCTGGTCGACGAGCGGATCGAGTACCAGCTCACCGGAACCGGTCCCGAGATGACCGTGGTCGGTCATGTCGATCAGCTGCATCAAAGTCGTTGCTACCAACAGGCCGGCGGGCTGTCATGCGTGACCTGTCACGACCCCCACGATCCTCACCAACCTCGAACAGACAGCGACGAGGCAACCTACCAGCGGCGGATCTGCCTGGACTGCCACCGGGCCAAGGCCTGCGGCGAGAACCCGGACCGGAGACGGGAAACCGCGCCGATCGCCGACGCCTGCACCAGTTGCCACATGCCCCGGGTCGCCACCGAAATACCTCACATCGCTTTCACCCATCACCGGATTGCCGTTCATGCCACGGCCGGTGACACCTCCGCCGAGGCCAAGCCCGACCACGAACCCGATTTCACCGCCGAAGGCGAACTCACCACCAGCCAGGATCTCTCGGGATTCTCCAAGCCCGAACAGGAACGCATGCTCGGACTGGCCTACTTCCGGCTTCATTTTCAGCGACCGTGGCGACACGCGAAATTCCTGGCCCGGGCTGACCGGCTGCTCGACCGGGCCGCGAAGCGGATCCGTGGAGACGCGACACTCTCGGCAGCCCGCGCCGAGATCGCCTGGGAGTCACGCAGGCGCGAGCAGGCCGAGCAACTTGCCGACCGCGTGCTGGATGGCCCTTCGACGACCAACGACCGCATCCTGGCAGCTCGCGTCAAGGCCCGAGCCCTGATCGAGAGGCAGGATTTCACCGGGGCGATCGATCTGCTGCGGGAGATCACGGCAAAACGGCGCGATCCGCTTTTCTGGGCCCTGCTGGGCCACTGCTGTGCCCGAACCGAGCGCCTCGACCAGGCAATCGCCGCCTTCGAAAAGGCCCTGGTTATCGCCCCGGGCCAGGGGGCATTGCACGCGGCACTTGTACCGCTGTACGAACGGATCGACGACCAGTCCAAGGCAGGCTACCACGATCGACAGGCCCGGCGATTTCCCGCCGGCGGGTTCCGGCAGCGACAGCCCGACTAGCGACGGCACAAATCCGCCACACCTTAGACCGACCTTCGATCGACCCTTACGGACCAAAAAGACCTAACTTGGTTTGACATCCCGTCTTCTGCAACGACACAATACCGTTTGAACATTTGAGTCCTATGGTGGGGAATTCTCCCCGTCCGGGTATTCACTCGATAGTCCCAGTTTCCTTCTAGGGAAAGGAGTACCAGCTCTTCCGGTATGACACAGGAACGACCCTGTTGAACGATCCAGCTGTTCGACGTTGGTCCGGCATTCTTCATATTTCTTCATATTGCGTGACCTCGCAATTATCCGCCGCCTCCGATTTCGACGTGGACCTGGCAGAAACACCTGACCTCTTTATTTCATTCATTCGCATCATAGGTGATTGCCGACTGATTCCCCTGTAGGGGATGCGGGAGCGACAAGCCCGCCAACAGGACCCAGGAACCCGTCGCCGTTGATATCACGTGGCGACCGAAACGGAGTTCATCGATCTGAATTCAGATTCATTCCAGACTTCTCGAGGCTGTTAGAAAGGACTTGTCACATGCGTAAACTTCGATCACGAAAGCGGGGCTTCACGCTGATCGAGCTGTTGGTGGTGATCGCGATCATCGCCATCCTCATCGCGTTGCTGCTGCCCGCCGTGCAGCAGGCCCGTGAGGCCGCCCGCCGTAGCCAGTGCCGCAACAACTTGAAGCAGATCGGCATTGCACTGAACAACTACCACGAAACCTACAACTGCTTTCCGCCATCCTACGTCAATGGTGGCGAGGTCCGCAGTTACGGGTACCTGCCGTACGGGCAGATCAAGAACCACACCGGCTACCTGATGTTGCTGCCCTACCTGGACCAGCAGCCGCTCTACAACGCCATCGACTGGCGTTTCGCCACCGGCCGGGCCGATTGGCGAGGCCGTGGTGGCGGTATGCGACAGACAGCGTGCGAAGGCAAATCGCTTGCGGTGTACCGCTGTCCCTCGGACGCGAACTACGACGATCCTCACACGTACGGTTCGCAGAACATGTACACGATCCACAACTCGTCGCGGGTTAGCTACGGGTTCATCCATCGGCATCACGAATATGCCATCTATCCCCCCTACGGGATGGATGCCGCGTGGTACAAGTCGGCCTTCGGCAAGAACGGTTCTGCCAAGTTCACCGACATCGACGACGGGGCTGCCCAGACGGCCTTGTTGGTCGAAACGCCGTTCCGGAAGTGGTCGCGGGCGTACGGGCCTTACCTGCAGGCCTACACGCACACGCATAACATCCTGCCCCGGCAGTATGGTCTTAACTACGACTACGCTGACACGGGACGTCCCTATGCGTGGGGTCCCGGCAGCCGGCACGATGGAGGGGCTCACATGCTCTTCGGTGACGGTGGTGTCAGGTTTGTCAACGAATCGGTCGAACAGGGTCTGCTGAACGCCCTGACGACGATTCAAGGTCGTGAAGCGATTGAGATGCCTACGAGCTTCTAGGGCTCGGTTTCTCATCGCATCGCGATGAATGCCACAGGGCCGGGCACGGGTCGAACATGACCCGTGCCCGGCCTTTTTTTCAGTCGAACCGACTGACTGCTTTCGGAGTATCCCCGTCATGCCTCAACGCACCACGACCTTGCCAATCACACTGGCGTTGTTGATCTCGATCTCGGGATGCGGCCAGGATCCCCCCCGGCGATTGAGAACAGGCGACGGCCGGATCCTGGGTCATGTCATCGGCTGGGTGACACTCGACGGCAAGCCGCTTGCCGGCGCCCAGGTCGATTTCATGAACAAGGTCACTCGCCGCAGTTCATCGGGCACCGACGAGAATGGTCGCTACGAACTGAAGTTCAACCGCAAGCTTCGCGGCGCCCCCACCGGTGATCACAGTGTTCGCATCGGCCTGTTCGGTAACGACGCGGCCGACCCCGCCGCCGAACCCCTGCCGGCCATCTACAACGCCAATACGATTCTCAAGACAACCGTCCGCGAAGGCTACAACGTCATCAATTTCCACCTCACGACGCCAGGTGCCGGCCAGGTGGCTGAACTGGGTCCGGTCGTCGGCCTGGTCCTGCTCGACGGCAAACCGCTGGTCGGGGCCCGCGTGGAGTTCACGAGCGAGAAAAGCGACTCGGGCTCGGGCTCGGGCATAGGGATGACCGACAAGCGAGGGCGATATCAACTGGTCTTCACCGAAAAGCGTCCCGGGGCTGCGATTGGTCACAACCACGTGAGAGTCTTCAAGCCCGATGCCAATGGCAAGGAAACGTTGCGGCCGCTCTACAACGCCAAGACGATGCTCTCGCAATTTGTCGAGTCCGAGAAAAACGATTTTCCGATCAGCCTGACGTCAATAGTCGGTTCCGGCGCCGAAAAGACGCCTCAACCAAAGGTGCCGTCCGACAGCCGTTGACGTTTTGACCGATTTGCTGGGATGATGACGACGGCCCGTCTCTCGCCCTGAAATCAATCTCCGGTTGCCCTAAATGACACGTCCTCGCCAACGATCCGCCCGCGGCTTCACACTGATCGAATTGCTCGTTGTCGTCGCGATCCTCGCGGTGCTGATCGCGCTGCTGTTGCCGGCCATCCAGCAAGCTCGCGAAGCGGCCCGCAAAACCCAGTGCAAGGCCCAGTTGAAACAACTTGGCCTGGCCCTGATCACCTATCACCAGCAGCACAAGACCCTCCCCCCGTCCTACATCAACGGCGGGGAGTGGCATTCTCAGAGCTACATTCCCGGCGGCAGGATCCGAAACCACACCGGTTACCTGATGCTGCTGCCCCACCTCGACCAGCAGCCGCTGTTCAGCAAGATCAACTGGAACCAGGCGACCGGGCCGGCCGACTGGCACGGAGTCGGCGGAGGGGGCAGCCAGGCGGTCCTCGAGGGATTTTCGCTGTCGCTCTTTCGATGCCCCTCGGACTCCAACTTCGACGATCCACATACCAAGGTCTTCCACACGGCGGGAGGCACCTCGGTGCTGACGGGGAACATGTACGCCATCACCGGTGGCACGCGGGTCAGCTACGGGTTCGTGCATCGCAACCACGAGTACGCGGTCCCGAAGACCTACCGTGCCGATCGTTCCAACCAGAAAACCGCCTTCGGCAAGAACGGTGCCGCTCGGCTCCAGGATATCCTCGATCCCCACACGAACACGATCTTCCTGATCGAGACGCCCTTCCAGAAAACGCACGCGGCCTACGGACCGTACCTGCAGGCTTACACCCACACGCACCCCATCCTGCCAATCCAGTACGGGCTCAATTACGACTACCTGGGCACGGGACGACCCTATGCCTGGGGCGCCGGCAGCCGCCACGATGGCGGGGCACACGCGCTGTTTGTTGATGGCAGTGTCAGATTTCTCGCCGAGAGCATCGACCACACGATCCTGACATCGCTGTGCACCATCTCGAGAAACGAACTTGTCGAGGCGCCATTCTAGGTCGGCGACTCCGGCCACCGCCCGGAGCTGACGAAATTGCCTCCCGGCGTCACGGTTTTTCCACGAAACTTGGAATATACGCTGGCCGTGGCGAATCCAACCTGTTGCAATGGATCGTCGTTCCTGACGATGCCGTTTGTGCTCGAGACGAGCGGCGATCCTGTCCAAAACAGATTTGTTTTTTTGACAACAAGGGGAGTTTCGATGAAGAAGTTCACGATGTGGCTGATGGTTGCCTTGCTGGCTGTTGCCCCGATCGGCTGTGGTCCGGGAACTGCTGGTTCAAGCGGCGACAACCCCTCAGGTGATGGCACGACGGTTGGAGAAGATGAGGTCAAGACTCCCGCTGGCGAAAAAGCCAAGTCCAACAAGAACATCCTCGATGAGATGGGTCCCGGTGGCCCAGCCGATCCTGACGGGGCAGCAGCGGCCGCCCCTGCTCCCGCAGATGCGAAGAAGAAGTAGCGTTTGGTGCTGAGTCCACGAAGCCGCTACTCGCGACTTTCCGATTCCCGCACAGCTGTCGGTAACCGGAAGAAAAGAGATCGGCCTCGCAATTCGACCAGGACCGGTTCGCCACTACAGGTGAACCGGTCCTGTTTTTTTGCTTCGCTACGGCCCGGCGACCAACCGCCAAAGGCTTATAGGCCCCGGCCATGTAGGTAGTGTACAATCGAGTGTCCGGGGCGAGGTTCCCGGCCCGCTAGGTTTCACTCTCCACTGACTGCGATCTCCCGACCGATGCGCCCACGTGTTCTCCTGACACTGCTTGCCCTCCTGTTGCCGGTCCTGTCCAGCTGCGGTGGCGACGGTGACCGGGCTGACCCGGGCGGCTCGGCTGTCACGGTCCCCGGAAAGCTGGTCCGTGGAGACAATGGTGAGATCGAGCTGGTGACAGTGCTCAATCGACCGCTGTCCCGGGAGGATCTGCAGGCGATTGTCGTGGGTGCTCCCCGGGTGCGGTACCTGAACATGAACGGCTGTCGCCTGCCCGTCAACGGGCTGACAATTCTCACCGACCTGAAACACCTCAAGAATCTCGACCTCTCGCGAACGTCGATCACCAACGACGACCTGGCTGCCGTGGGCCAGATTCGCACGCTGATGGTACTGGATCTCTTCAGTACCCGGATCACCAACGAGGGACTCGAACACCTGGTCGGCCTGACCAACCTGTTCCAGCTGGGTCTCTACAAGACCGGCATCACCAACGACGGACTGGTCCACGTCAAGGGAATGAAGAAGCTGGACATGATCACCGTCTCCGACACGAGGGTTACCGACGACGGCCTCAGGCACCTCGAGGTCCTGCCGCAGATCCGCTACCTGGACGTCGCGCAGACGTCGCTCACAGGACGGGGACTGCAACATGTGCGGGGCATGACCGGGATGATTGACCTGAACCTGACCTTCTGTCGGTACTTCAATGACGAGGGCCTGTCGCACGTCGAGGCATTTCCCCGGCTCGAGGAACTTGTGCTGTTCCGCACGGCAGTTACCGACAAGGGGATGGTCCATGTCGGCAAGCTGCGCAACCTGACCTGGCTCGTCCTGCGGGGCACCCGGGTCAGCGACGCCGGCATGGTTCACTTGCGTGGCCTGGACAAGCTCGAAGCCCTGCTGGCAGAACAGATTCGTATCACCGACGCGGGCCTGGCCCACATCGCCGGTCTCAAGCACCTCAAAGAAATCGCCCTCAATTACAACGCGATCACCGACGACGGGCTCAAGCACCTGGCCGGCCTGGAACATCTCGAAGAGTTGTGGCTGGAAAGTACCCAGGTAACCGACAAGGGCCTGGCGGACCTCGCGAAATTCAAGAAGCTCAAGCGGTTGGCCCTGGACCGAACCCGTGTCACCGACGCGGGGCTGGCCCGTATCCGGCAGGCGCTGCCCGACTGCAAGATCACCCGCAATCACGGGCTGTTGACCGAGGCCTTTGACAAGAATGGCGGGGATCTTCTTGCCGCGATGCAGGCGGTCAAGGTTCGCACCAATCCACCCGGCAGTCAGCAGCCAAACGCCCTGGATTTTCGTGGCCTTACGATCACCGACAAGTGCCTGGAATTGATCGGCAAACACCCCAAGCCCTTCGCGAATCTCGAATCGCTGAGCCTTCGCCAGACCTACCTGACTGATCACGGGATCGACCACATCATTGCCTATCGCGGCCTGCGGCAGCTTGACCTGACCAATTCGCACGTGACGGAACTGGGTGTCGCCAAGCTGGCCGCACTCAAGCAACTGACCGAATTGTCGCTGTGGGACACCCCGATCAGCGATGCGGCACTGCCGCCACTGGCAAAACTGCCAAACCTGGAGACACTCAACCTGTCGGTGACCCCGATCACCGACGCCGGACTCCAGACGCTGGCAACCTTTCCCTCACTCAAGCACCTCAGCCTCGGTGCCACGCTGCTGACCGACGACGGCATCGAATCACTCACGGCACTCAAGGATCTCGAGTTCCTTGACCTCCGCAAGACCGTCGTCAGCGACACGGCGATCGAGTCACTCGCAAAGCTCAAGCGACTGCGGAGGCTCAGGCTCTTCGAGACATCGACGACGACCATCGGCCGACTGAAACTCGCCAGCAAGCTCCCTGAATGCCGGGTCACCGCGGTCGGAGCCGAATCGGGAATCGGCAACAACCAGTAGCCGTCGCAAAGCAGCTCTCGCCCGACGGGGCGACATTGCTGGGAGCATGCCCAGTCACGACAATCGTTGGTCACAGGATCGACGCCCCCCTTTCACCGGCACCTGCCGCGACAGATCCCGGTCCCCATGACCCGAACACCTTCACACCTCTGCCTTGCGATCCTCGTCCAGGTCCTGCTGCTGGCCGGTGCGATCGATGCGGCCGATGACAGTCCGGCCGCTCTGTCGGCCGTGGACACAGCATTCTTTGAGAAGAAGATCCGTCCAGTGCTGGTCAAGCATTGTTACGCGTGCCACTCGACCCGGGCTGCCAAATCGAAGAAGCTGCGCGGCGGCCTCAACCTCGACAGCCGCAGCGGTGTCCGCTCCGGTGGCGACAGTGGCCCGGCACTGGTGGCGGGCAAACCCGACCAGAGCCTGCTGCTGGAATCACTGCAGTACAAGTCACTGGAGATGCCGCCCAAGGGAAGGCTGCCGGCAGCGATCATCGCCGACTTCGGCGAGTGGATCCGCCGCGGCGCGCCCGATCCCCGCCGCGGCCGAACCACGACGCGAAAAGCCATCGATATCAAGTCCGGTCGGCAGTTCTGGTCCTATCAACCGTTGCCGAAAATGAGGGTCCCGCCTGCCGGGCCATCCCGGGCCACTTCGGCCATCGACGCCTTCCTGCTGGCCCGGCTTGACGAAGCCGGGATCGACCAGGCCGTCGAGGCGCCCCGTGCGGTACTGGCTCGCCGCCTGTACTTCGACCTGCTGGGTCTGCCGCCCACGCCCGATCAACTCGACACGTTCCTGCAAGACCATCGCCAAGATGCCTACCAGCGGCTGGTCGATCGCCTGTTGGCCTCGCCCCGCTTCGGTGAACGCTGGGGACGACACTGGCTCGACGTGGTCCGCTTCGCCGAATCGATCACCCTGAGAGGCTTTCTGTTTCCCGAGGCCTGGAGATACCGCGACTACGTGATCGAGACATTCAACGCCGACCGACCATTCGATCGCTTCGTGAGAGAACAGATTGCCGGTGACCTGTTGACCGACAGCACCGTTGAGCAGCGTCGACGCAATCTCGTTGCCACCACCTTCCTGACCATGGGCAACAACAACCTCGAGGACCAGGACAAGGGCAAGCTGCGAATGGACGTCGTTGACGAACAGCTGGAAACGATCATTCGCGGCTTCCTGGCCCAGACGATCGGCTGTGCACGATGCCACGACCATAAGTTCGACCCGATTCCAACACGCGATTACTACGCGCTGGCCGGCATCCTCCGCAGCACCAAGACCCTCAACCACGCCAACGTGTCGAAGTGGATCGAGATGCCGCTGCCACTGACACCGGATCTCGAGGTCTCGTTCAAAGAGCACGAAACGGCCGTGGCTTCCCTGCAGGCGCAGGTCAAGTCACTCAAACCCGCTTCCGGAAAACTGGCTCCCCTGCCACTGAAAAAGGTGGCCGGGCTGGCCATCGACGATCTCCAGGCCAAACTGACCGGGTCCTGGATGCGATCGACCTACAGCAAGAGTTACGTCGGGACCGGTTACCAGCACGACCAGGGAGCGACCAAGGGGTCCAACACGGCGACCTTTCGCCCGGAACAACCGCTCGACGGGGAATACGAGGTGAGGTTCGCCTACACGCCGGGATCCAACCGTAGCCCGGCGGTCCCGGTCAGGGTGATCGTCGGCAACACGGAAAAGACGACCACGATCAACCAGAAGCAGCGGCCCGCCATCGACGGTCGCTTCGTCACGCTGGGACGGTTCCGCATCACCCCGGACAGCAGGCCCTCGGTATTTGTCAGCAACCGCAACACGACCGGTGTCGTGATCATCGACGCGGTCCAGTTTCTGCCAGTCACCCTTGCCGACAAGCAGCCCGTCGCCGGGCCCTCCACAAGTCCGAAATCTCCACGAAAGTTGCAACAACTGCAGAAAGAACTCGCCGCGTTGAAAAAACGGGCCCTTCCGCGTCCCAGGCACATGGGCGTGCAGGAGGAAAAGACCATCGAGAATGCCCGGATCCACATTCGCGGCAACGTTCACAGCCTGGGAGACGCTGTGCCTCGCGGCTTCCTGCAGGTCGCCGAATTCGGACCTCGTTCCACGTTCTCCAATCAGCAAAGTGGTCGTCGAGAACTGGGCGAGTGGATCGCCAACGAACGCAATCCACTGACCGCCCGCGTACTGGCCAACCGGCTATGGCACTGGTTGTTCGGCACGGGGCTGGTACGAACGACCGACAACTTCGGCACCACCGGCGAACGCCCCTCGCATCCCGAGTTGCTTGACCATCTCGCCTTGCGGCTGATCGAGAGGAACTGGTCGATCAAGAGCCTGCTGCGGGAGATGGTACTCACTCGAACCTACCGGCTCTCTTCACGACCCGACCAGCGGCGGGCGACAATCGATCCGGAAAACCGGTTGCTCTGGCGAATGAACCGGCGACGGCTGGACGCCGAGAGCCTGCTCGACGCGATCTTGATGATCAACGGACGGCTGAGGACCGAGATCGGCGGTTCGACGATCAGGGCCGGCACGCCCAACGACTACAACTACCGGCACGACGGCGACCGCCGCGCCGTCTACTGGCCGGTCCTGCGAAATTCGTTGCCGGAGATTTTCGAAGTCTTTGATTTCGCCAACCCGAGCATGGTTGTCGGCCGTCGCGACAGCAGCAGCAGTGCCCCGCAGGCGTTGTTGATGATGAACAACCCCTGGGTGATCCAGCAGTCCGAACATGCTGCTGACAGCCTGCTGAACCAGCGACAACTCGACGACCGCCGGCGACTGGAGCAACTCGTCCGGGCCACGCTGGGACGCCCCCCCTCGCCTCACGAACGCCGGGTGATGCTGTCCTTCCTGGGTTCCGGCTCGAGGAACGAAAAAACACGTCGTCTCCGCTGGACCCAGGTGGTCCAGGCCTTATTTTCCTCGGTGGACTTTCGCTACCTTCACTAGACCGTTTCACGAGCCGGTCGCCCGCCCAGAAAATTCCCGAACCATGACCTGTCCCCTCCCCAATCGCCGCCAGGCACTGAAGATGTCAGCCTGCGGGTTCGGCAACCTGGCGCTGGCCGGGCTGCTTGGCGACCGGGCCGGGGCGGCGGTCAGCAATCCGCTTTCCGCCAGGCAAACGCATGTGCCCGCCCGCGCCAAGCGGGTGATCTTCCTGTTCATGCAGGGTGGACCCAGCCAGGTCGACTCGTTTGACCACAAGCCAATCCTTGACCGTCGCGACGGCGAGACGCTCGCCTTCGACGACGCCCGCGTCATCGCCAACACGGGCAAGCTCGGCAGTTCGCAGCTGCTGAAAAAGCCGCTCTGGAATTTCCGTCGCTACGGTGACTGCGGACGTTGGGTCTCGGACCTGTTTCCCGAGGTCGGCCGTCACGCCGACAAGTTGTGCATGGTGCATTCGATGCACACCGAGGGTGTCGCGCACGGTCCGGCCACCCTGTTCCTGCACTGCGGATCGACGAACTTCGTACGGCCGTCGATGGGTGCCTGGATCAACTACGGGCTGGGCAACGAGAGCAACAACCTGCCCGGGTTTGTCTCGATTGCACCCTCTCCGGGCAACGGCGGCGCACGCAATTACGGCAGCGCCTTCCTGCCCCCGGTCTACCAGGGAACCACCATCGGCAGCGCCGGCCGGCCGGCGGCCGGTTCGACGATCCGTGACCTGGTCAATTCCCGCTACACCCCGGCCCAGCAACGCAGCCAGTTCGAGTTGTTGAGAGCATTGAATGCCGGACAACTCGACCGTAACCCGGGAGATGCCGAGTTGGAGGCGGTGGTCAACTCGTTCGAACTCGCCTGGCGAATGCAGAACCATGCACCGGAGGTACTGGACCTCTCTCGCGAAACCGCCGCGACCCAGGACCTGTACGGGATCAACCGAAAAACCACCAACGATTTCGGACGCCAGTGCCTGATGGCGCGGCAACTCTGCGAGGCGGGCGTCCGCTATGTCCAGGTCACCTACGGCGACGGTTCGCCCAACCCGGCCTGGGACCAGCACACCAACCTGCCCAAACACGCCGAACACGCCCAGCGCGTCGACCGACCGATCGCCGGGCTGCTACAGGATCTGCAGCAGCGAGGCCTGCTGGAGGACACGATCGTCTGGTGGGGGGCCGAGTTTGGTCGGACGCCGTATGCCCAGAACAAGGGCACCGGGCGGGACCACAACCCCGACGGCTTCACGGTCTGGCTGGCCGGTGGCGGGGTCAAGCCGGGCTTCGCCTACGGGGCGACCGACGAGTTCGGACACAAGGCGGTCGAGAAGAAGGTGCACATGCACGACCTGCACGCTTCGATCCTGTACCTGCTGGGCATCGATCACGAACGACTGACCTACCGCTACTCGGGACGCGAGTTCCGGCTGACCGACATCCGCGGCGAAGTGGTCCACGGGCTGTTCAGCTAGCAAGCCACCGGGCCACCGCAGGGGCGACACCGTGTTATTGCGACTGCTGGTTCTCTTCACCCTGCTGCCGCTGCTTGATCTCTGGCTGCTTTTCAAGCTCTCAGACGGGTTTCTCTCGTTCGGAACCGCCGTGGCCCTGGTGATCGGAACAGGGATCCTGGGAGCCGCACTGGCTCGGCATCAGGGACTGCGCGCCTGGCAACGCCTGCACGAACAACTCGGCCAGGGCGGCCTGCCCACCGATGCACTGCTCGACGGCGTCTTGATCCTGATCGCCGGGACCGTCTTGATCACCCCGGGCCTGATCACCGACGTGTTCGGGCTCCTGCTGCTGATCTCACCCCTGCGGAGAATCGTCGGCCGTGTCGTCGTGGGCTGGATACGCCGTCGCATCAAGATCCACCCGGTCGATTCACCTTTTTCGCCCGGCAGCTCTCCGTTCGGATTCTCGCCAGAGAATCCCCCGGTTGATCCGACAGTGATCGATGCGGAGTTCCGGGTGCATGACGATCCGGAAAACCTGCCGGACGCTTGAACCCCCGGAGGGATCGTGAGAGCCTGAACGATCGGGTGGACCGGAGACGGTCCGCGTTGGCAGCACGAGCAATCCACGCACCACGAGGCAACAATGGCACCCATCAAGATTGGCCAGATCGGCGTCGGACATGCCCACGCATCAGGCAAGATGGCCGCATACCGGGCCTCGCAGGACTACGAGGTGGTCGGCATCGTCGAACCCGATTCGGCATTGCGTGCCGCGGCCCGGACACGAGACCCGTACAAGGGACTCAAGTGGATGTCCCGGGAACAGTTGCTCAATTCGCCGGGCCTGAAGGCGGTGGCCGTCGAAACCCGGGTGCGTGACCTGCTCGATACGGCCGAGGCCTGCATCGATGCCGGCATGCACGTGCACCTGGACAAACCGGCCGGGTCGAACCTGCCGCAATTCAAGAAGATCCTCGACACGGCGGCCCGCAAGCACCTGCTGCTGCAGATGGGCTACATGTACCGCTACAACCCCGGTTTCGTCTTGATCCGCGACCTGCTCAAACAGGGCTGGCTTGGCGAGATCTTCGAGATCCACACGGTGATGAGCAAACTCGTCAACAGCGACTCGCGGAAACAGCTCTCCGCGTACAAGGGCGGGACCATGTTCGAACTCGGCTGCCACATCACCGATGGCGTGTTGTCGATCCTGGGGCCTCCCACCCGTGTCCACGCTTTCCCCCGCCACTCGGCCCGCAACGACGATACGCTTGCCGACAACATGCTCGCGGTACTCGAGTACCCCCGGGCGACGGTCACGGTCCGATCGAGTGTCAACGAGGTCGACGGGGGAGCCCGGCGCCACTTCTGCGTCTGCGGCAGCCAGGGAACGGTGCACGTCCAGCCGCTCGACAATCCATCCGCCCGCGTCGCCCTCTCGAGCCGGCGGGGCAAGTACCGCAAGGGTTACCAGGACGTCACGTTTCCCAAGTACGTCCGCTACATCGACGACGCGGCCGATATGGCCCGGATCATCCGTGGTGAAAAGGACGCCGACTTCAGTTACGAGCACGACTATCACGTACAAAAGACGGTGCTGCAGGCCTCGGCATTGCCGCTGGACTGAGCCACCGGACACGTCCCGCTTCACAGGAAGGCACCCTGATGGATCACGACCTCTCGCGACGGGGATTTCTCTCCGGTACGACAACCGCCCTCGCGGCCACCGGTGCGGCCGCGGCCGGCCGGACAAGTGCGAACGAGACCATTCGGCTGGGCCTGATCGGCTGCGGCGGGATCATGAATGCCCATTCCCGCAATCTCGGGCACTTCGGGTCCGGCACTCACGTCTCGTGGCTCTGCGATATCGATCCACGGCAGATGGACCGGATCGCGGCAAATGTCGACGGGTACCAGAAAACGGCACCCCGGCGAACCAGCCGCTTCGAGGATGTTCTCGCCGACCGCAGCGTCGACGCGGTGATCATCGGCACACCGCATCACTGGCATGCTCGCATCGCCCTGCTGGCACTGGCCGCCGGCAAGGATACCTATATCGAGAAGCCGATGTCGCACGTCTTCAACGAGGGACGGGCCATCATCGAGGCCGCGAAGAAGTACAAGCGGGTTGTCCAGCACGGGTCCCAGATGCGGTCCAGCCCGGTCACCGCCGCGGCCGGCAAACTGCTCGCCGAGGGCCTGCTCGGTGAAATTCGCATCACCAAGGCCTGGAACGTGCAGCGGCGAGGAACGCGAAAGGTCGTTCCCGACACGAAACCCCCGGCCGCTGTCGACTACGACCGCTGGCTCGGCCCCGCACCCGTGAAGGGCTTCAACGTCAACCGGTTTCACAGCAACTGGCGGGTTTACCGGGATTACGGAAACGGCGACATTGGCGACGACGGAATTCATGACATCGACATGGCTCGCTGGGGACTCGGTGTGACCACCCAGCCTGTTCGGGTCACCGCCCACGGCAGCCACACCTTCTACAGCGGCAAGAACCGGGGTGACCGTGAGTTTCCCGACAACATGATGGTCAACTACGAGTACGCCGACGGACGGGTGTTGATCTACGAGGACCGGCTGTTCACCGCCTACGGCATGCACGGATTCGACAGCGGGAACGCGTTTTACGGCACCGAGGGATACATGATCTTCTCGCGCCGCGGAGCCTTCCGGACGTACCTGGGACCCAAGAGCAAGCCCGGGCCGACCGAACCCAAGCAGTCACGGACCAACAGGGGTTACGCGCCGCATCTGGCCGATTTTCTCGACGCCATCGGTACCCGCAACTTCGACACCCGCGCCAACGCCGACATCGCACACCTCTCCTGCAGCCTCGTGCACCTGGGTGAAGTCGCCTTCCGCACGCAGGGGCGGCTGGATTTTGACCCGAAGACCGAGACATTCGTCGATTCTCCGCAGGCCAACGCGATGCTGACAAAGGCCTATCGCAAGGGCTACGAACTGCCCCGGGTCTAATGCCGCGGTCCGATGTTGAGGTCGATAGTGACGAAAGGGTAAACTGAACGTCGCGGTGGACCCGATCCAACCAGATAGGGTCTTCTCGCTTCTCGAGCATGTGGAACCGTACCGATGGCACTCGATCGATCACCCGTCCCGGCCGTTCATCCCCGCTTCGACCGTCGCACGGCAGTCCAGGCCGGAGCGATTGGCCTGCTGGGACTTGGCGGTGGCCACCTGCGGGCCCTGCAGGCCGCAGGAGAAAATGCCTCGCGGGTCCATCACAAGTCGGTCATCTACATCTTTCTCTCCGGCGGCCTCTCGCAGCACGAGAGCTTCGATATGAAGCCGGACTCTCCCGACGGGATCCGTGGTGAGTTCACGCCGATCGACACGTCGGTGCCCGACATCCGCATCTGTGAACACCTGCCACAACTGTCACGGATCGCTCACAAGTGGGCATTGCTGCGGTCGTTGACTCATCCCTACAACGAACACTCCCAGGGCCACGCGGCGATGCTGACCGGGAGAACCCCCCGCGGTCGCGGCTTCAGTGGCAGCAAGCCCCAACCGACCGATCATCCCTGCATCGCCAGTATCGTCGGCTCGCAGATGCCCCGCCGCAACAACCTGCCGCCGACGGTGGCGCTGCCCGAAAAACTGATCCATGTGTCGGGCCGCGTCATCCCCGGCCAGTTTGGCGGCGTGATGGGTCCGGAGAACGATCCTTGGTTCATCGAGGCCAGCGGGTTTCGATCAAACCAGTACTACCACGGGGCGTTTCCCGAGTACGGGTTTCACCGCACGACCGGAGCCTACACGCCTCCGAACTACCGTTTCGCCGCCCCCAGCTTCGGACTGCCACCGGGGGTCCTCGAACCCCGCTTCAAGAGCCGCCTGGGACTGCTCGAAACAATCGACCAGCAGCGCAGGCATCTCGACCGGACTCACGCCGTCGGGGGCTTCGACCGCTATCAGCAGGAGGCCGTTTCGTTGCTGCTCGACGGAGGTGTCCACAAGGCACTTGATGTCCACTCCGCCGATGCCGACCTCCAGGACCGCTACGGGAGAAACAGTTTCGGCTGGAGTTGCCTGATGGCGCGACAGTTGATCGAGGCCGGTGTCAGCCTGGTCCAGGTCAATCTCGGCAACGACGAGTCGTGGGACACCCACGAGGAGTGTTTCCGGAACATGCGCGAGTACCTGCTGCCGCCAACCGACCGCGCGGTGGCGACACTCATCGAAGACCTCGACCAACGAGGACTGCTCGAGGACACGCTGATCGTGATGGCCGGGGAATTCGGCCGCACTCCCAAGGTCGTGATGTCGAAACGACACAACACGCCCGGCCGCGATCACTGGGGTCCGGTGCAAACGGTGTTTTTTGCCGGCGGTGGGGTCCGCGGCGGTACGGTCATCGGTGCCACCGACAAGGTTGGTGGCTATCCGATCGCCAACGCCTACAAGCCCGAGAACATGGCGGCGACGATCTACGAACACCTCGGCATCCCGCGGGACGCGACCTGGACCGACAAGGTCGATCGCCCCAATCGAATCTATCACGGGGAATCGATCGCCGGCTTGACCTGAACAACACGTCCACAATCCAACCCACTCTTGATCATGCACGTTGATCCTCACTCGCCGGTTGCCCGGGCCGTATCACGGCGGACGTTTCTTGTTGCCGGTGCGACAAGTGTCTACGGGCTCGATGCGGCGCGTCTGTCCAGTGCGGCTCCGGTCTCGGGTTCCGGCCAAAAGCCGGCCCGTTCGACAATCCTCGTCTGGCTCGGAGGCGGGGCGTCTCACATCGACACGTTCGACATGAAGCCCAACGCGCCGCTGGAATTTCGTGGCCCGTTTCAGCCCATCCCCACCTCCGCACCCGGGGTCGAGATCTGTGAGCACCTGCCGTTGCTGGCCAAGCAGGCCCACAACTTCTCGATCATCCGTTCACTGGGCCACTATCGCCGTGGGACCGGAGATCACCATGCCGGTTATTACTACAACCTGACCGGCCGTGCCCCCGACATCAGCTTTCGTCAACTGCTCAACGCCCGCAAACCACGCAAGACCGACTGGCCATTCATGGGCAGCGTGGTCGGGCACCAGTTGCCACCTCATCCCTACCTGCCCCAGGCCGTCTCGCTGCCGCACAAGCCCGGAGCACCCCAGTACACCCGGCCGGGCCAGTTCGCCGCAAAGCTGGGAATCATCCACGACCCGGTTTATGTTTACGCGGATCCCGACAAGCCCCTGAAATACACCGCCCCGGCTCTGGAACTCAACGGCGACATCACGCCCCGGCGACTCGGGGACCGGCGGGGGCTTCTCAAGACCCTTGATTCAGCCGTCCGCCGACTGGATCGATCGCAGGCGACCGCCGACTGGGAGATCCAGCAGCAGCGGGCGTTCAGTTTTCTGGGCTCCCGGGCGACCAAGGACGCGTTCAACATCGGCGACGAGCCCGAGTCGGTTCGGAGGCGCTACGGGGATGATCTCAACGCGATGAGCATGCTGATGGCACGACGATTGGTCGAGGCCGGAGTGCCGTTCATCTCGGTCTTCTGGCGAGGCGACAAGAAAGCTGCCGAGAAGTTGAAGTGTGCCAGCGGCGGTGGCTGGGACACGCACGGCAACAACTTCATCTGTCTCGAAAAATACCTGCTGCCCCGTTTCGACCGGCCGTTTGCAGCGCTGCTCGAGGATCTCTCGGAACGCGGCCTGCTCGACGAGACACTCGTCATGGTCAACAGTGAAATGGGGCGAAAGCCCAAGGTCGGCGATCCCCGTTCGGGTGGAGCGGTCGGCCAGGGCCGCGACCACTGGACACACTGCCAGAGCATCCTGCTGGCCGGTGGTGGCATTCGTGGTGGGCAGGCCTACGGAACTTCCGATAAGACGGCCGGCTACCCCGCCGATCGCCCGGTCGCCCCCGAGGACGTGGCCAAGACGGTCTACCATGCGATGGGGCTGGGAAATCCCGAGGCGACCGACAGCCAGGGCCGGCAGTTCCGGATCCTCGAGGAAGGCGAACCGCTCACCGATCTGTTCTAGACGACTCGAGCCGCCGGCCGATCTCTCGCGCCAACCGCTCCTGCTCGGCCGCATCCTCTTCCCGACCCGCCTTGCGGTAAAACCGAGCCAGCGACCGCCTCATGTCCAGCACGGTCGGATCCAGCGCCAACCCGCGTTCGGCCGCGGCAATCGCCGCCTCCAACGGCCCGGTTGCCTCCAGCATGTCGGCATACGGACCATGGGCCTCACCGTCCCAGGGATTCAGTGCCAGCAACCGCCTTGCGACGACGACACCGGCCTTGTCATCACGGGAAAGAAAACAGATCAACAACAGGTGAGACAGGCAGCCCTCGTCGTCGGGATGCTGCTTCAACACCGTTTCGAACAGCCGTCTCGCCTTGTCCGGCTGCTGGGATCGGAAGGCAAGGAACCCCAGCGTGCGGAGCACTTCCAGGTCATCGGGATTTCGCCGCTGGGACTCCTCCAGATGAACCCGCGCCTGCTCCATCAACGGCGAGTCCTTGGTGTCGACTGCCTGACGAAACCACGCCAGCCCCTTCGCTCGCGCCAACGCCTCCTCGGGGATGTCGATGCCCATTCGACCAAACGGATGCCAGGGCTCTCCGGCCGCCTCCCGCTCGACGCGTGCCTGGCGACTCGTCAGTGACGGCCGGCGAACGATCGCGTGGTTGGCCTGGGTCGTGTGAGCCACGTCACGGGAATGGACACGAGGCATGTGGCAGTGAATGCACGATCCCAGCGCCGGGGGACGGCGGCGCTGGGATTCCGGCAACCGGCAGCCCTGTTCGGCATGGCAGCGATTGCAGCGTTCGCGGTAGAACGCGGCAGCCTGTTCGGCTGGTGGCCGCCCATGCGGGTCGTGGCAGGACGTGCAGCCGAGCCGGCCCTGGCTGCCCTGGAAACACCGGCTGGAATTCATTTGTTCGACGTGGCTGGTAAACAGCGGTCGGCCCTCCTCGTCAAAGGGCGATTCGCCGACAAACACCGTCCAGGTCTCCGACAACGGTTCTCCCGGGCGGTAGTCGGCAAAGCGATGGCCCTGCCGCGGGATCCTCACCTTGCCTTCCAGGTGACACTGGTTGCAGACATCCTGTTGACGCTCGTGAGAAAGCCGGGCCGGGTTGACGATCAGCGTCTCGGTCAGATCGCCCTCCGTCTCCTGGTAGGCCGCGACGTGGGCACTGCCAGGGCCGTGGCACCGTTCGCATCCGATCCCCTCTTCCAGGAAAGGGGTCTCGACGGAGAACCGGTCCATGGCAGCGGGTTGCTCGTTGACCAGCTGGCCGGAATGGCACGACAGGCAGTGATTTCCTACACGTCGGGTGAACCGGTAGTGAAGTTCGGCGGGAAAACCGGGCGAAAGATCCCAGCGGGCCTTGCGGGTGTAATAGCTCAACGGGGACTGGAAGAACAACCCGCCACGTTTCAGCAGAAAACTGCGCCCCTTGACGCCGGCACCGATGACGTAGTCGATCGGTTCGACCTGCTCGTAGAGTACCTTGCCCTTTGAATCGGCCATCGACTCGACGTGGAGCATCGGCCCCTGCGGCCCCCGGCGTTCGATCCGGTATGTCCGTCCCGCCGCCGAGAACTGCCCGGGTCCCGATTCGGAGAATTTCGCAACATCCCCGGGCTCGAGCTTGCGGAGTGCTTGCGACATCGGGTGAGCCGCGTAACGCTCGAAGATTTCCTCGTGGCAGACCCGGCAGGCGTCGCTGCCGACAAAGCGTGCCGTCAACGGTACTGCTGTCGCTGGTGGCGGCAGCGGCGCTGGAGGATCGTTGCCACGCGGCCGGTTGATCAACGTGACCGCCACGACAACGATGACGGCCGCCAGCGCTCCCCGGCCCCGTCGACTGATACCTTCTGCTGACCCGGCGGTCATCGCGGTCCCGTTTTCAGGAAATCACTTCGTCAACAACACGAGCCCCGGTCAACGGCGGATCGGTCAGCGTCTCCTCGCGACCGGCGTGCTCATAGATCAGCGACTCGTGGTCGATGCCGAGCTGGTGCAGGATCGTGGCGTGAAGATCGGCCACGCTGACCTTGTTCTCGGCAGCGGCGTAGCCCACTTCGTCGGTCGCCCCGTGGATGTAACCGGCACGAAATCCGCCCCCGGCCGCCAACAGGCTGAACGCGTTGCGGTTGTGGTCGCGGCCACTGCCGTTCTGCGAAACCGGCAACCGGCCGAACTCGCCCGACCAGATCACGATCGTCTCGTCGAGCAATCCCCGTTGTTTCAGATCGGTGATCAGGCCGGCCGTGGGACGGTCACAGGCGCCGCAAATCGAGCCGAGACCGCTGCGGGTCTTGCTGTGACTGTCCCAGGGCTGGAATGGCCTGGGATGCACCTGCACGAACCGCACTCCGGCCTCCACCAGTTTTCGGGCCATCAGGCAGCGACGCCCGTACGGCTCGGTCGTCTTGTTGTCGAGCCCGTACAGGGACCTGGTTGCTGCCGTCTCACCGGAAATGTCCAGGACATCCGCGGCAGCCAGCTGCATCCGGGCCGCCAGTTCGTAGTTCTGGATTCTCGCTTCGAGCTCCGCCTCCCGCGGCAGTCGCCGCTGGTGGATCCGGTTCAACCGCGAGAGGAAATCCAGATTGTTTCGCTGTTCACGCGAGGTGACGGGAATCGAGGACGAAAGATTCAGGACCGGCGTTCCGCTGCTGGAGAACTCGGTGCCCCGGTGCAGCGCCGACAGCCACCCGTTGGTCCACGTCAACGTTCCACTGGTGTTGTAGCCGGCCGGGTCACGGAGAACGACGTACGAGGGCAAGCTGTTGTTCTCGGTGCCCAGCCCGTAACTGATCCAGGCGCCCAGTGCCGGACGATCCTGGAAGATCTTTCCGGTCATCAACATCACCAACGCCTCGGTGTGGTTGTTGTGCCCGGTGTGCATCGATCGAATCAACGTCATCTCGTCAATCACGCTGCCGATCCCCGGGATCACCTCCGAAAGCTCTGCCCCCGACTCACCGTACCGCTGAAAACGAAACGGGGTATCCATCAGCTTGTTTTGTTCGCTGCCGGCCTGGAACATCTCGACCTTGATCGAATGCTGCTTGCCATTGAACTTGCGCAGCAGCGGTTTTGGATCGAAGAGGTCCATCTGGCTTGGACCGCCGTTTTGCAGCATCAGGATCACGGACTTGGCCCGGGGGGGGATATGAGCCGGCCTGGAACCCAACCCGCCACCGGCGGCCTGCACCGTCCCGCCCAGAACCGCCTGCAACGCCAGCCCGCCGAAACCAAGTCCGCTCATCTGCAACAGCTGGCGGCGCGATATCGGCAGGTTGCCGGAGAAGTTCTTTTCGGGTTTCACGATGACTCGTCCCGGTGCGGTAATTTCAGGGCGTGTAGAGAAACTCGTTGGCATTCAACAACATGTGACACAGGTGCTCAAGCGGCCGTTGCGGCGACTTGCTGTTGGCCTGCTGCACCAGCAGTTCCAGGCTCAGCCGGCGTTCCTCTGCAGTGGGAACGCGGCACAGTGCCAGGCGAAACACGTGGTCCACGCGGTCCGCCCTGGTTGCCTTGCTCGACTCGGCGCGAACCCGGGCGGCAAACAATCGCGACTGCTTCATGACAAAGGCCCCGTTGAGCATCACCAGAGACTGCAGGACCACGGCCGAACGGTCACGGCGGCTGCAGTTGTGAGTCACCGTCGGCTGGTCAAAGACGCTCAACTCGGTGGGGTGGTAATTCCGGCGGCACGTCAGGTAGAGACTGCGGCGACGGTCGTCGGTCGGCCGAGCCAGCTTGGTAGAATCGACCACCACGCTGCTGTCGGCCCGGGCGGTGATCGGCACGGCAGGACCGCCCTGGAAGAGATCCAGCTGGCCACTGACGGCCAGCACACTGTCACGGATGACTTCCGACTCCAGCCGTCTCAACGGCATTCGCCAGTACAGGCGGTTCGTCGGATCGACGGCCCCGGCCCGATCCCAGTCAAGCGGTTCGCGTGATGTCGACTGCTGGTAGATCGACGACAGCAGCACGAACCGGTGCACCCGTTTCAGGCTCCAGCCCCCGTCAATCAGTTCCCGGGCCAGCCAGTCGAGCAGCCGGGGATGGGTCGGCTCTGACCCCGACAGGCCGAAGTTGTCAGACGAGGCCACCAGGCCGGTTCCGAAATACCGCTGCCAGAGCCGGTTGACGATCACCCGGGCGGTCAGCGGATGATCGGGTCCGGTCAGCCATCGGGCGAACACCCTCCGGTAACCGGTCGACCGGGACGGCTTGCCGGCGGCGGTGGCCACGGGAGGAAACCTTGTCGGCTGCTTGCGACGATCAAGAACCAGGGGAACACCCGGGCTGACCTGTGGACCGGGTGTCGCGAAGTCCCCACGGCGATACAGGTAGGTCTTGGGAACTGGACCCTGCTCCCACAACGCCCGGACCGGCTCGTAGGAACGCCGCGTGGCATTGAGTGCCGCGATGGCCGCGTCGTCCGCATCGACCCTTTTCTTTTCGTCCTGGCCCAGCCCCGCGACGATCTCCTTGGACGACACGGCCAGCAACGGACCCAGTTTTGTGGCGAGGTATCCCTGGACGGGTGTCCGCTTGTCCTTGGCTGTCTTGAGCGCCTGGTCGGTGTCAGCCCGAATCGGCCCGGGCAACCTGGCCAGTTTCGCCGCACGCAGCCGCGTCGACACCCCCGTGCGAATGGCCGCGATCTTCTTCTTCAACGCATCCACCCGCGCGTTCACCTGCTTGTTGTGCCCATCGATCCGATCCTTCTCCCTGGGCGGCACCGACTGCAGCTGTCGCTGCTCGGAGTTCAGCCAGTTCTGCACGTCGTAGGCCGGCGTGAAAATCGCCGCCATCCGGTAGTAATCCACCTGGCTGATCGGATCGAACTTGTGCGAATGGCACTGGGCACAGTGTATCGTGAGTCCAAGCAGGCCGGCTGAAATCGTCTGCAGCGTGTCAAAGAGCACCTGGTGCCGGATGTCGGCGGTGTTCAGTTCCGGGGCGTAGGTCACGTCACGGGACTGGCGGAGAAATCCCGTCGCCACCAGCCGGTCCAGATCCTGCTCCGAAAAACTCTCGGCCCGGCGCCAATCGACCAGCTCGTCCCCGGCAAGCTGTTCGACGAGGAAGTCGTCGAAGGGTTTGTCGGAGTTGAAGGCGCGGATGACGTAATCCCGGTACCGCCAGATTCCCGGTGCCGGCTTGATGGTCTTGGCGTCGTTGTCGCTGCCGATCGTGTCGACATAGCCGACCGTGTCCAGCCAGTGACGTCCCCAGCGTTCCCCGTATCGCGGATCCGCCAGCAGGGAATCGATCAACCGGCTCCAGGCCCCGGGCCGCGTGTCGGCCAGGAACCGGTCAACCTCCCAGGGGGACGGCGGCAGACCGACCAGGTCCAGATAGGCCCGGCGAACCAGGGTGGCCGGGGACGCCGGGGGTGCCAGGTTCAGCCCGGCGGCCTCCAGTCGAGCCAGCACGAATCGATCGACCGGTGACTGCACTCGCTGCTCGGCCTTGACCGCCGGCAACGGCGACTGCACGGGCGGTCGGAACGACCACCAGCCCCCGGCCTTTTCGTCCAGCGGCGGTTTCTCTGCCTCGTTGAATCCCCGGGCAACGTAGCGGCCCCTGGCTCCCCCGGCCACCCAGTTCCGGATCGTCTCGATATGAGCCGCGGTGGGTTTCAGGGACTTGCCCGGCGGCATTTTGCCCGACACCAGCTTCTGGATCAGCAGGCTTTTCTCAGGAGCCCCGGCAACGACCGACGGCCCGTTCTTGCCTCCCTCCAGCAACAGGGGCAGCGACCGCAGGTCCAAACCGGCCTCGCGGGCCTCGCCCCCGTGGCATTTCCAACAGTACGTCTTCAGCAACCCGTGAACCCGGGTTTCGAAGAACGGTCCCTCGGCGGCCGTCAATCGAGCAGCCGACAGCAGCACCATCGACAGCATGATCAGGAAACGGGACAGCACCAGTCGATTCATCCTGGAATCCGGAACACCGCGGCGTGAATCGCGAACAGCTTCCCTCGATCATAGCACGGCCAGCCGTCGGTAAGCCTCTTCGACGGCCGCGGTGAACTCCTCGGCCAATCGCCGGGCATCGCAGAGAGGACCGTCCTGCATTCGGCCACGCAGCTCTGTTCGCAGGATCGCTCTCCGCGGGCCATCCGCCGCCAGGTCAACAACCCGCTCGATGTATTCCTCTCGCGTACCGGCAACCAGGTCATCCAGTCCCACCCGCGACAGAAATGACGCGGTCTGGCGACCGCACATCCGGTCTCCGGCCCAGGTCACAACCGGCACACCCGACCACAGTGCCTCGCAGCTGGTCAAACCGCCGGAGAACGGAAACGGGTCGAGACCGATGTCGATTTCAGCATAACCGGCCAGCAGCTCTTCGTGCGGCACCCAGCCCTGCAGCCTGACCCGCTCGGCCGCCACTCCTGCTGCGGCGAGGATCCCTAGAATCCGTTCGGCAACGCTTCCATCCTCGAGCCCGCGGTTGCGGAGAACCAGTCGTGATCCCGGGCAGCGGCCCATGATTTCGGCCCATGTGCCCAGCACCTCCGGCGTCGTCTTGTCGAGCTTGTTGAAGCTCCCCAAGACAATCCCCTGTCCACCTGTGCGTTGTTTCACCGCCGGGCCGCCAATCAGCGGCAGGTAACTGACGTGCCCACCAGGCAGCCGCAGCACGGTTTCGCTGAATCCCGCCCCGGCGCCGTCGGGCACGAGAACGTCGTCGGCGATCAGGCCATCGATGGCCACCAGCCCCGTGGTCGAAGGGTAACCGATCCATGACAGTTGCAACGGCGAGGGACGACGGGCGAAGACACCCAGGCGATGGTGTCCGGTGTGACCGGCCAGATCGACCAGGACATCGATCCGCTCGTCGCGAATCCACGTCGCCACTGTCTCGTCGTCACGGCCACGGATGTCACGCCAGGTCTCGGATCCACTGCGAAAGCGTTCGGTGAACATGTCGATCTGGACACGATCACTGAAGCAGACCGGCTGCACACGTTCCCGGTCCAGGGCCTCGAATCCTCCCAGCAGGAACCAGCCGACCGGGTGTCGTCCCAGGTCCGGCGAAACAAAACCTACCCGCAGGGGGCCCGCTGATCGCTGAGGCCGGGATTGCGGCCGGCTGCTGTCACGCAACACGTCACCCCACTGCTCAAGAGCACAGCGGCGATGTGCTTCGAGAATTTCCGGTGGCGTGTGGCCGGCTTGGCAGAGCATCGTGGCCAGCTGGTTGGTTGCCGCCGCGCTGGACCCCGAACCCGATTGCCGTGACCCGGCAAACATCGTCGCGGCTTCTTCGAGACGTCCCTGCAGCTTCAGGACCACGCCCAGGTTGTTGGCCGCGCGATAGTTGGTTTCGTCCCGTGCCAGAACGTTCCGCTGCACCGCCTCGGCTTCCGACAGCCGGCCGGCGTGCTCCAGGGCCGTTCCCAGGTTGAACTCGGCCTCGATCATTCCCGGTTCCTCGCGCAACGCCCGTTGATAGCTCTCGATCGCGGCAGCGGGCCGCCCGAGCTTCAGCAGGGCATTGCCCAGGTTGTTGACCGCCTCGGCCGATCGTGGCTGTCGTTGCAACGCCTGACGGCAACACGCGGCCGCCTCTTCATACTCTCCCACCTCGCACAGCACGTTTCCCAGGTTCGTCCAGGCACCGTGGTTGCTCTCCTGCAACTCGACGGCACGCCTGAGCGATACCACCGCGTCGTGGAAGCGGGCCAGCTGTTTCTGGGCGAGCCCGAGGTTGATCCAGGCCGAGGCAAAATCGGGGGCGAGGGCGACGGCCTGATTGGCCAGCGCCTCCGCCTCGGCCGCCTCCCCGCGGGCAACCAGGATTGCCGCGAGGTTGGCGGCGGCCTCGGGAACCGTCGAGTCAATCTCCCATGCACGTCGTGCCGCGGCCTCTGCCTCGTCCAGTCGGCCCTCGCGAAAGGCCACCCCGGCCAGCACCCGGTGGGCCTGTGGCCGGGCGGGGTCCTCGCCCAGTACCCGGCGCGCTTCGATCGCCGCCTCCTCCAGTCGACCATCCGCAAAAAGCGCAAACGCTCGATTGATCGCCTCGTCAATACTCATTGAACACGAGTGTACGTCGCTCCCACGACGTTTCCAGAACCTGAACTCTTCTCCGGAGAGCCCGGCGGGATAAGATTTATCGTCAATCGACAAAACCATAACCAGTACTTATGATCTTGGTTCCGCCGCGCAGTGCCTGCGCCAGAACCCCGGCCCGGAGAATCGCGTTGCCTCACCCTGCTCCAGCGCTGCTGCTGTCGACGCTCACGCTGGCGGTCTGCGGTTGCCTGTCCGATGCGGACACGCCATCGCCGGACAACTCGTCCGCAGCGGCAACCGACAACACCGGCGGTGAAGAAAACAGGTCCTCGGTCAACCTCGCGCGGTCCCGGACATTTGAGCTCGACTACGGTGTCACCCTGAAAGAGATTCCCAGGGGTGCCCGTGTCCGGGTCTGGTTCCCGGTGCCGCCGACGACCAAACACCAGGTGGTTCGCCTGGCTGACAGCAGAAAGTTCCCCGTCCGGCCACGGGAAACGGCCGAGACGAAATACGGCAACAGGATCCTTCACTTCGACCTGACAAGTTCGAGTGCCGAACCGCTGGTTTTCGCGTTGACCTGGGAAGTGACACGGACCGAAATCCGGGGCGAGGCACAACCTGACCCCGGGGAAACGCTCGACGAAGCACGGCGAACGGCCTTCCTGGAACCCAACACGAACGTCCCCATCGACGGCAAACCGCTGACCCTGGTCGATTCCTCGCGACTGCCCAAGGACAATCCACTGGAACTGGCACGCGCGTTGTACGACCGGGTGGACGGGCACATGCGGTACGACAAGTCCCGGCCCGGCTACGGCAACGGGGACGTGCTCTGGGCCTGCGACAGCGGATTCGGCAACTGCACCGATTTCCACAGCCTGTTCATCTCGCTGACCCGGTCCCGGAAGATCCCGGCCAAGTTCGAAATTGGTTTCCCGTTGCCGCCGGAGCGGGGCGAGGGAGCCATCGGCGGCTACCATTGCTGGGCACAGTTCTTTGTCGACGGGCACGGCTGGGTACCGACTGACATTTCCGAGGCCGACAGGCATCCGGAGATGAAGGACTACTATTTCGGGAATCTGACGGAAAACCGCGTGATGTTCACCACCGGCCGCGACATCACCCTGGTGCCCCGGCAGTCAGGACCGGCCCTGAATTACTTCGTGTACCCCCACGTCGAGGTTGACGGGCAACTGTGGTCGGCGGAAAAGACCGAGCCGAAGTTCGGCTACCGCGACAAGCGATCGCGGTCCGCCGCGGCCGCTTCAGCCGCCGGCTGATCGCCCCTGACCGGCCTCGGCAAAGGACAGGAACTCCCGGAGTGGTGAACCGATCACCCGGTCGGTGGCGGTGACCAGGTAGAGTTGTCGTCGTGGCCGAACTTCCCGGACCGGAACGCGAACCAGGCGTCCGATCTCGAGATCATCGGCCACGGCGGCCCGGCTGAGAAATGCCGCGGCCAGCCCCCGGGCAACCGCCGACCGGGTTGCGTCGGCCGAGTTGGTTTCCATCCAGATGTCGAGTTCGTCGCGATGCACACCCCGGACCTGCAGGGCCTCATCCACGCAGCGTTGGCTTCCCGATCCGGCCCCCCGGACAATCAGTGGCAGCTGGATCAGCTGCCTGAGGGAAATCGATCGACGACCGGCCAGCGGATGGTCACGGCCCACGACCAGCACCAGTTCATCCTCGGCCACAGCCCGGGCTGACAACAGATCGATGCCGGGCAATTCTCCGACCACGCCGACATCGGCCTGGCCGCCGGCAACCGCGGCGGCGGCGGCGTGGCTGTCGGAGACCGTCACCGATTCTCTGACCTCGGGAAACACGGCGCGGAAACCGGCCAGCAGATCAGGCAACCACCACTCGGCCGGAACCGTGCTGGATGCGATTCTCAACAAACCCGAGACCACCGTCTCGCAACCGGCGATGTCCGCCTCGGCCTCGGCCAGCCTGTCCAGCACCGCACGGGCATGATCGAAAAGCCGGTGGCCGGCAACGGTCAGGATCATCTGCCGACCGGCACGATCGAACAGCGGCTGACCGTAGTGCGACTCGAGCACGGCCACATGCTGACTGACGGCCGCCTGGGACACTTCCAGCCTCTCGGCCGTCCGGGTGAAGTTCCCCGTTTCAGCCGCCACAACGAACGTCCGCAGGTGTCGCAATTCCATGTCTTCATGATAGCGAGCGGACCGGCGGGAAGAAGAACATACCGCCGACAGTGACCCGCCGGATGCATCTCAGCCGGGATCCGCCCGCACAACCTGGACCGGCCATCTCAGTCGTCACTCTTGGATTCGACACGGCGGAACGGATAGGCCCACTCGGCCAGGGCCGTGGCGCTACGGGATTGGATCCACAGGCGGCCATAACCGGAAAAACGCAGCAGCAGCTGGTCCGAGAACAAGAACGACCGGATCTTCCGGCCACGGGTTAACTGGTATTCCAGCGTCGGCTCCCAGGCAACCGCATGGCCGTTGTCGACGATGTACTCGCTCTCGACATCGACGACTTCCAGGTCACCGTAGGAATGAAAGAACAGTGTCCCGGTCCCACCGACACGGAGCAGGAACATCCCTTCATTCAACAGGCCCCGGACACCATCCCACTTCGAATCACAATCGACACCCGTCTGGGAAGCCAGGAAGGCACCCCTCTCGAGAATCAGCTCGCTCTCGGAAAGCTCGTAGGAGGCGATATCCCCGGCCGCACCCGGAGCGAAGGTAATCGCACCCGGGCCGTTTTCGGCCGTGTAGGTATTCTGAAAAAAGCTCTCGCCGGCCAGCAACGAACGTTTCAGACCCTTCAACAGGCCACCGCGCGTCGAGGTCTCGGTCTGGATGCCATCGGTCATCCAGGCCATTGCCCCCGAATCACCCACGACGGACTCGCCCGCATCGAGGTGGCATTCAACCGCGCTGTAGCTTGGGGCGGATATGATTTCATATTCCATGTCGTCACGAGCTCCGTTTCGGAAGACGCGGACCCAGTTCCCCACCGAATTCACCGGGATTGTGGGACTGGGTAAGAAGTCGCCCGCTGCCACTGAAATTCAACACGATTCCCTCACCGGCCAACCAGGAACTGATCCACGACGAACCCGCCTTGCTCAAGCTGTAGTCAAGAGTTTCCTCAAAGGCGACAACGTGTCCGGTGTCGACGGTCAGCTCGGATTCAACCTGGTTTGAGACAATCCGCCCGTAGGCGGCAACCAGCAACTGGCCCCGTCCCGACGCTCTGATGAACACGGGCGCTTCCCCCGTCAGGAAGCCCTTGAAACCCTGGAACTGGGTGTCGATGTCGATCTCGGAACTGGCTCCCAGAAAACTGCCGCCGGCGCAAAGCCAGTCCGACGAACCGTCCATCTCGATCAGGTGAACCTCGCCCTGGTGAGTGGGCGCCAACCCGACCTGGCCTGGTTGACCGTCCTCGGTGCTGTAGGTCGAGAAAAAGAAATTCTCGCCTGCCAGCAGACGTTTGAGCCCACTCAGAAGACCACCCGATGACCGACTGTGGGTGGTCACGTCGATGTCGACATTCGCGGATGCCCGAAACATCGCACCCGACTCGGACACGAAGGTGTCGCCCGGCTGCAAGTGGACCAGGGCCGACTCAAACGCACCTTTGCCCAGGATCTCAATTTCCATCGTGTGACCTCTTCTCACCACCTACCACGTGCAATCCGAAGTGGAAATCGCCCCGGCACCACGACCGGCACTTTGGTCAATTCCCTGTTACCCACTGCAATAAGGCGTCAGCCAACCGGCCACGGCGGCCACATGCCGGGTCTGCAACCAGACATTTCCACGCCCCATGAACTCCATCACAAGTCCCTCGCCCGAGAACAGTGTCTGCTTGAGCCCCCCCATGCCCTTGATCCGGTATTCCAGTGTCGGTTCCCAGCCCACCACGTGACCCGTGTCAACGATCAGCGAACCTTCAACGGACTTTTCGACCACGCCTCCAAACGCGTTGAAGAACAGGCTTCCTTCACCCGAAGCCTCCATCAGCACGACTCCCTCGCCCGAGAAAAAGGACCGCAACCCGCCAAAACGCGGATCCAGGGACAACCCCGGTGTGCAGGCCAGGAAAGCGCCGGCCGTCAGCCACAGGCTGTCGCCGCGTAACTCGCGTTCCAGAACACAGCCAGGACTTGCCGGCGAGATGCTGATTGTTCCCGGACTTTCGGCCGTGTATTCCGAAATGAACAACGACTCGCCACCGACGAGTTTCCGGATTGCCGATTGAACGAACCCACCGGGCAGCCGTGTCGCCAGCTGCAGGTGGCTGCTCATGCGACTCATCGCACCCGCCTCGGTCCAGATCGACTCACCCGAGTCGAGTGTCACCGTCAAGTCCCCATACTCGGGGTTGCCGCCGATGTCGAACTGCATGTCAATCGTCTCGCCTGCGACTCGAGTCCACCCCTGTTCCCCGGCCCGGCTGGTACCGTCCACTCACCACCGGCCCGACGCGCCGTGAGCCTAACAATCCCAGCCTTCACACGCCAACCTGCGTCTCGCCGAGCTGTCGAGATTCGGGACGTGCATGATCAGGGCCAGCGGCTTTGCCTCGTCCATCCCGACAGGAGTAGGATGTCAATGACCCGGTTCGGCACGGTCCGGGATTCCCGGAAGATCAAGGACACGACCATGCGAATTCTCCGACGCGTCCTGCCGGCCCTTGCGTTGCTTGGCCTGGTGGTCGTTTCACTCCTGCCGGCTCAATCAACCGACACCCGGACCCTGCACAAGCAGATCGGCGTGCACACCGGCCTTTGCGTGTTGCTGGGCCGGGACCAGGCCAGGCGAGCGGTGGAGCTGGCAAAAGTCAGCGACCTGTTGATCTTCATCCAGACCGACACGTCCGAGGACGCGGCGTCGGTCCGGGCCAGCGTTGATCGCGCGGGCCTGCTCGGTACCCGGATCTACGTCGCTCGTGGCACACGCGGTCGCATCGGCCTTGCCGGCGACGTGGCCGATGCGGTGGTCGTCGATGGGTCGACCGGTATGCCTCGATCCGAATTGCTACGGGTTGTCCGGCCGCGCGGTCGCGTGATCGTCGGTGGGCAAACAACGGTCAAGGCCGTTCCGAAGGGGACCGGCGACTGGTCTCACCCCTATCACGGTGCCGACAACAATCCGCAATCCGAGGATCGGCTCTCGAAGGCCCCCTACCTGACGAAGTTCCTCGCCGCGCCCTGGTACGGCCCGATGCCCGAGGTGACCGTGTCATCCGGCGGTCGAATGTTCAAGGCCTTCGGGTTCCTGGCGTTCAAGAAACGCGAGTGGCCGATGGTCGGCAAGCTGGTTTGCCTGAACGGTTACAACGGCGCGCAGCTGTGGACCCGGATGCTGACTCCCGGGTTCATGATTCACCGCAACACGATCGTCGCCACCCCCGACACGCTCTACCTCGCCGACAACACCTCCTGCAAGCTGATCGACGCGGCAACGGGAACGGTCCGCGGGGAGATCGTTGTTCCCGACAAACACGCCGGGGACGGCAAGACCTGGAAATGGATGACACTTCGCGACGGAGTGCTCTACGCACTGGTCGGACCATCCGAAAAACTCCACACCGTGCACCTGGGCACACGAACCAAGACCGGTTGGCCCTGGACAACCGTCCGCAGTACCTACGGGGAGTCCCTGAAGACCTGGGGGTTTGGCCGCACGCTGCTGGCCTTCGACATCAAGACCCGCAAGGTGATCTGGTCCCACACCGCAACCGCGGCAATCGACGGACGCGCCGTCGCCATGAACAGCTCACGCATTTTCCTCTACAGCCACCAGGATCACCTCGAGGCGATCAACATCGCCAACGGCAGCACGGCCTGGAAGACCTCCGACGCCGAACTCCTCAAGACCATTGGTGAACACCACCGCGCCCAGACGGCCAGCCTGGGTTACGCCACATCGGCTTACCTGAAGTGCAGCGAGAAGGCCCTGTTCTTCGCCGGACCGACGCGAACCAAGCTGGTCACCGTCTCGGCCGCGACGGGCAAGCTGCTGTGGAGTTACGAGGACGGCAACGTGCAGCTGATCATCCGTGACGACGGGCTCTACGCGATGGGCCGCCTGAGTCACAGCAAGAAGTTCGATCCGCTCACCGGAAAAGTGCTCGCCGACCTGCAGTGTTTCCGAGGCAACTGCACGCGGGCGACGGGAACGGCTGATTCGATCTTTGCCCGGGGCTACCGGCACACCGGCACACTGCGATTCGACGTCGCCTACGGCAAGCCACGCCGTTTGCCGGGCATGCGACCGGCCTGCCAGGACGGCGTGATCATCGCCAACGGCCAGTTGTACTGGGGCCCCTGGATGTGCGACTGCAATCACTCGCTGGTCGGCGTGATCAGCCTGACCACGGCAGGTGACTTCGAGTTCGACCGGCCGGCGATCGAATCACAACGCCTCGAAACCGTCTCGACGGCTGCGCCGGGCCGGATGGTGATGACCGCAGCCGACTGGCCCACCTACCGAGCCAACAACCAGCGAACCGCATCGACATCGGTGGCCGTTCCCGGGCGGCTCAAATTGGCCTGGCAAACCCGGCCGCGTGAATCCGTGGTTCCCACCGCTCCGGTCGCCGCCGCCGGGTTGACGGTGGTGGCCGGTTCCGACGGAGTGGTCCGGGCGATGGACTCCGCCACCGGCGCGGCGCGGTGGACGGCTTACACCGGTGGTTCCATCCACTATCCACCCACGATCGACAACGGCCGTGTCCACGTCGGTTCCGGCGACGGCTGGGCCTGGTGCCTGGACGCATCGACCGGAAAAACACTCTGGCGGTTCCGTGCCGCGCCCGTCGAACGCAGGATCCCGGTCTACGGACGCCTGATGTCCACCTGGCCTGTCGCCAGTGGAGTGATGGTCGCCGACGGGGTGGCCTACCTGGCCGCCGGCATCATCTGCCACGACGGCACACATGTTTACGCACTCGACGCCTCCAGTGGCCGGATCAAGTGGCAGAACAACTCCTCGGGCAACCTGCTGGAGGAGGACGAGGTCGTGGGTGTCAGCGTGCAGGGGCACCTGCTGTTGCACGACGGCATCGTCCACCTGGCCGGTGGCAACGTCGTCTCACCGGCCAAGTACGACGTCGGGACGGGCAAGTGCCTGAACACGTTGACCGGGAAACCCGACAAGTCACTCGATGACCACTGGAAAATGCAGCGGTCAAGCCGGGGCAGCGAGTTGTTCCTGGTCGAGGGCCAGGTCGCCGTCGCCGGCGACATGCTCTATGCACCCCGAACACCGGGCCCACCCTCGCGATACAACGCCAAGTACCTGCTGCAGGCGACATCCGGCGACGTGATCATTCAGGGGACCGACAAGACGCTGTTGCGTGTCGATCCGAAGGGAGGCGAGGACGGCAAGTCGAAGGTGTTGTGGAAAGACAACACGTTTGCACGAACCGCGGCGGTCGTGCTGGCCGCAAACGCTGTGATCGTCGCCGGCGAACTGCCGCCGACAAAAAAGGACGGGCCACTGCGTCCGGCACTGGCGGCACGCGATCCAGAAACCGGAAAACCTCTCTGGGCCCAGGCCCTGCCGGCTCCGCCCCAGGGTTGGGGTCTTGCGATTGATCGCGATGGCCGTATCATCCTGACGCTGATCGACGGCCGGACGGTGTGCTTTGCGGCGGCAAAGTGAGTTCCGGACCCTCCGGTCCACAACTGGCCATTCAGTGGAAAACGCCCACTCGCCCGTGTCATGATGGATCGCCGATCGCGACCGATCAGCTGACGGTACCAGGAATCCAGACGGGCTGAGTAATGGCTGTTTGTCCAGGCTGTTCGAGTGAGATACTGGCGAGTTCACGGTTCTGCGCAAACTGCGGTGCCGCCGTCGAGGCAATCGAGGCCGGCGACCCTCGCCTGGGCGCGACCCGTGAGTTGACCGCGTCCGAGAGTGGTGAGCCGAATCCGACTGCCGGGTCGGGGACCGGCAGCGTGCTGGATTCCATCACCGGGGAGGCTGAAGCTCCGGAGCCCGGTGATCTGAGCGGGTCAATGGCGGATTCGTCGATCCAGCACGGCCGTTTCCTGCCGGGAACGGTACTCGACGAACGTTACCGCATCGTCGGATTGCTTGGACAGGGCGGCATGGGCGAGGTCTACCGTGCCGACGACTTGAAGCTGGGCCAGTCGGTGGCGTTGAAGTTTCTTCCCGAAGCCCTGGCCAACGATCCCACGCGGCTGGAACTTCTTCACAACGAGGTCCGGCTGGCCCGCCAGGTCTCGCATCCCAACGTCTGCCGGGTCTACGACATCGGTGAGATCGATGGACAACACTTTCTGTCGATGGAGTTCATCGACGGCGAGGACCTCAGCGGACTGATGCGCCGCATCGGTCGACTGCCTTCCGACAAGGGCGTCGACATCGCCCGTCAACTGTGCGGGGGATTGTATGCCGCACACGAAAAGGGCGTGCTGCATCGGGATCTCAAGCCGGCCAACATCATGCTGGATGGCCGAGGCCAGGTGCGAATCACCGACTTCGGCTTGGCCCGGTTGACCGACGCGGAGACCGCGTCAGGAAACCGGGTGGGAACACCAGCCTACATGGCCCCCGAGCAGTTGGCCGGGGAAGCGGTGACGATCCAGAGCGACATCTACTCGCTGGGACTGGTGCTGCACGAGGTTTTCACCGGTCAACCGGTCTACCATGCCAACTCGATCGCCGAGCTGGTCAGGCTGCGGGACGAGTCCTCGCCGAGTACGCTTTCGAGCGTGGTTCCGGATATCGATCCGGCCGTCGAGCGAGTGATCCTGCGTTGCCTGGAGAAGGAGCCCACGCGGCGGCCGGGAAGCGTGGTGCAGATCGCCGCGGCATTGCCGGGAGGTGACCCGCTGGCCGCGGCGTTGGCCGCCGGTGAGACGCCTTCGCCGGAACTGGTTGCCGCAAGTGGTGACAATACCGGCTTCACGCCGAGGACGGGCGGCATCCTGCTGGGCGTGTTCATGCTTCTGGTCGTGGCCGTGGTGCTGTTGTCCGATCGCGTGTCGTTTGTCGTCAGGTCGCGGCTGGAATCCAAGCCCGATGTGCTCGAGGCCAAGGCCCGTGACATCGCCTCGGAACTGGTCGGAAAGAACGCGGATCTGCCCGTTCGCGATTCGACCTATGGCTACTGGTTCAACCCCGACCAGCTGATGCGGCAACACGACGAATTGCAGGAATCCGGTGACGGAAAACTCGAGTTCTGGTATCGCCAGAGTCCAGCCTATCTCAATCCCCAGCACCCGTTCCTGTATACCCGCCAGCCACGCAAGGTGACCCTGTCGGATCCTCATCCAAACGAAACCGGGATGGTCGGCGTGAGACTGAGTGCCCGGGGATGGTTGCGGGAGATCAGCCTGGTCACGCCCCTGACCGAATCGTCTCCCGACGACACTTCATCGAAAACCGAACCGACCTGGCAGCGACCATTCGAATTGGCCGGCCTGCAGCTGGATGACTACAAGCCGGCAAGCCCCCAATGGACGCCACCCGGTTACAGCGAGCAGCGATTCGCCTGGGTTCTCGCAGAGCCTCCCGGCAACAAGCGGGAATCGCGTCCCAATCGTGTCGAGGCGGCGACGTATCACGGTCGCGTATCGTATTTCCAGGTGCTGCACGATTGGACCACCCGCCAATGGACTGTCCCATCGCGGAAACAGAATTCCCTGGGAACCGCGGCGCAAGTCGAAGAATCGATCCAGTTCAGCAGCGCAATCTTCTTTTTGATCGGGGGTCCGCTGCTGGTGATCTCGTCATTCCTCGCTCTTCGCAATCTCCGCCAGGGCAGTGCCGACAAGAAGGGCGCCTTGAGATTTGCAGTGGTGTTGGCACTGGTTGACTGGGGCACCGCCCTGCTCGAGGCCCACCACACTCTCTCACCAAGCCTGGAGATGACGACCCTGATCTCGTGCCTGGTCAATTCCGTCGGCCGAACCATCCGGTTCTGGATCTACTACGTCGCGCTCGAACCTCACGTTCGCAGAATCTGGCCCCGCGTGCTGATCTCCTGGAGCCGGTTCGTGGACGGTCGCCTGACCGACCCCCTGGTCGGCCGTGAGATCCTGGTGGGATGCCTGTTCGGTGTGTTCCTGGCCATCCTCTTCGAGTTGCGACTGGAGCTGGACGGCTTTCGGCACGGTGGCATCATCGGCAACCGGCTCTGGAGTCCCGAGGCCCTGCTGGGAGGCAAGGGGATTGCCGAGACGTTCGGTAACATCGTGTTTGGCGCGATGACGAATATCTTTGCCCTGCTGACGCTGTTGATCTTTCGAATCATCACCCGGAAGGACTGGCTCGCCATCGTTCTCTTCACGGCGATGTTCACCAAGATCAACACCAGCGGCAGCGACGGTGTGATCACCTACGTCTTCGTGGCCCTGGTCCAGTTGACGACCGTCGCCGCTGCCCTGCGTTTTGGGCTGTTGACCATGATGTCAGCCGCTCTTGTCCAGACCGCACTGACCAGGTTCCCGATCACCGGCAACCTGGCCGAGTGGTATGCCGCGTCGGGCCTGGTCGGGCTCGGGATCGCCGTGGGACTGGCTCTCATCGCTTTCTATGTCTCGCTGGGAGACCAGTCCCTGCTGGGAAATCGGTTGGCAGATTCGAAGAAAACAACCCTTTCCGGCTGACATCTGCCATGACGACCGTTGCCGATGGTGACCCCCTGGCCGAACCGATTCGCCAACGGCCCCGCTACCATGGCCTGGATGCACTCCGGGCCTGGGCAATGTTTCTGGGCATCGTGCTGCACGCGGGCCTGGCCTACATGACGTCCAGCGATCGTGTCTTCTGGGGCGTCGTCGATCCCTCGCAGGACGAAACACTGACCACGTTCGTCCTGTGGGTGCACTCGTTCCGGATGGAACTGTTCTTCATGATCTCGGGCTTCTTCGGCTGCATGGTGCTGCAGTACCGAGACAACCAGTACTTCATCCGCCAACGGGTCAAGAAGCTGCTGGTGCCATTCGTCTGCTGGTGGCCGCTGATAATGATCTCCATTGAAGCCGTCCAGGTGTTTCATGAATGGACCTACTACGGGTTGGGAGACGGAAACGGCTACTGGTCAGAGTTGTACGACTCGCTGACCTCGAGCGAGTACTGGCGCCGGTATGTGCCGACACCCGAGGGCGACAATCGAGGAACCGCTCACCTGTGGTTCCTTTACTACCTGATGATGTTCGTCGCCACCAACGCCGCGATGGTGGCCATCCGGTGGCCAAAACCCCTGCAGGATCTCTGGAAAAGGCTCGTACAAGCCGCCGACTGGGTTCTCGCGCATCCGCTGAGAATCGTACTGCCGGCGATCCTGATGATCCCCCTGGTCGCCATACCCAAGTGGTACACCACCTATGAAGGCCCGTTCAGCCTGAGGCCCGTCTTTCGATACTACACCTACTACGGATGCACCTACCTGGCCGGTTACCTGGTCTACAGCAACCTACACCATCTCGAGACGCTCAAGAAACACTGGAGATGGTATGCGCTGATCAGCCTGCTGGCCTGGCCCGGGATCATGGTCCGCGACTACATCCATCCGCATTTCATCATGGACACGCAGGAGGGCGCTCGAAACGGGTTTGCCCTGGGCATGACCAAACCTGCCACCGAGTTTGCGACCGCCAACCAGCAGTTCATTTTCCCGCCGGTGAGGGCTTTTGCCGACGGCCCCGCAGCGATCGCCGTTGCCGAATCGCTGCTGTGGATCCCCCCTCTTGCAGTTTCGGTGGTGATGCTCAGCACCAGCCTG
>PBSL01000018.1 GCA_002726205.1 Planctomycetaceae bacterium | reverse complement strand
CGGGAGTGGGTTCGGGAGTGGGTTCGGGAGTGGGTTCGGGAGTGGGTTCGGGAGTGGGTTCGGGAGTGGGTTCGGGAGTCGGTTCGGGAGCGGTATCTGATGGTTGCAGCTGGGATGCCGACGGTGGACTGGCCTTCGGGTCGAGTTCGGAGGTCAGGAAGACTTCCTTGGTTCGGATCAACGCGGCGGGCGTCTGGTCATTTTGCTTGGCTTGCCGGATCAACTCGCGGCTGTCGTCACGGTGAGCGTACATTGCCTGGCCGGGGCTGACATATTCGTTCCAGTGTTTCTCGAAGACAGCGACGCTGTCTTTGTGTCCGGCGAGAATGTCGGGGACGGTGTGCAGCATCGCCATTGTCCGTTCGTACTTGACGAAGAACTTGCCGACGAAGTCCGGCAGCAGTCGAGACAGCATGTTGTGCTTGACGACGTCAACGTAGCGGGGAATCACATAGCGAGGTTTGTCGATGGGGCCGAGAATCTGTCCGAGTGCGGTGCTGAAGATCTCGGAGCTCTTTTCGTCGGACTTGCTCAGGAACAACCGCGTGTAGCCACCAGCCCTCGAGTGCGACGAGATGTCAGCATTTCCCGCGACCGGGACCAGTTTCAATTCGGCCAACGATCTCAGCAGGGCACGGGCGATGGCTTCGGAGAGCGATTCGTTGGTCCAGACCAGGGACTTCTTAGAGAATGGCGGAAACCCGGACACGTTTCCGTTGCCTCCGAACTTGTATTCAAGGGCGGTGACCGGTTCGGGTTGGAATGGTTCGCCGATCCGCCAGAGTTGCCGGGCCTGGGTGCGTTCCCTGGTGCGTGAGATCATCTCCTTGTTGAGTGTCCCGACGGCATCTTCGATATCTGCGGCCTTCAGTTCGGTGAACAGGGCGTGCACATGCCCGGGTCCCTTTTCGATCGCGCCATCTTCGCAGACACCGTAGGTGGCATTGTGCTTCTTGGCGAAGCGGCCGTAGTCGTCGAGTCCCTTGCGAAGCTCTGGAGCCAGGCAGACGACATCCCAGTTGTCTGCCAGCTTCTCGGGCCACTCGGGGTCGAGACGAATCGAACGCCCGCGGAGCTGGTTGACGGTCATCGACGTGGTGGCGGCGGTGAGATCGATCAACACGTTGATCCGGTTGGCGTCCCAGCCTTCGCCGAGTAATCCACGGGTGCCGACCAGGCAGCGGGTGACTCCTTTCTGGAACAACGCCGTGATCAGGCGGATGTAGAGTCGAGGGCCCCATTCGCTGCCCACTCCGCGGACCACCATGAAGCTGTCGTCCTGGGGAATCAGTTGCAGCTCGACATCGGCGTTGTCCTCGATCAGCCAGGCGCGGGCTTCTTCGAGGAAGTACTCGGCGAGGTCGTCGTCGACGAGGACGGTCGAGCCGGTGACGAGGATCGGGTCGAGCAGGTCGGTGTTGGCGTCGGTAAGCAGTTGGCGGAACGCCTGGATGGCTCCACCGGATTCCTCGTCGAGCAGGTGGGTGATTTCTTCACTGACCGCGGATGTCTTCTCGTAGTCGGCGATCACGACGGCGCGGATCGAATCTCCCAGGATGTGGAATTCAGCGTTGAGGATCGGCACCACGGCCTGGGCCTTGGCCTTGGAATAGGCCATGATCCGGCCGGCCGGTGAGGCACAGACCTGGGTCGTGGTCTCGGTGACCTGGACACCAAACATCCTCAGTCGACGTGTCGCCTGTTCCGCCAGTTCTCGATCGGCAGCCGATTCGCTCCGTCGCAGCGCGTTGCGGATATAACGGCCGAGCACGGGCATCAGGATCTCCAGCTCGGTCGGCGTCTGTGGCGTCTCCCACTCAAAGGGCAGAATCACCTCGGGAATTCCCGGCGGCAGGGTTTGTTCGATCGACTGCAGGAAGAACCGGGCGCAGTGAGCGAACTTGGGGTCGCGTCGTTCGTATTCGTCCCACGAATCGAGCTTCACGATTCCGGCCTGCAGGCTCGAGAGTGTTTCGGCCAGCCACTCGGGTAAAGGCGAAGCACGGGGAACATTGTCGTCACCGGGAAGTTGTTGGACGCACAGGTCGTCGACGAGTTGCGAGAGCTGTGCGTCGGTGTTGGCCAGGTAGCTGAATTCGTCGGCGGTGGGCCTGACGAAATAGACCAGGTCCTGGTAGGGGGCCAGGAAACCATCCTTGACCACGGCGGGGACGGGAACCTGGAAGTCGACCGGTCCGAAAAAACACTGGTATCGTTCGACGTCCTCGCGAAGTTTTCCGTCAAAGTCGGGGGGAGTGGCTGTCAGGCCAACAATGATCGGACCGTCGAGCAGTTCCTGGGCGTCGGCCAGGACCCGTCCCCAGTGGCCCAACAGGTGATGGCATTCGTCGAGGATGACCAGGCCGACGCCAGCGTCCTTGAGTCGTCCCAGTGTTTCGATCGCCGAGCGATGCAACGTCCGCATCGAGTCTCCGCCGATCGCGAGTCCATCACGAATGGCCTTCTTGTTTCGGGCCAACCGCGTGGCGTAGTACTCGGGATTGCGTTCCTTGAGGTCCTGGATCCAGAGGTGGCCTTCTTCGGGTGTGGCGACCTCGCCGTTTTCGAGCAGGTACATGATCCAGTTCTGGAGGCCCCCCTCCTCGAGATCGTCGCCGTCACGTCGTGGCATGGTCACCGACTGGTAGGTTAGCGAGTTGAGCAGCGACGGTTCCCGGGGGTTGGTGCTGGCAAACTCGACCAACGGTCGACCCGATGCGGTCGAGAACAGATCGGTTCGGGCGGCCCACTGCATCTGGATCGCCGAATTCGGTGAGAGGACGACGGCCGGCTGACGGATGTTGATGGCCCAGAGGTACAGTCCCAGCACAGTTTTTCCCGAACCGGGTGGGGCGACGATGTGCAGGCGTCGTTCGCCCTGCCGTAACTGCTGTTCGGCGATTTTGACGACCTCTACCTGGGAAGGTCGCAATGTTCCATCGAATCTCGCCTCCGGAAATCGATTCATCCGACCCCTGTCTCCCGTCTGTTCAGCCTGTCCTCGGTCCGGGCAATTCTGCTATAACTGGCCCAGTGGTACCACAACCACGTCCCGTTTTTCTCGTTCCCTGAAAGGAAAACCAGTATGAAACGCTTGTGTGGCGTCCTGCTGGCTCTGGTGATGGTCGTCGGTTGCGGCGATGACGCCGGTTCGGGACCCGCGAGTGGTCCTGCATCGGGTTCGACGGCCGCCGTTGGAGCCAATCTGCAGACAGTCGTGTTCAACGTGCCGGGAATGACATGACCGGTCGGATGTGAACCGAGGGTGCGTGCCACTCTCGCCGACCAACCTGGTGTCAAGGACGTCAAAGTCAGCTTCGAAGCCAAGAGAGCCGTCTGTCAGGTGGCTTCTTCAGAGAAATTCGATGCGAAGAAGGCGATAGCCGCTCTTGATGATGAAGGATTCGAGAACAGTACCGTGGCGAAGTAGCCGCTGGTTGGTGACAATCCAAGCCGTCCCGCATCCGCGGGACGGCTTGTTTTTTTTGTCCAGCCATCGTGCGGAGGGGTATCCGGATGCGACGAACGAGCGGACGGATGGCTCTGGCGGTTGNNTGTCTGTCGTTGCTGGGTTTGCTGCCGCGGTCTGAAACCATCGCCTGGGCGGCCGCGAGACGTCCCAATGTCATNTTCATCATGGCCGATGATCTCGGTTACGGAGACCTTGGCTGTTTCGGCCAGAAACGGATTCGGACGCCGCATCTGGATCGNCTGGCGGCCGAGGGAATGCGGTTTACCGACTTCTATGCGGGATCGACCGTGTGTGCCCCCTCCCGTTGCGTTCTGATGACCGGCCTGCATACCGGTCACTGTTTCATCCGCGGCAACGGCAAGATCAACCTGCGGCCCGACGATGTGACCGTTGCCGAGGTATTGAAGGCCTCCGGTCATGCGTGTGGATTGATGGGCAAATGGGGGCTCGGTCATGAAGGATCGACCGGCCTGCCGACCCGGCAGGGCTTTGATCATTTCTTCGGTTACCTCGATCAGCACCATGCGCACAACTACTATCCGAGTTTCCTGGTCCGCAACGAGAAACGCGTGTTGCTGAAAAATGTGGTCCCGGGCGAGGGCCGGTTCGGGCAGGGTGTGGCGACGAAAAAAGTCGAGTACAGCCACGACCTGGTGATGGCCGAGACGTTCCAGTGGCTTGACGGTGTTCACACGAGACCGTTCTTTCTCTACCTCTCCCTGACAATTCCACACGCCAACAACGAAGCTCGTCAGAAGGGCATGGAGGTCCCCGGCCTGGGTGACTACGCAACGACTGACTGGCCGGCGAGCCAGAAGGCCGCCGCCGCGATGATCAGTCGAATGGATGGTGACATCGGCCGACTGATGGCACGGCTCAAATCGCTGGGCATCGACAAGAATACGGTCGTCTTCTTCACGTCCGACAACGGCCCACATCGCGAGGGGGGAAACAACCCGGACTTCTTCAATTCCAACGGGCCACTGCGTGGGATCAAGCGGGCTCTCTACGAGGGAGGGATCCGCGTGCCGTTGATCGTGCGATGGCCGGGGCGGATCAGGGCAGCAAGCACGAGTGATCACGTGAGTTCGTTTGCCGATATCCTGCCGACGCTGGCGGAACTCTGTGGCGTTCGCGGCCCATCGGGCATCGACGGATTGAGTTTCGTTGCCACGCTGACCGGAAACAACAAGGCCCAGCAGCGACACGATTACCTGTACTGGGAATTCTATGAACGAGGAAGTGCCCAGGCGGTTCGCCTGGGTGAGTGGAAGGCCGTGGTAAGGCCGATGCACGGCAAGAACGTCGAGCTGTTTCACTTGCCGAGCGATCTTGGAGAACGCAATAACGTCGCCGCGAAGCACCCCCAGGTCGTCAAACGGGCACTGGCGGCGATGAAAGCCGCCCACACGCCCTCGCCGTTGTGGAAGGTGCGAGGTCGTCGGGCACCCAAGAAAAAGAAGAAGGCCGCGGCCAGCTTGCGGGAGGGATCACCCAGCGTGGTCAATTCCCGGAGAGCCTCTCGATGAGATACAGTGGCCTGTGCTGGCTTTTCCTGGTCACACCCCTGCTGGCCGCTGGTCGACCGAACCTGGTCGTGATCATGGCCGACGACATGGGGTACGGCGATGCAAGTTGTTACGGCAACACGGCGTTTCGTACACCGCAGCTGGATCGACTTGCCGCAGAGGGGCTACGGTTTACGGACTTTCATTCCAGTGGAGCTGTTTGCAGCCCGACACGCGCTGGCCTGTTGACAGGACGTTACCAGCAGCGAGCCGGGATCCCCGGTGTGATCAATGCCGATCCGAAAGTGAACCGGCACCACGGCCTGTTTCCTCGCGAAGTGACGTTTGCGGATGTTCTTCGTGAGGCCGGCTATCGAACCGCCGTTGTCGGCAAATGGCATCTCGGTTACCGCAGAAAATTTAACCCGATTCACCACGGGTTTGACCGGTTCCGAGGTTACGTCAGTGGAAACATCGATTACCTCTCACATGTCGATCGCATGGGGATTGCCGACTGGTGGGATGGTGATCGACTGGTACCAGAACCCGGCTATTCGACTCACCTGATCACCCGGCATGCTGTCGGGTTCATCAAGCAGCACGCCGACCGGAAAGGGAGAAAGCCGTTCTGTCTTTATGTCGCCCATGAATGCCCACATTCGCCCTACCAGGGACCCGGCGATCGGCCGGTGCGTCGCGTCGGAAAAGGGCAACTTCCCGGAAGGGCCAGAAAGGATATCAAGGCGGCGTACCGCGAGATGATGACGGAAATGGATCGAGGTATCGGTGCCATCGTGGCGGCGTTGAAAGAGGCTGGTGTCGAACGGAACACGCTGGTCCTGTTTTTCTCTGATAACGGGGCCAACCGGAACGGGTCCAATGGAGGGCTGCGAGGCTTCAAGGGAAGCGTCTGGGAAGGAGGCCACCGGGTTCCGGCAGTCGCCTGGTGGCCGGGGACAATCGTTGCCGCCCGGACCACGGCTCGGACTGCGATCACGCTCGACGTGATGCCGACGCTGCTGGAACTGGCCGGGTGCCAACCGCCCGACGGACACCGGTTGGATGGAGTGAGCCTGGTTGGCCTGTTACGGAAATCAGCCGGGACCATGCCCGAGCCGAGGCAGGAAAAAGATGAGCCGAGAACCCTCTTTTGGGAATTCCGGGGACGCTCAGCCGTTCGCCGTGGACCCTGGAAACTCGTCGTCGGAGCCCTTCCAGGAAAAAAGGACGGCTTGTTCCACCTCGGCAAAGACCCGGCCGAAAGTCACAACCTCGTCGCAGAGCACCCCGGGCGAGTCGCCGGGTTGAGGGCGGCGTTGAACGGCTGGCGGGTTGATGTGGCGCGGGAGGCTACCGCGCAAGAAAAACCGCGTTCCCGGTAACCGAACCAGGAACGCGGTGTCGGACATCGTAGAGTCCGCCCGCAAAGCGGGAACTTAGCCCTTCTTCTTTGCCTTGGGCTTGGCCGCGGGCTTCTTGGCCGCGGGCTTCTTGGCCGCAGGCTTTTTGGCCGCGGGCTTTTTGGCCTCAGGCTTTTTGGCCTCGGGCTTTTTGGCCTCGGGCTTTTTGGCCTCGGGCTTTTTGGCCTCAGGCTTTTTGGCCTCAGGCTTGGCATCGCCACCCTTCTTGTCGTCGGTGGGTGTAGCCGCAGCATCGGCCCCATGAGGGCTGCTGGTATTCGGACCCATTTCGTTTGGATCAGGACCAGCCGGATTGACTGTCGATGTGTCGGCCGCATCGCCACAACCCAGCGACAGTAGCCCCAGCGACAGGGCCATCAGGAACAAACTCACATGTTTCATCAGTCACACTCCCCAGATTTCGTGGTCGGAGTTATCCAATGGATTCGTCTGCTCCACGTCGCCGACGAACTGAAACGCAGTCCTCATTACACCAATCACGATCCCGATTGGCTACCAAGTATTCCCGGAAAACGCGATGAAAATCGAACTTGAATTTCGGATGGTCACGTCAGGTAATCAACGATGAGATGGCCGAAATCTCCCTCGGCTGCTTGTCGTCACTCCAGGACCATGCCGTTGAGTTGACTGAATCCCAGCTCGGCGAGTTGTTCTTGGCCTGCAATTGGACTCAAAAATAGGTTGTCTGGGGGAGATGGCGAGTGTATCTGCGGGTTTCACGGTCCTTCGGGTATTTCCGTTCAACTCGGTCGTACCGTCTGTCCGAAAAATAAGAATAACTGCCATATCCGGAAGAACCGGTCTATTTGTACGTCCCCGACCACTCGGGTCCTGCGATGAATACGATACGCCTGCTGATTCTAGGCTTCCTGGTCTTTGCCGTCCTCGAAGAGCCGATCACCAGTTTTGGTGAGGAGCCATCCGAGACGGGGGTCGCACGGGTTATTCCCGGGGAGATGCCACCGGTGCCAGGGCCGGGTGATGGCCCCGGAGTGGTCAGGCATCCCAGGGGAGAACTTGTTCCCGCGGCCGCGATGACTTATCCCGGCGGTGCCTTCGAGGGTTCGGCGCTTCTGCCGCGCGACCGGATGGTCGGCATGCGGTACCGTTTGGATCGTCAGGCAGCCGGTAGCGGTGTGATCGGCAACGACACGGGTGACACTGCCTTCAACATGTTTTGGCCGTTCGAGGCCAATGGAGACGACAGTTTCCTGTTCGTGGACACACGGGCCCAGGTCAGTGACCAGGGGCGTGGCGGGTTGAGCCTGGGCATGGGCCACCGTTCCTACAACGAGAAACTCGATCGGATCTTCGGTCTTTCTGGTTGGTGGGACTGGGATAACTCTCATCACCGCGTGTACCGTCAGGCGGGAGTGAGTTTCGAGTCGCTGGGTCAGTGGTTTGATTTCCGGGTCAACGGCTATTTCCCTCTTTCCAACGAATACCACAAGGTGCACGATTCGACCGACATGGCGAATCCCTACTTTGGCGGCTTCAACATCCTGGTCGATCGAACGCGTGTCTTTGAATCCAATTACCGTGGGTTCGATACCGAGGTTGGTGGGCCATTGCCGCTGCTGGGTCGCTACGGGGCCAGGGGATACATGGGATTGTATCACTGGTCCTCCGGATCCGATGAAAGCACGACCGGTTGGAAGGCCCGGGTCGAAACCCAGGTCACCGATGACGTGATGGTGGGTGTTTCGGTTTCGGACGATTCGTTGTTCGGCACCAACACCTGGCTGAACATCGTTCTGACATTGCCGGATGGTCGTCCCGAGAAGTGGTTCCGTCCGCAGACGATGCGCCAGCGGCTCAACGGGTCTGTCCGCCGCAACAACCGTGTCGTGATCAATCGACGTCGCCAGGTCGATCCGATCGCCCTGGAGAACAACTCGGGTGCCAACGCCGGCGAACCGATCCAGCTGGTCTGGGTGGATCCCTCCGCGGGTTTCAACGGTACCGGGACCTACGAGAGTCCGCTCAATTCGCTGCAGTCCTACTCGAACCAGCCCGGCAACGACATGATCATTGTCGGCAACGGTACGCTGGCCGGTGCGGTGACGCTTTTCGACGACCAGTCGCTTGTCAGCGAATGGATGCTCAACCAGCAGCAGTACTTCCTCGACACCGATCGTGGCGAGATTCCGTTGCCGGGTGTTGATCCGCTGGCAGCCATTCCGACGTTCTGGAATCCCGCGGCAGCCGACGGCAACGCCGGGGGAACAATCGTGACGGTCGCCGGCAGCCGAACCGAAATCGGCGGCATCATCTTCGACGGTGCGGTTTCAAGCGGCGTCTACGCCAATGCGATCACGACGGCTCCGGTCTGGTCGATCGGCGGTTTCGACATCCACGACAACCAGTTCGACAACACTCGCAACAGTGTCGTCTTCAACAACAATTCCTCGGATGGCTCTTCGCCGGCCCTGGGGATCTTCGAGCGGAACGTACTGCGGGGCGCTGGATTTGATTCCAACGCCGGGTTCCAGTTGACGGCAACGGATGGTTCGTTGTTGAACCTGCGGGTGGCCGATAACGAGGTCAGCAACTACCGCGGCGAGGATCTCAACGCCAACGGTCAACTGGACATGGGCGAGGACGTCAACGGCAACGCGGTGCTGGACAAGGGCGTGGCCCTCTCGATCACCGCCAGTGATTCTGCAGTGATCAACGCGGTCAGCATACCCGGTGATCCGCTTGATCCCCTGGATCCCGGCCTGCCGCTGGGCATCACCGACAACACCGCGATCGGCAACGGCACCGGCTTGCTGCTGTTGACCGATACGGGTGGCGTGATCAATGCCGACGTGTCGGGGAACACGTTCAACAACAACTTTGATCCGAACACCGGCGTTTCGATCACGGCCGACGCCGGCACGATCAACCTGCTCAGCTTCCGCAACAATGACGTCAGCGACAACCTCGGTGTTGGTCTCCGCATGACCGCACTCGGTGGCGGTTCGATCACCGGCATGGCCAACGAGGACCTCAACCGCAACGGCGAACTGGACACAGGTGAGGACACCAACAGCAACGGGATCGCGGACTTCGGCGTGACCGGCAACACGTTGATCGGCAACGGTGCCGACGGCCTGGTCGTCGTGACCAACGATGGCTCGATCACCGATCTGAACATTGGCTCTCCCAACGCGAGCGTGCCCGATGACAGCCTGTTCGGGGGCCGGTCCGAGCTCGACTTCAACGGTGACGGATTCCTTAACCGGGGCAACGGCAACGGGCTGTTGGATCCCGGCGAGGACGTCAACCTCAACGGCCTGCTCGACATCGGTGAAGACAGCAACGAAGACTTCAACAACAACGGCGTTTTCGATCTCAGCACCGACCGGTTTGTCGGGGCCCACCGCAGCGAAGACCTCAATGCCGACGGTTTCCTGAACATCGGCAACGGCAACGGGCTGTTGGATCCCGGCGAGGATGTCAATGACAACGGCGTGTTGGACTTTGGCGAGGACTTCGACGAGGACACCAATGGCAATGGACATCTTGATCGTCCCGACAACGTGATCACCGGCAATGGCGTCACCCTGGGCGGCACGGGTTCGGGAATCGTGTTGATGACCATGCCGACCGAAGATCTCAACGGCAACAGCACCCTGGACTCTGGCGAAGATGTCAACGGCAACGGTCGACTGGACCTGGGTGGTGGTGTGATCACCGCCGGGGTGGCCAACACGTTCCTGGACAACACGGTGACACTCGACGCGATGGGCAACCCGATCCTGGACAACAACACCGGCAGCCAGATCGCGATTTCCGCCGAGGGCGGATCGCTCGGTACCGGGTCGATCACACTCTCCTCGATCGCCAACAACAGCATGACGGGTGCCGGGATTGATGCGATCACGGTCGACGCCGCCAACGCGGGGACGGTTTCCTTCGGTCGGATCGAAAACAACACCCTGGACAACGGGATCGGTCGAGGCATCTCGGTGACAGCCGACGCGGCCAACGTCGACCTGGGCACGATCGACAACAACTCGATCAACCGGATGAACTTCGGCACCGATGCCGTCTCGATTGCCGGGATCAATTCGTCCCTGGCGGCGACGTTGGTCCGCAACCGGATTCTCGCCGATCGATTGACCAACCTGACCGCGGCAACCGGAATCAATGCGACCTCCAGCGGCGGCAACATGACACTGGTGATCGGTGAGGACGACCCGGCCTTCCCGGGGGCAGCGACGTTTGGCAACACGTTTGATGGCAATGCCGGTGCGGCGATCCTGGTCGAGATCCAGGACAACGGGACCGGCAGCCTGGGGATTCGACAGAACACGATCACCTCGTCCATCGACGATCTTGACCTCGGGACACCCGCCGGTGACGCGATCCATGTCGCCCTGGTGTCGTCCGAGTTGACGGTCGACGCGACGGCCGTGCTGTTAGGTTCGACCATCGACGGCAACGTGATCGGCGACGACACCGACCCGCTGCTGGCCAACGCCGGTTCCGGGATCGTGGTGAGGGCGACTGAAGACACATCTGTTCAGGATCTGTTTATCTCCAACAACACGGTCTCCGGAAATGCCGTCAACGGGATCCAGTTCTCGCGCAGCGACGAAGCCCGGGTCCTGATCGTCAACCCGGTCACCGGCCAGGTACGCGGGGTGACGATCCTGGGCAACACCGTCACGGCGCAACAAGGTAACGGCATCGCGGTCAGCGGCAGCGGTGGCAATGCCACCGAGGTCGGTGTCGAACTTCGTGAGAACATCGTCACACAGTCAGTTCTCAATGGCATCGACATCCTGACCGCCTTGGATGCCGACCTCGCCGTGGATCTCAACGAGAACCTCGTCGATGCCAACCTGGGACACGGCGTCCAACTCCGCGAGCAGTACAACGTCTTTGACACGGCGGCCCGTCAGGTAGGGGGCACCTGGTCACGCAACACGATCAGCAACAACATCGGGAATGGTGTTCTCGGCGATGCCCGGATGGCCAACCTGGTCATTGGGCTGGATGGCGTCGATCTCATCAGTGGAGCCAGCCTGGGTAATACGATTGTCGACAACGGTGAGGACGGGATCGAGATCAACGGTTACGGTGATGCGGTCATCACGAATAACGAGATCACCGGCAACGGGGTGCTTGCCCTGGGAACCGGCGGTGGAGTCGGTATCGACATCAACTGGGTCGATCCGGGCGAGCCGTTCACGTTCGTCGGCAAGGACTTCACGTTGCGGGCCAACTCGATCCGGAACAACCTCGGAGATGGAATCGAGATCCAGCAGGGAGGGACGACAGCGGGACTCCAGCGACTGGAATTGGTCGCCGAAGGAAACGAGATTCGTCTCAACGCCGGCCGCGGTGTCGACATCCTGAACCAGGACAGCGGTGAATCGTTCATCCGGTTCGGGGATGGCACGCTCTCGGGACACAACCAGATCGACAACAACGGCCTCGAGGGCTTCTACGTGGTCAATACTGCCTCGGCGATCCAGAACCAGACAGACGCCTCCGATGTCGATCTCGATGCGACCGGTGCCATCACCGCCGTGCCCAACCTCGTGATGGTGCTCGACGTGAACTCCGTCGAAAACAACAACCAGACGGGGAACTTCATTGCCGGTGGGCTGGTGATGCGGATCGGAACGAGCAACAGTTATGCCTTGTTCACAGGAGCCGATGACACCGGCATCAATGAATTCGATGGCAACGGTGTGGGAACCAATGACACGCTCGATGTGTTCGGCAACGTGATCGGGAATGGCCGTGTCAACGCCCAGGTGATGGGCAACCTGTTCGTTGCCAACAGCGGTCAGGACGTGTACATCGAGAGTTTCACGTCGACGCTTGATCCGGCTGAAACAGAAGATGCCTGGGACGACACCGACTTTGACGTGACGGTCTTCGAGGGAGATCCACTGGCTCGATTGAACCTGATGTTCAGTGGAAACACCGGCAGCAGCCTGCAAGTCACCAATGGAGAAAGCGATCGCACGACCAATCCGGGTGCTTCGAACGTGGTCGGAGCCTACTACAACAACGACGAGCCGTTGTTCAAGAGCCGATTGTTCGACGAGGTGCCCCCGGGACCGTTTCTCGCCGAGGATCGTCGCCGCAACGCCCAGCGGATTTCCTCGCGAGATCTCCTGCCACCGTTCGGTGGTCCCGATGCGGGATTGTTCGAGTATCCCGGTATGGGGGTGAGTACCTTCCGGATCGAGACCGGATACGACACGGTTGATCCACTGGGAACGGCACAGTTTACTGCCGGACGAGGCTTCGTGTTCGATCAACTCCTGTTACCGGACGGCGTTCCGTTCTCCGTGCCCGTGACGATCGGAGAACTGCCGTTCGGATGGCTCGAGGCTCCGGCGGGAACATTCGACTTCAGCTTCCCGACCGTGCCCTAGCCAGAAGTGACGCAGCACCTGGCACCGACTCGTACCTCGGGTCGGTGTTCAGGACTGCCGCTCCCGAAAATGAAGTGATCCGCTGGCGATGGCCTGCCTGGATCCGTTGGGGAGGTCGAGGATCAAGCGGCCGTCGGAATCGATTCCTCGACAGATCCCCTCGATCGGGCCGCGCGGCGTTTCGGTCACCACGGGTCGGTCAATGTCATGGCAGGACCGGGTCCAGTCTGCGGCCAGGGTTGGGTCACCGTTTTGCCACGCCCCTGTTGTCTGTTCGATTCCAGAGAGAATTTCGATCAGGAGATCGGTCAGCGGGACGTGGTTTCCCAGGAGATCGGCCAGCGACGTGGCGTGATTTTCGAGTGACGGGTCGAGGCGATTGTTGACGTTGACACCGACCCCGATGATGACCCCTGGCGACGGGCCGCGAAGCGGTTCGACCAGGATGCCACAGATCTTGCGATCATTGACGACCAGGTCGTTGGGCCACTTCAAGCGGACATCGGAGACGACCTCGGCCAGGCGACTCGAAAGTGCTCGGGACACCCCGAGGGCGGTTGCCAGTGCCAGGGGTGGGAATCGCGAAGGCTGGATCGGGTTGTCGAAACCAAGCAGCAGTGAAAACGTCAGGCCGCCTCTTGCGGCGTGCCAACTGTTGCTACCCCGACCGCGACCCCGTGTCTGGTAAGCGGCCAGGAACAGCACGGGAGAGCCTGGGTCGGGTGAACCGTCCGCGGCTATGGTGTGTGCCAGGTCGTTTGTCGAGTCCAGCGTGTCGTGATAAACGACGTCTGCGACAAAGGTTTCGCCACGAATCGCATCCAGGTCGAATGGCGGGATTGTCACGCGTGGGGAACCATCAGGTAATCGATCTGGCTGGGGGACAAGAAAACGGCGGCGTGCTCAAGTCGGCACGCCGCCGTGGTTCAGGTGAAATCACCAGGAAACGGCCTAAAAGTCCGGAGCAGGAGGCGCTCCCGGCCGTGTTTCGGTTCCATCATCGCCTGGTGGCGCTTCATCCCCGGGAGTGGGATCGGGTGGAACCTTACCGGGTTCATCTTCCTCGGAAGGCGGTTCATCATCGCCGTCTCCCAGGTCGGGCATGTCATCCTCGCCAGGGAGATCATCGTCGGAGCCGTCGGGGACATCCTCCTCCCCCGGACCGTCTTTCGGAAGGTCGTCATCAAAGTCTTCATCGCCGGGAAACCCATCGTCGTCACCAGGATCATCCGGCATCGGGAAATCGTCCCCACCACCGGGTTTCTCGCCTCCGGGTGAGATTGGATCATCAGCACCGGGACTTCCTTCGGGGGGGCCATCAGGAAACGGGTTGCCGCCAGGAGACCCACCGCCGGGGTTGTCGTTGGGATTGCCGCCGGGGTATTCACCAGCGGGCTGGCCACCAGGAGACCCACCGCCGGGGTTGTCGTTGGGATTGCCGCCGGGGTATTCACCAGCGGG